>CAJTNG010000002.1 GCA_910577745.1 uncultured Anaeroplasmataceae bacterium | reverse complement strand
AGAAGCCCTTATAGGGGAGCGTAAAAACCGCACGTTAGACGTGCGGATTGTTATTATAGTATAATGAGAGTAGATTGGAGCTGGAATGTATGAAGCGCCTTGTCAGATGGTATAGAGGACTTAGTTTTGAAGAACGTACAATTTTTCATGCTAGATTTTCTATTATTTTTAACATTTTAATAGCAGGGATTAAAATTATTTTAGGCTTTGTCGCAAACCCAGTCTTTTTTGCTACAGCAGTTGTGCAGTTTTTTTTGATGTTGTCTAGGTGGGAGTGTTTTAGAGGTGTAACTCATCCAGAAAGAAAAAGCTTTAAATTTAGAAACAACTTAGTAGCTACATTTTTAATAATGGCAGGCATCATTTATTCTCTTTATATGATTATGACGCTTATGCAAAACTTTACTATTCGGACATATGACTTGTATCTTGGAACTTTGGTGGCTTTGGTTGCTTTTGTGGAATTTGGTGTATCGATTAAGGGATGTTTAAATGCTTATGGTAGAGGGCATTACTATCGTAATATCAAATTAATTAGCTTATGTTCTGCTTTTACAGCAATATCATTGGCACAAATGGCCATTATGTCTTTTGCGCATGAAGGAGATCATTTAAAGTTTGATGGATGGTTTGGTGTTGGGATAGGCGGAATTATCATTATGATAGGCATCTATGTGTTTATTGCTCCTAAAATAAGCATATTAGATAGAAAGCATAATGTATACCATATGACAGAAGATACAACGGCACCGATGAGCGAACGCTTTAAAATTAAATTAACCAATAGTAGGTTTTATGGAAACTATTATTATGTAGGAAGAACTGAAAATGGCATGATAGATGGTATGATTTTAGAAGAGAAGAATCCAGTTTTAAAATTAAATCTAGTTTTAAAAATTATAATTATTATTTTTTCAGAAATCTTAATTTTTCCTTATGCGGTTGGCGCATTAATCTATCATTTTAAAAACGCAAAGCTTATAAAGAAGTTAGATAAAATGATGTTAGACAATGGGTGCATTAAAATCTTGGAACGAGAAGAGATTCTCATTTTAGAAGATAATTTTTAAATTAACATAATTTCCCATATTTTTACGATATTCCTTCTATGATTGTTTAGTATACTATAGGTGTCTTAAAGAGACAGTATCTATCTAAATATCCCTACATAGATAGAAACTTTTTTCATAAGCAAACTATAACTCTCCCAATGGTGAAGGGCAACCCAGTAAAGGTTGCCCTTTATCCTTATTGAATTTTGGTATATAATATAAATAAAGTAGGTGAAGATATATGTATAATATTGCATTAGTAGAGGATGAAAAGAATCTAGCATCCTTAGTTATAAAATATTTATCAACAGAGGGCTGGAAAGTTACATGGTATAAAACTGGAGAAGAAGCACAACAAGGAATATCTGAAGCATATGATTTATGGATATTAGATATTATGTTACCTGGCATCCTAAATGGATATGATCTTATCAAAGCGATACGTAGCGAAAATGAAAAGAAGCCAGTTATTTTCACCTCTGCTCGTAGTCAGGATATTGATAAAATTATGGGTTTAGAACTTGGTAGTGATGATTATTTGGCTAAGCCTTATTCGATTCGTGAATTAGTTTTACGCGTTAAAAATCTTTTAACAAGAACCTACCAGTGGAATGAGATAAAGACGACAACCACCTTAGAAGTTATCAATGGATATACGATTGATCGAGATCGAAGAAGTGTAAGTGTAGACAAGGAAGTTCTAACTTTAACTTCAAAAGAATACGATCTTTTATTGTTTTTTGTAGATCATCATGGTAAAGCCTTTGACAGAGATCAAATATTGAACGCAGTTTGGGGAGATGACTACTTTGGAAGTGATCGTGTAGTGGATGATTTACTACGTCGATTAAGGCAAAAAATGCCAAATCTTCAAATTGAAACCATATATGGGTTCGGATACAGGTTAATAAAATCATGAAAAAGTTATCGATATCTGGTCAAATAACAATTATATTTTTAATCGTTTTATTATTTTCTGCTACGTTATTTACGACCGTCACTTTATCTAGAATTAAGGTTATGGCAGAAAACGAAACTTAT
Organism: uncultured Anaeroplasmataceae bacterium; assembly: GCA_910577745.1. Lineage (GTDB taxonomy): Bacteria > Bacillota_I > Bacilli_A > Acholeplasmatales > Anaeroplasmataceae > Pelethenecus. Next base: position 396,115 of record CAJTNG010000002.1, on the reverse strand, counting down.
ACGAGATTAGTTACGTATAGTGCCTTGGTAGATAATCATACACTGGATCCAAATGTTGATTTCAGTGATATGAAAGTTGCATTTATTAAGATTAAAAAAGATGGATTTTTTTATTCTGATGACATTGAAAAATATATCAATGATGCTGATTATCAAGAAATTATAAAATCTATTGAGCGTACACAAGAAAATTCCATTATTTCTAAAAAGATAAAAAACTTTGAGGATAAGACAATCTATTATGTTATAACCTTTCATAAAGATAGCGGTGTTACAATTATGGTGACGAATGCACTTTATGTGACACATTTAACAAAGACTATATCCATACAATTAATTTTAGTCTTTTTAGCTATTATCAGTGTATCTATATTATTTATTGCCCTCTGGGGAAATAACTTTGCCAAACGACTTCATCGATTAAAATCTCATATTGGTAATTTACCTAAGACAGGATATGGTACAGAGTATATAGATGATGGCTTAGATGAAGTGGGAGAATTATCTAGAGCCTTAGAGTCAATGAGAATTGAGATTAAAGAAAGTGAACAGCAAAAACAAGAAATGCTTCAGAATATGAGTCATGATTTTAAAACGCCAATTGCTGTAATAAAATCTTATGCTGAAGCACAACAAGATGGTATGGCAGATGAAAGTAGTAGTAAAATTATTATAGCTCAAGCAGAAAAATTGAAACACAAAGTGAATCGCTTGTTACAGTATAACTCTTTAGAGTATTTACAGAAAGACCGTGAATTTGAAGATGTAAATATGAAAGAAGTTGTTGAAGAAGTTATAGAGGTAAATAAATTTCAAACGAATTTAGAAATAGAATTAGATTTAAAAGAAGATGTATTTTTCAAGGGATATCGAGAAAACTATTTTACAGTAGTAGATAATATTTTCGACAATGCTAAAAGATATGCAAAATCTAAAATAAAAATTGTTTTAAGAAAAGACAGACTTAGAATTTACAATGATGGAGATCCTATAGATGAACAATTTATTAAACATGCATTTAAACCTTATGAGAAAGGGAGTAAGGGAGAATTTGGGTTAGGTATGTCTATTGTTCAAAAAACGTTAGACTTTTTTGGAATGCAGCTAATAGCCAAAAATGAGTCTATTGGTGTTTCCTTTATTATAACCAAGTAGGAGGTGATGAGGTATGACGCAAAATGAAAGAAGAAGTTTGCCCATTTGGAAAAGGTTTTTAACAGTAGTTTTAACATTATTTGTTTTTGCAATCCAAATTTCTCTTTTTGCCTTAATGTTTGAGATTAATTTTAATAATCAGTTAAATATTGTCTTATATCTTATTATTGAACTGATTGGATTGCTTTTAGTTATCCATATCATTCATAAACCTATTTTAACAAGTTATAAATTAACATGGTCTATATTGATATTGGTAATGCCTTTACCATTTAGTTTATTCTATTTATTAAATTCTAGAAGTAGAAAGCTTCCAGCATATAAACAAAAGAAGATAGATAAAGTATTTGAGAAGTTTAGTGTTGAAAATGGCGTGATTGAACAATTAGAACGTATGGATCCGAATGCTGCAAAACATGCCAAAGTCATACACTCATGTACAGACTTTCCACTTTATAAGAATACCAAATATACGTTTTTAAATGATGGTAAAACGAAGTTTGATGATTTTATTGAAGAAGTAAAAAAAGCAGAAAAATATATATTCATAGAAACTTTTATCCTTAGTGAGGGGTATATTTTATCTCACTTGTTGCCCATTCTTAAAGAAAAGGGGCAAGCTGGTGTAGAAATCAAAATCATTTATGATGACTTAGGATCAAAAGCTACGTTGAAAGCAAAAAGTATTAAGCAAATTACAGAAATACCCAATTGTCAGGTTACGAATTATAACCCATTAGGCTTGAGTATAAATCCAGCCTTTAATTATCGAGATCACCGCAAAATTATAGTAATTGATGGGAAAATTGCCTATTGTGGCGGGGATAACTTGGCTGATGAATATATTCATTTAAAACAAAGATTTGGATTTTGGCGGGATAATTGTGGAAAATATGAGGGAGAAGCCGTATACAGCTTTGTTTCCTTATTTATAGAAATGTGGTTTATGTCAACAAGAACTATTCTAAAATTAGAAAACTATTATGTGCGGCAGCAGATTTCTAAAGAATCCAGTTTTGTAATGCCTTTTGGAGATGGACCATCCGTCACTAGTAACGTGGGATATGATGTATTTCGCTCTTTAATCACAAGTGCAGATAAGACCTTATATATTTCAACACCGTATTTAGTTATTGATAATAGTCTGTTAGAAAGTATTGTTCTGGCAGCACGAAGCGGAGTAGATGTACGAATTTTAATGCCTGGCATTCCTGATAAAAAAACAGCATTTTATTTAGCTAGATCACAATACAGAGATATTTTAAAAGCTGGTGGAAAAATTTATGAATTTACAAAAGGATTCAATCACGCCAAAAATATAATTGTAGATAATAAGTATGCATTTATAGGGACCATAAATATGGATTATAGAAGTATGTTTTTGCATTATGAGTGTGGAGCTTTAATTTTACTGGATGATGAAATACATAAAATGCAAGAAGATTTTTTAGAAGCCTGTAAGGAAAGTAAATTAGTAAAATATGAAGAATGGAAAAAGAGATCTAAGTGGCAACGATTTATTGCTTATATCTTATATTTGTTTTCTCCTTTATTCTAAAAAGTGAATCCCTTCAAAGAAATATAAAATCTCTCGAAAAACTCGAGAGATTTTATTTCTTTATAAGTATAATGTTGTCATTCAAGATATTCGATGACAATTAAGAAAATATATAATCCACTACCTTTGGAAGCTACAGCGTATTCACCAGCTGTTTTATTTTGAAAGGTATAGGAAACAATATCTGTGTTTAAAGTAGAACCAATTGGAGAAGCTTCATTTCCCGCGGCAGAACATAGCATAGCAAACCGTTCACCAGCAGTAGCAGCATTATTACTACCATTGGCGTAGTATACAGTTATATTTGCGGTTTTACTTATCGTGAAGCCAACACTCAATTCTTTTAATGAACCTGCCCCACCTACGTTAATACTATTTGTCAACTTCATACCAGCTAATGTCACATTACAAGAGGTAGCTTTTATGGTTTTACCAATTTTCCCATTGAAAGTTATGCCTTGAATGGTTTGTCCTGATAAGTCTACATCTTTTGTTACCTCATTAAAATGGAGAATGACTTTGTTGTTTTCTGGTAAATCAGGATTTTCTGGAGTATCTGGATCAGTTGGACTACCACCTTCTATATCACCTGTGATAGGATTGCTCTTAAGAACTCCAGCTCTAGTTCTGCAGTATTCTGGTACATCTTTAGCATCTAATAAGACAGAAACATCGGATTGATTGTTTTTGTAATAAAATAAAGTTGAATTTGTATCAAAATTGGTATAGTCTATCTCACCATTAGGTTTACAATTCCCGCTTACTGTTTGAGTTCTAGAAGTAACATTGTTTTCGGCCTTATAAGAAGACCCACTGATTTGAACCCCCTGATAAATATTATTATAGGATTTGATAGCCGTTGCAGTGTACGTTGAAGTTTTTACAACCTCATAAGGATTTTTTCCACCCTCATAATAACAGTTTTCTACAAACGCAAAACAATTGGCTCTTATAGAATGGCTATAAGAAGAAGATTTATAATAATAGTTATTATAGATATGAATATTTGCCTGACGTACCAAAGGTAATCTAGAACCAGCTTGATTATAGAAGTTATGGTGTAAAGTAATATTGTATTGTTGGGCAGAGTCACCAGAACCAATTAAATTTGTTTTATGTGTTTTATTATATTGTGTATAACTTATTGTAACGTTATGGCAATATTTAACATCAGTTGAACCATCCCCATCTTTTTTATCATTTTCATAACAAACATCCCAATTGTTTACCCCTAAATCGAATGTACAGTTATGAATCCAATAATTCCCATAGCTACTTTGTTTACCAGAAGAACCCTCAAAACCAACAGCATCTTCTGTATAATTGTAGAAACGTAAATTTTTCACTTCGATGGAATTACATTTTTTAAAAGTGAAGCCCCACTGGAAAATAGAAGCATCTGTTCCGATTCCCTCGATTGTAATGTTATAACCACCATCTATATCTAGCATATTATAGTAAGAATCATATTCATATGCGCCTTTATCATTGGCTTTTTTGCTTCTTAGAACTTGGTTGGTTAAGCCATTCAATTGAGTTATACCTTTGGCTTTATCATTTGACATAGAGTTTATCCCTTTGGAGATAATTTCTTTTTCGTTCAATTTATTATAGTTAGAAGAAGACCCTGTATCCCATCCTGTTGGGTCCTCTGCATATTTGAATGTATTATCTAAATTTTCTTGTCGAGTAGAAGTACTGCCAGCACCATGTTCCATAAAGTTCCACTGTGTCGTCTGTATTTCTCCTAGGATTCTTATATTTAAAGCATAAGAAGAGTTTGTACAAGCTTTCAATATATTAGCTAATCCTGTATATTCTTTGGAGCCAATTTTAGCTTTTACGGTATTTTTATTTGAGTTTGTAACATAAACAACTACGGCGTTTGATTTAAGGGAACCATCATTGTTATAGGCTCCAACGCCTGATTCATAGTTAAAGTGAGCATAACCAGAACGGTCATCTTGTGTAACTGTACAAGTGATAGTTCTTGTTTTCCCTAATACATTTATTTTGACTTGATAAGAACCTGGAATCAATCCTACCACATCACATCTTACTTTATCATTTGTTATGCGTATAAGTTCTTGATCCACAATATTCCAAGTCGAAGAAGAACTTAGTTTGTACTGGACTTCATAATCTTCTGGACTAGTATTGGGTAAAGCATTTGTTTCAAAAAATAAGCCTTCATTATAGCCTTTATAATTAGTGATTTCAATCTGTGCATCCCCAAAATGGGCGATTAATTCAATAGATTCAATAATTTTGGTAGTAAAGTCAAATAGGGTGTCATCATAGAACCATCCAACAAACGTCTTTCCCTCCTCAGGAGATGCTGGGATATCCGCTGGTGGAGTCACAGTAGAATGATAAACCACGGTCTCTGTAGCAAAAATAGAATTGCCAACTTTGAATGTCACAGTGTAGGAATTAATTTCATAGTAAGCATAAATGGTAAAGTTATCTTTTATTTTAGTGGAAAAATCAAATACATCAAATTCTGTTTCCTTATAGGACCAGCCTATAAATGTATATCCAGGTTTACTTGGGTTTGGTACAGAAGAGGCTGTTTGATTATAGGATATGGTTTGAGTATTTAGGATATGAGCTCCATCCTTAAAAATGACGTTGAATGTTTTAATTCTTAATACGGCAGTTAAAGTGATATCTTGAGTAATCGGTGTATTAAAATCAAAGGATTCGGAAGTATTTCCAATCACCCATTTATCTAACTCATAGCCTTCTACTGTTACTTCTATTGGTGTCACAATAGCATTTTCATTCACAGAAACTGTACGAGCAACACCCTCTATTATAAATGTTACAGTATAAGTTTTTACAGCTTTGAATTGTGCAAATAATGTTAAATTTTCTTTCAATCTTGTTTGAAAGTTATAAGGTGTAGTAGCATCCTTTTCATACCATCCCAAGAACACATAGCCTTCTTTTTGAGGAGCTTGTGCTGGATTGGAGGCAGTAGCGTTATAATTTATTTTTTCTTCTGTGTAGATTTGTTCATCCACATAAAAGGTAATGGTTAAATCTTGTTCTTCAAATTTCCCATAAAGTGTAATGGTTTCATTTATACTTTGATCTGCATCAAAAGGCTGTTTAAACTCTTCATCATAGAACCATCCAACAAATACCTTTCCCTCCTCTTTGGGAGCAGGTAAAGAGGTTAGTTTTTGATTTTCTAGAACAGATATGGTTTGATAAACCTCATCTCCCAACATAAAAGAAACTTGGAATATCTGTTTCCATTGGGCATAAAAATGTGTATCTTTTTTTATAGTGTAGGGGAGTTTTACTTCTGTAGTGAACTCCTCATCTAAATACCATCCTCCAAATTCAAAGCCCTCTTTCTCTAAATCTAAATCAATACTTTGAATTGTAGAATTGAGTTCATAGTTTTTTTCAATTATAGAAGAAGTATCTAAATTGGTATGGTAGGTAACAGTTACTTCTTCAACTCTAGTCGTGCAGGCGATTAGTAGGAAACACATCCCTATAAATAATGTAAATGTTAATAAAATTTTTTTCATTTTACCCTTCCTTTTGAAAAACTTTTTCTATATTTTATCATACAATTTTAAAAAATTAAATATATTATTTTTTACTATAAAGCATATTTTGAATATGATATAATTAAGTTCTTTTAAAATGGGAAGAAGATTCTATTCTTTTTTTTTATAATAGAATAAGGTATAATAAAGGAAGAAGCAAAGGAGGACATTATGAAAAAACTTATTATACTTATATTATGGTTTGTTTTATGTTTATTTTCCTCCTGTTCCAAGCCTGTAAATAAAGAGAACTATACTTTTTTTGCGATGGATACAATTATATCTATATCCTTTTATAATGTAGAAGATAGCAAGAGCATCTCCAAGGAAGTAGAAAAAATATATTATAAATATGATGAGGTTGCGAATGATTTTAAAGCAGGAATTCGAGAGTTTAATGTCTTTGATTTAAATGAAAAAAGAGAGGGGACGGTTTCTGTTGAACTTAAAGAACTCATAGAATTTGCAATGGAAATGAAAGAAGATACAAAAGGATATTTGAATCCTTTCATTGGGCGTCTTTCCCATTTGTGGAAAGAAGCATTAAAAGAAAATAAAATGCCTTCAGATGAAACGATTCAGAAGGAATTAGATATTATGAAGTCCACGACACTTGAAATAGATAATTTACATATAAAATTAATAGGACAAGGAAATCTAGACTTGGGTAGTATTGCTAAAGGATATGCCACAAGTAAAGCAAAAGAATATTTAGATTCTATTGGGTGTAAAAATTATTTATTAAATGCTGGTTCCTCTAACTTGGTCTTAGGAAGTAAAGATACAGAAAACTTTACGGTTGGCTTATCTAAAGCTTTAAAAACGGGCTATTTTTATACTTTGGAAATTAAAGAGAAAGCTATTGCTACATCTTCCATAAAAGAACAGCATACCTTGATGAATGGTAAGTATTATTCCCATTTATTAAATCCTTGGACGGGGTATCCCGCACAGAATTATGAAACGTTAAGTATTATAGGGGATGATTCTAAAGTATTAGATGCTTATTCAACAGCATGTTTTGCTATGGAATTAGAACAGTTAAAACAATTTTTAGGGGATAAAAATTTAGAGTATATCCTTTCTAAGGAAAATCGTCTATTCTTTAAAAGTGAAGGAGTAGATGCCTATGCGTAATATCCGAAATGATTTAATTTTAATCCTAAGTCTTTTACTGCTCATTGGTTTGGGCACTGCTCTTTATTTTGGGTTAAGAGAAAAAGAAGACATAATGGTTCATATCTATTATGAAAAAGAAAAAGTTGCAGTTTTAGAAATCAATGAAAATCGACAGTTTGAAATAAATCAAGTAATCATAGTTATTGAAAATCAGGAAGTATATGTTAAATTTTCTACTTGCAAAGATCAAATTTGTGTTCATCAGGGACATATCAGTTCTTCTGGTCAAACGATTACCTGTTTACCTCAAAGAGTTGTTGTTCAACTTGTGGGGAAAGGAGTCGATGTTGGAATATGAATAAAACAAAACGCCTATGTGTCATAGCTATGCTATTGGCAATAGCAATTATCTTGAATATCCTTGAATCGTTTATTCCTGTGTTTGTACCTGGAGTAAAGCTTGGATTGGCCAATATGATTGTTTTGGTTATGCTTTATGAATTTAAGCCTGCTGAAGCCCTTATGGTAGCAGTATTGAGAATCTTATTGGTGGGAGTATTGAGAGGGAATCTTTTAACTCCAACGTTTTTGATGTCACTAAGTGGCGGTGTTTTATCTTTTTTAATTATGTTTTTCTTTTCAAGAGTTAAAATATTTTCTCCCATTGGAGTATCTGTTTTAGGTGCTGTAAGTCATGCAGGAGGACAAGTTCTAATTGCTATTCTTTTATTATCCACCTCTGCAGTTCTTTATTATTTACCTTTCATAGGTATTCTTTCACTTATTACAGGCATATTTAGCGGTGTTTTAACCAAAGTATATTTAAAGAGAAGTATTACAAAACGGTTTATAGAATAATGTATAATCTTTTCCTTTTCTTTCATATGCTTAAATGTATTTAGAAAGGAAGAGCATCATGCACTTTACAAAAGAAGAAATCAGAAAAAGATGTAAAGAAGAGAATATCCGCTATATCCGAATGCAGTTTACAGATATGATGGGAATGATAAAGAATGTAGAGATACCTATCACGCGAATAGAAGACGCATTAAATAATGAAGTAATGTTTGATGGGTCATCGATAGAAGGATTTGTAAGAATCTATGAAGCAGATATGTTTTTACATCCAGATTTAGAAACCTTTTTGGTATTAAGCTGGGAAGATAATTCCTATGGGAAGGTAGCAAGATTTATCTGTGATGTGTACCGACCAGGACAAAATGGTGTGCATGAACCATTTGAAGGAGATCCAAGAGGCGTATTAAAACGAAACATAGAGAAGATGAAAGAGATGGGATATGCCTCATTTAATGTAGGAGTAGAACCAGAGTTCTTTTTGTTTAAGTTAGATGAGAAAGGGAATCCAACGTTAGAGTTTAATGACCATGGAGGATACTTTGATATATCACCGATGGATTCAGCAGAGGATTGTAGAAGAGATATCGTGTTAGCGTTACAGAATATAGGGTTTACGATAGAGGCAGCGCATCATGAAGTATCGACAGGACAGCATGAGATCAACTTCAAGTTTGATTCAGCGATAGAAGCCTGTGATAATGTACAGACATTTAAGCTGGTTGTAAAAAACATAGCAAGAAGACATGGGTTACATGCGACATTTATGCCAAAGCCAATAGAAGGAATCAATGGAAGTGGAATGCATGTAAACTGTTCCCTGTTAACGAAAGAGAAAGAGAATGCATTTTATGATGCGAGCAGTAAAAATGAGTTATCAAAGACAGCCCTAGACTTTATATCAGGGGTATTGTATCATGCGAAAGGGTTTTGTTTTATAACGAATCCGATAGTCAACTCCTATAAGAGAATCGTACCTGGATTTGAAGCTCCATGTTATATATCATGGTCAGATTCGAATCGGTCAACGATGATAAGGATTCCAGCAGCAAGGAAGATGAAGACAAGAACAGAGGTAAGAAGTGTAGATGTAGCAGCGAATCCATATTTAGCAATTGCCGGGATACTGGCAGCAGGATTAGATGGAATCAAGGGGAATAGTAAGAAGTATGAACCAATTTATGAGAATCTGTTTAAAGCGAGTGAAGAAGAAAGAAAAGAAATGGGAGTAGAGTCGTTACCAGGGAGTTTAAAGGAAGCGATAGAGGAGTTTAAGAAGGACAGAGTGATTCAAGAGGCAATGGGGGAGCATGTATCAACGAAGCTGATAGAAGCGAAGACGATAGAGTGGAATGAGTATAGAAGACATGTTTCAGTTTGGGAGATTCAAAAATATTTAAATAAATATTAATTGCTGATTAAAAATGCGTTATTTTGTTGAATTTCACATTATTTTTTCAGTAAAAGAATAAGGTTAGACATTTCATGACAAAATAACTATAGTTACGATAAGAAAAGAGGAAGAGCTTTGGGTGTTTTTATATTATTTTTAGGCATTTTCATATATTATATAGCCGTATATTTTTTAGAAAAACTTACACTAAAGGCTTTTCATATGAAACATGAACTTCCTTGGTGGATTGGAGGGGGCATTTTCTTTTCCATTCCCATGTTTTGTATTTTAGATTATATATTTCGAGGGCATACCTTTATAGAGTTTTTCGTTATTCCAGGATATCTGATTTGGGCTTTTCTTATTTACTATGTTTTTTCTGTACTTGGTGTTGTTTTCATAAGGTTTGTCATTTGTTTTGTTAAGAAAAAAAGAGTAGTATGGTATGATAAATTATCTATTATCCTCGCCACCTTTGGAAGCTTTATTTTTTGTTTGACTGGGATACTATGTGCTAAAATTCCAGAATATACGCGAATAGATTTAAAGTATAATTTAAAAGAATCTCTTAAAATTGTTGCTGTATCGGATATACATTATGCTTCTTCAGGGTCTATGCTTTCTTTAGATAAAATGGTTCAAAATATAAATCAAGAGCATCCCGACCTTGTTTTACTCATTGGAGATGTATTTGACAATTTTATTCAACGTATAAATCATCAAGAATTTGTTGACAAAATGAATCAGATTACCTCTACATATGGAATATATGCTGTGACAGGAAACCATGAGTTTATGCTAAATAATCTTGAAGAAATAAAAAATTTTTATAAAGATACAAATATAAAGCTTTTACTGGATGAAGAAGTTATAATAAACGATCAAATTCGAATTGTAGGAAGAATTGATCATAGAGCAGGACGTAAAGATTTGCAAGATATTACAAGTAACTCTACTTTACCTTTAATCGTTTTAGATCATCAGCCCCAATATTATAGAGATGCAATTCAGGTGAAGGCTAAATTGCAGATATCAGGTCATACTCACAATGGGCAAATATTTCCTGGAAATTTTTTGGTTTTCGTTTTAAATCAATGGGTTTATAATAGTCCTTCTGATGGGCTTAATACCTATGGAGATTTTACTTTATCTATCACTCGTGGATATGGGACATGGGGATTTCCAATGCGACTTACAGGACCTAGCCAAATAATGGTGTACAATTTAACTTAATAACATTATCTCTAGGGAATTTGCATAGGATTAACTAGGTGATAATATGGATATAAAAGTTTCAGGGTTGTCTGAATTAAAAGGTAATATCACTTGTTCGGGTGCTAAAAATGCAGCAATCCCCTTGTTATGCGCAAGCTTACTTGCCAAGGGAAAGGTGCTATTGAGGAATGTACCAAGAATAAGTGATATTTTTGATATTTGTAAAATATTAACGCACTTGGATTGTAAAGTTGTTTTTAAAGGACATACCATGCTAATTGATAATACGTATTTAAAATACAAGCCTCTTTTATTTGAGGAATGTAAAAAACTAAGAGGGTCTTATTATTTTATTGGCGTATTTTTATCTCTTTTTTCTAAGTGTGAGATTTGGCTTCCAGGGGGATGTAAAATAGGTAGTAGACCGATTGATGTTCATTTACAGGCTTTTACGGACATGGGATTTAGTTATACGATTGAAGAAAACGTTTTGTCTATTTATAAAACACGAGTGGTAGAAAATGTTAATATTACTTTGACAAAGAAAAGTGTAGGAGCATCAATGAATGCTGTTTTTGCAGGTCTCTCTTTAAACAATTTTTCAATAAAGAATGTTTTATTTGAACCTGAAGGTAAAGATGTTCTATCTTTCCTTCAAAAAATCGGGTATCCACTCACTTTAGAAGAGGATCAGGTAAAATATAATCAAACCAAGCTTGAGTTTCGCTGGATTAAACATACGATTTTACCAGACCGAATGGAAGCTATGACATATACGATATTAGGGTTACTTAAAGGAGATATTGCAATTCGAAAGGTGAATACAAAGGATTTGGAATACCCGTTGAGTCTATTACAAAATGCAGGATTTCATCTTGTCTTTAGTGATACAGAAATTTTTGCAAAAAAAAGTTATGGAAATCCTATGCACATTGTTACAGATATCTACCCTGGATTTCCTACAGATTTGCAATCTTTAATTGGTGTTCTTTTTGTAAATACGATTGGCAAATCAGAAATAGAAGAAACAATATTTGAAAATAGAATGCATATTTATTACGATTTGATAGAAAGTGGTGTTACATGTACTATAAATCATAATAAAGCCATTGTTGAAGGGACACAGCACATTTTATCTAAGAATTATAAAGCGTACGATTTAAGACATGGTGCAGCACTTATGATTCTTGCGTTATTAGGGGATAAAGAATCTGTTATATCCAATTTTGAATATGTGTTAAGAGGATATGATGATATGTTAAATAAAATTAAATCCTTAGGAGGAAAGGTATCTATTTTGAATTGAAAAGTTATGATAATAAAAGATAAAGGATAAGAATATACCGCCTAATACATTGATATTTTTTTAAAAATAAGTTATATTATATATACTTGGCAATAGCCTTTTTAAAAGATGATTGGTATAAAAACGAATGAAAACAACGATATAAAAATATAACTACCATATAGGAGGAAATATTATGGGGGCAGTATCATACTTTCAAAATCTTGCTGCTAAAGCAAAAAACACAGTAAATTCAGAAGAAGCACAAAATATTAAAAATAAGCTTATTAAATATGGAGCCATCATGACAGGATGTGGTTTTTTAGGGGCTTTCATTTGTTTTGTTCTCTTTGGATTTCTAGGATTTCGAATGGTTCAAAGTGGGAGGTCATTTATTCTTGTATTAATTCCGTTTTTCTTGTTTATTCCTTTAAGTATTTTAGGATTTATTGGATTGATTGCTTTAAAATTAGGACTTGGCATAATAGTTGCTAAGGCTACAACTAATTTTTTAGATACGAATACCTATTGTCCCAACTGTGGTGATGTAGTAGAGGAGAATGAAAGGTTCTGCAAAAAATGTGGAGAGCCATTACTCGTAAAAAAAATATGTCCAGAATGTAAAACAGAAAATGATATGGAGTCTAATTTCTGTAGAAATTGTGGTCAAAAACTTAAATAGTTAGGATTCCTTAAATGGGAATCTTTTTTCTTTTCTTTTCAATTTAAATTTTTAATGGTATAATAAAATTAAGGAGCAAGAGTATGGAAATCAAAGAAATATTTAAGTTTATAAAAAAGCAAAAAACAGCAGTAATTACTTCGATAGACGAAAATGGATATCCAGCAACAAGAGCTATGCTAACCCCAAGAATTATAGAGGGTAAATATTTATACTTTTCAACAAACACCTCTTCTAATAAGGTGAATCAGTATTTAAAAAACAAAAAAGCTTGTGTTTATTTTTATAAAAAGGGTAAAATAAAATACCAAGGCGTTATGATAAAAGGAAGTATGGAAGTATGTCAAGATGCAATTACGAAAGAACGAGTTTGGAGATTTGGGGATTCTCTATTTTACAAGCAAGGCGTAACTGATCCAGATTACTGTGTTTTAAAGTTTGAATGTCAAGAAATGGAATATTACTGTGACTTGAAGATTGAGCACATTTCTCTAGTGTAAGATCAAAAGAAAATGTCAATCCAAAAAACACTTGACAAAAACTTAAAAATTTTATAAAATGTTTGATGGTACATTTTTAAGCAATTATCCACAATTGCCCTATATTATGACATATAATTTAGGAGGAAATTAAGATGAATAATACATTCATGGCAAACAAACAAACTATGCAACATGGTTGGTATGTTGTAGATGCAGCTGGTTTAACATTAGGACGTTTAGCAACTGTAGTTGCTTCTCTTTTAAGAGGAAAGCACAAACCAACTTATACTCCACATGTAAACTGCGGAGATAATGTCATCGTGATTAATGCTGACAAAATCGTTTTAACTGGTCACAAGTGGCAAGACAAGCTTTATCGTAATCACTCTGAATATAACGGAGGATTAAGAACTTTAACAGCAGAAACTGTTATGAAGAGATATCCAACAAGAATGGTTGAGCATGCAATTTATGGTATGCTTCCACATACTAAGCTTGGAGATCAAATGAGAAAGCAACTTTATGTGTATGCGTCAGATACTCATCCACATACAGCACAAAAACCAGTAGAATTCGTAGTAAAGGCATAATAGGAGGATAGGTTAATGGCAAAGAAATTAGTTCAATATCTTGGAACAGGTCGTCGTAAAAGTTCAGTTGCCCGCGTATATTTACGTTCAGGAAAAGGAACAATAACGATCAATGACCGTTCATTTGAGGATTATATTCCTTCAGCAGCAATACGTCTAGATGTACTACAACCACTTGAGGCTACAGAAACAACCAGCAAGTTTGATATTTTAGTTAACGTATATGGTGGAGGCTTAACAGGTCAAGCAGGAGCAATTCGTTTAGGAATCGCTCGTGCATTACTAGAGGTTAATCCAGAGTACCGTGCAGTTTTAAAACCAGCAGGTTTAATAACTCGTGATTCAAGAGTTAAAGAACGTAAAAAGTATGGTTTGAAGAAAGCACGTCGTGCACCACAATTCTCAAAGCGTTAATTTTGCATATTGGAAATTGTATAAAAATAAAAATCCCAAAAATTCTCGATTTTGGGATTTTTTTGTTGTAAGAAATTCATTTACTCTGAATTTCTTTTTTTCTTTGAAGAAGATTCCATTAAAATAATGATTTTCTTTATAAAAAATGCAGTTTTTTTATAGTTAACACTATTATTTTAAGGCAGTATAGTATATAATTATACTATGGTAAAACGTTTTCATAAGAATTCGGCTTAATTTTATCAAAGAAGAAGGAGAAAAATGAATATGAAAAAAAGCAAATTACTCATTGGACTCTGTGCATTAACAGCAGTGATAGGGCTAGCTGCATGTGACAACAGTGAAGAACCACCAGCAGGTGATGATCCAATTGTAGAAGCAACAGAGTACACAGTAACCTTTAATTCACAGGAAGGTAGTGCAGTAAGTGCACAAAAAGTAAAAGAAGGAGAGAAGGTAAAAGAACCAACGGCTCCAACAAGAGAAGGATATACCTTTAAGGGATGGTATAAGGAAGCATCCTGTACCAACGCATGGAACTTTGGAAGTGACACAGTAAGTGGAGCAGTAACCTTGTATGCGAAATGGGAAAAGAAACCAGAAGAAGTGAAAAGCTATACTGTAAGCTTTGATAGTGACGGAGGAAGTGCGGTAGAAGCGCAGAAAGTAGAGTCAGGTAAGAAAGCAACCAGACCAGTAAGCCCAACGAAAGAAGGCTACTTATTTATGGGTTGGTACACAGATGTAAACAAAACACAAGAGTTTGACTTTGTAAATGATGTTATCACTCAAAATATGACCTTGTATGCGAAATGGGAAGAAATTACAGAAAGTATAACAGTTTTCTTCAATAGTAAAGAAGGAAGTGTAGTAGCTCCAATTACGAATGTCTCATCAGGAAGCAAGATTGAGAAGCCAGTTGATCCAACAAGAACAGGGTATACCTTTGTAGGCTGGTATAAAGATACAGAAGGAACTTTGACAGAAAAGTTTGACTTTGAAACAGAAGTCGTTACAGAGAGTATGACACTTTATGCAAAATGGGAAATTAATGTATACACCGTAACCTTTGACAGTGATGGAGGAAGTGTAGTAGAAGCCCAGAAGGTAGAATACAATAAGAAAGCTACGAGAGTAACGCCAACGAAAGAAGGCTACTTATTTATGGGCTGGTATACAGATGAAAACAAAACACAAGAGTTTGACTTTGTAAATACTGTCATTACCCAAAATATCACGTTATATGCCAAGTGGGAAGGAAATCCTGATGAAATTGTTGTTTTCTTTAATAGTAAAGATGGTAGTTTGGTAGATCCTATCCGTAATATTGTATCAGGTAGTAAGATTGAAAAACCAGCCGATCCAGTAAGAGAAGGCTACCGTTTTGTGGGCTGGTTTAGAGAAACTGGTGGAGAGTTGAGATATGAATTTAACTTTGAAACCGATGTTATAACTGAAAGTATAGTACTATTTGCAAAATGGGAAATCATCCAAACGTATAGTGTAACCTATGAAATTAATGGTCATGGAGTTCAACCTGAAGGATTACCTAGTGTAACCAATTTACCTGAGTCTTTACCAGTATTAGAGGCAGAAGGATTTAGATTTGAAGGCTGGTATTTAGATAATACTACATTCCAGCATCAAGTAGAGGGTGGTCAAGAAGTTACACAAAATACAACATTATATGCAAAATGGGTAGAGTTATCTGCTTATGAAAAATTCCTAGCATTAGGAAATGTAATGTATAAAAATGAATTTGATGATCTTACAGAAAAAGTTTACGATTTAACAGAAACGCAAGATTTACCACAATCAGGAGATCTTTTAGGCTATGTCACAAATGGAACAATGATAGATCCATTCAGTGAAACTAACTCTGTAAGTATTACAGAAAATGGGTTATTCATTAAAGACGCCAGTACAGCTACAACCAATGCCTTATTGTATTTGGGTGAAATTAGTTTAAAGAAAATTGATTTACATATTGAATTACAAGTAGATCAAGTTGCAGGAAAGTGGTCTATCCTTGGATTAGTCAATGATTTAGAAAGCTTATCTCCAGTAATCTCTGTTAGAACAGGAGATAAAAAGGATAACAAAGCTCCATTAGGATATAAGACAAGCGATAAAGAAGATTATGTCAATGGTTTGGCTTATGTTGCAAATCAAACGATGATCATTGATCTTACTTTAGATACGTTGCATAATAAGGTTTCCTTTAAATATACCCAAGGCACCAATGTGGCAGAATTTAAGGATGTAGAACTTAGTGTTCCAGTATCCAGTATTTATGCAATTTCTTTTGGAACAGCAGCCTCTGCTTCAAGAAATATTTTAGTTGAAAAACTTGCAGTACGTGTAGAATCTTATGAAT
Source organism: uncultured Anaeroplasmataceae bacterium (assembly GCA_910577745.1). Classification (GTDB taxonomy): domain Bacteria; phylum Bacillota_I; class Bacilli_A; order Acholeplasmatales; family Anaeroplasmataceae; genus Pelethenecus. The sequence continues at coordinate 379,424 of CAJTNG010000002.1, read as the reverse complement.
TAAATGAATTTAAAGAAGCTGTATTAAGTCAATATGATGCGTTCTATTCAGCTTTAGGAGTAGACATCAATTATACTCAAAATAAAGAAGTATTGATAAAAGCTTATACCGACGGTAAAGCTGCAGTGGAAGCAGCAGAAACAGAAGAAGCAATTATGGCAGCATTAAATGCAGCTATAGAAGCTATGCTTGCTGTAGAAAGTGATGCAGCTATTTCCTTGAATGCTAAAAAAACAGAAGTGATAAAGGCGTTATTAGCGTTAAGAGAAGAAAATGCTCCTAACTTTACATTTGAAGAAAATCAAAAAGAATTTGAACGATTGTTTGAATATTATTTAAGTGAATTAGAAAGAAGCATGGATGAAGCTTGGATTGAGCAAGTTGTGTCTTTGGTTATGGAGAGATTAAATAGCATTCAAACCGACAGCCAATATCTTGAGCAGTATAAGTGGCAATTATTAGAACAAGTTAGAGAAGAATATAGAAGAGAAAATTATACTAGTGAGCAAAATGAGAGTTTGTATAATGAAACATGGCAACAAATGGAAGAAGCTCTTAATAATGCAACAACTAGAGAAGAACTAGAAACTGTTATCGAAGATGGTAGAAATAAATTAGCACTTATCAAAACAGATGCAGAAGTATTAGAAGATATGAAAACGCAAGCTTTGGAAGAATTACAATCTTTCGGGGATACTGCAGATATTACAGATGAAATTATTTTAGCATTGATTGAGGATGCTAGAAATGATGGATTAAATAAGATTAGTCAAGCAACTACAGTTTATGAAGTAGAAGCTGCATTAAATGAAGCTAAGGATATGATTACTACACAAATAGAAGTTGCATCTATGACTTTAGAAGAAGCACAAACTCGTTCCAAAGATACTCTGCAAAGCTATGTATGGGCACAACCATATCCAGAGCATGAAGAGGTTTTAGCGGCATTTAATGAGGGAATAGCTAAAATTGAAGCTTCAGCAACAAATGCAGAGGCTTTGCAAGCATGCACAGATGCTAAAGCAGTAATAGAATTTATTGTATGTAAATTAACGGCAATAGAAGAATTAAATGTTTATAAAGATATGTTACAGTCTAAGTATTATTTGGAAGAAGCTAAAGCGGTATTTGAAGTAGGATATGAGGATTTATTGATGACAATTAAAAATGCGGCTGATGCAGATATGGTTGCCAAGGAGTTAGAGAATTCTATTGCAGCTTTATTAGAAAAGGAACAAGATGCAATTAATCTTGAGTTGGCAGCAAGAGAAGAATATAGTTATTCTGAAATGCAAAATGATACACCAAAAGTGGCTGATTTTGTAAGTTATGCAACGGAAGTTGGAAAAGGTAAAAAACCAACTGCAGGACAAATCTTTGGAGATTTCTTTAAAGTTACAGTTGTAGGAACCTCCAGTACAAAGAAAAGTGATACGGAAGTCGGCATGTCCATTAAAGGAAATAGTGTTTGGGAAGTTACCACAACTTATGACAATGCAGATTTAACTCTATTATATTATTCTACGAGTGCAGGAAGAATATTTACTCTTAAAGGCCCAGATGGAGCTCTATTTGGGGAAGGAACCTCTGGTCCAGGTGTGTACGAAGCTAATACTTGGGGAAAGAATAAGCCTTATACAATTACTTTAGGAAAAGCAGGAACTTATACATTAGAATTTGATGTAAATGAACACAAATTATCCAATGTAACTCTTGTAGAAAAGAAACCACAAGTAATTGTAGCTAAAGTGAATGCTCTTGTAGTGGACATTATAAAATTTGATGCAGTTTCAGTAGGAACAGATCCTATGACTTTGTTTGAAAATGTACAATTAGAATTAGAAGTTCCAGGACAAGAAGGAAGAGTATGGTTACCAATTACAGAGGGATATTCCCTTCAATTGAGATGTAATGGAGAAGAAGTTCAGGATATGCAGCAAGCTGGATATTATGAAATTATAATCTTCTATGGTTCAGTACCAACGCAATATAACTCATATCTCTTTAGTGTGGAAGTAAAATAGTTGATTATGGGGATGACTAAAAAGTCATTCCCTTCTTTACTTTACCAACAATTATATATAGACAAATACTAGAAACATGTTATAATAAATTGGAGATTTATTATTTTTTAATATAAAGGAAGTAGCTTATGAAAAAATATTTTAATAGATTTATATTATTTGGGATAATTTTTTTAGTATTATTTAATATATTAACCGTACTTTTAGCGTTTGTTGATAAACAAATGGTTGGTATTAACGAAGTTGGTCTTGCTACTATCAACCAATTTTTTTTAGTGAAAAAATATAATAAGATGTGGGATGTTTTAACGGATGTGATTCTTTATGTTAGTGCTGGATTTGTTTTTGGAATGGGCATTTATGGGTTAAAACAAGTCGTAGAACGGAAAAGCTTATTCAAAGTTGATAAAGATATTTTGGCATTTGGTGTTGGCATAGGTATTATATTAATAGTTTGGGTTGTATTCGATTTTTTATGGGTTGTTAATGTTAGACCGATAGATGTAAGTGGAACAGAAGCTTCTTTTCCTTCTACACACATCATGTTTTCTACGTTTACGCTTTTAGAAAGCTGTGCGATTATTACGAAAAGAAATAGCAATAATAAAAAATATTGTTTTGCAGGGTATGTGGGAATTAGCACATTACTTTGTATTTCGTTTGTAGGAAGAATATTGTCAAAAATGCACTGGATGACAGATGCATTGGGGGGGTTGTTCTTGGGGTTGGCTATGTTCTTATTGGTATATGGAATATCAAAATTTTTTGCTGAAAAAAATGTATGTAAAGCATAAGTTAGGAAAGTGAGTCGCTTTCCTTTTCTTTGTTTTAGGAGGAGAAGAAATGGAAATCAAGGATTTATTGCATAATCAAAAAAAGTTTTATGAAGAAGGAAAAACTTTAGATTTTAAAGTTAGAAAAAAATATTTAGTCGCTTTAAAACAGGCTATATTTCAATATGAACAAGACATTTATGATGCTTTGTTTAAAGATTTAGGGAAAAGCAAAACAGAAGCTTATATGTGTGAGATTGGACTTGTTTTACAGGAAATTACTTACCAAATAAAACATTTAAAAAAGAATATGAAACCTAGAAAATGTCATTCTCCTCTCTCACAGTTTAAATCCAAGTGCTACGAGGTTCCATGTCCTTATGGTAACACTTTGATTCTGTCCCCATGGAACTATCCTATATTACTCTCTTTACAACCTTTGATTGGAAGTATTGCGGCAGGAAATACGGTGATATTAAAACCTTCGGAATATTCTGTTGCTACAAGTTTATTGTTAAAATCACTTATTGAATCCGTCTTTCCTCAAACGTATGTTTCTGTAGTTTTGGGAGGCAAAGCAGTAGCTATAGAGATATTAGAATATGAATTTGATTATATATTTTTTACAGGAGGAACAGAGGTTGGAAGAAAAGTATATGAAATGGCAAGTCATACTTTAACGCCAGTCACATTGGAACTTGGAGGGAAAAGTCCAGGGATTGTAGATGAAACGGCAAATTTAAAAATTGCTGCAAAAAGAATTATATTTGGAAAGTTTTTGAATGCGGGGCAAACCTGTGTGGCACCAGATTATCTTTTAGTAAAAGAAGAGGTGAAAGATGCATTCATTCAGGCTTTAATAGCAGCTATTCAGGATCTTTATCCAAATGGAGTAAAGAATAGTGATTTGGTTCATATCATTAATGAACAACATTTTGAAAGACTTTGCTCCTACTTAAAAGATACTTCCATTGTATATGGGGGTGGAAGTGATAGGAAAAGCCTAAAAATTGAGGCAACCCTTGTAGAAGCAAAACTAGATGATAAAATCATGCAGGAAGAGATATTTGGACCGATTTTACCCATTCTTACCTTTGCCACTTTTGAAGAGTTAACAAGTATAATCCATAAAAATCCTAACCCTTTAGCACTTTACATATTTTCTACATCGAAACAGAATATTGGATATGCAACATCAAGAATTTCTTTTGGTGGAGGATGTATCAATGATACAGTCATTCATTTAGCAGTGAAAGATTTATCTTTTGGAGGCATTAAAACTTCAGGACTAGGAAAGTATCATGGTAAAGATAGTTTTTCTACGTTTACTCATTATAAATCCATGGTACATAAAGCAAATTTTCCAGATTTACCTATCCGATACACGCCTTATACAAAAAAGAAAAGTAAATGGATTCGTTTCTTTATAAAATAAATAAGTTAGCTTATTTTAAAACGTAATAAAATATGATATGATATAAGAAAGTAGGAGAAGATATTATGGTGCTTTACATATGTGGCTTAATGTGCACTCTAATAGGAGGTTGTTGTTTTGGTGCATCATTAGCAAGACCTAATTCAATTTTTATAGGTGTAGGATCGTTCTTTCTCATTTTGGGTGTGGTTTTTTATTTGCTTAGTTATTTTGTAGGAAAGAATAATCCCAACCCATCACGTTCAACGTATGAAATTGAATTTACTTTTTTTGATGAAGAAGCAGACAGGGTTTTGCAGGAATTTATACAGGATAGAAAATTTAAGCAAATCCGATATCGAAAGGAAAAAGTATATAGATATGGAAGCTTTATATCTACAGCTAGAAAATATATGACGTATAAGATAGAAGATCATAAAGTCATTTTAACGGCATGGGTTACGACAGGCTTTGGTCGTAATCCTAAAAAAGAATATCCTTTGGATAGAGAAGATTATGAATATTTAGAAAAAGTAAAATTTATAAGAGTCATTGATGATATGATAGATACATTTTTAAGCCAGATGTATAATGCTGAAATTTTAGAGGAAGGAGAAGATTATGGCCAATACGAAAGTTGAAATCCGTATTTCTACTACAGCTAGTAAGGAAGTATACATTGTTGGGTCAACTGCATCTTTAGGACTATGGAACCCTGCTAAAGCAGTCAAGTTGGAGTATGACGAAGAAAAAAGAATATTTCATACTACCAAATTACTCCCTTTAGGAGAACTAGTAGAATTTAAGGTTTTATCTGGAAAATCTTGGGATTCTGTGGAAAAAGGTTGGTATGAAGAAGAAGTTCCCAATCACCTAATTACCCCACAAAAAGATTTGATTTATGTAGTAGAAATTCCAAGATTTTCAGATTAGAGTTCGATAAGAACTCTTTTTTGTTTAAATAGAGTTGTCGAAATGTGACATTTCTTAATATACAAACCTTATCTTTTATGATAAAATACATATATTAATATCAAGGATGTGTTGTTATGAAGAACCTAAAAAATTTTATACCTTTAATAATTGATGTTATAGTCACAGGTATTGTTTTAATCGTTTATGGAGTGACTGAAAAAAATCAAGAGATATTGACATATGTTCAGATACTGGTTGCTCCAGTATTGTTAAGTATAGCTACGATACTCATTCATTTAAAAATTGTGCATATTCCTCTCATTGCACTTTATCTTATGATGGTTCATTTAATATTAGCTTTAGATTTAGGTGGGGCTTTTAATTTTTATGACCGGATACCTAGTTGGGATATGATTCTTCATGGATATTTTGGATTTTTCTTTAGTGTTATTGTGGCTTTTGTGCTTTTAAATTTTGGTGGAGAACATTTAAATAAGGCGGTATTTTTAATTCTTATTTTTTTCATCACGATGGGGGCAGCAGGACTTTGGGAAATTTATGAATTTACTTTAGACTCACTTTTTGGAACCGATAGTCAAAGAGTAGAAGAATCTATTGCTTTGGGACTATCTCCTTTACATGATACGATGATGGATATTATTATTGCGATAGCGGGAATTGTGGCTTTTTATATCGGGATTGGCATTGACAAACTGTTTGGATTTCGCTATTCAAAGAAGTTATTTTTAGAGATTAAAAATCATCAAGAATAATGTTGGAAAGCACCATTTGGTGCTTTATTTATTTGCCTAAATATGATAAGATATTACATAAGAGGATGGATAGGTATGCAGAAAAATAATTTATTAAAATTATATAAATTAAATAAAGCTTGTTTTGTATCTATGGTAATCTGTACAGTTATGTTAGGCATAGCTGGGATATTGTGTGAAGAGATATTTGATGCCTCTAAAGAAGAGACAACCGTAATATTTATTACAAAAATTATCACAGTGGTTTTTATTGTGGTTTCAGTGGTAGGGCTTTTTATTACGATTTATTTTTTTGTAAAGCTATCTAAAAAATATAATAGAATATTAAATGAAATTATAGGACCTAACTATAAAGTTCTGCAAAAGGCTGATTTTTTAAGTATAGTAGATAATTCTTTACTTTTCATGAAGCGTATGGATTTTGAGTATCTCTTTGCTTTGGTGGGTCAAGAAGAAGATATTCCTTTTGAATATTACCATATTAAAGCTGGTAAAAATTTTTTTCATTTTGAGGTGCAGTCAAAATATATAGATGTTTTTGTTTTTAAAAATATTGGAGTTTTTCAGCAGGATATGATAGTATCTACTAAGGATAAAGCATATTTGAAAAATGACTTTATGAAATCAACTATGAAGGATTATTTTATTTATTCAAAAAAAGAAATAAACTGGGAGGGAGGAACTCTGCCTAAAAATGCATTTTTCTTCTCTGTTATAAATCATACAGGATATTTATTTGTTGCGGTAGATAAAAAAGAGTTTTCCAAACCAAATAGTTTTAAAGCAGAATCAGAGTTTAAAACAGCAGTAGATGCATGTGTAGAAGAAATGAAACAATATTATGAAATATGTCAGACTTGGCTGAAGTAGGAGGTATAGTATGAAAGGATTATTTATCACTTTTGAGGGTGGAGAGTGTAGCGGTAAAACCACGATTATTAAAGAAGTATGCGCTGTATTACAACAACATAATATTCCATATATCTCTACAAGAGAACCAGGAGGAATAGAAATTGCTGAACAGATTCGAAGTATTATTTTAGATATTAGAAACACAGCTATGACAGAAGAAACAGAGGCTCTATTGTATGCAGCTAGCAGAATGCAGCATTTGAAAGAAAAAGTTTTACCTGCTTTAGAACAGGGAATGGTTGTCATTTGCGATCGTTATTTGGATTCATCTTTGGCTTACCAAGGGTATGCAAGAGGATTAGGAATGGATGCTATTCTTAAGATCAATCATTTTGCTTTACATCATCTGCCAGATTTAACTTTATTCATTGACGTTAAACCTGATGTCGCATTACAACGTTTAGCACAGAGAAATAAATCGGATAGATTAGATTTAGAAGACATTTCCTTTCACAAAGCGGTGTATGATGGATATTTAGAGGTAGAGAAACTATATCCGAATCGATTCGTAAAGATAGATGGAAATAAAGAATTAGATGCCTTATGTGAGGATTGTGTCCAAAAGGTTTTAGATTTTATAGGTAGGTGATTTTATGAATACCTTATCCATAATTTCTAGTCAAAAACATATTTTTGAAATGTTAAAAAGGAACAAGAGAAAAGATCGTTTGTCTCATGCCTATTTATTCTATGGTGAAGAAGGTGTTGGGAAAAAAGAGATGGCGTATGCATTGGCCAGCTTATTTTATTGTCCGAATGATGGGTGCTTGGCCTGTGAAACCTGTAATAGCATTTTAGAAGGCAAGCATCTAAATGTAACATATGTTGGCATTTTAGAAACTAAAAAATTAATTTCAAAAGAACAAATTACAGAGTTACAAGAAGAGTTTTCTAAAACCTCTTTGGTAGATGGTCCTAGAATATATATTGTAGATGGAATAGATACGGCTTCTCAGTCTGCCCAAAATAGTCTTTTAAAGTTTATTGAGGATCCCGCTAATACAACGCCGATTATTGGAATTTTTATTGCAAGGGAGTTGGCCAATGTTGTTTCAACAATTGTATCTCGATGCTCCTTAATTCATTTTCCATCTATAGAAGTGAAGCAGTTGGCTGAACAATTGAAAGCAGAAGGAATTGATGACCTGGATGCTGCTTTAAGTAGTCTTTTAACTAATAATTTTTCTATGGCAAAAGATGGAGTATTATCCCCTTTATTTAAAGATATGAAATCTTTTTTTCTTGATTTTTTAAATATAAGAAATAAGAAACAGGCAGTCCTGTTTTTTGTGGATAGACAGGCAAAAATTACCAATGAATCTATCCCCTTATTTTTCAAATGGCTCATAGCATTTTATGAAGATATATTTAAGGTGAGTGACAAAGAAGATTTGCTTTTGACAGGTTTATATGATAAAATATTAATGTATTTAAAAGTAGATATGGGAGTGTTAAAGAAACAATTTTCTTTAATACTTGAGTTGTATTCCAAATTAGATTATAACATTTCTGCTAAAAATATATTTCATGAATTAATTTCTAAATTATTTTAGGATGTGATACATTTGAAAGCAATTCGAGTAAAATTTAAACCATTAGGTAAACGATATTTTTTTGGAACGGCAGGAGAGTCTTTGCGGGACGGAATGTCAGTTATCGTGAATACAATTCGTGGTATTGAACTTGGCTTTTGTACAGGTGAGATATTTGATTTAGACGAAAAAGATTTATCTTCTGAACTAAAGGATATTGTTCGTATAGCAACCAAAACAGATATTGAAACCTATGAAAAAAACAAGGCGGATGAACCGCAAATTATTAAACAGACTAAAGTTATAGCAAAAGAGCTAGATTTACCTATTAAAGTTTTAGAGGCAGAATATACTTTAGATAGAACAAAACTGATTATATATTTTGAATCAGAAAATCGAATAGATTTTAGAGAACTGGTAAAGCGTTTGGCTGATTTATATCATACTAGAATTGAGTTACGCCAGGTGGGCTCTAGAGATGGAGCTAAAGTTTTTGGAGGCATTGGACCTTGTGGGTTAATTGTCTGTTGTCGCACTTTTATTACAGAGTTTGAGAATGTATCTGTAAAGATGGCAAAAAATCAAAACTTATCTTTAAATCCTGTTAAGATAAGCGGAAATTGTGGAAAACTATTATGCTGCATCAATTATGAAAATGATTTATATAAGGAGTTGCGTAAGTATGCTCCTGATGTGGGTGATATTGTTAAAACTGCAGATGGTCCTGCTAAAGTATTATCTTGTGATGTATTAAATCGAAATTGTAAAGTAAAATATATTGAAGAGGATAATAAATTTGGGTTCTTAAAATTAGATGATATTGAATTTGTAAGAGCAATGGATAAGCGCAAGGGTGAAGAAGACGATGCCGATAGTGAGTAATGAACTACTTGGTAGACCTTTGCTGAAAATATATCAAGATACCGAAGCATTTCATTTTTCCATAGATACAATGCTTTTGGCAGATTTCGTTTCTATTACTAAACGGACCAAAAGAATTTGTGATTTATGTAGTGGAAATGCGCCAATTCCTTTATATTTGTCCTTACGGACCAATGCAAAAATCGAGGGAGTGGAAATTCAAGAGAATTCCTATAATCTTGCTGTGCAGTCCATACAGGAAAATCATTTAGAAGATCAAATAACAATGCATTTGGATAACTTGATTGGAATATCCAATAAAATTGGAAAAAACTGTTTTGAAGTCGTGACCTGTAATCCCCCATTTTTTAAGGTTGGAGATCACCATTTGAATCCCAATGATAAAAAAGCAATTGCTCGTCATGAGATTATGGCAACTTTAAAGGATATAGTTCAAGAAGCTTCGGTTTTGTTAAATTCTAAAGGACGCTTTGCGATGGTTCACAGGCCTGACCGTTTGTTAGAAATTTTAGAAGTTTTAAAAGAGCATCAAATTGAACCAAAGCGGTTAAGATTTGTTTATCCGAAACTTGGTAGTCCATGTAACCATATTTTAATTGAAGGTATTAAAGATGGTTCAGAGGGGGGACTTGTAGTATTACCCCCACTAATTGTTTATAACGAAGACAATCAGTGGACAAAAGAAGTATTAAGAATATATAATTATGAAGAGGAGTGATTTAAATGTTCTTAAGTTTATTAAATAAAAAGGAAATGCTTAAATTTTTGGATTTGGCAATTTATATGGTAGATATTGATGGAGAACCTACCCAATATGAAAAGCGAATTCTTACTAAAATGATGGCAGAGTTAGATGAGGTTAAAGACGAGTATTCTTTCCGTTTGACTGATTCTGTTGAAAACACAATTGATTTTTTTGCCAAAAGTAATAAGGTAGTAAAGAATGTTGTGTATCTGAACTTGGTAACCATTTCTATGGAAGATGATTTATATAATACATCTGAATTGTTGTTCTTAGAAAAAATCCAAAAGAAATTTGATATATCTGCAGAAAAGCGTCGTGAATTAATCTCTATCGTCTATGCGGAAAGAGATTTAAGAGAAAAGGCAATTCGCGTAATTAAAAACTAATGAGAATTCGTAGTTTTGATAAAGGTAAAGCTATCCTATTTTTAGTGGCAACGCCAATAGGAAATTTAGCGGATATGACATTCCGAGCTGTGGAAGTATTAAAAAACGCGGATAAGATTTATGCAGAAGACACAAGAAACTCTTTAGTCTTATTAAAACATTATAATATTTCTTCAAAGCTTGAGAGTTATCATGAGTTTAATCAAGAGTTAAAATCAGAACAAATTTTAAATGAATTGAAATCAGGGATGAAATTAGCAATAATCTCTGATGCTGGACTTCCTGTGATATCAGACCCTGGATTTAAACTGGTTCAAATGGCTATAGAAAATGATATAGCTGTTTCCACTATTCCTGGAGCATCTGCTGGGATTAGTGCCTTAATTGCCTCTGGACTTGCGCCTATGCCATATACCTTTTATGGCTTTTTAGATGCGAAAGCATCAAAAAGAAAACAAGAACTAGAAGAACTGAAATATGTTTCTCACACTTTGATTTTTTATGAGGCACCGCATCGTATAGAAGATACTTTGGCAGATCTGTTGGCTATATTTGGGAATCGACAGATTGTTTTAGCTAGAGAACTAACTAAAACTTTTGAAGAGTATGCAAGAGGAACGATTGAGGAAATTCAATCTATTCTTCCTTTAAAGGGGGAAATGGTTCTGTTGGTGGATGGATGTAAAGAAGAAATTATTTTAGATGATCCATGTAAAAAAATTGATGAGCTTATTGCTTTAGGATATAAGCCAAATGAAGCAATTAAAGAAGTTGCAAAAGCAATGCATACAAATAAAAACGAGTTGTACCAAACTTATTTATTATATAAAAATAAAAAATAAAGGGGGTATTTCCTTTGAATTTTTCAGATGAGTACACTTTTTTAAAAGATAAATTTAATGTTTTTAGAAAAGCAAATTATGATAAAGTTATGGGAATGTTTCAAAACTTTAAAACGGGTATTATTTTTATAGGTGGTGGATGGTGTAAGAATTGTCAAGCTGTCGCACCGATTGTGAATGCAACGGCTAAAAAAAATAAGGTTAGAACGATTCTTCATTTTGACCCTCACTTTATCAACATATTTAAAGAGGAAGTAGACTTAAGAGATTGTGGAGATCTAGAAACAAAACTAAATTATTATTACTTGATTGAAAAATTAGGCTTTACAAGTGATACTTTTGTTCAAGACACCTTAATTCCTAGATTAAATGTTCCTGCAATTATAGGTATTAAAAATGGCATTTGTGTTGGAATTATAGATGATGAATATGTTCTAGACACGAATGGATTACACAAAGAAGATTCTGATATAGATCAAACCGAAGAATATACGAATAAATTAACAGATTTATTTCAAATCGTAAAACAACGAGAAAAAAGTTTTTGGCACTTTAAAAGAAGAAAAAAGGATTAAAGACTCAAAAATGAGTCTTTTTATTTTTATTATAATTAGAACATACCTGCCAGTTTTTTAAATCTATTAAAAGTTTATGAATTTTATTGAATTTTTTATAATTATCCGTTATAATAGTATATTAAGAAAGGAAAAAGTAAAATATGAAGAATTATACAAAACTTAAAACTAAATTTATAGAAGATATTCAGTCTAATGTAACGATTTATAAGCATAATAAAACCAATGCACGTATATGTACGATTGAAAACGATGATAATAACAAGGTTTTTTCAATTGCTTTTCGAACACCACCAATGAATAATGGAGGTCTTACACATATTTTAGAGCATTCTGTATTATGTGGTTCTAAAAAGTATCCTGTAAAAGATCCTTTTGTGGAATTGATTAAAAGCTCATTAAATACTTTTTTAAATGCTTTTACATTTCCAGATAAAACAATGTATCCTTGTGCAAGTCAAAATGATAAGGACTTTAAAAATTTGATGAGTGTTTATATGGATGCTGTATTTTATCCACAAATTTATAGCCATGAAGAAATTTTTATGCAAGAAGGATGGCATCATCATATTTTAGATGAAAATGATCCAGTGACCTATAATGGTGTAGTTTATAATGAGATGAAAGGTGCATTTTCTGATCCTCAACAGATTTTATTTAGAAATTTAATGCATTCCTTATATCCAGATACAGCTTATGGATTTGAGTCTGGAGGAGATCCTGCCTATATTCCAGATTTAACATATGAAGAGTTTAAAGAGTTTCATTCTAAATACTATCATCCATCTAACTCTTATATTTTCTTATATGGAAATTGTGATATGGAAGAAAGAATGAACTGGTTGGATAAAGAGTATTTATCTAACTTTGAAGCAATTGATTTTGATACAGAAATCAAATACCAAGAACCTTTTGCAAAGCCTATTTATCAGACCAATTACTATCCAGTAGCTAAAGAAGTTCCTTTAGAGAATAAGAGTTTCTTATCTTATAATGTGGCTTTTCCTTCTACACTAGATGCTAAAAAGATGATAGCTACTAGTATATTAGTAGATGTTCTATTAAATAATCCAGGGGCTCCATTGAAACAGGCTTTGATTGATGCAAAACTTGGGGCGGATGTTATGGCGGCATTTGATGATGGACTATTACAGCCTTTGTTAGCTATTATTGTAGTGAATGCAGATGAGAAAAGAGAACAAGAATTTATTGATCTAGTTAACGCATCCATAAAGGACATTTTAGACAAAGGGTTAGACCACAACGCCTTAAGATCTTTAATTAACTATCAAGAGTTTAAAGTGAGAGAAGGAAAATTCAGTTATATGCCAAAGGGATTAGAAATTGAAATGACTTGCTTAAACTCTTGGCTTTATAGTGAAGATTTACCATTTGCTAAACTAGAGAATTTAAAATATTTTCAAGAACTTAAAGATGAACTAGACCAAGGATATTTTGAAGAAATTATTTCTAAATTAATTTTGAATAATCCACATAAAACTTATGTGAAACTTTGTCCGTCTCATACTTGTGCAGAAGAAAAAGAGCAAGCATTAGAAACAAAGTTAAAGAACTTCAAGGATTCTTTATCTAAAGAAGAACTCCAAGCTTTAATTGAAAAGAATAAAGCTCTACAGGTATATCAGTCTACACCATCTACAGAAGAAGCAATAGCAACATTACCTAAACTTTCTTTAGAAGATTTAAATCCAAATCCAGAAAAATTAAATTGTGAAAAATTAACAGATACCTTTGATATTCTTTATAGTGAGTATTTTACGAATGGAATAGATTACATCAATTATTCATTTGATATGACAGGCGTAGATGGAACAAATATTCAATATGCACAGTTACTATGTGATTTGTTCACAAATCTATCCACTTCTGAACAGTCTTATTTTGAAATTCATCAGTTTATTCAAAACTTTACGGGTGGAATCAAATTTGCTGTTTCACCTTACAAGACGTTAGAGAAAGAGAATAAAGTAACGTTTTCCGTTTCCTTTAGTGCATTAGAGGAAAATGTGGAAAAGGTAAATGCTATGCTTAGTGAAATCATAAAGAAAACAAACTTTAAAGATTTCAAACGTTTATATGAGCGTTTAAATGAGTTAAATGCAGGTCTTGAAATGAGTGTGGCAAATCGAGGACATGTTGTAAGTTTATTACGTGCAGCTTCTTATTTGGATGAAACAAGTTATTTAAGTGATGCTATTTCTGGTATTGGATATATTGATTTTGTTCATGATATATTTTATAATTATGAAGAGAAGAAAGAAATACTTTCCTCTCAATTAGAGGCGTTATGCAGTAAAATTTTTAATCAAAAGAAATTTTATTTGGGATTTACAGGGAAAAGAACTGCATTAGAAAAAGCTTTGCCTTTCGTTCATCAGTTCTATGATGGATTAGAAAAATCAGCATATCGGTTTACTTCCAATTTCAAATCTACGTTAAAAAATGAAGGAATTAAGACTCAGTTTGATGTGAATTTTGTGGCTAGAACGGGAGCTTATAAAGCTCCATTCCATGGGGCAATGTACGTCTTGAATAATGCGTTAAGTCTAGACTATTTATGGATGCAAGTGCGTGTACATGGCGGTGCATATGGGTGTATGCTCAATACACCGGTTACAGGGACGATTGGCTTTACATCCTACCGTGATCCTGAGGTAGAAAGAACAAAACAGGTTTATGAAGATGTAGTTTCTTATATTGAAAATCTTAATCCAACCGAGGATGAACTTTTAAAATATAAGATTGGTGCCATTGGTGGTTTAGATTCTGTGCTACATGTCAGTGATAAAGGGGCAAAGGCTCAGTCTAATTTCTTATCAGGAAACACGTATGAGGTACAACGCAAATATCGCCAAGAAGCTATTGCTGCAACAAAAGAGGATTTAACTTCCTTGGCTCCACGATTTAAGGAAGCCCTATCTTCTAATTCTATATGTGTAATTGGTAACGCAAACAAAGTGGAAAATGCCAAAGGCTTATTTAAGGAACTTAGAAATTTAATAAAATAAACAGAAAAAAAGCCAATCACGTAATGTGTTTGGCTTTTATATGGGTATACTAAAAAAAGAGGTGTAAGTATGAAAGTATTACGTAAGATTAACAAAGACATTTATTATATTGGTGGATCGGATTTAAGATTAGAGCTTTTTGAAAACCTGTTTCCCTTAACTTCAGGTGTGAGCTATAATTCTTATTTTATAGATGATGAAAAAACTTGTGTTCTAGATACAGTAGACAGTTCCGTTGCTGATTGTTTTTTTGAGGAATTGGACATTGCTTTAAAAGGTAGAACATTAGATTATTTAATTGTTCAGCATTTAGAGCCTGATCATAGTTCATGTATAAGAAAAGTTTTAGAAAAACATCCTAAAACAACCCTAGTAGTAAATGCAAGATGTAAGGATATGCTTTTTGCTATGTTAGAACAAGAGTTAACCTCTCCAATCCAAATCGTAAAAGAAAATGATATTTTAAAACTTGGTCGACATGAACTTACCTTTGTAATGGCACCAATGGTTCACTGGCCAGAGGTTATGGTAACATATGATTTGACAGATAATATTTTATTTTCAGCAGATGCCTTTGGAACATTTGGGGCTTTATCAGGAAATATCTTTAACGATGAGATGCCGATAGATAAAGAATTCTTTAATGAAGCCAGAAGATATTATACTAATATCGTTGGTAAATTTGGCGGACCTGTTCAAAAACTATTAGCTAAAGCAAAAACCTTACCAATCCAAATGATTTGTCCTTTACATGGACCAATTTGGAGAACAAATCTTGAAACGTTTATAGAAAAATACGATTTGTGGAGCAGATATGAAGCAGAAGATGATGAGATTATTATTCTTTATGCGTCTATGTATAATAATACATATTATGCTTGTATGGATTTGGCAAATCTTTTAGCAAATCAGGGAATAAAAAACATAAAATTGTATGATGTTTCTAAAACAGATGTATCTTATTTAATCGCTGAAATTTTCCGAGTAAGAAAAATAGTTTTAGCATCTCCAAATTATAATGGAGGAATATATCCTAAAATGTTAAACTTATTAGAGGATATGAAGGCTTTGAGTGTAAAAAACAAAATCGTTGGTCTTATAGAGAATGGCTCTTGGGCACTTGTAGTTGCAAAACAGATGAAAGAGCATTTGGATGCGATGGGAAATATGAAAGTAGTAGAACCTATTGTTCAACTTAAAACAACAGTAAAAGAGGAAAATATTGCAGCCTTGGAAGCTTTATCTACTGCTCTAATAAATGAATAAAAGCTCTAGTACCTAGAGCTAAAATAAATCATATATACTTTTTGGTTTTAAATTAGGATGTAATTTATAAAATCTCTTTTGCTTAAACCAATTTTTAATAGAGTATATAAAAGGAGGTATGGTTATTATTTTTAAAAGAATATAACCATATTTTTTTATGGGTTTTAGTAAACTATTGAATTCTGTATTATGTTTTTTTATATACTTTGATAAACCCTTTTTAGCCAAGTATAGTCCTAAAAAGTAAAACAAAATATAGATATGAAATATAGAAATATCATATTTATTTGAAGCTTTAATTATTAATGCTGCCAAAACAAAAAAATAGAGAATTGTTTTCGTAAATAAAAATCTTTTTTGATGAAAGAAAAGAAATTGATAAAGGATATAAGAAAAAACACCTAAATAAAGCACTAAAATAATTCTTAATAAATTATATAAAGAAATCATTATGCAAATAACTTTTTAATAAAGCCTTTATTTTTCTTTACCTGTACATTCTTTTTATTTACAGAATCAACAATACCCGTAATTTTTATAGAGCGGTTATCATTGCTGACTTCTTTTAGAACTAGGTTTGAACCTGTAATCTCATAGGGAATATCATTTATTTTTAAAATAAAGATTTGTTCGGAAAATTCTTTGATTTCCGTTATATTATTTATTAATATGTAATCATCATAAATTGTAAAATTAGCTGAAGCCATAAATATCACCTAATAAAGGCTATGCAGTAAGTAGTATAAAAATTACTGTTCAATGGAATCTATAAATAACTGTATTCCTTTTTTAAGATTTTCATTCTTTCTTGTAATCATTCCTAAACGTGTAATCAATTGCTTTTCATTTAAAACAGAAGAATACAGGTCTAGATGTGAAAATGTCTGATATGCACTTTGTGGGACTAAAGCATAACCAAGTCCTGTAGAAGCTAGCAGAATCGCTGTTTTAGCATCATCCACTTCAGCAATAATATTTAGGTCGGCAGAATAATTTTTAAAAATAGTAGTTAATAAGTCTTTGAATCTTCGATAAATGATCAAAGGCTTTTTTGTTAGGTCTTTTATGATGATTGTATCATTGGACATCGGGTTTTTATGCAATACAATCATAGGTTCTTCTTTAAAATATTTTGCATGAAATAAGGTATCATCAAAAGGTGTTCGAACAATTGCCAAATCGATGATTCTTTGATTTAAGAGTTCCATGAGTTGATAGGTGTTTGCCTCTTGAATGTTAAAACGTGCAAAAGGATACTGCTGGTGAAAATTTTGAATGGTCTTATTATACAAAAACTCTGTTGAGGAAGAAACGATACCTATATTTAAGGTGATTTCATTTTTCGTTTCTAAATTTTGAATTTCTTTGTAAGTATTTCCTGTTAGTTCTAAAATGGAACAGGCTTTTTCATAGAGAAGTCTTCCTGTATTCGTTAAGGTGATTCTACGTCCTCTGATAAAGAGGGTGGTTTGCAGTTCGTCCTCTAGTAGATGCATCATTCTGGACAGAGGTGGCTGTGCCATATTTAATTTTATTGAAGCTTTTAAAATAGAACCCTCTTCAACGATGGTTTTAAAACATTCTAAATGACGAATATCCATATATACCTCCAAAGTATAAATTATAAATAAAAGTTATATATTTAGTATACTATATTTTGTGATATAATACAAAAGAAATCGGGTGAAAGTATGGTTAAATTATATAAAATTTATTTAAAAAAATATAAAAAGCATATTATTTTAGGACCATTATTTAAATTAGTAGAAGCTGTATTTGAATTATTGGTTCCTTTGGTAATTGCTAGAATGATCAATGAGGGATTGAATGGCAATCTTTCTATAGAAGAGAAAACATGGTTCATATTACAAAATGGAGGTTTATTGTTGCTGTTTGCTGGAGTTGGGTTATGTTCTACTTTAGTATGTCAATTTTTTGCCTCTAGAGCGTCGCAAGGCTTTGGGACTGCAGTAAGAGATGATTTATATGCTCATATCAATACGCTTTCTTTTAAAGAGTTAGACCAGTTTGGTGCTGCTTCATTACTAACTAGAATGAATTCAGATATCAATAATTTACAGCAGAGTGTAGCTATGCTCATACGATTGGTGGTACGTGCACCCTTTTTAGTAATTGGAGCTACCATCCTTTCTTTTGTTGTTTCTTGGAAAGCAGGACTTATTTTTTTAGGAACGGGCATTGCTTTATTTATCGTTATTTTTGCCATTATGTTTTATACCATTCCAAGAAATAAAAAAGCACAGATGAAATTAGATGATGTGACTTCCATTACCAAAGAAAATCTAACTGGTAATCGGGTGGTACGTGCTTTTTCAAGACAAAAATATGAATTTAAAAGATTTGTAGATGAAAATGTTCAGCTAAAAGATATGTTATCCAAAATTGGAAAATTAAATGCGTTATTAAATCCGATGACATTCATTATTACAAATTTGGCCATTGTTGGCGTTTTATATTTGAGTGGTTATGAATTTCAAATTGGAAATTTAAATCAGGGAAATATAACCTCCTTATATAACTATCTTTTACAGATTCAGCTTGCCATTATGGTTGTGGCAAACTTGATTGTCATTTTTACAAAAGCTAGTGCCTCAGCAGGGCGTATTCAAACGGTATTTCAAACCAAAACTTCTTTATTAGAAGGTATGGAAACCACGCCTAAAAATGATGTGCCCTTTGTTTTTGAAAATGTTTCTTTTCGGTATTCTGAACACGCCAAGCCTGCAATAAATCATGCAAATTTTAAAATAGAAGAAGGAATGACGGTTGGTGTGATTGGGGGAACAGGTTCTGGAAAAACTACGCTAGTACATTTACTAAACCGGTTCTACGACGTAGATGAGGGAACGATTCTGTTTTATGGAAGGGATATCAAAGATTATAGATTTGCTTATCTATATGAAAAAATTTCAGTTGTGATGCAGAAGGCCATCCTGTTCAGTGGGACCATAGAAAGTAATTTAAGATGGGGAAAGAACGATGCAACAAAAGAAGATATCTTACGTGCTTTAGAAGACTCAATGAGTTTAGAATTTGTTTCCAAAATGGAAAAACAAGAACAAACAGAGCTTTACCAGGGAGGATCCAACTTAAGTGGTGGTCAAAAACAGCGTTTGTCTATTGCTAGAGCTTTAATTAAGGATAGTCCAATTTTGATTTTGGATGACTCTTCTAGTGCTTTAGATTTTAAAACAGAACGAAATTTAAGAGTGGCAATAAAGAAATTAAATAAAACGACCATTATTATATCTCAAAGGGCTTCAAGTATCATGCATTCTGATTTGATTCTTGTTTTAGATCAAGGAAATATTGTTGGGCAAGGATCTCATCAAGAGCTCATAAATACTTGTCCTGTATATCGAGAAATCTGTGATTCACAGGATGTAGGGGGTGTTCAAAATGAATTCTAGTTCTTCTATGTTAAAACGAATTTTAGGCTATGCCAAACGATACAAGTTCTCCTTGTTTTTAGCCTTTTTAGGGTCTATACTTTATGTTTCTGCCACTCTATATGCTCCCAAGCTTGTCGGAGATTCCATCGATAAATTCGTAGATAAAACGACATTCGTAATAGAAGATATTTTATGGATTGTTGTTGAATTATTAGGTGTGGTAGTTTTAGGAGCTCTCTTTGGATGGCTTATGCATTCCCTTTTAAATAAGATAACCTATTCTATTGTTAAAGATTTAAGAATTGATGCGTTTAAGAAGATTTTAAAAGTTCCTGTTTCTTATTTGGATTCTCATCTATCAGGAGATATTTTAACACGAATTATATCAGATACCGATCAAGTATCAGAAGGACTTTTACAAGGCTTTTCTCAGGCTTTAACGGGAATCATAACTATTATTGTTACCATTGTAATGATGATTCTCATAAAATGGGAAATTGCAGTTGTTGTCATCGTTTTAACTCCACTCTCTTTATTTGTGGCAGCCTTTATATCAAAAAAAAGTTTTAAAACCTTTAAGGCACAAGCCCAGATTAAAGGACAGATGGGAGGATTTTTAAATGAAATGATAACAAATCAAAAAATGGTCATTGCTTATCATCAGCAAAATGAAAATATTATGAAATTTGAGAGTCTAGACCAGGAACTCTATAAAGTTGGAATTCGAGCACAGTTTAACTCCTCTTTGACGAATCCATCTACCAGATTTGTGAATGCAATTGTCTATGCAGCGGTTGCGACAATAGGGGCAATTATAATTATACATTATCCCAATATCGGCTTTGGAGTTGGAGCTTTAACAGCATTTTTGACGTATGCCAGTCAATATACAAAACCATTTAATGAAATATCAGGTGTGGCAACAGAGCTATCTAACTCTTTCGCAAGCTTAAGAAGAGTTTTTGAGTTGATAGATGAAAAAGAAGTGGTAGATGAATCTGCTTTAGAAGCTATAGATATTCCTAAAGGTGTAGTTCAATTTCAAGATGTTTCCTTCCGTTACATAGAAGATAAGCCTTTAATAGAAAATCTAAACATTGACATTCCAGCTGGGTCTAAGGTTGCCATTGTAGGACCAACAGGCTGTGGAAAAACCACTCTAATTAATTTATTAATGCGGTTTTATGATATCCATAGGGGCAAAATTATAATTGATGGAGAAAATATTAAAGAGAAAACGAAGGATAGCTTAAGAGGTCAAATTGGATTGGTGTTACAGGATACATGGTTATTTAAGGGTACAGTATTTGAGAATATTGCCTATGCTAAGGAAAACGCCACATTAGAGGAAGTGAAGGCTGCTGCAAAGCGTGCATATGCAGATGATTTTATTGAAAAATTACCTCAAGGATATGACACAATCATTTCGGATGATGAGGGTGTATCCTTAGGACAAAAACAATTATTATGTATTGCAAGACTTATGTTAAGATCTCCTCAAATTTTAATTTTAGATGAAGCTACGAGTAATATAGATACACGAACAGAGGTTATGGTTCAAAAAGCCTTTCATCACATTATGGAAGGTAGAACATCATTTATTATTGCACATAGATTGTCAACCATTCGAAACGCTGATAAAATCTTGGTTATGAATCAAGGCACGATCGTAGAACAGGGAACGCATCAAGACCTATTAGCAAAAAATGGATTTTATAAAAAATTATATGAATCACAATTCGAATAAAATATATAGTTTTATAAACTAGATAATCTAATTATATTGACTATGCGTTATGATTGTGTTATAATTTTGCCGAATAGAGTAGGTGAAATTATGCAGGAAACAAAAGAGCAGTTAGAGATAGAAAAGAAGAATCAAAAATTAAACAAAAAGAATGATAAGGTAGAAGCTAAAGCATGGAAAAAAATAAAAAAGGCCGAAGAAAAAGCTCCACTTATCGAACAAAAAGAAGTGCGTAAAGCGGAAATTAGAAAGAAAAATGAACCACCCAAACGCCCTGTTCTTGAAGAAGTAGGAAATGCCATAACGCATGGGTTGGGAGCAATCTTTGCTATTGTAGCTTTAGTTTTAATGTTATTAAAGTCTGATACAGGATGGAAAATTGCAGCATCTGTTGTTTATGGCTTAAGTATTTTCTTTATGATGCTGATGAGTTGCTTATACCACTCTTTTAAAGGGGGTTCAACAGTGAAGAGATTATGGAGAAGATTTGATTATTCTTCCATATATCTATTAATTGGAGGAACCTTTGCTCCGCTATTTTTGGTATATTTAGGGAATACATTAGGTATTGTATTATTTGCAATACAATGGACACTCGTCATTACAGGAATTACCTTTGTCTGTATTTTTGGACCTGGTAGACTTAGATGGTTGCATTATACACTCTATTTTGTTATTGGCTGGAGTGGTCTTGTGTTTATCCCTCATTTTATAAAATATAACCTTAATCTTTTATGGATGATCCTTGCAGGTGGAGTAGTTTATACTTTAGGGATGATTCCTTTTGCTAAAAAGAATGTAAAGAGTGCACATTTTATTTGGCATTTCTTTGTACTCGCAGGTGCAATCGTACAATATATTGGTATTTTACTATTTGTATATTAATTTTTATTCTTAAGAAGAGATTTAATTATTATAATGATGAACGAATTAAAAAATCCCACAAAATATGGGATTTTTTTACGCTTTATATGTTATAAATATATTTCCTTTTTTGTATTCTATAGTGGCAAATGCACCATTACGAAAGGGCATAGAAGGTGCTAAGTGTCCTAAATCAATATCTAATAGAATTGGAACATTATATTCTTTTAATACTTCAGTTACTGCATTCAGATGATTAATTCCTGCAAATTCTTGATTGATACAAAGTGGTCTTCCAATTAAAAATCCTTTTATGTTTTGAAACCAGTTACATCTTTTGAGTTGCAGAATGGCTCTTCTAATGCCTGTAACAGTTAAATCACAGGCTTCCAAATAAAAGATAATTCCCTCTGAATGTGCCAAGGTGTATTCAGAAACCTTATCATACTTTGTTCCACATAAAAGCTGCAGACAATCTAAATTACCACCTAGCAAAGTTCCAGAGAAGCTAGAAGTATATTGAAATGCAGTGATATTTTTTTTCGTATCTAAATTATATTCTGCAAAAGGATTCGTTTTATCAGCAAAAGATTCATATTTAGGATAGCCTTTAAATTCGAGTTTTCCCATAAGCATAGCATAACAGTCTTTTACATCATAAGTATATTTTTTAAAATGATAACCGCCAGCACAAGGACCATATATCGTTTCTACATTACACAAGGTTGTTAAAGTGAAGGTTAAATTTGTATTATCGGAAAAACCAACAAACCATTTGGGTGTAAGTTGTTTTAGTTTATCAAAATCTATATAGTCTAAAATTTCATACATCAGTTCACCGCCACCAACAGACATTATCATATCTGCATCACTTTCATAAGCCATCATAAATTCCTTTGCACGTTCTAAAGGTGTATTTGACGCACATTGTCCTTTGGCTAAAAAGCAGTTTGGTCCAACGACAACTGTATGCCCTTTTTCTTTGAATCTTTCTATAGCTCGTGGTAATCGGTCTACATAAGGGTGTGTTGTACATCCAAATGAAGGAGCGATAAGATAAATTTTTGAGGTTTTGTTTAAATAGCTTGGTTTCATAAAATACTCCTTTTAGTATGATTAATTATATAGAATATTAATTTAAATTACAAGGGATTAAAAATATCTGATTTATTTTTTGACAATGTCTTGAAAAATAAGTATAATTAGGACATAGAAAAGAGTTGAGGAATGGTGAAAAAATTTTTTGAGATTTTTTTTAAAAAAGAACCAAAAGAAATATTAGATTGCTTAGGGTATTATGAGGTTAAGCCTTATCATTATTTTGAATCTAATATGACTTATGCTAAAGATATAAATATACTTAGAACAAAGACAGCACGTGTGTATACTCGTTGGTATAGAGGAACTATTTTTTTGCTTACGTTTGTGGATGATGAAACAGAGTTTGACAAAGGAAATTATACATTTGAAGTATTCAAGGATAAAATAGAAAAAGTTATTCAAGAACCGCATAGTTCTATTGTACAACTGACGATATTTAAGAATGAAAATGAAAAAACTTTGACAATTGCTAAGGAACCAGTTGTAAATACAAAAACAGAATTCTATCATACCTTTGTTTATGATGATGAAAAGAAGAGAATAAAGTATTACCGACCTATTCCAACATTTTATAAATTATATCATAATTATTTAGAAGCTATCTACTATGATTTAGCTGCAATTGATAAGACGAGGTAAACTATGAGAAACATAAAAGCAAGATATATTTGGATAAGTGTAGCAGTTAGTTTTTTAATAGCGGTTGGTTTAATTATAGGGGTAACCTATACGAAAGGTGCTATGACAACATTTGTCATCGTAGTATTGGCAATGGTTTTTATTTATATGACTATAGCTATACAAATTGCTTCAACTAAAACATTTCGTTATAAAGCAAAACCTAAAAATTATCCAAAAAAAGCATATGATTTTATTAAAGATGGTATTGAAGAGAGGATAAAAAGTAAAGGGTACAAGCCTAGAACTACCCCTTATGGTATGAGTTATTTAAAGGTTTCTGGAACGAATGCATATAAGATAGTTCTTATAAGAAATTTTGAAAAATATTTTAATCCTGAAGATACAAATCAAGCTCAAAGTTCCTCAGAAAAGTCTTTAGATAAATGTAAAAAGTTTATAGGTTTTGAAATCTTTTTAGATTATGATGATGACACACTTAAAAAATTGCCAGATTTTAATTTACAAGGAACTAATGTCTATTATAGTGGATTATATGTAAAGGATAATCAACTATTATGTCCAAATTATCTAGAACCTAATGCGGATTTTAAAGAGTTATATGATACAATGAAACAAGATTTAAATTTAAAAGATATGGAAGAAAATCTTACGACTTTATAGAGTAAGATTTTTTTTAGTTCTAACTTGCAACAAATTTTAAAAAATATCTATATTTAAAAATTTTTTTAAAACCAATTTATTGGTTTTTTCTTTTTATTCTCAGACAAGTATAAAATAAGGATGTTGTCAAGACCCAATTTGCCCCCTTAAAAAATAGAAAAATAAAGTACAATAAAAATATATTAGGACGCTAATATATAAAATTTAAGATCTTAAATTAATTTAAAAAGGAAAGAAGGAAAAAGGATGGCAAATAAAGGGCTAAAAGGATATACAAAACAAATTAGTCAAACAATAGGGGAAGTGGCGAAGGGAGTAGTAAATGTAAATAAAGAGGATGCAAATCTGCATATTATCATACCGATTATAGAGACAGAAGGACCGAATAGGATGGACCTTAGTTTGATTTATAGTTATTATGATAAGGAAAATAAAAAGCATTTTGGGAAAGGATGTAGTATAAGTACATATAAAGAATTTACAGACAATGAGACGTATATACGAGTCAGGGAAGCAGATGGAAGTGGGATATCGTATTGGGATGATAAAGGAAATCATGAGTTTAAGACGGAAGAAAACAATATAACAATATGGAAACATGTAAAAGAGATACCAGGAGACAGTGAAAAATATAGCTATGAGTTTAAAGATCAGGAAGGAAATAGAATCTGGTATAGGCAAGGGAACACATATTACCCAACATCCATAGAGTATGCAAATGGTGAGAAAACTATTTTTGATGGATTAAATATGGATAATGGGCATGGAGAAAAGATAACGTTTAGTGAAACAGGACGAAACACATATAGTAGAGTGACCTATACGCAAGATGGAATGAGAAAGAAATATGTTGATTTTGAATATGACACAAGAGAAAGAATAACAGGAGTCAAGCAATATAAAGAAAACCAACTAGTCAAGCATATAAGCATAACCTATGGGACGAATGAGATGGTAGTGAAAGATGAAATCTCAAAGGATTATGCCAAATATATCTTTAGGGAAGAAAGAGTAAATCAGATTGTAGAAGTCGTGAATGAAAGAGTAGAAACAGCAGTAAAGACCACGATTGCGTATGAAGATGGAAGAACAACTCTTACCGATCATGATGGAAGAAAGGTATATATTTACTTTGATAAGAATAACTTTCCATTATTTGAGATCGATGAAGATGGGAATGCAGTAGAAACGGAGTATGATAAGAGCACAAAACGATTAGTATGCAAGAGTTCAAACATTCCAACAAAGCATAGATTAACAACGTTATCGACACCGAATATCAGTAATTTTTCAAAAGGAAGCGGGATTACAACATCCATTGTATCTGTAGGAGATTCCGTTCTATCAGAGGTATTAGGAACGGTATATAAGGTGAGTGGAACAGGAAGCTTGAGTTATACTATTCATACGAAGGGATTAGGTAGTGATACAATTACGGCAGTGATCTGGGGTAGGCAAAAAACAGCATATACTGGCTCATCTAAAGTGAAAGTTACGTTGACAGCAGATGGTAAAGATATAGACGAATTTAAGAAAACAACAGTGGATGACAATTTTGACATGATGACATTAGGAATAACAGCAGTCAAAAGCTATTCAACAATTACATTGACCATAACCTTAACAGGAAATGCAAGTATAGAGCTTGGCGGAATACAAGTATTGAAGAAAGACTATGGAGCCTTCTATCAGTACGATGAACAAGGGAATGTAACAGAATCAGAAAGTGGAAAAGGGTCTGTCACACATGTATATAATACAAAAGGCCTTCAAACAAAATCTGTAGGAAAAGACTCTGCCATGTACGATTATAAGTATGATGATAAAGGAAATATGAAAGAAGCCAAAACAGCCTTTGGTGGAAAAATAGAAAATAGCTATGATACTTATAATAATCTTACAAAGAGTGTCGTTTCTAATGCAGCAGGAACAAAGAAGTTAGAAACAAAGACCACCTATGACAGCAAAGGAAGGCATATCCTAAGCCAGAGTGATGAATTAGGCAATACGACAAACTATGAGTATGACAATTATGGCAGAATACAAAAGATAAGAGACGCCTTAAATGCAACCACAGAATACAGCTATGACGCCTTTGATAATTTGACAAAGATTTTGTTTAATAATTCAGTATCTGTAAATTATACTTATGATAGCCAAAACAAAATAGATACAGCAACCCTTCCGAATGGAACTATATATAGCTTTGGTTATGATTTAAGTAATAATTTAAAATCAGTTTCAATGAATGGCACTTTACTTGTAACCTTCACCTATGATCAAACAACAGGATTCATCACCCACCAGAAATATGGAACAAACGGAGATTCTTACGAATTCATCTATAATACTAAGCATAATATAAGTCAAATCAAAATCAATGGAAGTTTAAAGTATCAATATGTATATGATAATTTTGATCAATTGATACAAGTAAAAAATGCTGGAAGTACAGTATTAAAAACATATACGTATAATAATGATGGACAGCTTATCAAAGCAGTTGAAGGGGAAACCACCATAGAGTATGGGTATGACAGTTTAGGAGAAGTGAATCAAAGGAAACGAACCTTAGAAAACAAGACAATCTATGAATCAATGGACAGTATCTCTAGATCCAAAGGCTTTAGTCCAGAGAATATCATTGGGTATTTACAAGGAAATAATGATTTCTTAGGAACAATATTTAATGGCGATGCCGATATTAAGAACCCATCTTATAGTTGTAAGCCATACAATTATAGAATAAATGATGTATGCAAGCCAAGCTATTCTCGAAAAGGTGTTATACCATGTGTTTATTGTGGAACATACGCTCCTATGAGTTATAATCCACCTCTGGCAAATCGTTATGAAGATTGTGGATGTATTGGCTATTGGTTCTACCCTAGTGCTTTCCCCGCTTCTGGAAGAAAAAAATATCTATTTAGTCTAAAACATAGTAGTCTAGCAAGTTCTGTTGCCGTATATTTAAATAGTTCAGGCAAACTTGTATTAGAAGTTAGAGATACAAGTAATAATCTAGAAACAAGGGAATTAAATTCTTATGTATCCCTTTATAATTGGCATTTCTTTGGTTTAAATTTCTTATATCGTGATGATGGCCAAGGGTATATGAAAGTCTTCAGTTATGAGTTATATCATAATTCAGATTGCTTAAAAGGTACGATTACAAATAAAACAATTCTTACAGGTTCAGCCACCCCATATCATATTGGGTATCGCTTTGATGGTTCAGCAGGATATGATGAATTAGAATGTTTTATCACTGGATTAATGATAGGATGCAGAACTCAATTGACTACGCAGCAAATGCAAGGATATTATAATTTATCTAAGGATTACATCATAGGCTCATCTTATCTAGATGGAAATTCCGTTGACTTCAGTGCTGCATCTACACATAATCTATCAGCTGATATGCTAAATCAATTTGAAATATATCCGCTACAAAATAGTGTAGAATCCTTGAGAGGAAAAAAACCAGAAGCCTATGATGTAAGAAAGGTAAGCTCTACTGATAAAAATAGAACCTTTAATTATAACAATAAAATCAAAAGATATGCCTATGTGGCAGACGAAGGAAGATTAGAATATGCATTAGGTATGTCAACGGATGGAACTATACTCATGAGAGCCTTTATAAACGAAACAGCAGAAAAACAATATTTCTTTGAATTGAAAGATTCAGGAGGTAGAAAACTCGGGTTATATCGCGGAAATGATGGCTATTTGTATATTCATAATGTAAGTTCATATATAAAAACTACACTTCAGTTTAGTACAGGAGTTTGGCATACCATTGGTATTTCCTTTAAGTCAACATATACATCAGATTCTACGACAACGACATATAATGAAATGGTTAGAGTATATCTTGATGGAGAAACCTACACTTCAGAATTATTAAATACAAACTTTTATACCTTTACTCTTTCAGTAGGAAAACGATTTGATCCTGTGACAATTAATGATACAACTATGAAAAATAGTTATAGTACCTATTATCCAATGCTAGGACAAATTGAGATGCTAGCCACACGCCCAGCCTATTGTGAAGTTACTACATTAAACACACTTTCTAATGAACTTAAGGATACCACAAAGATCTCAGAATATGATGAATTAGGAATGCTACAAAAGAAAGTCATCAAGCATAAGGATACAGTTATCTTAACCAATAGCTATACTTATAAGAAAAGAAGTACAAGCTCAATATTTATTTCTAAATTTGTTGAAAAAGAATCCATTAAATATGGCTCTACAACAGTAAATAGAAGCTATGGAGTAAATGCTTTAGGTAATGTTACATCTGTTACAGATACAACCTTTGGATCACATACATATACCTATAACGCAAGAGGATATCTAATCAAAGAAGATAACACAGAATATACATATGATAATAATGGGAATATAACTAAAGCAGGGTCAACAACTTTTACCTATGATACAACCATTAAAGACAGATTAAAGAGTGTGAATGGAAAAGAAATCACCTATGGAACAAATCCACTTAATCCTTCAAGTTGGAATGGCTTAAAATATACCTTTGAAGGAAGAAGATTAACAAGATTCACCTATGGTGGAGGATTTGTCAATTTTGAATATAATGATCAAGGCTTGAGAACCGCCAAAAAAGACTATCGAGGCATAGGAAGTAAATACTACTATGATGGAGATAAGCTTATTACTGAAGTGGCTTCAGGTTATAGATTAGATTTCTTATATGATGAGAATAATCAGCTATATGGCTTCATTTATAATAATAGTAACAAATATTTCTATATTAGAGATTTTATGCAGAACATCTTAGGTATTATAGACACAAGTGGTAATCTTGTGGTAAAATATAGTTATACAGCTTATGGAACAATTACGGAAATAACAGGATCTTTAGCCTCTACAATTGGAGCCCATAATCCATTTAGGTATAAAGGATATTACTATGATACAGAAACAACTATGTATTATTGTAAAACAAGATATTATGTTCCTGCATGGTGTAGATGGTTAGATGCTGACTCTATTGAGTATTTAGATCCAAGTAATATAAATGGAATGAATCTATTTGCTTATTGTAACAACGATCCGGTGAATAAGATAGACCCTAGCGGACACTTTGCAATTTCATTAACGGTATTAGGTTTAATTATAGGTGCGGTTGTGGGTGCAACTGCAGGTGGCGTTGTTGCATATTATGTTGCTAAAAAAAGTGGAGCTGAAGGTTGGGAACTTGCTGGATGGACAATGCTTGGAATTGTTGGTGGAGGAGTTGTCGGCGCTGCTTTAGGAGCGGGAGCTGGTCATTTTGTATCGGCATTAACAGGTATTAAAGGACTTTCTTTTATAGGTGGGCATATCTTCGCTATAAAAGATACAATTGCTTTAGGACATTTTGGATATGTGGCTATGGCGGGAGAGCTTGGTTTTGGATTTTATCAGATTTCACCTGCCGAGTATGAATCTATGACCACTATCCAGCGTTGGACAATAAACTCTAAATTTTTAGATGATTGTGCCAAATTGGGGGCAAATTTTGCAGTTTTTCCTAATAGAACAATTGGTCCAGATTCAACGTTATATGCTGAAATAAATTATTTATTAGAATTGGGTTACCAATGGACAACAGATTTGTCAGAGTTAATAAGGAGGCTGTTTTAATGCAATTAATAAAATCATATTTTGATAAAAAAAATTTTGGTAATAAGGTTGATATTTATAAATCGGAGGAAGGGTATATAGTTATCATGTGGGATAGAGGAGAAGTATCTTATGCATATGTAGACCAAGACAAGAAAAAATATATTCCTATCGACTCTTTGATTGATAAAAATTCAAAATACGATTTTGCAAAGAAAGATTTCAATATACAATTGCCAAATTTAGATAAATATGGATTTTCAGAATGCCCACTGTGGTTAATTAAAATTTTCAAATCTTAATAAATAATGTATTTTATTATAACAAATGGACTTTAGATGAATTTTAATACCAACTGCAAATATATTGTGGTTGGTATTTTTTTCTGGAAAACAAGAATAACAATGGGCTTTCCCAATTGTTTAAAATACAAAAGTGTAGCACTTCCCTTGTTTTGCCATGAAAACAACACATTTTCTATACATTGATTTCTTTCCTACTTAATTTGTATAATTGTCAATCCTTTGTCAGTAAAAAAATAAAAAAATTAAGGATTTTGTAGAAGAACTATCGCAAGTTGTATTTCATGTTTTAAAAGAAAGTGCTAATGTACCTGTTGGATATGCAGTTTTAATTTATATGAAAGATAATGAAATTTTTGTTTTATCATACACGCCATTAGATTGTGGGTATTGTATGAATTCAATTTTTGCAAATGGACCTCACTATAGAAGAATATTAAAGAAATATTTTAACATATAATAGTTTGAGCATTTATATGAAATAAAATAATATGAAGAATTAAATATGATAATATTGTACAATTGATATTTTTTTGAATATGTTATTCGCAAAGGTATTAAATTTAATATACAACAGATAATAATTCGTTCATAATGATTTAATATATTTAAACAAAAAATTGGTTACTCATAACTAGTAACCAATTTTTGTGTGAAGTTATATATGAACTTAAATTAATAATTTTCTGGATAAATTTGAAAGAAGCTTAGGGGTTCACTACAAACAGGGCAAACTTTAGGAGCTTTTTTGCCAGTGTGGATATGTCCGCAGTTTCTACATTGCCACATTTCTTCATCTATTTTTTCAAATACTTCATTATTCTCCATATTAGAAATTAATTTATTATATCTGTCTTCATGATGCTTCTCAATTGCAGCAACACCACGGAATAATCTTTCAATTTGAATGAAGCCCTCTTCTTTGGCAGTATCTGCAAATTCTTTATACATTTTACTCCATTCAAAATTTTCTCCG
This sequence comes from uncultured Anaeroplasmataceae bacterium, assembly GCA_910577745.1. Taxonomy (GTDB): domain Bacteria; phylum Bacillota_I; class Bacilli_A; order Acholeplasmatales; family Anaeroplasmataceae; genus Pelethenecus. The sequence continues at coordinate 348,008 of CAJTNG010000002.1, read as the reverse complement.
CTTGCTGCAGTATTTAAATTCGTTAAGGTATCTTTTAATAGACCCAATTGGTTGAACCATAAACGTGCATGTTCTAGTTCGTTTTCTGCAGTATATTTAAAAATTTCTGCAATTTGTTCATACCCCTCCTCCTTTGCCTTTTCTGCAAAGTATTTATATTTTGCATGGGCTTGAACTTCACCTGTAAAAGCAGTCATTAAATTTTTTTCTGTTTTTGAGTTTTCTAGATTCATTTTTAAATCTCCTTTCTATTGATTAATATAACCCGTTTCCCCTTAGACTATACGATTTTTATCTGCAAATGAAATTAATCGTTTAAAAATTAAAAATAACTCTTGAAATTAAAAAAACTTGTGCTATAATAGTAATGCAAAAATGAATATGCCGCAGTAGTACAACGGTTAGTACCTATGCTTGCCATGCATATGATGACGGTTCGATTCCGTTCTGTGGCTCCAAGGAGATCATTAAATTTAGGACAGCGAAATTCTAAATTTTAGATATGGAGAAAGGTTGATTTATCAAGATATTTTCATCTTGTGAGGTCAGCCTTTTTTCTTTTGTAAAATCCATTTTTCATATATGGACTAGCCTCTGAACGGTATTGAAATTACTCAAAGTTATTCAGAGGATTATATTTGAAATTATTCTCTTTGATTTCCTCATTTGTGAAGTCAATATATCGTTGAGTAATTTCTAAGCGTTGGTGTCCCATAAGCTCCTTGACAGAGAAGATATCAGCACCATTTCTTAATAGCTGTGTGGCGTATAGATGTCTGAATCTGTGTGAACTTAAAATATCAATGCCCAAGTCTTTTTTAAGCTTATTAAGCATTGATGAAACAGAGCCTTTGCTTAAATGGGGTTTGCTCTTGTGAGGACTTTGGAATAGATAAGGATTATCTTGTTTATTTTTGGATATCAAGAGAAGTAGAAGCTTCTCAAGCTTTTCACCAAAATAGCAAAATCTCGGTTTTCCATTCTTGGTAAAATCCATATAAATAGACTTGTGCTTGAAATCTATATTCTTCATTTTAAGGTTTACTACCTCATTTCTACGAATACCAGTAGTAAGAAGAATATAGATAATTGCTTGATGGGAAAACTTCATCCTGTCTATCTGAGCTAGAATTTTAACAACGGATTCAGGAGTAACAATCTCGATTTTAGCTGGCGTTTCTTTAAGCTTCTTATATTTGTACACTGGCATAGTAATTAATCCAGCTTCAGCTGTACGCTTTAACATGGCTGTAAGAATGCCAATACGCTTGTTGATTGTAATGTTCTTGTTATTTTTAAATTTGCTGAAGCTAACAAATTTATCAATAATATCCTGGTTAATATGTTTGGTTTCATATACTCTATGAGCATTGAAGAAATTAATCATATCCCCTAAATGGTCCAAATACATGTCAATCGTGTCAGGACGAACCTTTGGAGTCTGCATCTTGACATAAAAACGTAGAAGTGCGTTAAGCTCCATTGATTTGAACTCTTCGTTTTTATTCACAAAAAGCGTGAAAACCTCATCTAATGTAACAGAATTTTTTAAATTATTTGATTGCATAAATATACCTCTTTCGTAATTTGTTTTGTTTGTATTTTTAAGTATACTCATGCAGTGTTTATAATTTTTAAACTGATAATATTTTATGAACATGTTTTTGTCAAATTTCAATTAAATACCATTTTTTTACCCTATTAGTTAACTACTGATAGGGTATTTTTTATTCCTCAGAAGAGGAAAGATCTTTATAGAATAGCGAGTCTAGGGACTCTATCAATTCTAATCTTTTTAATGCTGAATATAGTTTTTCTATTTGGTTTCCTTTCAATTCTCTACTTTTTGTCTTCACTTCAGCTATAGTAGAGATTGGAACACCACTTTCTTTAGACAGTTTATAAGCTGTTATTTTATTAGAAATAAGAAATTGAATATTATCATATAATTTCATAAATTGAGCCCCCTTTAAAAAAAATTTATTGACATTTTCGAGAACTCGTTATAAAATGAATATGTCGAGAACTCGGCATAAAAAATCAATAAAAAATGAGAAAACAGACAGATAAGCCTATTTTCTTGAATCATGTGTATTTAATTTTCCTTCGACAAGAAGATTATAGCACAGATTCGAAATAATGTGCATAATTATTCTAAATGTTTTATAAGTTTTTTGTTGAACCATGAGGAATTAAAATTCCTATCGGTAGTAGAATCAAGGATCCCTTTCATATTCACGCACAGTAAAGGTGTCCTTGATTTGAATTAAATCGGGCACTTACATAAAATAGTTTGTTAAATACTTTATAGAAATATAAGTGTCCGATTCTTATCGGATTTTTTTGTTTCTTGAGGTATGGTTGCCCGACTATGCCTCAAGAACAGGAAAGGAGAGTATTTATGAAAAGTAAAATTTCACTTGTTATAAAAATCATAATTACAATAAGCATTATTCTTTCTGGATTGGTAGTTCTTACGAACTGGAGATTGAAAGGAATCCATATATTTGGTTTGGACATATCTGCAGAACAAGTAAATATGTTTGTTGATTCTTCAGGATCATATCTGTATTTAGCATTTGTTGCAATTGTTATCCTCATTATTTGGGGCGTGTGGATAGGAAGGAGAGCTATAGCAAAAAAGAAAGAATAGAAAGGAAATTATGTCATATAAAATTGAAAAAGCAAAAAAACTGCAACAAAAGATTTCTGCTTTACAACAGGAAATAAAGCTGAATGCTAGAGCTTTGGAGGCTGTGTCTGTAGCCAAGAGTGGAAAGCATATTGTATCTGAGCTTCAGGCAAAAGATGCGAAGCTACAGAAGAAGCTAATTAAAACAAATAAACAGTATCAGAGTTATTTAGATGATAACTTAAAAATATCAGATCTACCAAAACTAAATGGATATCCTGAAGAAGAGTATCAGGAACAGGATCCATATTACGATGATTACTATTAAAGTTAAGCCCCTCTCAAGAGGGACAAGTTTCTAAAATCAATCAACTTCAAATTTTCTTTTTTTCAAATATTCTCTCCCACTAATTAATGAAAAAAGTTGATTGATTCTAGAAGCTTACCCAAAGCTTTAATAATAGAAAAGGAAAGGTAAAAACAATGGGAAAAACAAACTTTGAAAAACTAAAGGAATTAAAGGAGCATGAAGCAGCACAGGTAATTAGTATGCTTCCTATGCACGTCATGGAAGTTCAACAAGCTACAGGAGCCGATTGTAATCTGGATGCGGTGGACTTAGAAGAGGACTCAATCGAAATTATCTCTTCCTGGCTAAAGGATCCATACGATGAGAAGAAAGGCTTTAAGATGTATCTATCTGGAGGAACAGAGTATATCACACAAGAGAATCTCTCTCACTATAATTATTTGGAAGATACTCATCAAGACTTTAGCGAGTATTTCGAGTCTGAAGAGGACGAAGAAGACGAATGATAACGATAGTCATTAAGGAGCCTGGAAAAGCACCCTACTCTAAAGAGATAGAGGATGATCTAGAGGTCTATCATCAAATCTTAGGAGGATATTTTGAGGCAGTTGGATTTGATAAAAACCAGATTCTTCTATGCGATGAAGAAGGAAAACTAAAAGACTTAGAGCCTAATCTATTGGTTCCAGGTGATGTTATTGTAGGAACAGTAATTGTAGTTGGAACTGAAGGAGAAGAGTTTAGAAGCTTAACTCCTGAAGAAATACCTATAGTAATTAAGCAACTCAATTACTACTCCCTATAACAAGCAAGCCCCTCTACATGAGGGACAGGCTTCTACCTGGTAAACACCAACTCATATATTATCTCCCAATTTACTCATGGGTGTTTGCCAGATAAAAGCTTATTAAGCTTTAAAAATAAAGAAAAGGAAAGGTAAAAACAAAATGAAAGTGAGAGAATTAGCTGAGAAATTAAAGAGTGGACATTTAATGCTTGAGGATGTAGAAGGAAACGAAATTTCTTCAGGGACAATTGAGGATGAGGACTTACTAGATTTAGAAGTAGTAAGTATAGAACTAGTGGATGATATTTATTTGCTAGTAAAGGTGGAGGCATAAAATGGCACACGATTTTGAAATAAGAGTAAAGGATGTTCCTTGGATTAAAAAAGTAAGCAAGTTTAAAGAACTTCGTGAAGATGGTTGGCATGATTGTGAAGAAGAATATTTGGATATTTCAGATGAATATAGAGCCTATTTCTTTGGTTATGCTGAAGGAATTATGTATCTAGCTTTTAATATGGAATCACACTGCATGGGATTCTCAGGAGATAATATCGACATTGAAATAGACAGAGAAACAGCCCTAAAAGGGATATCCAAAGCGATAGAATCCTTTGATAAAATCAATTATCCAGATCCTACAAGAATGGATGATATAAAATCCTTTTACCAAAGAATGCAGAATGAGTTTAAAGACTATCCAAAATATATAATTTGTTATTCATGAGGTGTAGGATATGAAACAGTGCTTTGTAGAGAAGAGGTTTAGGCAAGAGAGCCTAGACCTCATAAAGAAGATCAATCGAATTATTGAAGAGTATCAGGAACAGGGCTATGAACTAACACTTAGACAGGTCTATTACCAGTTAGTAGCAAGAGCCTATATTCCTAACAATGAGAGAAGCTATAAGAATGTTGGGAATCTTATCTCTGAGGCAAGACTTGCAGGGCTTATAGATTGGAATGCCATTGTAGATCGAACTAGGCACCTAAGAAGAAATAATCATTTTGACAGCCCTAAGGACATATTAGAAGCAGCTGCCAATCAATATCAGATAGATAAGAGATCCACACAAGGAATTTATATAGAGGTATGGGTAGAAAAGGATGCTCTTATCAGCATAGTTGAGGATGTATGCAGTTCATTGGATGTTCCTTGCTTCAGCTGCAGAGGCTATGTATCTTCAAGTGAGATGTACGAGGCAGCATGTAGAATTAAGAATCAACTATATCATGAAGGGAAGCAAGAAGCCTTTATCATACACTTAGGCGACCATGACCCTTCAGGAATTGACATGACAAGAGATATCCAGGAAAGAATGGATCTGTTTGGAGCTGAGGTAAGAGTAGATAGAATCGCTCTTACATGGGAACAGATCGAGTTATACGATCCTCCTACTAACCCTACCAAGCTTACAGATTCCAGAGCTACAGGATACATCAAAGAGTATGGCTATGACTGCTGGGAGCTAGATGCGTTGGAACCTCGTGTAATTGAACAGCTTATCATTGATTCTGTAACCAATCTAACGGATATAGATTTATACGAAGATATGAAGGATAAAGAGAAGGCAGATAAAGATAAGCTATATGAGTTTATAAAAGAACTAGATGAAGAAGAGGAGTAAGAGTATGGCATATTATCATATATTAGTAGATACTCCAATGGGAGAAGATAAAAGAGGAAAAGCCTCAAACATAGATGAACTTTTTAAATTACTAACCCCAAAGGAACAGCAAACTATTTTTGCAAAAGATGCATTTAAAGATATTCAAGCAATGTTCCATAAAGAAGTTAAGCAATCACCAGATACATACATGGGAGATGTAGGAGGCATTTCTATTCGATTTGTTTCTAATGGTTATGAAATAACAACTTTAGTATTTTATTTTTAGGAGGACACTATGGAAGTTAAAGAAGTAGAGATTCCTGCATGTGAAAAGCACGAAGGATTCCACAGAATAAAGGTAAAGTTAAATTGGACTTGTCCGATTTGTGGGGAACCTAGAGGCGACATTAAAAAAGTAAAGTCTTATGATGGAAGTCTATGGATGATATGTGATGGATGGGATAACCCTTGTGGTCATGTTGATAGATACTTTAAAGTCATTACTGAAGCAAAGACCAATGGACTTAATGTATGAAAACACTAATTATAAATGGCGATATAGTTTATGTTCTGGAGGAGATAGAAACCAAAAGAAACGTAAACCCTAATGCATCCAGGAAGGCAAATGAAGTCATTATTTTTGGATTTAATAAAAGGAGTTATCCAGAACTATATAAGAAGTATAAAAAGGAGATTTTAAAGAATGTATAACTATTTTATGATTATAGGAACTTTGGAAGAGGATTTTATAAAAATTGAAGATAAGAAATCTACAATCAAAGTAAAGTGTAAAAACCATTCAACTCTTAATTATCAAGTATTACCAGTAAACGTATTAAGAGTTACACAGTTTATGGATGACTTCATGTATAAAGGAGATGTGATTGCTATAAAGGGTAGAATCGAATTAGATAGTAAAGGCAATCTAGAACTTTTAGCAGAACATCTAATGATATTTCAGAGAGTAAACCATGTTAAAATATGACAAGAAAAAAGTATTAAAGATAGTTAATGAGGTTTGCGAGAATCCAGATAAACCAGAAGAAAATTAAGGGGAGGGTTAGCACATGGGATGTTCAAAGTTTATAAAGTGCAAGCATCCAAAAACAGATTGTTTTGCAAATAAAAATGGTCTGTGTATTTGTTTAGCTGATACAAACTTTATCGGCAAAGATGGGAAGGTAACAGATTGCACTTTTTACAAACCTATTGTAAAGCACCAGGAGGAAAGAAGAAAATATGAAGTTTAATGTTTTAAGAATGGGAAATCGTGAGTTTGTAGATATTGGAGATTTAACAACATGTCTATATAATTTATCGCTTTCTAAAAATAGTATGGATAAAATAACGCTTGCCACTGTAATATCTGCACATGCTTATATCGCTTCTAAATTTGCTGAAAAACAACCTTCAGAAAAATTGGTATATGAGATAAGTATAACAGACGGAATCTTCTTTAAAGAAATAGGTAGAGTATACAAGGAGAATAAAAAGAGACTTCCTAAAAATCAGGAATATGGATTCTTCACAGTGGATCAAGAAACCTACAACAAAGAGAATGTATTAGAAAAGATCTTTACAGAAGAGCAAATCGAACAATTGAAGGCACTTCTAAACTCTCAAACAGGTGAGCTTCAGAAAGTCTTTGAAGAGGCTGTAAAAGGCATTCAAATTAATGTTACACCGCCTGTAGCAGTTCCATCTGGAACAACCAAGAAAAAAGGATAAGCTTCAGCTAATAGCTGATGGCTTCTTACGAGTATCTATTTTCCTCTCGTATACTCATTGATAGATACTCGTAAGAAGCTAACACATAAAGGTGAGCTTCAAGGTTTTTTCCGTTTGAGAGGTGTATGGGGGATACCCTATGCCCTCAATACCTCTCTTATTAGAGAGTGAATATGGAAATACCCATATAATAAAATTTCGATGTATAATATTGCATCAAAAGAATACAGAAAGGAGGGTTTACACCTATTATGAGCATGATAAAACCAGGCAAAACTTTAGATACAAAAAATCCAAATAATAAAGTTCTAGAGAAAAAGAAGAAAAAAGAATATGAGTATTCAGCTCATGGAATTGGTATTGATGAATATATCGCAACACCAGGTATTCCTGATTGGATCAAAGTGCTTCATTATATGCTTTGGTGGCATTTACAACCAAAGCATAAGAATCTAATATTCTTTCAAAAGTATTCTACAATTAAAAAGGTCTTCAAAAAATGGGGATATGCTAATTGTACTGTACGTAACATTAAAGAAGCTTTTCGGATTCTCAAGAGTTCAGAAGCTGATGGTGGTGTAGACCTAATTTCTGTTGTATATGCAAATTGTGCTAAGCGTGAGTGGATAGAAAAGGGAAACAATCCAAAGAAATGGATTTACAGAAAGGTATATATGAAGTGGCATCGTATTCATAAATACTTCTCTGTATTTACTACTGAAGGATTAGTCTTTAAAAGCTTACGTGCTAAGAGTCGCCTTAAAAAGCTTGTTAGAGCCCGTCAAATGAGCTACACAAAGCATCTACAGGGACAATTTGAATTGTTTATGAAAAGGGCTAAAATTGAGCGTTATAGCACCGCCAAGCAAATGTTTTATGGCTTCCTCTACACAGTGAGCCGAAGCTTCTACGATGTAACCAAACTTATTAAAAACTTTATACCAGGACACACAATAGATCTACAGAAGGAGCAAGATGCAGCTGCATACATTGAAGCAGCTGAAATAGCCTTGAGAGGAAGTCCATCAGATCCTGATAGGTATCAAGTATCTTCTGAAACTCCTAAAGCTCCTGAAAGCTTTAAACAATTGTTAAAAGCAATGGATAAAGCAATTCAAGATAAAAGAGGGTATTAGTAATGTATTTAATTGTTGTTGTGTGCGTTGTTGTTCTGGAAACCTAAAAAAATGGGAATCACTGATTCCCTTTTACTGCTGGAGTTAGACCGAAAGGTCTTTTTTTTTGCATAAATTCAAGCTTAAATATGTATTATAAAAATTAATTATTGTTTGTTTTTGAACTATGAATGTACACCAAAAAGAAAGAATGTCCCATAACCTTTTTTCTTTGAAAAAAGTAGATTGTTTTATATAAATTATTTAGTTAATTATAGGGAAAGTATCTTCGTATCAACTGTGTAAAAATTTGAGGGGATACTACCCGCCTTTTTAAGTCGGGTTTATTAGTTTTGTCTAACGCCAAGCATAGCTTGACTATTGGTAGTATTGTTATTTTATTTTTACATTTTTTTCTTTTTTATAAAACACCCACCCGCCAACCTGCCTTATGTAGCTGTTTCTCTATCTTTAGGTATATTAGGAATCGTTTGGAAGAACTGTATAGCTTCGTATCAGCAATCGAGAAAGTGTTTTGTAAGTGGTAGTTCAGTCAATGCTTGAAATTTTTTAGATAATATGATAGTATTAGGAAGTCATCAGGAAATGATGCAAACATTTTAAAGGAGCAATAGAAGACTATGAATCATTTACGTTCTGAGGAAACGATGGACGTGTAAGGAGGTAGCTAGGTGGAAAACCTAGTCGCTCTTATAATCATTTTACTATTAGTATATTTGATTATTAGGAGCGGCGGCTCTTCTAAGAAGTAGTCGCACCAAACACAACTATTGTTTCCTTAAAATGAGAAAAGAGCAGGACTGCAATCCTGCTCTTTTCGTTTTGACTAAACACAACTATTGTCTCTTGACACCTATATTATATGCGAGATTAGAAAAAAAATCAATATAGGTTTTATAAAAAGTGTCCCCTCAGCAATCGAGATAATCTTTCTTGCATAATGCCTCACTCAATGCTTGATAATCTATTAAAGCTATGATAAAATATAATCAACCAAATAACTGTGCGTGAATGTAAAGGATTATTACGTCCTATTTGCATTCACGTTTTTTTTATGTACAAAAAGGAGGTGGAGTATGAAATACCTAGATAAGGCAATTAGCTTCATCAGTATTTATAAAGATACAGATAATTATAAGAATTTAATTAAAGATGATAAGGAGTTTTTTGATGATCTCTTTTACTTGCTACTGGTATTTGGAGATTTGACAATGTCTAATAAAGAACTAGGGGAACGCTTAAAGCCGAAAGATAGCCCTGAGCCTATTCCCGTATCTACCGTAGAGAAGAGAATCAGTCGGCTTAAGAAAGCTAAGCTTATTATGGGTTGGGAGGAACGAGAACGCTCTGGAGGAAGATGGAGAACTGCAAAACGACATTTACAATTGGATCCAGAACTATTTAGCTTTGTTGCAATCAAAGACCAGGAACAAAGAATCTTCACAGCAAGGCTCCAAGCTATAAACAAAGATATTGATACACTTCATCCAGAACTTAATAAGATTGCTAAAGAACCAACAGAACCGCCACCCCAAAACTATGGATATAAGGTAGAGGTGAATTTTACTTGAAATCAGAAATAAGACTTTCTGAGGAATCAGCTTACACGATATGGATTAATTACATGCTTGAATGTGCATTAATACCTATCAAACTTATTTTTCATCTTATTGGATTAATAGCTGGATTAATCTTTGGTAGTTTGCTGAAGCTTTGGAATAAACTATATGATAAGCTTTATGATAATAAGGCACATTTAACAAAAGTGTTCTTAAAAATTGTAGGACTAATAGAAGCAGTGATTTTAGTGATATTTCTTATTAAGTATTTTTGGAACAATGAGTGCATAACAAGCCTTTTATGGTGGATGTTATGGATTGCTGCAGGAACAGCTGTATTGTTAATATTATTTAAGTTATATCATGAATTATTTGGTAGACAGTCGATATTGGAAGGATATGTACTTTTAACAGATCAATATGTATGTTATAAGCTGGCATCTATTATAAAGATATTTGGTCCGCCTAGAGTAGGTAAGGATACAACAGGTATTTCTATCACTTCGATTTTAGTTAGATTCTTTAGATTTATGATTAAAAAGACTATGTCTTACATTAGGAAGATATGCTATATCTTTGATTTCAATCTTGTAGAAACTGTTGCTTATCTTTATCGTAGACATTTCTATCAACCATCTAAAATAAAGCGACAGGAAGCTTTTATTTATCTTGCTGGTATGCCTAGATTTCATTGTTTTTTAAAAGAACGATATTTGAAGGAAATTAATTATCATGAATTATTAGAAGAATACAAGGAGTCAATAGATAACAAGGTGGATTTTAAATCAAAGTATATGTATGATTCTGGGATATCGAAGCTTCATTTTTTGAATCTTTTAAATGAGTATATGTTCCTCTATGTTAGATTGTATGTTCTAAAAAATTTTGTAATGATTAATCAGCCCTATTTAGAGGATCCAGAAACGGGACTCATGGCTAAAGAAAATAGTGTTTACTTTATGGCGCTAGCGTCTAAGGAGGATGAACTCAGAACAGAGATTCAGTCTGATGGCTCTAAAAAAACAATCATCTATAAAGAAAAGGTAGAATTTCCACTTTTGGATTGGACAATCTGGTATGATACGGAAAATGATACGTGGCTACCAAATAGAGATAACACTGTTGAAGAACTTATTAGCACGTACAGGCTTAGAGATTTCAAAGCTTTTTATGGACATTTCTTTAGGCACTTTCATATCATACAGATTTGTCATGATAGTCAGAGAATGAATAAGAAGTTAAGAGAACTGGATGCCTGCTATATTAACATTCTTAATCGTGAGGAGATTTTAGGAGCTAAGAAAAGAAATGCTATACTTTTTTTCCTTCAAAAAATAACAGATTATTTTGCGAGCAAAGGCGAACTTAAGGAAGAAGAGAGAACTGAGAATTTTTATAGTAAAATTCAAAAAAAGTATGATTTCTATAATAGATTATATAGAGCTACCATGAAGGATAAATATTTTGAAAAAATGGAGGAAATCAAAAGAAGGAAAGTAAAAGAAGTTGGAATAATTACAGAAGCCTTTAAGCGTTGGAATGAGAGGCTTTTGGAAAAGATTGATCAGAACAAACGCAAGCATGGCATAATACGAATTACCGCTACAATATCAGACCAGCCTGTAGCAACTAACCTTCAGGAAACAACATTGAAGAAGCTTTTAGACCGAGATAAACCATTATATCATGAATCATTTAAAGTAGATTTGTACTTCAGAATGACAGATTCTATGGGGAGATACAATGATAGATATATGGAATCAATAGCCGAAGCAAGGGCGGTAGAATCTATTTTAGATTTCTATCATGTACTAAATTGGGATAAACGAATGGAGATAACAAGAAATATAATTGTTAGAATGGGATATCCTGCGGGTCAGAACTTCATGAAGGTTAATAAAGAAGAATTAATAAAGCTTCGTTATGTGCCAGTAGAAAAATAACGGAAAAAACCTTTTCTTTAAAAAAATAATTAAAGAAAGGAAATTTAAGAAATGAAAAAAAATAAAAAATATGGAGGATTCCTCTTTATAGGAATCTTCAGCTTAATTGTAGGTCTAGGCGCTTTATTAACAAATATTTCTAATAAAGAAGAAATAAGCAATATTACAGATAGTTCTACAATCTCTTTAAGCTCTGTTCAAGAAGCTAAAGAACAGACAGCTAGTGCAAGAACTGTCTCAGATACTGATATTGAGGGTTATATTGCAGGTAAAACAGCTCCAGGGCAACTATTTTATCCATATGACATAGTAGTAAGTAAAGTAGTATCCTGGACAGAAGAGCATTACTATGTAGGATACAGTGAGGATGAGCAAGGGGAACTCTATTTTGATCCAGAGAATTCAGATTATAGTATTCCTCCTACATACACCTTTAAAAAGGGTTATGCTTATCTTGTCAATGCAGCTTTTGTGGATCGGAGGGCAACAGCCTGGGAAATTCAAAATAATAAAGCCACATGGGATTATGAGGCAGAGAATAGATTCTACGAACTATATGATTATAATTTTTATAATTCGACTGATTCAAATTTCACTTATAAAAACAACTTAGGCTGTGATGCTGATGTGTACTATGCAAATGAATCATGGTATACCTGGGATAATGAAGAAGTTTGTAGTGTGATAGCTTCCAAGTGGACGAGTAAAATAAACTCTATCTTTGATGATCCTCTTACTAGACACTTTGCTGGAGGTGGAAGTATGCACCTTTTGGTTCCTTCTAAGGATGTCACAGTTTCTAGAAATCAAAAAGAATTAACATGGGGACTAGAAGCTTACATTCACAAAGGGAAACTATTAGAAGGAGACTATACTGCCCCAATCTTTGGTGGAACAGTGAACTTGAGCGTTAATGTTGATAACCAACCTAGTTTAGAAGAAATCTTAAGCCACGTAAAAGCAATAGATGAAACTGATGGAGAAGTACCTATCACGGTAACCTCCTCAACTTATATTCCTGGAGAAATGAAAGTAGGAGAATACTTTATCCATCTATCCGCTACAGATTCTGCAGGGAATACAGGGACTGAAACAATTACTTTAAATCGATTTGATTCCACCTCTCCAAGTATTGATGGACAAGACTCATATATTCTTAACTATGATCATGATATAACTTTACAGAAGGTATTAAATAATTTAACAACTTCAGACAACGTAGATACGAATCTACCTTTAGAGGTTGTATCAGATACATTCTCAGGAAATGAACATACTCTAGGGAATTATCAAGTGGTGGTAAGAACAAAAGATTTATCTAATAATTATTCAGCCAATAAGACAGTAAATCTAGCTGTTAAAAATCAAGGCAACTCAGTGATTACAGCCCCTAAGGAAATTACAGTGACTATCAGCTCACCTCTTACTTTAGAAGCTCTAAAAGAGCGAATCAGCGTAACTGATGGATACGATGGAGAAATTACGAATTATACAATTGAAGGTTTTGATGAATATACCAGAACGGAGCGCTCTGTAGGTATTAATACTATTACAATCTCTTACACAAATTCTGGAGGAAATACCGCTACAGCAGAAACACGAATTAACAAGGTAGATGACAAAGCTCCAGGTATCTATTTCGATTCAGGTTATTTTGTCATGTTATCTCCAGGAGAGATTTTCACAATGGCTCAATTTAAAACTCAGGCAGCAAAGGTTTTGAGAATTAATGTTGAGGATATCATTGACGTTCAAGGTGAGTATGATACTTCTACAGAGGGATCATATGTTATGACCTTAAGCTTAGCTGATGATTCAACTCAAGAGTTTACAATTCTTGTAGGAGATACTAACAAAGCACCAAGCTTCACGTTTAAAGATATCTTTTCAAAAATTTATTGGGTAGTTACATGGGAATATTGTGTGGCTAATTTCTTACATTTTAATTCTTGGAATTGGATGAACTGGACTTTTGCAGTAATTATTGGTCTTGGAGTAATTTTCTTAGTGGGAATTGTTTTCTACTTTAGAAAGAAAAAGAAAGGAAAGAACTAGGAGGCTTTAAGCCTTCTGGGCTTTCTTAAAGGTAGGTGAAACAATGAGAAAAGTTTTACTAATAATTACAATATTTATTTCTTTACTTTTTGGGTTGACAGCTAATGCAGCTACACCAAACTATGCTACAGATATTACAGAGACCAGTAGTATTGCAGAGGATTTTAAATCAATGGGAATAGACTTGAATTCCTATTCCGCAAAATTGCCAGATAAATACCTTGATTATTTTGAAGATGGAAATTGTTTTGAGCTTGTTGATTTCCAGGTAGCTAAACTTAATGAAGAGGAAGCTATTATCTATTTATATGTGTATGATCCAATGCAATATGATAAGGAAGCTGGAAATTATATTGAAACCTTCTGGACGAGCTTTGATATTGAGGACTATGATTTTGAAAATGAGTATTGTAAAAATAATAATTGGACGAAGCAATTAGAGTATGATGCTATTCATGGGATATGGAAACTTAAAGGCTATAAGTTTAAATATAGTGATTTCAATAGAATTACAATAACAAGCATTTTAGGAGCTATGGCGATTGTAGAGCATAGAATCCAAACGTTTCCTAATATGACAAAGGAAATTGTCTTTAAAGAATCATTATTACCTATTCCTACACCTAAGCCAGCTGAAGAAATAACATCTAAATCTTCTATTAAGGATGACTTTGCTTTAATGGGAATGGATATAGATGATTATTATATTTCAAAGAATTTTGATTACAGCAAGTGGTATGTAGTCGCAGTAAGCTTTGAAGTATTAGAAGAGGGAAAGGCACAAAGTTATTTCTATTTCTACAACCCTAAAAAAACATCTGCTTCAGCTTTCGAAATCAGATATAAATTAAATTCAAACGCAGATACAGATTACTTTTGGCAGGTTAAAATGGATACAGAACACAGCCTTTATAAAATTAAGGGAGTTATGTTTAACTATTCACCAGGAATGACTTATAAGCTATGTATTCAAAACATCATGGCAGGAGATGTATATTCAGAAAGTGAGTTTGAAATAACAGCAATCTTTAGTAGTTCAGCTGAAATGGAAGTAAGTGTTCAAACAAATTTTGATTCTACGATTATTATTGATGAGTATGATGTAGTAGAGATTGAAGTTCATCAGGATGATAATTTTATCAATGGATGGAATTCCTTTTGGTCTGGTAAGGATCCTAGTGTATTAGTGTATTTCTATAATTTTAACTTCCCAAAACATATCAAATATGATGATGTGGTTTATGCGAAATTTCAATATGATTACCTAACCATTTATGAAAAAATATGGACACATCAAGAAAACTTTGCTGGACCATGGGTTCCAGATGATAGGTATACCCAGTATAATATTAGGAATATAAATGACAGTGAAAAAGTAATATCTGAATATAATTCCGAATCTAGGACAATTCGAGTAAACAATAACTCCCAAGAGTTGACATTTCCTACGTTCTATTTAGGAGATAGAATAAAAGATAAACAATTTGGAACGCTTAAAGTAACAGGAGAAGCAGCTGCTCAATTTAATTATGATTGTTCAGTATTATTAGATTCTACATACAAAACAAGAAGAGACTGGTATGGAGATGGTCCTTCAGGAAAACTCAATCAGCACTATATGGAACTGAATTATACTACATTAGATAAAGTTGAAATGATAGAGCTTCACTATAAAAATGAGGGGATTGTATATAAGTGCCAGGTGATTAATCAGCCAGTGGATAATGAGGATTTTGTAAAAGGAGAGGCAACATCATCCAAACCATGGTATAAGGATGTATGGGAGTTCTTTATTTTATTAGGAAACTTTGTTTTAAAAATTTTCGGTCTAGGTTTTCTTCCTAATGTTGCAAAGGGTATTGTAGGTATTCTTTCTTGTATCTTATTTATCTGGATAGTCTTTAAGGGGATTAAGTTGATAAAGAAAGTATTGAAAAAGTTGTTTAGATAATGATGGGAAACTGGATATGGTATCTCTTAGCTTTTATTGTTCTTATCGCAATAAGCTTTATTGGAAGGATTGGAGTTGGACTTAAGATTACTTGGCGGATAATCCTTTTCCCATTTATATGCATCTATAAAATACTAGAATTTATTTTTAAGAAATAGGAGGGTATATGAAATTTTTAAAATTTATAGGATTATTTATTTTAATGTTAATTGCATTAATTGTTAATATTATTGAAGGTATTATCATGGCTATAAGTTATCCATTAAGAGGAATAGACTATGTGTTACATAAGGTATTTGAAAAGATATCGAATTGGACACTTGCAGCTACAAAGAAATTCAATTTCTTAAGTATATTCAGAAAATATGAAGAATAACCAAAAAGGGGAATAACAAGCCACTTTATTATGATATAAAAAAGGATAGAAAGCTTAAAACTTTCTATCCTAAATATATTTGAAAATAAAAAAGGACCTGGTGCTCTCGGAATAAAACCGCACATGACCAGGATTACACACTGCGATAAAATCGACCAGCCGACTCTAAGTTCGTTCTTTGCATAACCTTTTTATATTTATATTTTAGCATAACAAAATTTATTGTCAATAGGAGGTATTATTAATGGCAAAAGAAATTAAAAAAAATGAATTTAGAAAAGCTAATGACAAAAAATTTGGAGCACATCCTACCTACATTTATGCACAGGAAGGGAAGAAACTAAAATTTATAGGAATAACTCATGCAGAAATAACAGAGGGAGTAGAAAATATACCTCTTGAAAAGAATCCAGAACCTGGAAATAAAACAAAGGCATATATTAGACCAAATCCAGAAGAAGCTCATAGAAGCTCCTTTGGGTCAAAACTAAAAGGGTGGTTTTTCTCTGATAAGGATAAAATTAAAGTAGATGAAGTTAAGAAAAAAACAGTTAAAAAGAAATGAATATGCCTAAGCATTTAGAAGAACGGAACAGGAAAAATAATAAAAAACAAAAAAGCAATAGTTTTATTCGAAAAATAATATATGATATAATATACCTTATGAGATTGGATGTTTCCCCTTTAGCAAAATAAGAGGTATAAGAATATGGGTAAAAAAAACGAAGTTTACAAAAACTACAGCTTGTCTGTTCATCTATCATAACCTTATCTTAGAGGGTAAAATCAAAAGAGATACAATTGAATATGTTCTAGAACTTGATAATAGAGTTACTATTTACAATTACATTGAAGACATTAAAATTTTCATTTCAGAATTAGAGTATTATTTGGATCAAGAATTAGAGGTCTACTATGATGCTAAAACTAAAGAATTTATATTAGAATTGAGAAAAAAGAAGTAAAAAAATGAGATTAGAGGGAGATCCAATCTCATTTTTAGAAAAAATTTTATTTTTATGTTCATATTTTTTAAACAGTTTATATTTTATATACATTGCATAAGTATAATAGGGTTGAATAAGGAGGAAAAGTCTTAATTTTGTGATAAATCTTTTAATAATAAGTCATCGAGACTTATTTCAAAGATATTTGCTATGTCTATTAAAATTCTAGCCGTTGGATTATTAGTATTTAAGATGCTGTTTAAACTTTGCTTACTTGTTCTTAATAATCCTGCTAATTTTGTTAGACTAATACTATTAGTAATACATAAGTATTTTACGTTTTGTTTGAAATACATATAGCCTCATTGTAAAATTATATCTTTAAGACTAGTGTATAATTTCTAATGTAAAGATAATTCTTTACCACAAACAGTATCCTAATTAAAGAAATATTTAATTAAACTTAGACACTTTGATTATAGCATAATTCTTTTAAAATGGATACCTCATATTAAAAATAAGACATGTTTCCTTATTCATGTGATCTTTGATAATTGAATAAACTAATAGGATAAAAAGTTACAGATAGTTAAATTTTTGATAAACGGACTGTGGCTCCACTGGAAATCGTTAATTTAGAGGGTTGAGATTCTAAATTTAGAATATGGAGAAAGGTTGATTTATCAAGATATTTTCATCTTGTGTAATCAGCCTTTTTTCTTTTGTAAAATCCATTTTTCATATATGGACTAGCCTCTGAACGGTATTGAAATTACTCAAAAAGTATTATAACTAAACTATCCTATCTATTACCAAAATAACGAAATCTCGGATAAGAAACTTTTAACAATTAGGTGTTAAAAAGAATGTACTTATGATAAAATAAAAGAATATAGGGGGCGTTTATATGAAAAAGCAAAAAATAGCTTTGGGATGCCTAGTTATATTCCTATGTTGGTTTTATATTCCAAGTTTCGCAAATTCTGCACAAACGTATTGGGAAGGTGCTGATTCAACTGGTGTGGCGACAACGGACGAAGCATGCCCTCTAGTGGTTACGAATGAAGATTTAACTTTTACGATATCTTCACTACCAAGACCTTCTTTTAAAATAGAGGAGTATTCAAGTAATGTTTCTGCGAAATACACTTTCTACAATCCCGCTTCTTACGATGTTACAGCCACTTTAGTATTTCCCTTTGGGACTCAACCGTATTATTTTGATTTTTATGATTTTGCAACTGAAAATAATATTCAAGAAAAATATACGATAACGACAGACGGAAAAGTTTTAGAAAAAAACATTAGATATACTTATGGAAGTGCGTATGATTTTAATATTCAAAGAGATATTCAAAAGTTAAAAAAAGATTATACCTTTGATGCGTTTTGGAATGAAGATTTAAAGATTTATAAATGTACTTATAAATTTGTGGGAATGCCTGCCACGAAAGAATGTTGCTTTACATATACGACAAAAAAAGATGAAGTTGTTCTTTGGGGGAACAATAGTTATTTGATGGATGAAAAATCAGATATAGAAACGTATGTCTTTTGGTTCAATCCAAGTAATATAGTTGATATCTATTTTGTTGGGGAAATGGATGACGCTTTTGAAACTCGAATAAAGTTTTATGAAGATATGGGATTTAAAAAGGAAGTATCTGGACAAGTAGAACTTTTAAAAAAAGAAATGAAATCATTTTATGAATATGCTTTTATGTTCTATGATGAAAAATATGGAATTTCTAGAGTGGATTGGTACAATGCTATACAGGATATGTTGAAAGAAGATAAAATATATAATGAACAATCTTTTGACATAAGACATAGAGTATTAGGCTGGTATGAGTATGAATTGGTTGTTAAATCTAAAGAGTATGTAGTAAATGAAGTGATTGCACCATTATTTCCTTCATTCGATGAATCTTATGAGCCCACGATGTATACATTTACGTATTTGTTATCCCCTGCCTCTACATGGAAGGACTTTTCTAATTTAAATATTAAAATAGTGACAGATGCCTATATTTTAAATACTACTTTAGGTAAAGTAGAGAGAGTGGAAGATGGAACTTATCAATTTCATCTTGATAAATTGCCAGAAGGTGAATTTGTTTTTGAAGTTTCAACCGCTTTAAACCCTAAAAAAATAATCACTGGTTTTTATGTATTTTATATGATTATAGAGATTTTAACGATTTTATTTTGCATATCTCCCTTTGGGATTATATTGCTGATTCTATATTTTATTCGAAGAAAGAATAGTTCAAAAGAACAGAAGAAACTAAAACGATATTATGGTATAGAAGCTAGTTTAAGTATCCTTATGATGATATTTGGATTTTTAAGTTTATTTTCTTACTATATTTCAGGGATTGCTGCTACTGGGATACTTTGCTGTTTGGGTATTTTGCTATGCTTAATAGTTGAGTGTGTGAAGCAAAATAGAATTATGTTTATAAGAATTTTTTTAACGATTGCTACTTTATTAAGTTACAGTTTTTGTTTTGTCGATTTGAGCACTTTACAAGAAAACTTTAAAATGGTTGGTATGGTATCTATTATATTTGGTATACTTTTATATATTTCTATAATTGTTACTTTATTAAACCTAAATAAACAGATTTCCCATCAAGAGAAAACTGTAATAAAACCAAATGAGTTTTATCCCATTGGGTATTTAAATGGCAAATGGAAGCTTGTTTTAAATATATTTTAGGAATATGGTTCTTGTCTTTAAGTATAGGTCTTGCAATTTTAATTTATAAAGAAGAATCTTTTCTCTTACTTTTTGTGATTTATTTTATCCTACTCATTATATTTATTATCTTTTATATATTTGGTATGATTTTAAAGAATGAAAAAGACTTTATGCAGTTTAATAAAGATTTAAATTATGAAAAATTAGAAAAAAACATTTTGAAGAAGTTAAAAGATAGTAAATTTCATCCTGAAACGAAAAATTATTATTTAATAAAACTATCTAACGCTTGTATTGCCTATTCATTAGAAAAATATTATGCTCTTCAAAAAGAAATTTTTTTACCTCAAAATAAGTCTTATCGGTTGCTTTATGAGATAAGCAAATTAAATTTTTTGCTTACCCAAGACCAGATGCAACTAAAGGCAAAGCAGTTGATTTTAAAGTATCCTAAAAATTTAGTTTTAAAACGTAGTATTTTAAGGTATACTTTAAAATGGAAGGCCTACTTTGATGGAGATATCATGGATTCTATTCAACACCTAGCACCTTATCAAACAAAAAATGAATATAATAATGCATTTCATTTATATATCCAAATCTATTATTATAAGCATAGAAATGATTTGCAAAAATCCAAGGAACTTAAGGCTTTATTTTTAAAGAAGTATGGTGAATTAAAGGTATTAGCTGATGAATTAAATTTTGGAATAAACTATAGAGAAGAGGTAATGCATCATGAATCTAGTTAAAAAGAGCATGAGAAGAGATGAAATAACTGAAATTTTAGAAAAAGAATACGTTGTTAAAGAACTGAACACCAAAGAGTTTGTTGGAACCGTTAGTTTAATGAAAATCCTTAAGGTACAAAATCCTTTTGTTATTCACCATGAAAGTCATAGTTTTACCATTTTAAATGATAATTATTATTGGCTTCAGCTAGCGCCTAGAAATGATAATTGGTGGTTAACGATTATGTATGATGAAAATCTTAATATGATTGAAAACTATTTTGATATTACGAAAGAAAATGATTTTACAGATCCTTTGAATCCTACGTTTATAGATATGAGATTAGATGTAACTATTTCAAAGGAACGTGGAGTTAAACTGTTAGATGAAGATGAACTTGAAGAAGCTTTGCAGGATAAGTTAATTTCTGAATATGAATATAAGCTAGCCTATGAGGTTTCAAATCAAATTATTCAAAAATATCTAGAAAATCCAGAAGCATATTATGCAGTTATTCAGACACTTTTTCAACAGTTCAACAGATAGAGTTGAAAATTGTTTAAGAATTTAGTATAATACAACCGAGTAATTCTTAGGGAAAAAGGAGGAAAAGTATGAAATATAAATTTTGCCCAAACTGTGGTTATAAATTAGAAGATTCCTTTGTGTATTGTCCTAAATGTGGGTATAAGGTAGGAGAATTATCAACTGATAGTCATCTTTCTCCAGAACCCATAAGAGAACAAAGAGTAGAAAATACAATAGAAGAACAGAACATTCCTCTTCAAACCAAAAAAGAGTCCACTTTGGATTTAGGGGTAAGATTATTTCAAGAGGAAAAATATGAGCAGGCATTATCTTATCTGTTAGATAACGCAACTGCGGATAATGTCGAAGTGTTATATATGCTAGGGTATAGTTATTTTCAGTTAGATTTTCATGACCCCAATGCAGAAAAACTTTTAAAAATAGCTGCAGACCAAGGTTTTGTTTTAGCACAAAAGGCATTAGGGCAGTTATATTATGCGTTAGCGGAAGAATTTAATGTGGAAGGTCTAGATGGACCATACAATCCAAGATACGGATATAGTCCAGAGTTTTATGAAGCAGCAAAAGAAAAGTGCTCTATTTATTATAAATTGGCTTTGAAATATGTCAATATGGCTAAAAATAACGGATAAAAATGAGGAATAATTCCTCATTTTTTAAATTTAATATCTTATTAAGGTAAATAAAAAATAAGAAATTTGTGTTATAATAGTTTTATTCGGTAGGTGAGAAAATGAAGGATTGGAAATATATTTTAAAGTACTTATTTAGATTTAAAAGAGAATTGTTTTTTTCAATTAGTTTAATCATTTTGGAAACAGTATTTGAGTTGATTATTCCATTCTTGATGAAAGATATTATTGATGAAGGAATTCATAATCAAAATATGCAACAGATTTTATTATCTGGAGGTCTCATCATAGGCTGCGCCATAATTTCTTTGATAACTGGACACTTTTATGCCAAATATAATGCGAAGTTAGTAACCAACTTTTCTTATACATTGAGAAAAGAAGTGTATCAAAAAATCCAAGAATATTCTTTCTCAAATCTTGATCATTTTCAGACCTCATCTTTAGTGACTAGGATTACAAATGATGTCACAATAATGCAAAATACTTTAGTTGGTGGAATTCGTCCACTTTGCCGGGCTCCGCTTATGCTGTGTATGGGTATAGGATTATCCTTTGCGATGGCTCCAAAATTGGCATGGATTTTTATTGCGTTCGTTCCAATACTAGCTTTCATATTATTTTTAATCATACGAAAAACTGCACCAAAATATAGTAGCCTTCAAACAAATATTGATGAATTGAATCAGGTAGTTCGAGAAAATGTTTCGGCAATCCGAACTGTAAAATCTTATGTTCGTGAAGATTTTGAAAATGCGAAATTTCATAATGCAAACCATAAGGTAATGACTACCACCAAAAATACGTTTAAAATAGCCCAACTGAATCAGCCATCTTTTCAGTTGACGATGTACTCTGTAACTGTTATGATTTTGGGTTTTGGTACTCTTTTGGTGCATAATCATGAACTACAGGTTGGAAGCTTATCTGCGTTACTTTCTTATATTCTACAGATTATCAATTCGTTAATGCTAATTTCAAATGTTTTCTTATTAATTAATCGTTCCTTTGCTTCATCTAAACGATTAAGAGAAATTTTGACAGAGGAGCCTAGCATTACATCTCCTTTCTCTGCGTTAAAGCAAATAAACGCAGGAGAAATAGAATTTAAAAATGTATCATTTAAGTATAAGGAAACTAGTGAAGAGTACGTTTTAAAGGACATCAATTTAAAAATAGCTTCTGGAGAAAGCATAGGTATTTTAGGTGGTACAGGTTCAGCCAAATCTACTCTTGTGTCTTTGATTTTAAGATTATATGATACTACAGAGGGCGAAGTATTATTAAATGGGGAAAATGTAAAAAAATATGATTTAAAAGTATTAAGAGATAATGTAGCTATTGTTTTACAAAATAATGTTCTTTTTAGTGGAACCATCAAAGAAAATCTGTTATGGGGTGACCCGAATGCAACACCTGAAGATATTTTAAGAGTCTGTGAGATTGCTTGTGCTCAAGAGTTTCTAGATCGTTTGCCAAATGGTTTGGATTATGATTTGGGACAAGGTGGTGTCAATGTTTCTGGAGGTCAAAAACAAAGGCTTTGTATCGCAAGAGCTCTATTAAAAAAACCACATGTGATTATTTTTGATGACTCTACATCGGCTTGTGATATGGAAACAGAAAGGAACATTTTAAGAGGTATACGTTCTCTAAATGGTGTAACAAATATTATCATTGGACAAAGGATTACGTCTGTTATGGAAGCAGATAAAATTATAATTTTAGAAAATGGAAAAATAGAAAATATAGGTTCTCATGAAGAGTTATTGAAATCTTCTGCGATTTATCAAGAACTCTATCAGGAACAACTAGGGGGTGTAGAATCATGCCACCAGTAGTATCTGTAAAACGTCCAAAAGATTTAAAGAATACGGTGAAACGCTTGTTGCGATATATGGGAAAGCATAAGGTTTTGGTATTTGTTGTAGCTGTTTTGGTAACTATTTCTGCCGCTGCAAATCTGCTAGGAACCTATATGTTTAAGCCGATCATTGATACCTATACACAGGATCCTGCCTTTGAAAGATTGTGGGAGGCATTAGCACTGGAAATAGGAATTTATGGGATAGGTGTGTTGTCCACGCTAGGGTATACACAGATTATGGTTCGTCTAGCACAAAAGATAATTTACGAAATGCGTAGAGATATTTTTGGTCAAATGGAGAAATTGCCATTATCTTATTTTGACCAAAGAACACATGGAGAAATTATGAGTAATTTCACTAATGATATAGATACATTTAGTGAAGCAATGAATAATGCTTTTGCAATGTTAATCATGAATTTTATTCAACTGGTAGGACTTATTATTTTACTCTTCGTCTTGAATTGGCTTTTGTCCTTGATTTGTGTTTTATTTTATGGATTCTTAATGTTTTATATCGTCTTTGCTTCTAGAAGAAGCAAGAAGTATTTCGGTAAGCAGCAAAAGGTTATGGCTAAACTTAACGGATTTGTGGAAGAAACACTAAGTGGTCAGAAAGTAGTTAAGGTTTTTAATCATGAAGAAGCCAACCTTTGTCGATTTGATGAAGAAAATCGAGCATTGCAGGATGCAGGATTTCATGCCTTAAAATATTCTATGTCTATGATACCGATGGTAGTATCCATATCCTATATCAATTATGCTATTGTTGCCATATTAGGTGGGTTTATAGCCTTGGGATATATTCCAATTGTAACATTTTCTTTAGGAGGAATTGCTTCCTATTTGGTATTTGTTCGTCAGGCTGCCATGCCAATGAATCAATTTACAATGCAATCTAATTTATTGCTTAATGGACTTGCAGGGGCCGAACGTTTGTTCAAAATTATGGATGAAACTCCTGAAATTGATGAGGGAGAGATTGAATTAGTAGAACAAGAAAATGCATGGGCTTGGAAAGATGCTTTAGGAAATCTTGTAGAACTTCAAGGAGATGTAAGGTTTCATCATGTTGATTTTTCATATATAGAAGGAAAACGTATTTTGACAGATTTATCTTTATTTGCCAAACCTGGACAAAAGATTGCTTTTGTGGGGGCAACAGGTGCAGGTAAAACTACAATTACAAACTTAATTAATCGCTTTTATGAAATTGAGGGTGGAAAAATCACGTATGATGGAATAGATATATCTCATATAAAAAAATCATCTTTAAGAAAATCCTTAGGCGTAGTGCTTCAAGATACTAGTTTATTTTCTGGAACAATTCGGCAGAATATTTCTTATGGAAAATTAGATGCTACAGAGGAAGAAGTGATTGCGGCGGCAAAATTAGCAAATGCACATAATTTCATCAAAAAATTACCAAATGGCTATGATACTATGGTTTCTTCTGATGGTGGAAATTTAAGTCAAGGTCAAAGACAATTAATTAGTATTGCTAGAGCGGCTGTTGCGAATCCTCCCGTTCTAATTTTGGATGAAGCTACATCTTCTATTGATACAAGAACAGAACGTTTAGTACAAGAGGGGATGGATAAACTTATGCAGGGAAGAACTGTTTTTGTTATAGCACATAGACTTTCTACTGTACGAAATTCAAACGCAATTATGGTGTTGGACAAAGGGAAAATTATGGAGCGTGGTACACATGAAGAACTTCTTGAGCAAAAGGGAATTTATTATAGTTTATATACAGGAAAATTGGAGTTAGAATAACAAATTTGATTAATTTTATGTTGTAAACATAAGTCATTAGATCAGAATTTTGAAGTTGCATTAATAAAATCTTTGTGCTAAAATTCATAATTAGAGGTGATACTATGAAAAAAATTTTAGTAACTGGTGGAGCTGGTTATATTGGTTCCCATACAGTTTTAGCTTTGTTAGAAAAGGGACATGAAGTTATCATAGTTGATAATTTTTCCAACTCAAATCCGGAATCCATTAGAAGAGTTGAAAAGATCAGTGGTAAAAAAGTAAAATTATATACTTGTGATTGCTGTAATTTGGATGAATTTGCTACAGTTTTCAAAGAAAATAAATTGGATGCTGTCATTCATTTTGCAGGGCTAAAGGCCGTAGGAGAATCTGTTTCTATTCCATTGAAGTATTATCAAAATAATCTTATTTCAACCTTAAACCTTTTGGAATTGATGAAACAGTATCATGTTTATAATTTAGCTTTTTCATCTTCAGCAACCGTATATGGAGAACCTAAAAGTGTTCCGATTTTTGAAGACTTTGATCTCCACGTTTCCAATCCTTATGGAAGAACTAAGCTGATGATAGAAGACATACTTAGAGATTTTAGTAAAGTAAATCCTCAATTTAATATTGCATTATTGAGATATTTTAATCCTATTGGTGCACATGCCTCTGGTCTTATTGGTGAAGATCCTAATGGGATACCTAATAATTTAGTGCCTTATATTACTCAAGTTGCGGTAGGAAAGCTTAAAGAACTTGGTGTGTTTGGAAATGACTATCCAACCCCTGATGGAACATGTATAAGGGATTATATTCATGTTTGTGATTTGGCAGAGGGACATGTTTGTGCTTTAGATAAATTATTTACAAATTGCGGACTTGTCACATACAATTTAGGAACTGGAAATGGCTATAGTGTATTAGAGGTTTTACGTGCAATGGAAAAAGCAGTGGGAAAACCTATTCCATATGCCTTTAAACCTCGTCGTGAGGGAGATATTCCTGCTTGCTTTGCTTCTCCAGAAAAAGCCTATAAGGAAATTGGCTTTAAAGCTAAGTACAGCATTGATGATATGGCAAGAGATGCTTGGAACTGGCAAAAAAACAACCCACAAGGATATGCAAAATAATAAATTAAGTCTCTTAGATTACTTCTAAGAGATTTTTTCTTTTCCTTCCTTTCTGGAGGCTATTTTATTTTGTATCTGAATTTTCATAGAGATATATATCTCTATGTGCTTTTTTCTTTTGAGATTATAAATAAAAAGTCTTAAATTTATAGTTTTTTTTATAAAAAAATGGGGCTTTAAATTAAAATTTTTTTTGCTATAATAATATTTAGTCAAGACTAAAATAAAAAAAGGAGTGGAAAAAATGAAACCAACACTAGTAGTTATGGCCGCTGGAATGGGGAGCCGTTTTGGAGGATTGAAACAAGCAGAGCCTATCACCAAAGATGGAAAAGGTATATTAGATTTCTCTGTATATGATGCAAAAAATGCAGGCTTTGGAAAGGTTATTTTTATTATACGTGAAGATATGGCAGAGGATTTTAAACATTTGGTTGGAAATCGAATTTCTAAAATGCTTCCTGTAGAATATGTTTATCAAACTATGCATGATTTGCCTGAAGGAAGAACCAAGCCTTTTGGTACAGGACATGCCATTTATTGTTGTAAAGATGTTGTGCATGAACCATTTGCCATTATCAATGCAGATGACTATTATGGACAAAATGCGTTTTATGAAATCGGCCAACACCTTTCACAAGCAGCTAAGGGAGAATACGCAATGACTGCTTATTTGCTTGCGAACACATTAAGTAAAAATGGTACAGTGTCTAGAGGTGTGTGTGAAATTGAGAATCAAAAATTAAAGCGAGTATCTGAATATACAAAAATTAGTGCGGATTGTAGTTATGTGCAAAATAAAGAAAAAGGTGTTTTTGCACAAGATACACCTGTATCTATGAATCTGTGGGGCTTAACACCTGATATTTTTGATTATGTTACAAGAGAATATCAAACATTCTTAAAAACTGCAAATTTGCAAAAGGATGAGTTTTTCATTCCATCTGTAATTTCTAAAACGATAGAAGATGGAAATGCAACAGTTAAAGTTTTTAAAAATACGGATAAGTGGTTTGGTATTACCTACCGTGAAGATTTAGAAGAAATCAAGGAAGCAATTGGAGGATATATTGAACGTGGATTATACAAAGGAATTTAAAGAAGTTGCTGAAGCGTTTCAATTAGAGGGAAAAATTCAAACGATTTGTCCTTATGGAGAGGGACACATTAACCAAACGCTTTTAGTTACAACCACTTCTAAAAGATATATTTTACAAAAAATGAATACAAAAGTTTTTACAGATCCTGATCACCTTATGAAAAACATCTGTTATGTAACTGAACATTTAAGTTCTAAAGGGATTGAAACATTACATGTCATTCCAACAAAAAAAGATGAGCCATTTTTAAAATTGAGCCAAGAAGAATGCTATCGTGTATATGAATTTATTGAGTCAACTATCACTTATCAGTCTGTACCAGATAAAAAAGTGTTTTATAATTCTGGAAAAGCGTTTGGTCAATTTCAAAATTATCTTAAAGAATTTGATGCGTCCTTACTCACAGAAACCATCCCTAATTTTCATAATACTCCAAAAAGATATAAAGATTTTGAACAAGCTTTAAAAGAAGATAAAATGAACCGTGCTAAAGATTGTCAAAAAGAAATTGAGTTTCTATCTCAACGTAAATCTACTTTGGGTAAAGTTGTAGAAGGCTTAAATGATGGTAGTATTCCATTGAGAGTTACCCATAATGATACAAAGTTAAACAATATATTAATGGATGCAGAAACGTTAGAGGCAAGAGCCATCATTGATTTAGATACAATTATGCCAGGATCCATGATTTATGACTTTGGTGATTCCATCCGCTTTGGAGCTTCCACAGCTGCAGAAGATGAACAAGATTTAGACAAGGTACACTTTGATCTGTCTTTGTTTGAAACATATTTTAGTGGATATTATGAATCTGTTCGAGAAAGTATAACTGAAAAAGAATTAAATTTACTTCCTTATGGAGCATATTTATTAACCACAGAATGTGGAATGCGATTTTTAACAGATTATTTATCAGGGGATACCTATTTTGCTACAAAATATGCAAATCATAATCTAATTCGTTGTCGTACGCAGTTTAAGTTAGCAAAAGAGATGGAAGATGCTTTAGATGAAATGTTAGGTATCGTTCAAAAATATAAAAATTAAATAATTTATTATTTAAAAGAGCCAAATGGCTCTTTTTTTGTTAATTATTGGAAAAAATGGAGTAAAAATCCAATTATTTTCTATAAAATGTTGACTTACTCCGTAACCGGTGCTATAATTGGAACGTATTAAGTAAGTATTTTATACAAAGAAAGCGTTTTCTAAAAAAAATAAGAAAGGGGGACATGACTTGTTGAAGATTAAACTCATTAACCAAGCAGGTAATGAACTCTATATAGGACCTACTCAGGAACAAGGATGTTGTATCTACAATTTTGAATATCAGGATGGAGATTGGATTGATGTAGATTGTGACAAAAAGGAGGGTTTCTATAAGATACGGTTAGAAGATACAATGATGGAATCTATTGTTTACGTTCCAAATACTTCGTTTGTTTACTTTATTCCAGTTTTAGCAAACCGTTCTAGTTATTCTCCAAAATCCTTTCATGGAGATTGTCATATTATTACAGTTTCTGAAGCAACGAAGGAAGAATTGAAGAAAAGAAGAAATCTGGCATTTAATCCATATGATCAGCATGAAAATACTACATTCTATCCTCATTCCTCTGCTAATGTAGAAACGAGGAATGAAGCAACCTTTGCAAGCAGAAATGCCATTGATGGATATTTCTACAATGAATCGCATGGTTGTTTTCCATTTCAAAGCTGGGGAATCAATAGAAATCCGAAAGCAGAATTCAGATTGGATTTTGGAAGAACTGTAATTTTAGATGAGATTGTGTTGACGCTTAGGGCTGATTTTCCTCACGACAATTATTGGACGGATGGAACAGTTATATTCTCTGACGGAAGTGAAATGCATCTCAAGTTAAATAAAACGAAAGAACGTCAGTCATTTAAATTTGAACCTAAAACAGTACAGTATCTCATTTTGAAAAATTTGATTAAATCAAAAGAGCCATCAGAGTTTCCAGCATTAACGCAATTGGAGGCTTGGGGATATGAAACAAAAATATAGGAGAAAGGAGAGTAACATGAATCAACCAAAGTTAGAAGAAATCAAAAGAGAAGAATTTAAAACAAAGCCCAACTTTAGCAAAGAAGATGTAAAAGATGTATTAGATAAGATTGTAAAGATTGTGGATCATATGCTTCTTAAGTTTCATGGAGATGTTTTTCCAAGAGCTTGCAGTAAGGGATATGTATATGACACCGTTGGTAATCTCGTTTGGGATGAAACGAATAACGAAAGCATTTGGACAACATCTTTCTGGACGGGTATCTTATGGCTAATGTATGAATACACACATGATGAAAAATATAAGAAAGAAGCGCAACTTCATTCAGATTCTTTTAGAACACGTATAGAGAACTATTATCACAAGGATGAACAAGAAGCGGGACTGAATCATCATGATATTGGCTTCCTATATTGCATAACAACTGTTGCAGATTATAAGCTTACAGGATCTGAAAAAGCCTTAGAAACCTCTTTAATGGCAGCAAAGCTTTTATCTAAAAGATATATTGATAAAGCTAAAATTTTGCAAGCCTGGGGAGATATGAATGACGAGAATCAAAGAGGAAGAATGATTATCGATTGTAATTTAAATATTCCATTACTTTATTTTGCAAATTCATTTTCTTCAAATGATACTTATTATCAAATGGCTTACAATCATGTGAAGACAGCGAGTGAGTACTTAATTCGTCCTGATGCTTCAACCTTTCATACATTCCATATGGATACGGAAACAGGAGCACCTAGATTTGGGTCGACCCATCAAGGATACTCTGATAACTCTTGCTGGGCTAGAGGACAAGCTTGGGGAATTATGGGATTCCCAATTTCTTATGGATATACCAAGGATGAAGTTTTTCTAGATAAAGCAAAATGCTTAGCGAATTATTTTTTAAATCGTTTACCTAAAGATTTTGTTTGTAACTGGGATTTGATTTTTCAGAACGAGAATGACCAAAGGGATACCAGTGCAGCAGCTGTTGCAGCAATCGGACTTTTAGAACTAGCAAAACATTTACCATTGACGGATGCGTCAAAAAGGGTCTATGAGAATGCTTGCTTGTATATTACAAAATCCTTATCTGAAAAATACTTAGGAACAAATCAGGAAGGTATTTTAAAAAGTGGTGTTTACTTTTATCATGGCAACCTTGGCATTGATGAATATTTAATTTTTGGGGATTACTTCTTTGTAGAGTTACTGATCAGGCTTTATAAAGATTGGAATTCCTACTGGTAGGAGGGGAAATATGGAAGTGGAAGTTTTAGAAAATGAAATTGTGATGACTGAAGAAGAACCTCAGTCAGATCGCCATTTAAAGTTCAACTCATTCATGGACAAGCTGAAGAAATATACGAAATATAATTGGCAAATCTACATTCTTTTTTTACCAGCATTTCTATGGATGATATTCTTTGTGTTTGTACCGTTTATTTCTAACGTAGTTATGTCTTTTCAGGACTATAGCGTAAGTAAAGGAATTTTCGGTAGTAAATTCATTGGATTTCAAAATTATTCATTCTTCTTTACAATGGATAATTTCTTTACATTATTGGGAAATACATTACTTTTAAATCTTTTGGTTTTGGTGATTGGTTTTCCAACAGCAATTTTCTTGGCAATAATGATTTATGAATCTAAAAGTAAGGTGATCAAAGGAATTGCTCAAACAACAACATTCTTACCGTTCTTCATTTCGGCGGTAGTTGTCTGTAATATGACCATTGAGTTCTTAAAAGCTGATACAGGTATGATAGTCAATATCTTATCTTGGTTTGGTGTAGAGAGAACAAATGTTTTAAACAACCCAGCAGCATTTCGCTGGATTTATGCACTTATGGAACTCTGGCAGACGATAGGATATAACTCATTAATTTATTTGGCAGCTTTATCTGCAATTGATACATCCCTTTATGAGGCGGCATCAATGGATGGAGCAGGAAAGTTTAGACAGATTTTCCATGTGACTTTACCTGGTATAGCCCCAACGATTATCATTACATTAATTTTAAAGATTGGTAAGTTATTATCTATGGGTTATGAGAAAGTATTGTTATTACAAAATGTTTACAACAAGCCAACCTCAGAAATTATAAGTACATATGTTTACAATGTAAGTCTAAGTCCAACCGTTGGTCAGCCTAATTATGGGTTGGCAGCTACAATTGGGTTGTTTGATGCGGTGGTAGCCATCATTTTGGTTACGATTGTAAATAAAATTGCTAAAAAAGTATCGGATACACAGTTATGGTAGGTGATAAGATGACAAAGATCAATTGGAAAAAAAGATTAAATTTAGATAACATTTTAGGAATTGTTAATAATGTATTACTTATCATTTTATCCTTAGTGATGCTTTATCCGATTCTTTATATCTTTATAACTGCTGTAAGTAATCCCGTATCCTTTGCAACTGCGGTTAATAATCAAAAGTTTTTAATTGTTCCTCAAGGATTTACGATGGAATATATTACTGAACATTTGCAAAATGTAGATATTTGGAGAGCTTATGGAAATACAATTCTTTATACACTTTTAGGAACTGCAATCAGCTTATTTTTAAGTATAACATGTGCGTATGTTCTTTCTAGAAAAGGATTAAAAGCAATAAAAGTTATGACCATTATCGTGGTTCTTACGATGTGGTTAAAACCAGGTATGATTGCAACATATACGAATATCAAGAGTTTAGGTATGATGGGAAATATTATGGGAATTATGCTCCCTTTTGCTTTCTCAGCATATAACGTTATTCTTTTAAGAACCTATTTTGCAGCCATTCCTCAAGATATTGATGAATCTGCACAAATTGATGGAGCATCACACTTTAGGATGCTTACAAGTATCTACATTCCAGCAAGTGGTCCAGCGATAACAACGGTTGGATTATTTTACGCAATTGATCGTTGGAATGGTTATTTCTGGGCGGAAATTGTTTTGCAGAAGGACAAGCTTTACCCATTACAGGTACTAGTTAAAAAGATGCTTCAAAACTCTGGCGAATCTGGAGATTTGTTTAGAGGTACAGTTTCTGCGTTTGCATTAATTATTATCGCAATTGTACCAATCATGTTAATTTTCCCATTCATCCAAAAATACTTCAAAAAGGGTGTTATGGTTGGATCAGTTAAATAAAAAAGAAAGGAAAAAGAAAAATGGCAAATTTTAAAAAATTATTTTTAAGTGCTGCAATGTTATGTGGCATTGGTGTGGTAAGTGGGAGTTTAACTACGCAAGCAGTAGATACTCCTCAAGAGCCATCTACGCCTGCAGAATTAACAGAAAATTTTACTTTAGTTCAGGATTTTGATTATAGTGCTGATGGTATTGGAACTATTGGCGGAAACAATTCATATGGTGTTGTCAGTGTTGCTCCAGGAACTAATTTAGTAGAAAATCCTATAACATTAGTTCAAGAATCAAATATGGACGCTATACAACTTTCAGCTGAGAGAGTGGATAGTTCACAAGCTAACAATAGTCTTGCAGTTACATTTCGTTCAAAAGAAGCAAACCTTTATTCTAGTGAAGAAAATAAGAATTGCGTTATTAAAATAAGATTTAAGACAGAAAATCAAGGTGGAAATGCGATTGATTTCTGCTTAATGTTCAAAGCAAACACCTTAGGAGAAAAGCAAACTGCAGATGGAAGATATCAATTCCGTATGAAGGCAGGAACTACTAAAACTTTAGAGCAAGGTAGATATCCGACAAATGGTGAAGCTAGTTGGACTAAGGTTGATAATGCCACTGGTAAAATTGCGGAAAATCAGTGGAGAGAATTAACTTTTGTTTTAGAAGACAACGGTAGTTTAGATGCTGAAGGAAATTCTCCTGATAAAATGTATTATTATTTAGATGGAGAATTTTTAGGAGAAAGAAATTTTGCAAAGAATGACGATTATAATGGGACATTATCTTCTTTCTATTATTTTGTTCCAGCAGCATCCACTGCTTATAAAAGAATTACAAAAATAGATTCAATCAAGGTTGGACCTTATAATGGTGCTGTTGCTACTGCACCTAATATTACGGAGGTTAAGAAGGATATTCCTTTCTCATTAGAACCTACTTTAACTACAGATGATGCAGACCATTTACAGTCTATTTCTGGATATAATATTAATTTTAGTTTAAATGAAATTGATTTAACTACAAGAACAGAGAATGGTGCAATTATATATTCTTCATCTGAAAAAGATATATTAAAGTATGAAAATGGCAAGTATATAGCTTTAGAATTGGTTGAAAATTTAAAAGCAACTTATACATTTAAAGATAAAACTATTAATTCCGTGAGTGTAACCTTTAAGGTTGTAGAAAATGAAGAACCAATTTTAGTAGATAGCATTGCTAGTCATCCAATGGTTAAAAATGATACATTAACCATTTCTAAAGGTGAAAGTTATGATTTATCATCTATATTCCAAGCAACTCCATCTACAGCAGCAAATACAGGGCTATCCTATAGTCTTGTAGAAGATAATGGGGTATTGGATTCTTCAGACTTGGCTGATAGTATTCTTACGACTTTAAAAACTGGGGAAGCTAAAATAAAAATAGCAGCTTTAGATGCAAGTGGTGTAGAAAGAACAATAACAGTTAAGGTTGTTAATGGAGCATATGATAGTTTAAATAACTATACTGTAAATGATACATGGACAGAGGCAGAACAAACCATCAATGGCTATACTATTAAAGGATATGGTAGTAAGACTTTTGCTCAAGCTGGTGTTGTAGAAGATGCTGTTTTTGGTACCGCATTAGTCATTAGAGGTAATGGAGGAGCAAACTCTTCAGGATCACATCTTGACAAGCACATTTCTCTAACTGAATTAGGCGCAAATAAAGATATTAAATTGACAGGATGGATTAAATTAAGTCCTGAAGCAGCAGCTAAAGCATCTAGTCCAAGCGTTGATATTAAGCTATGTACATGGAAAACTGTACAAGGTGGTTATTCTTATGGTAATGAAGATACAGCTTATGGTTTTAAATTAAAAAATTCAGACAAAACAAAGCTAGTTAATGGCTGGGTTTATTTTGAAACAGATGTTATCAATTTAGATACAAATGCGATTAATGGCGGTTGGGAAGGAATTAAAATTGAACTTGCTTTATGGAATGGTGAAGAGGGTATTGATGCTTACTTTACACATTTAGCTTTGGTTGAAGTTGATGGTGTAAAAACAGTAGGTTGGGATATTACAAATTCTAATAATGTTGCTATAGATAGTTCTAAAGAACTTACCTTACAGGCAGGCTCCGAATTCAAGATTAATGCAGTAGCTGTTCCTTCTGCAGGCTCAGTTGTTGCAACTTTCTCTTCAAGTGATGAAACAATTGCTACTGTAAATGCTGAAGGATTGGTAACAATTTTAGATAAGGTTGGAAAAGTTACTATTACTGTTGCAGTTGGTAACGAGACTAAGAGTTTAACAATTAATGTTGTTAAAACAGCCCAAAGTATAACAATGGAGTCTTCCACTATTGAAATTATATTAAATAAATTTGATGCAAGAAGAGCAATTTATGATATTACTGTTACACCAGCAGATGCAACAAGTGAATTAGAAGTTGCTGTTGCAAATGACGCAATTTGTAATGCAAGTATCGTAGGTAAAAAATTATATATTACAAACCCAGCATTAGGAACTACCACATTAACGATTTCTGCTAAAGATAATCCTGAAGTAAAATTGGTTTTGACTATAATTGTAAAAGATTACAATGTAACTTACAATGTAAATGGACATGGTGAAACACCAACTCCTTTAACCAATGTAGTAGCTTTACCAACAGAATTACCAGAGTTAACAGCTGAAGGCTTTGTATTTGGTGGTTGGTATACAGATGCAAATTGTACTGTAAAAGCAGTAGCAGGAGCTACACTTACTGAAGATGTTACGTTATATGCAAAATGGGTTGTAAAGGAAGCAGATAAGTTTACAGTTACATATGATTTGCAAGGTCATGGTGCATCATTACAACCTGTGGTTAATGTTACAACATTACCAACAGAGTTACCTATTCCAACAGCTACAGGTTTCAAATTTGGTGGTTGGTATACAAATGCAGATTGTACTATAAAGGCAGTAGCGGGTTCGACAATTTCTGAAGATACCACGTTATATGCAAAATGGATTCAAGCATTTACAATAACATTTAATGTTCAAGGACATGGTACAGCTCCAGCAGTTTTAAATAATGTTACAGCAATTCCAGCAGAATTACCTGTATTAACTGCGGAGGGATATGTATTTGGTGGTTGGTATACAGATGCAAATTGTACAACAAAAGTTGTTGAGGGTACAGAGTTAAATGGCAACATAACTTTATATGCGAAGTGGACAGAAAAAGTAGAAGAAAGCTTTACGATTACTTTTAACAATAAAGGACACGGAACAACACCAGACGCTGTAAAAGGCTCTAAACTTCCAGATAATTTACCAGTACTTTCTGAACTTGGTTGGACGTTTGAAGGTTGGTATTTAGATGAAAATTGTACTACTGAAGCTAAGGCTGGACAAAGTATTACAGCTGATACAACGCTATATGCGAAGTGGACAGAAAAAGCAGTTACTCCACCTACACCAACAACTCCAGAAGAGCCTACAGGATTAAGTGCAGGTGCTATTGCTGGTATTGTAATCGGAGTAGTTGCGACATTAGGAGTAGCAGGTGGTTTAGCATTCTATTTCTTTAAAAAGAAGCAAACCCCAAAGCAAGCAACAAAAAATGAAGATAAGGAATAATTAAAGATATGAAGAAAAAAGTTATAGGATTTGGCACTTTGTTTCTTCTAGCTCTTTCATTATTTATTGGCACTGTCATCTATACAGAAAGTAAATTTGAATCGGGTGACAGTGCTCCCTCTTTTTCAATAAAGACAGAAAACCCTGATGAAAAATATGATGCTTTAATCACATCAGGAGAAGTTCATGTTCATGTGGGAGAAGTATTTGATTTTTCAAATGATTTCTATCCATATGTAACAGATGAAGAAAAACTGGCAATGAAAATTGAGGTTGAAGATGAAGAGGTGCTTTATCTAACCCATTATAAATATAAGGTTATAGGATTAAAGGATGGAGTTTCCAAACTGACTCTTTCTTCTGATGACTATTTTACAGAGCTGACAATTTATGTTGATAAAAACAACTTCTGTAGTGATGGAGATTTCACAAGCTTTCCATTAGGAACAACTTGGACTGCTCCAAATCATACGATTAGTGGATGGAGACTATGGGTTGGTGCTGCTAGCAGTGTTGATACAGAAAATCAGATTGTTGAAGTCATTGAAGATGAAGAATCTGAAGAGAAGAATCACGTTATCCATTATAACCATAAAAAGATTGCACAATCTGTTTTATATAAAACCTATAATGTTCCAGCAGGACAATATTATGTAACTGCCAGAATCAAAGGAAAAGAAGTTTCAAAAGATACGTATATTAGAGTTAATCAAGATAATAAGAACAAAACATTAACAGATAAGTTAAATGGAACCTTCGGATGGACCGAAGTAAAATCAGATATTTTCCGTATAGAAGAAGGAGAAAAAGCATTAAAATTAGAACTTTACACTTCTGGAAATACGGGTGAAATCTGGTATGATGATATAGAGGTTTACCGTGTAATTGAACCAGATCATTTGTCTATAACGGCAAAGAATTTGTCAGAAGATTTAGAAGTTGGTGAAGAAAAACAAATTGAAATTCAAACCAGTCCATCTTCGGAAGTAGATTATAATTACGAATACTCCGTGGCAAATCCACAGGTTTTGGAAGTGTCTGGAGCAGGTGTAATTAAGGCTTTATCTGCTGGCGTTACAACCGTAACAGTTACAGATTTAATTTTTGATTACACAACTAAGATTACAGTTGTTGTAGGGCAAAAAGATGGTATACAGGCTAGTGTAAATGATAACAACAATCTTGTAGAAGTTGTGGAAGACACTCAAACAACGATTGAGATTAAAGTAGAAGATAGTACAGAGTATCAGCTTTATAAATATAGCAATGCCAAGTTTGGAGATTATTATATCAAAGATAAAAAAATTGTGTATTCTCCAAAAAGAGATATGTATACAGTCAATAATGTATATGACACATTTAAAGTAGCTGTTTTTGATCAAGAAAAAGGCTATAAAATTGTTGAAATCAAAGTGGATATTAAAGCTGTCAATGATCCAAGCGTTACAGCAGATTTCTGGCTTACTACACCAAAGGGTGAAGCATTAAAATGGACAACCTCAGGGAATAAATACGATTATTCTGCAGGTGGTAAATTATATGATTCTAAACTTCCAGCGTATTATAATGGTGGGTATATCCAGATTATAAATAGTGATGTCGAAGTATTTTATCCTTATACAAAGAAATCTCAATTAGAAACTACGGCAGAACAAAATGCGTTTAGAAAAGCTAAAGCGGAATTATATAGTACGATATATGCGACCGCTGAGGATGGAACGTTAACTTTAACTACTAAAAATGGTGGTAAGGTTGAGCTATTTTTAGATGGTAAGGTGCAAGAGATTCAAGACAGATATTATAATAGCACTGGAAAATTCATTCATGGTGTTTTATATGATTACACTCCTAAAGCAGGATTCTATGGGTATGATTCTTTTGAATTAATTGTTCACAATGGAGATAATGAAACTAAAGTATCAACAACTGTATATGTTTTACCTGGTGATGAAGATTTTAAATTTGATGAATTAGCATCTAGTGGTAAGTTAGATGGTGTTTATTTATTAAGTAATAGTGAATGGTTGGCTGAAATCAAAGCAGGATATAATCAAAACGATGAATATATTGTTCGTTGGGTTGAATACTATGAGAAAAATTTAGCTAACTATAAACCTACAACTATACCAGCAAATGGTCGTTCTGCTATTGAACAATTTGCTATTCTTTATCAAGTTACTGGTAAGAAAGAATACGCGGAGAAATGTTGGAATCAATTAAAGTATCTTGTATGGGATGAAAATTTTTCTGAAAATACAGATGGAACTAGGAGACTAAGCTGGGGAGAAGATACCAATGGCTTCCTAGATGCTGCAATGGCAACATATAGTGTAGCTTTTGCATATGGTTATATAAAAGATACATTAAATGAAGAACAACAAGAAATGGTAATTAAAGCCTTATATGAAGAAGGTTTCTACTATTTTGAAACATTGAAAAATGTGAATGTTTTACTACATGGAAACAATCATTGCTTATTAATTTGTGGTGATTTAGCAATGGCCGCTCTTGCAACTTTAAGCTATGATAAAGAGGTTGAAGTTACAGTACGCGGAACAACTTCCACGATTAATATTAAAGAAATGTCTGCACAAGTTATAAGAACTGCATTTAGATTCTTACAAAATGGTTTAGTACATTATTCTTCATCTGGAGGTTTCCCTGAAGGCCCTGCATATTCTATTTATGCACATCGAAATATGGTATCCTTATTAGCAACCTTAAGAAATCTTTATGGTGAAACGGATGGAAAAATCAACTCTTTTGGATTGAGTGATATTGAGGGTATTATGAATTATATTAATTATCCTTTATATACATCAAGTCCTAACCATGAGTCTTTCTATTATGGTGAAAGTGAATATTCTAATAACCAGCCTGCCTTACTGTGGTATACGAGAATTGATGAAGAAAATATCAATGCGGCTATATTAAGTAAACTTGCAGATGATAATGAACAGTATAATATTATGAACTTGCTTTGGTACACACCAGGGTTATTTGATAAAATCAATTTACATGAAATGAATCCTTTAGATTATTTATTAGAAGATCATGAGCTTGCGACTTTTAGATCATCTTTTGGAGATGAAATGGGAATCTTTACTGGTTTAAAAGGTATAGATTGTGCAAGTGGATCTTTTGCTCATAAAAATTTAGATAGTGGTACATTTGAAATTTATGCTTTAGGAGAACGTTTCATTGGTAATTTCTGTAATGAAACTTATAACATTGTAGTTCCTAATGGGTTCTGGGACTATGACTATCAAAGATGGACATATTATAGAAAGAATGCACAAGGACAAAATACGTTAGTCTTCAATCCAGAAAAAAATCCTGTACTTCAACAGGATCCATATGAAACTGCACCAATCATCAAATTTGATTCAAATGCGGCTGGAGGATACTCCATTGTAGACTTATCTAAAGTTTATAAATCTGATGTTATTACAGCATATCGTGGACTTAAATTCTTTGATAATCGTTCAAAAATTATGATTCAAGATGAGTTTAATCTTCGGGATGAATCAACTGTTTACTGGAGTGCCCATACTGAGGCGAGAATTGAAATTATTCATGACAAACTTGCAAGACTTATCCTAAATGGAAAGAGCCTATATGCTTATATCAACAGTGAAATTGGAACATTCAGTGTAATGCCTGCAACTGCATTACCTGGAACCATTGGTGAATTCTGTAACCTAGATAATACAGGAATTAATAAATTAATTATAAAACTTGAAAATATTACAGAAGGAACGCTAAATGTGGTATTTGTTCCAACATTAGAAGAAATCACAGAGTTTACTTCTTATGAAATTACGCCACTTGCGAAATGGAGTTTAGAAGAGGCAAAACCATTGCCTGACATTTCTGTAGAACAGATTGAGGTAGAAGCAGAATTTGGTGACAAATACAAATATACCTTTAATCCATATCAATACAATTATGTTGTAAAATTGGATAATAGAGTAAAAGAAGTTCCTAATTTAAAAGTTACATTTAATGAAGAAAAATATACAGTAGAGGTTGTTAAATCTAAAGCATTTAATCAATTTACTAAGGTCATTGTAACAGATAAGTTGACGAAAGAATCCCGTGAATATTGTTATCGTTTTATTGTGGATACTATCATTGACGGATATGAAGAATATACACAAATTCCAGTGCAAAATGTAAGCGGAAGCCAAGGCGTAGAAAATCTTTTAGATGGTGAAAAATCAACAAGATTTACATCTGAAAAAAGAGAGGTAGTCATCTTTGAATTTGCAGATATTCAAACGATAACCAATGTTTTAATCTATTTCTCAGGCGGATTATTAAATACATATTATTTTGATATTTACTATAGCTTAGATGGAGAAACTTGGACAACCTGTTATTTTAACGGACAAAGTACAAATAATATGGGAGATGAAGTTTACTCTTTAGGTTTTGTAGAAGCAAAATATATTAAAATGGTATTCAATGGAAATAACAATGATGATAAAACAACCATTGGAAAAGTAGAATTTTATCATAACAATTATGAACCACAAACGACACAGTCTTTCCCATTACTTCCAGTCATATTGGGAAGTGTTGGAGGCGCTATTGCAGTAATAGGTGTAGTTGTAGCAGTGGTTATTATAGTAAAGAAGAGGAGAAAAACAAATGAAGAAATTATTACTGACGACAGCTCTAGTAGCAACTAGTATATTTACACTATCTTCTTGTGGTGGTAGTGAAGAGCTTACTATTTTCTTACATCAGGATGGCGTTATTTATAATTCAGATATGCCTGTGTTCCAAAAAGCAAATGAATATGCTGGTATTGAGCTTACAGGTGTATTACAAAAATATGATTCAAACTATGACACAATTTATAACCTAAGAGGTAAGGATGCAAATTTAGTAGTTAATGATCAGGATACGATAGAGGCTACTGCATTAAAGGATGAAATCTTTTTAGATTTAACACCATTAATTGATGAGCATGCTCCAAACTTAAAAAAATTCTTTGAAGAAAATCCAGAGAAAAAAGAATGGGCAACAGCCAGTGACGGAAAAATCTATGGAATTCCATTCTATACAGATGGTAAAACAGCCAAGGCTTTCTTCGTTAGACAGGACTGGGTTAATAAACTTTCGAAAAATAATTTATTACCTAAGGGGATAGAAAAGGATAAACTAAATGAATTGGACGTCAACCAATTTCATGACTTATTAAAAGCATTTAAAGACAATAAAAATTTATTGACAAGCTTTACAAATATTTATCCTTATTTTGACAGAGATTTAGATTTTGCAATTTCCGAATTAGCTTCTTTATGGAATGCTACAGCGGAGTATTATCTAGATGCACAAGGAAAAGTACAATATGGAGCCATCCAACCAGAATTTAAAACAGCAATTGAAAATATTGCAGGTTGGTTTAAGGAAGGTCTAATCGATCCAAATATTTTAACGCCATCTACAGAGGATAAACGTGTAACTTATTTTGCTCAAAATAGCGGTGGTGCTACCCATGACTGGATTGGTACAACGTATTCCTTCAATGATGATGTCTATGCAGATAACTTAAATACAGATAGCAAAATCGAAGGCAAGTTTGAACTTATCTGTATTGCACCTCCAAAAAGAAGTGATGGTTCTAGATATGAACCAACCATTCGTAAACAGATTGGTACAGTAACTGCAATCAACAAAGTAACTACAAGTGAAGAAGATCAAATTAAATTAGTAAAATGGATTGATTATTTCTTCAGTCCTACAGGTCATGAGCAGTTAAACTTTGGTATTGAAGGGGAACATTTTACAAAGAATGGAAATGAATATCAATTCACAAATAAGATTCTAAACGATAAAGCAACTGCATTAGCTAATCTTTATAGTGCAGGTGCGCAACTCCAAAGCCCAGGTGTCCAAACTTTTGCTTATGAAGAGGCTTGGTTATCTGCTCCAGCAAAAGAAGCTATGAACCTTTATGAATCTAATCAGTGGTTAAATGAAAATTATAATAAAGTAATTTATCCAAATGTGAAGTTAACAAACTCTGATTATCAATCTGTGAATGCGTATCGTAGTGGAGTAAACACAATTTATTTAGATCAAATTAGTCAATGGTTAAATAAAGGTACGACAAATATTGATCAAAAAGAATGGGATGATTATGTTGCAGCAATGAAGAAAGCTGGAACAGATGCGATTACTTCTACCATTCAAAAATATATAAAGTAAAACAAAATGTTTGACAAGAGGAGAGGATGTAAATGGAATTTTATAATCAAAATCAAAAATGTTCATTTCTTGAAGTTGAACTTTTAGAAGATGTGAACTGTATGGATCTTTGGTATGAAATAGATGGAAAGTCTTATGTGTTACCTGTATCCAATCGTGGATTTTATGCCATTTACTTAGATCATTTCTCCTCTTGTAAAATACAAGAAGCCCCCTATTTAAACATAACTTTAAAAGAATGGAATGAAAAAAAAGAAATATTAAATTCCTTAAAACAGTCCTTGTGTAAAAATGTAGAGAGTGATGTGAAACTTGAAACTTTATATGAGGGATTGCCTTCAGAACCTACAGAGTATATATATCATATCTTTAAAAGATTATTACATATTACAAAACAAAGTGTCTTACAAGAGGATAGGATAACCAAGCAGAAAGTATTAAAGATTATAGAAGAACAAATTGCTAAGGTTTATACGGGTAAAGAAAATTATGTAGGCAATTGGTGGGTTTTTGAAATAGGAATCCCTAGAGCTTTAAATGAGATATTAATTTTGTTATATGATGTTATAGAAAAAGATAAGATATGCTTATTTATGGCCATTGAAAATTTTTATCTTCCCTGTGCAGAATATGAATATTATAGAAGAGATTATCCGAATGTCCATCGGTTTAGAACAAACTTTGCAAATTTGGCAGATAACATTTATATCTGTTTGTTGCGAAATATTTTGATTCAAAATCAAGATCAGATAGAACATTTATATTCCTATTTACCTGAACTATTAACGATAGTAGAGGAAGGAAATGGATTTTATAAAGATGGTGGATTTCTCTATCACACGAATGTTCCATATACTGCATCCTATGGTGAAGTCTTATTGACATCTATTACAAAAATATTAGAGGTGTATTATCTTTTAGATAGGAAATGTGATTCTTATTTTGAATATTTGATAAAAATTCTAGAAAAGTCTTTTATGCCATTTTTGTATCATCATAGGGCTTTAAACTGTGTTCGAGGAAGAGCCTCTAGTAGAACGAAGGGAGATGCCTATAGTTTTCAGGTCATAATGGATGCTATGCATAAACTGTCTAATATGTTCTATCAACAGGGCTTTTTAGATCATATATATAATGAAGAACAGTTTTATGTCTATACACCAGCTTCCTTTGCCTTCAACTCTATGCATCGCTATTTAAAAAGAAATTCAGAGTATATGGTGGCGATTTCTTCTCATTCTAACCGTATAGCCAATTATGAAAGTATCAATCAAGAGAATTTGCAAGGATATTACCAAGCAAACTTTACGTATGATATTTATTGGAATAGAGAGCCTAAGGAGGATGATATACTACGGATAAATCCCTTGTATCGAAATGGATCAACGAATGTATTATTGCCTGAAGAACCCAATCAGACGATGGAGAATCAAATCACGGCAGGTGTTGCCTATGGGGAAGTATTAAACACTTGTTTTCACCAGAATAATCAGGTAACTGGCTATTTTTCAAAATTTGTTTTAGAAAATTCTTTAGTTGCTGTTGGCACGAACATCTCATCTAAATATGGATATGTGACTACGATTTTAAATTTTGAAGAACCTTATATAGTTCATAAAAATACAATTGAGGGAGCCTTTAAGATAATATTTAAGGGTAATCCAGTGATTGAAGATTATCAGGAGAAAAGATCTTTTTATGATTTAAATAGAAATGAGTCGGATTTAAAAAGAACATTTCAAGGAACTCGAGTGTATTATAAAAATCCTAAAAATTATGAGTATCAACTTTATCCTAAAAATAAAAGTATTAAAGATGAATACCAGCTTACGAGTTTTGAATATGCACATATTTTAAAATATCAAAATTATATATTCATCAATAGTTTTGAGGATACATTACTTGAATTTGAAAAACTTAAAGTTAAAGCCTGTGCATCGATGATTTTTGTTTTTAAAGAAGATACTGTTTTGGTCAGAATTGCAAGTTCAAAAAAAGATTATATAAAACTACAAATCAAAGGATATACCTGCTATAAAACAGATTTGTTAGAAGATCATTCGAAATATCTGATAGAAGATATTTATGAGCATTTTATGGAATTTAGGAGAGAAAGATGAAAGTTATAAAACGAATTCTTATACTCATGTTCTTTACTAGTATATTTTTCTTTATCCCCGTTCATGCTGAAAAACCATATCTAGAAGCTAAAGATTATATTTCTATAGGTATGAAAGATGTAACATCTGAGGTGAATGCATTTTTGAATGCTTGTAAAGCTCAAAA
The DNA here is from genome assembly GCA_910577745.1 of uncultured Anaeroplasmataceae bacterium. Lineage (GTDB taxonomy): Bacteria > Bacillota_I > Bacilli_A > Acholeplasmatales > Anaeroplasmataceae > Pelethenecus. The sequence goes on along the minus strand of CAJTNG010000002.1, from coordinate 303,199 downwards.
TAAAAATGCTTATTTCAATAAAGGGATATATAAAATAAAGGGAACAGTATCCTTGAAAAATGGAGTTTCTATTATAGGAGAACCAGGAGCCATTCTGCAAGGCACAGACGCTGTTTATCAAAGTCACATGCAAGATAATGTGGAAAGTGTTTCTGATATTTTTATTGAACATCTTGTTCTGGACAATGTTACCCTCTATTTTAAAGGAGCAGAGTCTACAAACATCGTGATTCAAAACAATGTATTTATGAATGCACGTAAAGTAGATACATCCATTTCTACTGGACTACAACCAGATGAAAATAATAAGAATGGCGGAGAATCTACAGGATATTATATTTCTAAAAATTATAATAAAATAGATATTCTATCCAATTTATTCTTAAGGGATGCACATAGTTTAGGCAGAGGCATTGGCATTTATAAGACGAAGGATGCTGTAATTCAAGATAACTATTTTGGTCTTTTAGAGGATATAGAAAATAGTATTGTATCAGATGAAACAAAAGCCTTAAAGCAACTCATATTGAGTTTACATCTTCTGGATGAAAATTCAAATCAGGGATACTTTATGACGGGTATCAATGTTATCAATTCTGATAAAGATGTAACCATTCTTGGAAATCATTTATCTTTTAATAAAGATATAACAGAAGCTGGCTATGAAGATGGAAGCCAATCTACCAGTGGGTATAATCGAGATCATTTCATTTATGCCAAGATGTATGATGGGCTAGAGATTGTAGGAAATTATTTTAAAGGAATGAATAAAAATCAGGACGGAGCTGTAAAGTGCAGAAACGGACAAAACTTATGGATTTATAAAAATATTTTTGAGGATTCTTTGATTTTATTATATGTGCAGAATGCGAAAGAAAACTTATGGTTGAAGAATGTTTTGATTGAGGAAAATATTTTTATAAACCAAGATTACGATCCAAAACTTGTAGAAATACCAAGTGGTTCAACCACTTTAAAAAAGTATATTACGATTGATTATTTAATTCTCATAAAAAATTATGATGCCACGGCAGTGGTAGATAATATAACCATTCAATCCAATCATATCTTATCTGCCTCCTTAGCCAATGAGCAGATAAGAATAGATAATACCCAATATTCTATGCCAACCAATCTTTGGATTCAGGATAACAAAAATGAACTAGGTCAATTGGCAAGACTCACTATTCTGAATACAAAAAATCAATCTAATTATGATTCAAATCAAGGCGATAGTCCAAATTTTACTACTGGAACAAAATATGTACCCGCAATAAAAGAGGAATATAAAGCACTGTCCATAAAAGATCAAGCAAAATGTAATGCGGTTGATTTTGAAATTGATCATAAGCGGATTCTTTCGGAAGCGGACTCTATTTATGTAGATGGTAGTAGATATAGTGGTGAGATATTATCCAATGGTTCTCATCATCTCTTATTCGTAAAAAATACAACAACAACGATTTTAGTTGAAAATGAAGCGTATACCATTTCCTCTTATGTATATACAAATTGTGAGATTTTTATAGAAGATACGTATACCCTGTATTTTGAAACCTTTGGTCACGGCAAGGAAAGCTGGTCTGAAGAAGCTGCAAGATTACCTGAAGAACTTCCAGTTCTTATCGAATCAGGTTGGATTTTTAAAGGTTGGTATTTAGATGGAGAATTTAAAACACCAGCAGTAACAGGAAATCTATTAGAACAGGATACTACAGTATACGCAAAATGGGAAAAAGAAATATATACTATATCTTTTAATACCATGGGGCACGGAATAACCCCTAATGCAATTACTGGTACGAAACTTCCAGATGATTTGCCAGTGCTTTCTGAAGCTGGTTGGACATTTGAAGGTTGGTATATGGATAATAATTTCCAATCATTAGCATTAGCGGGTGAAGAAATTTTTTCTAATGTTACTCTATATGCGAAGTGGGAACGCATTGCCTATTCCATAAGTTTTGAACGGAATGGCAAAGGTGAAGAAATCAATACCATATATGGCGTAACGATGATACCTACATTGCCGACTCCTAAAGAAGAAGGATATCGTTTCTTAGGTTGGTATTTGGATGAAACGTTCCATACACCAGCAATAGAAGGGACTTCCATTCAAAAAAACACAACACTCTATGCCAAATGGGAAGTAGTGAAGTATTATAAAGTAGTATTTCAATTGATAGGAGAAGGCATTGTCAAAGAAGAACACATTAAAGAGGGAGCACAAGTTATGGCTCCAGTTTTAGAACCCAAAGAGGGATATAGTTTTAAAGGCTGGTTTATAGATGAAGCTTGTTCTACCTTTTGGAACTTTGATGATGTGATTGAAAAGGATACAGAACTCTTCGGTTTATGGGTTTTACTCCCTAAGGGATATACCATTCAATTTGAACTGAATGGCCATGGTTTGCAGATAGAAAATATCAATGAGGCTATGAAACTTCCAACCTCACTCCCTATTCCTGAGGCAGAGGGGTATAGTTTTAAAGGTTGGTATTTAGATGCAACCTTTTCTAAATTGGCTCAACCTGGGATAGAGATTCATGAAAATGTCACGCTCTATGCCCAATGGGAAAAAATCATAAAACAGTATAAAGTAATCTTTTATATTGCAGATTATGGTGCTTTGGTAGAAATAAAGGTGGAAGAATTTAAAAAAATCACAAGACCTGAAGATCCTATCATAGAAGGGAAAACCTTTTATGGTTGGTATGAAGATGAGACGTATACAACAAAATTTGATTTTGATAAGGATGTTATCACGAAAGAAACAATTTTGTATGGGAAATGGATTGAAGATTTACCGTCTCCTCAAAGGATTCATCCTTTCTTGATTGTTGGCCCTGTATTGGCTGGAATGTTGTGTATTGGACTTGGAATAGCAGGGGTCGTAATCTATAAGAAGAGAAAAAAATGATAGAAATGAAACTTTAAAAAAGAGTCAAATTTTGATATAATATGTATAGTTTAAAATTAACTAGAAGAGGCTGTGAGTAAATATGGTTATTGATAAAATTAAATTTGAAAGTATTTTAGTGAAAGAGCATATTTCATTTTCTAAAACAGAAAAAACAATACATAACTATATCATAGAAAATCCTGAACAAGTGATTTATGATACATTAAATAGTATAACTATGAAGCTACATGTAGGAGAGGCTTCTATTGTGCGGTATTTCAAAAAGCTTGGATATTCTAATTTTATTTCCTTTAAAATGGATATCTTTAAAGCACTACAAGAAATGAGCATAAAAAATGGTCTTCCTTTTATAGATAATATTACGGAAAATATGATGGATGTTATCCAAAAGACAAAGGCTTCTATAGATATGCAAGCAGTAGAGAAAGCCACAGATATCATATTAGCATCAAAACAGGTGATTATCGGAGGTATGGGTACAAGCCATACTACGGCATTAGATATGTTTAGTAAGATCATAAGAACTGGGGTTAATGCTATTGTAATTAACGATACACATTTTTCTTATATGTATACGGCAATTATGACAGAAGAATCTTGTGCAATCATCTATTCTTTTAGTGGTGAAACCGAGGAAATGATTAAATTTGCAACCAACTGTAAAGAGAAAAATGTAAAACTTATTGTCATTTCGAACTACTCAAATTCAACATTATTTTCACTTGCAGATGTCTTTTTAAAGACAAATGGATTTGAAAATGAAATTAGTGGTGGTTTCTTTTGTTCCAAAATATCTCAAATCTATGTTTGTGATATTTTAGTTACAAGTTGTGCATTAAGAGATTTAGAAAAAACAAAAAAATATGTTCAAGGAGTTACCAATACCGTTTTAAAATAAAGGAGTTACGATGTATAAAATACATAACGATATCTTTTGTTTAAGCATAAAAGAACGTGGTGCAGAGTTAGAAGAAGTTTCTATTCATGGGATAAATATTCTTTGGAAGGGAAAAGAATTATGGAATGCACAAAGCCCATTATTATTCCCTGTCATTGGCTCATTAAAAGATGGATATTATCTCTATAATCAACAAAAATATGTACTTAATCCTCATGGATTTATTAAGGAGCAAGTATTTGATATCGTAGAAAAGACTTCAAATTCCATCACGCTTAAAAGCAGCTATACAGAAGAAACTTATAAGGTTTATCCTTTTATATTTGAATTTTATATTACATATACACTTCTTTTTAACAAAATAAAAATTTCAATTGAAATAAAAAACTTAGAACAAAAGACAATTTACTTTTCTTTGGGCCTTCATCCTGGTTTGGATTATGCTGGTTTAAAAGAATTAATTGGAGAGGATTTGTATCTTCAGATGAATGTACAACAAGAGGTTCAGGCAATCTTGTTTGACCCTGTGTATATGAAGAATACCTATCCTACAAAATTAAGTCCATCCGTAAAGCTGTCTGAGTTTTCAAAGGAACTTATTCAAAAAAGAACAATTTGTTATCAAGGAGTACAAGAAATAGAATTGGGAGCAGAAACAAAAAAAATAAAAATCAAGCATTCTATGCCTTTTACGGCGTTTTGGCAAAGTAGACCTGAAAATCCTAAATTTATATGTGTTGAACCTTGGTATGGTCTGCCAGATGAATGTATCACAACGCATCAGCTAGAAAAGAAAAAAGAAATAATTTCATTAGAGGCAAGGGGTACATTTAAAACAGAACTTGAAATTAGTTATTTAGAAGGAGCAGAATCGTATGAAAATTATTCGTTGTAAAAATTATGAAGAAGCAAGTAAAGTTGCTGGAAATCTAATATCTGAAGCAATTCAGGCAAAACCAGATATTGTGTTAGGACTAGCTACAGGCTCCTCTCCTATCGGAACCTATCAAAAATTAATCCAAGATTATGAAGATAAAAAAATCACATTTGAACAAGTTAAAACTTACAATTTAGATGAATATGTTGGTATAGGCAGAGATTGTCCTCAAAGTTATTATTATTTTATGAATGATAATTTATTTAATCATGTGGATATTAAAAAAGAAAACATTCATATTCCTTATGCAAATCCAGAGCAATTAGAAGAATCCTGCAAACATTATTCTGAGGAATTAGATAAAACCGTAGTGGATATTCAATTGTTAGGAATTGGTGCCAATGGACATATCGGCTTTAACGAACCTAAAACTTCTTTTGAGCAAAAGACCTTTATCGTAAATTTAACAGAAAAAACAAGAGAAGATAATAAAAGATTCTTTAACTCGATCGATGAAGTTCCAACTAAAGCCATTACCATGGGAATTGCAGAAATTATGAAAGCTAAAAAAATCATCTTAATCGCGACAGGAAAGAATAAAGCGGAGGCTGTGAAGCGCTTATTATCTAAAGAGGTAACCACGGATTTCCCTGCGAGTGCATTACACCTACATGATGATGTTGTAGTTGTTACAGATGATGAAGCATTGAGTTTGGTGAACTGTTAATATGAAGTTGAAAGGCTTTAAAAATTCAAATATTTATGTTCATGGACAGGGTATTGTAAAATCATCGTTGTCCGTAATTGATGGTAAAATTGCAAAAATTGATCCTGGGATAGCTGAAGATGGGTTGCTAGAATTAGACGATAAGTATATCGTATTGCCTGGCTTTATTGATAAGCATATTCATGGCGCAAATTCTTCAGATTTTATGAATCCTTCTTCTAAAGATATTCAAAATATTTTATCCGCAGTGGTAAAAGAAGGAACCACTAGTGTACTTGCGACAACCATGACACAGGATATTCAGATTATAGAGGCATGCTTAAAAAATATTGCTTCCTATATAGAGAAGCAGCCTTCAGGAACGGAAATCTTAGGGATTCATCTGGAAGGTCCATTTATTAGTCCGAAACATGCAGGAGCACAGCCAAAACAATATATTATTCCGTGTAATGTTGATACATTTCGTCAGTTGAACCAGGCAGCTAGGGGACACATTAAACAGGTGACTATAGCGTATGAGGAACAAGGTTCCGCTTTAGCCAAATATCTTAAAGAAAATGATATTGTCATTTCTTTAGGGCATACAGACGCAACATATCAACAAGCAGTAGAAGCCATTTCCTTGGGTGCCACATCTGTTTCTCATATGTTTAATGCTATGCGTGGGTTACATCACAGAGATGCTGGTATGGTTGGAGCTTCCTTATTACACAAGGAATTAAGTTGTGAGCTGATTTGTGATTTGATTCATGTTTCTGCCCCCGCTGTAGAGTTACTTTATAAGAATAAGGGACATCAGGGAATATGCTTAATCACAGATGCAATGGAAGCAAAATGGATGCCTGATGGAATGTATCAGCTTGGAGGTCAAACGGTTCTTGTGAGAAATGGAGAAGCAAGATTAGAGGATGGCACACTGGCTGGGTCTACTTTAAAAATGAACGAAGCGATAAAGAATTTTATGAAAACCACAAACTGCTCTTTAACAGAAGCTGTGGATATGGCAACCTTATATCCAGCAAAATGTTTAAATGTAGAAGATAGAAAAGGTAGTATAGAAGAAAACAAGGATGCTGACTTTGTAGTTGTAGATACAGATTTAAATGTTTATATGACAGTTTGTAAGGGAGAAATCAGTTATTTAAAACAGTAAGGGGAGGGAAGATATGTATTTATTTGGTATTGATATTGGTGGCACTTCCATTAAAATTGGCTGTTTTGATGGAGAAGGAAATCTATTAGAACAATGGGAAATTCCTACACACCCTAATCAATTGTTTAACGAATTATCTAGTAGTATTCAATTCTATATGAATAAAAAAAATATAACAAGGAATGAGATCTTCGGTTTTGGAATAGGACTTCCAGGAATTGTTAGAAATGGTATAGCTTTAAGCTGTGTAAACCTAGGTTGGGAACAAACCGATGTTCAAAAAGAATTTTCGAAGGCACTAGGCTTTGACGCCAATGTATACATATTCAATGATGCAAATCTAGCAGCGCTTGGGGAAGCCTCCTATCTAAATAAAGAGAAAGATACCGTTGTTTTTATCACATTAGGAACTGGTGTTGGCGGAGGAATTCTAATGCATGGAGAGATTGTTGAAGGGACTAGTGGTCTTGGAGGAGAAATAGGCCACATGCCGATAGATAACACGTATCAGTTCGTTTGTGGCTGTGGGGGGATAGGTCATTTAGAAACGTTAGCTTCAGCTACAGGAATTGTTCGACTTGCAAGATTTTATCAAGACAAACTTCCAACTTGTTTAACCTTTGAAGATACTTTAACAGCAAAAGATGTCATTGATGCAGCAAAACAACAAGACCCACTTTCAAATTATGTTTTAGATGAAGCGTGTTTGGCTCTTGCAAAAGCAATGGCTTCTATAACCGTAATTGTCAATCCAAGCGGGTTTATCATTGGTGGTGGATTAAGTAATGCAGGTGAATTTTTACTTAATAAAATCAAAACAAAATTTCAAGAGGTTTGCTTAAAACAAACCAAAACAATAGATATTCATTTAGCAGTGTTAAAAAATAATGCAGGCATATATGGAGCTTGTGCTTATTTAATAAAAAAGAAACATGAGGTAGAAAAAAATGGCAAATGTTAGTTTAAGAAATATTAATAAAATTTATCCTAATGGAGTGCAGGCGGTATTTGATTTTAATTTAGAGATTGCAGATAAAGACTTTATCGTTTTGGTAGGTCCATCTGGCTGTGGAAAATCTACAACCCTTAGAATGGTTGCTGGGTTAGAGGAAATTTCAAGTGGTGAACTTTTAATTGATGGAGAGGTAATGAATGATATCCCTGCCAAAAATCGAAGTATAGCCATGGTATTCCAATCTTATGCTTTATATCCTCATATGTCTGTATTTGACAATATGGCTTTTGGATTAAAACTAAGAAAAATACCAAAAGAAGAAATTAAAAAAAGAATTACAGAGGTTGCAGCAACTCTTGGACTAGAAGCGTTTCTTGACAGAAAACCTAAAGCTTTATCAGGGGGTCAAAGACAAAGAGTCGCGTTAGGTCGAGCAATTGTACGTGACGCCAAAGTCTTCCTATTTGATGAACCATTATCCAATCTAGATGCAAAATTGAGAGTACAAATGAGAACAGAGATTGCTAAGATTCATAAGAATTTAGGAGCTACCTCCTTATATGTAACGCATGATCAAATCGAAGCAATGACTATGGCTTCTAGAATTGTAGTTATGAAGGATGGGTATATTCAACAAATTGGAACACCAAAGGAAATTTATAATTCTCCTGCGAATGTTTTTGTTGGAAGCTTTATTGGAACACCGTCTATGAACTTTTTACCAGGTGTGATTAATGAAGATGGTCAATTTGTAACATCAAATCAAGCTATAGCATTACCTCTTCACAAAACTCATCTGAAAGCAGTTCAAGAACAATCTTTATTTGGAAGATCTGTGCTGTTGGGAATTCGTCCAGAAGATATCGTATATGATAAAGGTAAGGAAAAAGATTCAACCGTTGAAGTGGAAGTTGAACTATTAGAGATGTTAGGACATGAAGCAAATTTACACTTCAAAATAGAAGATACACCTATGATTTCTATTGTAAATTCTAGAACACCTATTGATGAGGGAACAAAAGTAAAGCTTACATTTGATATGGAGCATTGTCATCTTTTTGATAGTGAAACCCAATTAAGATTATGTTAATAAGAAAAGGCTAAGAAATCTTAGCCTTTTTCTATTTAAATCTAAAATTGATTTTTATTTTTTATTAGATGAATGAAATAAAAGCTATCCCATCCCAGTATAGTGGTTAGCACTATACAAGATTGTACATATAATAACACCTCAAAATTATACTTCGCAGATATAATTAAGGGATACATCCATCCAAAATTTAAACAAATGAGCGTAAAGCATAGCATTACAAGTATGCTTTGAAGAACAAAGTATACGAATGGATAAATTTGATTCCAGTTTTTTTTATCAGCTATAAAATTTATGCCAATCCAAAGGATATACAGAATGAATAAGTTGATAGAACAGAATATATAGGAAGGTGTAACTGTAATATCATTTTGTTTTAACTCCATAGAAGTTATAAAGATAAACATAAGAAACATATAAAGAGAGGCAAGTAGAAGACCTATTAAATTAAATTTATTATTTCTCATATAGATTTCCTTCTTTCTTTAAGTATGTTTTTTAAAGTAAGTAAGATGATTATAAATAGAATGAGAAGTATAAAAGTTAAATATGAACAGATTAAATAATAAAAATAACAATCTGCAAGTGTAAATCGATATATCATTAAACCTAAATTGGATCCTAAGCATAGTAAACTTAATGTTATAAATACATACTGTCCTATAAATGATGGATAGAATCTTTTATTTAATTTAGAAGAACATATATTATAGATGGTCCATGAAAAGAATACAAGGAAAAGATTAAAGATAAAATATAAACTTCCAAGAGAATAGGATATGTTCTCTTGTGGAAATCCGATGGCTTCGGATAATGTAAATAATCCAAGTAAATAGATAAAAGATAAAAATAAGCATAAACATTGATTTTTAATCATCATTTTTCTTCCCTCTTTCTTAACTCAAAATGGTAAATCGCATCCTTTATATGAATATTATAACATATAATTTAATTAATCACACTCTAAAATACATTTTTGCGATATAAGTATAATTTATTTTGAAATATGAAACACTATATAGGGTGAAAGTATGCAGAAATCAATTTGGGAAGAAGAACAACTTCCACAATATCCTTGTTTAGATGAAAATTTAGAAACAGAGGTCTTAGTGATTGGCGGAGGAATATGTGGTATTCTTTGTGCCTATTTCCTTTCAAAAACATTTCATGTAACCTTAGTTGAAGGAAAACGAATTGCTTGTCAAAGAACCAAAAATACAACAGCCGTCATTACAGCTTTACAGGATATATATTATAAAGATATTATAAAAAGACAAGGAAAGCTTGCTGCAAAACAATATTTAGAAGCTAATCTAGAAGCTATAAAGAAATATGAAGAATTGGCCAATGCATATGAATTCGATTTTATAAAAGTACCATCCTATAAATATTTTAAGAATCAGCAAGAGTTATTAATGGAAGAATTTAGTGCTATTCAAAGTTTAGGGTATCAACCTACCATTGAAGATAATTATGCCTTATGTTTTCCAGATATGGCTCAAATGAATCCTATCAAGTTCATTAAAAATTTAATAAAAAATTTTAAAATTTATGAAAATACACAAATTGTAAAACTGAAAAAGCAGAACGCCTATACAATAAAGCATAAAATATCAGCCAAGTATATCGTAGTTGCTACGGGATATCCGTTTCTAAAACTTAAAGGGGCCTACCCTTTAAAGTTAACTCAAAATAAATCTTATGTAGCTGTTGTAAAAGATGTGGAAAAAAAGATGGACTTTAATGCTATAGGATGTGAAACTGGAGATTTATATTTTAGAACCTGTGGTTCGAATTTGATAATTGGTGGGAATGATCAAAAAACAGGTCAAAGCTTAGGAGGATTTTCCCCTTTGTTTCAGCATATTTTAAAGCATTATCCTGAAAATGATATTTCCTATTTATGGGTAAATCAAGATTGTGTAAGTGCAGATGGATTACCTTATATCGGTAAGTATTTTAAGAAAGAGAATGTATATGTAGCTACAGGGTTTAGTCTTTGGGGGATGACAGGTTCTATGATTGCTGCACAGATGATAACAGATCAAATTTTGAACAATCCGAATCCTTATACTTTTCTGTTTAATCCCTATAGACCAAATCCTTTATTCCCTTTAATAAAAAATAGTTTTACCGCAATAAAAAACTTAGTTTTACCCCAAAAAAGATGTTCTCATTTGGGGTGTGCCTTATTTTATAATAGAGAAGAAGATGTTTATGAGTGTCCCTGTCATGGAACAAAATATGATGTAACTGGACATATACTTTATAATCCAGCCAAATATAAAGAGAAGTAACTTTCATAAATAAAATAAAAACGAGTTCCTATAAGGAGCTCGTTTACTTTTAGTAGTTATTTTAATTCTTCACGAATGAATTCATAAAGATGAACTGCCTCCGCTTTTTTTGTGGTGGGTTCTAAAGATGTAACTTTAACGATTACATTTTTATTACCAAATTCGATTGTAATTTCATCACCCAATTTAAGTTCTTTTGAAGGCTTAGCAGGTTTTCCATTCACGAGAATTCGTTCATTAGAAGCAACTTCTTTCGCAAGTGTTCTACGCTTAATTAATCTTGAAACTTTAAGATATTTATCTAGTCTCATCGTCGTGAATTTTGAAATCACCAAGTAAATCTTCAACAGTAGGAGCAGATAAGCCTTTTTCTTGTTCTGCAGAATTTTTTTCTTCAGTTTCTACAGATTCTGGTTCCTTATCTTTTGCAGCCATCATATCATCATAACGTTTTAAGTGACCTGTAGCTTCAATTTCATCAATATCAGATTTGGTTAGTGTTTCAACCTTTAATAAATATTCAGCAATATTATTTAAAAGAGCCATATTTTCAGAGATTACTTTTTTAGCTCTGGCATAACAACTTTCTACAATGTTACGAACTTCTTTGTCAATCTCTAAAGCTACTTGGTCAGAGAAGTTCTTTTCTTTAAGATAATCTCTTCCTAAGAATACATTTCCAGTCTGTTGTTCATATTGAACAGGACCTAAAGAGGACATACCAAATTCTGTAACCATAGCTCTTGCGATTCTTGTTGCTTGTTGGAAGTCGTTGTGTGCACCAGTGGTAACATCTGCAAATATTAATTCTTCAGCAACACGACCACCTAGGAATCCAACAATACTTTCTAATAATTCAGTTTTTGTTTGGTAGTAAGTTTCTTCCTTAGGCATCATTAAGTTGTATCCACCTGCTTGGCCTCTTGGAATAATTGTAACTTTTTGAACAATAGAAGCATTTTCAAGTCTTAAGCCAATCACTGCATGACCAGCTTCATGGAATGCAACAAGCTTTCTTTCACGTTCTGTATATTTTTTAGATTTTTTAGCAGGACCCATCATTACACGGTCAATAGCCTCATCAATATCTAAAGTTATAATCACCTTACGATTATTTCTTGCAGCAAGTAATGCAGCTTCATTTAATAAATTTTCAATATCTGCTCCACTAAATCCAGGGATTCTTTGAGCAACTTCTTCCAATTTGATATTTGGATCTAAATGCTTGTTTCTAGCATGGACCTTCAATATTGCGATTCGTCCATTTACATCAGGATTACTGATTGTAATTTGACGGTCAAAACGTCCTGGACGAAGAAGAGCAGGATCCAATACATCAGGACGGTTTGTAGCGGCCATCACAATGATTCCTAAATTTCCTGTAAATCCGTCCATTTCAACAAGTAACTGGTTAAGCGTCTGTTCACGTTCATCATGTCCACCACCCATACCAGCACCACGCTGACGTCCAACAGCATCTATTTCATCAACAAATATAATACAAGGTGCGTTTTCTTTGGCTGTTTTAAACATATCACGAACACGAGAAGCACCAACACCAACAAACATTTCTACAAAGTCAGAACCAGAGATAGAGAAGAATGGAACATTTGCTTCTCCAGCAACCGCTTTAGCAAGTAAGGTTTTACCTGTTCCTGGAGGACCCACAAGAAGAACACCTTTTGGAATTCTTGCTCCAATTTCTGCATACTTTCTAGGATTTTTTAAGAAATCAATGATTTCAACTAATTCCTCTTTTTCCTCATCACAACCTGCAACATCATTAAAAGTTACACTTTTACCACGAGATAATCTTGCGGTAGATTTTCCAAAGTCAAAGGCTTTTCCATTTCCTTGGCTTCTAAATAAGAAGATAAAGAATCCAATCATTAAAACATAAGGTAAAATATTAATTAAAATGGATAAGAATACATTCGCTTCTAATTTATACAATTTAATTGATACTGGATTACCTGTGGCTTCTCCAGAGGTTAGATCATTAAATTGGTCCATAGTTACAATACAAGTGAATTGCTTGTTATCTGCAAACTTACCTGTAATCGTAAACATAAAATAATTTGAGCCACCTACAGGTTGAGCTGCCACAGACTCTGTGTTTACTGGATTAGTAGTATCATTCATTGCTATTACCAATTCAGAATATGATAGTTCCTTTGGGTTTGGTGTCATTAAATGCTGAATAAGAAGTATTATTCCAACAATGGCAATGATGACAACAATAGGGAAAATCCAGTCAAATTTTCTTCTAGGTCTTTGATTTGGATTTGATTGTTTTTTGTTTTGATTTTGATTATTATCTTGCATAATTCCTCCTACTTAGAATATACCTCTTCTTTAAGAACTCCGATATAAGGTAAATTCCGATATTTTTCATTGTAATCTAACCCATAGCCGACGACAAACTCATTAGGAACTAAATCCCCAATGTAGTCAGCCGTGATAGGGACTTTACGACCCTCTGGTTTATCGAGCAGAACACAAAGTTTTACAGAACCAGCGCCGCGTGCTCTTAGTAATTTTACTACTGCGTCCAAGGTTCTACCTGTATCTAAAATATCATCAACAAGGATAATATCCTTACCTACAATTTCTGTTTTTACATCATGATGAATGGTAACATTACCACTAGAAGAAGTGCCTACATAAGACGAAACATCCATATAGTCTAAACTACAATACAGATCTATATGTTTAAGAAGATCCATCATAAAAGGATTACACCCCTTTAATAAACCAATAAATATTGGCTCTTTGTCCTTATAATCTTTTGTAATTTGTTCTCCTAAACGTTTTACGATTTGTTCAATTCGTTCTTCAGATAAGCTTACTTTTTTAATATCTTTAATCATGCTTTAACTTCCTCACAAACCAAATAAATATCTCCTGTATCCTTTTGTTCATATACCTGTTTACTTTTGGCAAGATTATAAACCCAAAGAAGGGCTCCATCTTGATTAAAGATAAGAGGAATTTGATCTCTTTTCTCATTAGGTATTTTTTCATCAATGAAGATACGAGATATCTTTTTATTTCCATAACTCATTTCTATAAAGTCACCAGGTTGTCTGTTTCTAATATAAAAAGGCAACTTTAGACTATTATAACATAATTTAATATAGATTGCATTATTTTGTGGTGGTTTTTTTAAAAAACGAAAATGATACTTATTCAGTATTTCGCAAGAGTTTTCTAGTGTGAGCTCTTCATAAAATGATTTAGAGATATCTTTTTTACAAATTCTTGCAATACCGTATTCTATAATAAATACAAAGTCATTTTTTAAATGTATTTTTTTGTTATGATTTTTTTCAATTAGTTTTAAGCAATTTAAAATGGTTTCATAATTTTTATCTAATTGAAATCGTTCAAATAATAAGCAGAGAATATCTTTTTTTAATGATATATCTAAGAGATTAAAACTAGACACTCTAATACTATTGTTTAATTCATCTAAATATTTTATACTTTTTTTTCGTATAAATTGAAACGTTTCTTTGGTTTGGACAGAGAATTCTTGAAGTTTTTGTAAAGCATTTGGTGTTTCCTTTTTAAATAAAGGAAGAATATCATGTCGTATACGGTTTCTTAAATAGTCATTGGATTGATTAGAGGAATCTTCATAATAGGCTATAGATCGGTCTTTAGCATAGGAATAAATTTCATCTTTTGCAACACATAATAGAGGCCTAACGATTTGATATCCCTCATATTCTTGTTTTATAGAAATTCCTGCATACCCATAAAGATTAGAGCCCATAAGTAGTCGCATCAATATTGTTTCTGCCTGATCATCTAAATGATGTGCTGTAGCAATATATTTGGTGTTGTATTTTTGGGCAAGACTTTTAAAGAAGGTATATCTTGCCTCATGAGCATTTTTTTGGAAATTATCTGAACCATCATCATAATATTCTAAAAGTTCAAATGGAATCTCCAATTTTTTTGCAAGCCTCTCCATCTCTCTTTGTTCTATAGATGATTCCTTACGTTTATGGTGATTTACATGGGCAAGCACTAATTTATAACCAAATTGATGTAAAAGATAAAGTAAACATACAGAATCTACTCCACCAGAAACAGCCACAATCACAGGATAGTCATAAGAAAGTAATTGTTCATGGGTAATGAATTCTTTTATTTTCTTTTCCATAAAAATCACCACCGCCTAAAATTATACCAAAAAATGGATGCAAGTTAAATAGCTTTAATTACAATTAAAGATAAATCATCCTTGAGTCTCCCCTTTTCTTTTTGTTTTAAATATTCCACAATGGTATAACAAACTTCATCTGCTGCTTTACTAGCATCAATTAAGGATACAAACTCAGGATTACTAATAAAATCACTAATCCCATCAGATAATAGAAAGATAAAATCACCACTAAATAAATCTAACTCATAAGCGGAATTTACATCATCTAATTTAAGAGGTAAGGCTTGGTTTTCATAGGTGATGAGTTGCTGATTGTGATAAATGTAGGTTGTAGTAGAACCCATTTTATACAAATTCATTTTTCTTGTAGCTGTATCAATACTTAAGAAATCTAATGTTGCATAGCGGTCATAATTGCTTCTTAATTCATAGATATCTTCTAAAAGCTTAAGTATGGTTTTAGTTCTAAAATGATAACTGGACAATGTGGATATTGTTTTTAGAGCTTCGATTGATTCCGTATAAGCATTGTAGCCACTTCCCATTCCATCACTTAAAGCAAATACATAGGATGAATTATAATCTTTTTTTATGTAATAGTTATCACCACTCATCAAATTACCTTCTTTCGCAAGAATTGTATGTGCATATGTAATTTTAAGCATGGGTTTTTTGAAGAAGTATATTTTCTGATCTACTATTTTTAACTCTAGTGGCTCCCCAAAAGCTTTATAGGCACATCTAAGAAGTAGTGCCTCAATTAGAACTTTTCGTGTATGAATTTCTACCGAAAAGTATAAAGAAGGAGAAGCTAAATTAATATCTAGAGCACAGACGGGATATCCGTAAGTATATAAAAGGGAGATGAACTTTTCATAATCTTTTTTTAAAGCTAAACTTTGATTATATAAATAACTTAATTCATAAGATAAGGATTTTATAGCACTATATTCATAAGCTTTGTTCATATTTTCTACATTTGCATGAATCTGAAATCGACTGTAATATGGACAGTCATAAATATTTTGTTTGTAGCCTAGCATAGCAGCGGATAAAAAACTATAGCGCTTGTCCAATCTAGTTTTACATAACGTGTTTTTAGAACAACTTAAACAATATTCTCTACTAATTTCTTCAAATCTTTTTTCCTTTACCTCCATAATTTTTACATTTTTGTCGTATTCTGTGTTGAGGGTCTGAATATATTTGTTAAAATCTTCAAAAAGTGTATTAATGTAATTTTGTTCTATCGTTAATTTTTTTTCAGTCAAAGGAAGAATCATAATGACTATACTATAAAGCATCCCAGGAATCCATAACAAGTTTTTAAAAGTGAAAGTGAAGAGCACACTTATTGGCAGATAGGATACGGCCGTGGGCATTAAAATTTGAGGGAGATTAGAATGGTTGGGAATTCCAACGAGCATAGCATAAACACACATAAAAACTATATTATATTTAAAATCACGAATTAAAAAGAGCTGCATAAACAGGAAAAGAATCACATATGAATTTGTACTATAATAATGAATCATAAATACATAACCTAAAAGCATGATTAAATCAATTAGTTTTTGATTATAGGGGATAATATTTATTTTTTGATTCGTTTGTTGATATACATATAGCATATTGATGACTCCATAAATCACGAGTGAAAAAAGCATAGCAATTAAAGAGGTTAAAGAGAATCCTTGAATGATATATAAAACAATAAAGGCCGTTAAGCTACTTAACGCATATACGCCCAGTGCATAAAATCTATTTCGTTTAATAAAAGGATATAATAGAATATGATAGGCAAAAACAGCAATTAAAATATAGGTGTGACTTAAAGGCAAATAAAATCCTAAGATGAGTGGTAATAGGGTAAAGCAGATATTTTCTAAAGATAATACAGATACTAAAAAACCTGCCGCCCATAAAGAAATTTCTTTAGGTAAGAATAGTAAAGAAGTAATGAAAAAACAGTAATGCAATGTTAATACGGCATATTTCTTCATATGAATCACCTTAGCGTATTATAAGAAACTTTTCATAAAAATCTTGTCTAGTTTTGAGTTGGTCTTTTAAAGAAAATATTACATTTTTCGACAGGATATTTTTAGGGGAAATGGTATAATATAATTCAATAAGGACCCTTCATTGAATCAAACTCAAACCTGCAATGCTTCTCAAAGCTATTTATTTGAATTTGACAGAAAAGATATGTATTATAGAGATTTTGTATTTCATTATGAATGAATGGGCGAATTTGCTGAACGAAATGGAGGGGGATGGAAACTAGGAACTAGAAGTGGAATATTAAGTGGTACAATCGAAGGTTAAACAAAATATTTTAAAAATAGGAGACTCTAATGAGAAGAATGGATTATATAATTTTATTGGGATTTGTTTTTATAATTTCAGGCGCAATTTGTTTATCAGGAATAAATGAATTCAACACTACCATAGTGGGGTGGATAGGACTAATTGAACTGGCTATTGGAACAATAATATCTATTATTGGTATCATAAAAAAGCAATAAAGGTAAGAATATTCTTTAAAAAACTCTAAAAAAGTTCGATTGGATAGAATCTTTAGGAATGAATTGAAAGCAAAATAGTTTTGCTTTCTTTTTTTTATTGGGTTTGATATAATAAGATTTGGTGGTAAAAATGAAGAAAATTATTTTAAGAAGTGCATCTCCAAGAAGAAAAGATTTACTGCAACAAGCAGGATATTCTTTTGAAGTGGTTGCTGCTGACATTGATGAAACCATGGAGGAAACTTTAAGTCCTTTGGAAAATGTGAAACGATTGGGCTTAAGGAAAGCCATCTTTGAACAGGAAAAATTTAAAGAATGTATTCTCATTGGATGTGACACGATTGTTGTTTTAGATGATGTAATCTATGGAAAACCTAAAAATGAAGAGGATGCTTTTCAAATGCTTAAAAAACTTTCTGGTAGAGTTCATCAGGTAATGAGTGGAGTAGGCATTGCTTATCAGGATAGTATATTTAATTTTGCTTGTGTATCCAATGTGTATTTTAAAAATTTGACAGATGAAGATATATGGAAATATATTAAAACGAAAGAATGCTTTGGTAAAGCGGGTAGTTATGCTATTCAAGGTATTGGAGCAGAGTTGGTGGATCATTATGAAGGGTCTTTAGAAAATATTATTGGATTGCCAATTGATGATGTAAAAGATATTTTGGGTGAATTAGATGCAATGGAAGATTAGAGATATTACAATTCCAAACCGGTTGGTTTTAGCTCCAATGGCGGGGATTACGAATGAAGCGTTTCGTATTATTTGCAAAGAAATGAACTGTGGTTTGGTAGTGGCAGAAATGGTAAGTGACAAAGCCATTGGATTTCAAAATGAAAGAACATTGAAAATGACAAAGGTAAATGCATTAGAACATCCGATTAGTATGCAAATTTTTGGTGGTGATGTAGAATCGTTAGTGCAAGCTGCTAAATATATTGATCAATGCAGTGATGCAGATATTATAGATATTAATATGGGATGCCCAGTAAATAAGGTTGCAAAGCGATCTCATGCAGGGGCGTCTTTACTGATAGATCCAGAAAAGGTTTATGAAATTGTAAAAAATGTAGTGGATAATGTCCACAAGCCTGTTACAGTGAAAATGCGAATTGGCTGGGATTTTGATAGTATAAATGCAGTGGAAAATGCTAAAATGATTGAAAAGGCTGGAGCAAGTGCTATCACAGTTCACGGAAGAACAAGAAGTCAATTTTACACAGGAAAAGCAGACCTATCTTGGATAAAAAAAGTGAAAGAAGCTGTTTCTATCCCTGTGATTGGGAATGGGGATGTTGTGGATATTTCTTCAGCAGTGAAAATGCTGGAAACAGGTGTTGATGCTATCGCAATTGGAAGAGGGGCATTAGGAAACCCATTTATTTTTAGAGAACTTTTTGCTTACTTTCATGAGGGAAAAGTGATAGATAAACCTACCAATGAAGAAATATTTCAAATGATTCTTAAGCATCATCAGCTTTTATTTGATTTAAAAGGGGAAAAACTTGCGATGCTTGAAATGCGCAGTCATGTTGCATGGTATATAAAAGGGAAGCCTGGGAGTGCTAAAATAAAAGATTTATGTAATAAGCAAACTGATTTTAATGAAGTTGTTAACATTTTAAAGGCCTATTTGTTGGGTTAAATTTTAAAAATATACAATGATATTCTCCATTTTTTTGTCACAATTTGATTGAATATCATTTTATTTTTTTATGGTAGCCCTTTCATATTTGCCAATTATTTTTGTTATGCTATAATACTTAATGGAAAATGAGATAATGGAGGGTATTTCTCATGGCAATCTTATTAGGAAAAAAAGTAAAAATATTTAGTTTATCTGCAAATCGACCTTTAGCCGAGGAAATTGCAGAGTCTATTGGAGTGCCACTATCAAGCTGCGAAATTATGCATTTTGCAGATGGTGAAATTAATGTACAAATTAATGAAACCGTTCGTGGACATAATGTATTTATTATTCAGCCTACATCAAATCCAGTGAATGATCATTTGATGGAAGTTTTGATTATGTGTGATGCTTTAAAAAGAGCATCTGCCAAAACCATCAATTTGGTTATTCCATATTATGGGTATAGTCGTCAGGATCGTAAAAGCAGAAGCCGTCAGCCAATTACTGCTAAATTGGTTGCAGATTTATTACAAACTGCAGGCGCAGACCGTGTGATATTTATGGATATTCATGCTGCTCAGATTCAGGGTTTCTTTAATATACCTGTAGATAATTTTATGGGGTTGCCTATTTTAGCAAATTATTTAATTGATAAAAATTTAGATGATATTGTTGTTGTATCTCCTGATCATGGTGGAACAACTAGAGCTCGTGAACTTGCCAAGGTATTAGATACCACAATAGCAATTATAGATAAAAGAAGACCAGAACCAAACAAGGCAGAGGTTATGAATATTATTGGCAATGTAGAAGGCAAGAATTGCATAATTATTGATGATATGTGTGATACAGCAGGGACAATTACAGCAGGTGCTGAGGCGTTGAAGCAAGCAGGAGCAAATTCTGTACTTGCAGTATGTACGCATGGCGTATTATCTGGAGCTGCAATTGAACGTATAGAAAAATCCTGTCTATCAGAAATGATTATTACGAATACCATTCGTTTAGACGCGTCTAAGAAAATTGACAAGATAACCGTTTTGTCTGTTGGGACCCTATTAGGACATGGTATTTTGCGTATCTTATCTGATGAACCATTATCTGGTTTATTCACATATTCTTACGATAAATCTAAAAGAGAATTATTATAATGAAACTCATTGTTGGATTAGGAAATCCTGGTAAGTCCTATGAACAAACAAGACATAATGTTGGCTTTATGACTTTGGACTCCTTTGCAAATCAGGAAAATGTTGAATTTCGTTTAGAACCAAAGTTGAAGGGGATGCTTGCGAGTGTTTCGATAGATGGACATAAAGCACTACTTTTAAAGCCAATGACGTTTATGAATTTATCTGGAGAAAGTGTAAAAGCTGTAGTGCAATACTATAAAATATCTTTAGAGGATATTTTGATAATTTCTGATGATTTAGATTCCCATACTGGTAGAGTACGATTACGAGCTTCTGGCAGTGCAGGTGGACATAATGGGCATAAGAATATTATTTTGCATTTGGGAACAGAGGAGTATAAACGAGTTAAGATAGGCATAGATCGTAGTCCTGTTATTCCTGTAATAGACTGGGTTTTACAAAAGTTCAGTAAAGAAGAACAAATACAGATAGATGAAGCCATATCTACAGCATCTAAAGCCATAAAGGAATTTATTTTAGGCGTTCCTTTTAATAAAACATCTTCTTTATATTCTAGTAAATAAGTATTATATTTCAGGGAATGATGTTCTCCCTTGTGATTCACAGAACCGCTATGTTTAGCTGATGACGTCTATAGGTTTTTTTCTTATGGTCGAAATCAGCTTTTTTTATAGATAGGAGAGTAAATATGTTTTTAAGTTTATGCATGATTTTTGGTTTGGGTGTAATTGGTGGATATGCTTTTGAAAAAATGAAACTTCCCAAACTAATTTGGTATTTGATTTTAGGGATTTGCTTAGGACCTTCTTTATTTAATATTATTGATTCAGATTTAATATACATATCTTCCTATTTAAGACAAATCGCTCTTGTTATTATTTTAACTCGCTCAGGGCTATCTCTTGATTTAAAAACATTAAAGGCAATTGGAAGACCCGCTATTCTTTTAAGTTTTCTTCCCGCCTGTTTTGAAATGATTGGTGTAGTGGTATGTGCTCCTTTTTTCTTGAAAATCAGCTATTTAGAGTCCTTGTTGCTTGGAAGTGTTTTGGCAGCAGTTTCTCCTGCCATTATTGTTCCTAGAATGATAAAACTAAAAGAAGAACACTATGGGAATCCTATTCCAGAATTAATTTTAACTGGGGCTTCCTGTGATGATATCTTTGTGATAGTATTATTTTATGCTTTTAAAAATCTTGTTACGAATCAGTCGCTAGATTACCTTTCTTTTTTTCAAATCCCAACTAGTATTTTTCTAGGGATTGTATTAGGTGTGGGTATTGGATTTTTATTAAGTATTATCTTTCGCAAAATAAAAATGAACACAGTTTATCAGGTGATTTTATTACTTGGAGTTTCCTTTGGCATGCTAGCTTTAGAGTCTATAGCAAAACCTTATGTTATGATTTCCTCTTTGTTGGGAATTATAGTTGTTGCGTTCCTATTGAATCAGCGACATAAGGATACTGCAAAGGAGATACAAGAAAAATATAATCAATTATGGAGTGGATTTGAGATTTTATTATTTGTATTCGTAGGATGTGCTACAAATATTCATTATGCTTTTTCTAAAGAGGGTGGGATCTTATTCGGCATCCTAAGTATAGCTCTTATCTTTCGTTCTCTTGGTGTGGTTTTATGTATACTAGGAACGAAGTTTACTTGGAAAGAAAAATTATTTATTGTATTTTCCTATCTCCCTAAAGCAACAGTTCAAGCTTCCATTGGAGCCATCGCATTAAGTGAGGGATTGGCTTGTGGGACACTAGTTTTAACTGCAGCTGTTTTATCCATCTTACTTACAGCACCCCTAGGGGCACTGCTCATCGATTTAACGTATAAAAAATTATTAAGTAAATCCAATGACTTATTAAAAACGGTTTGAAGTTAATAATCTTAAAGAAATGGACTATGATTTAACAAAAAAATCTAATCCTATCTCATCCTATAAGTGCTTGGATGAGATGGATTTCTTTCCTATATACAAGGAGATTATCTATCTGCTAAAGAAAAATTTGAGAAGAGGTATGGAGTTAAAAATTTTAAAAATTTTGTTTATTCTTTTTATTTTGGTCAAATTATATAAATACGGATTATCCTATTGGTAAAGAAAGAAAAAATATGCTATAATAAAATTTAAAAGTAAGGAGGACCGTTATATGATTCGTGCAAATTATCACTCCCATTTGGTTTATTGCAACCATGCAGTTGGGCATGCAGAAGATTATATTAAAGTTGCATTAGAACATAACTTTGTTGCGTTAGGAATATCTGACCATGCGCCTGTTTTACCGTGTTTTATGAGCCAAAAGGATTTTGAACGATTTGGAAGGTATTATAGAACTATGACACTAGATACGATGTATCAAGGGTATTTAAAGGAAATGGCACTAGCCAAAGAAAAATATAAAAATAAAATTAAAGTACTAATTGGTTTTGAAACAGAATATCTACCTACCAATGAATTTTTTGTAAGGTTACTTCGCTCCAAAGTGGATTATTTGAATTTGGGGGTTCACATTTTCAATTATAAGGGTCAAATATTGAATACCTATACGGATACGAATTTTGAAACTATTTATGGCTATTTAGAAGCTTGTATTCAGGGAATGGAAACAGGAGTTTTCAATACTTTGGTGCATCCAGATTTATTTATGTATAATTATAAAGATGAGAATGGAGATCGAGTATTTGATGCTCATTGTAAGAAGGTTTCCACTGCAATTATAGAGGCAGCCATTCAGAATAATGTCTATTTGGAATTGAACGCTAATGGTATTTTCAATTCTAGAAATTCTAAAGAATGGTTATATCCGTATAAAGAATTTTGGGAAATTGCTGCTAAGTATAAGGACTTAAAAATTATAATAGGCGCTGATGCCCATAAACCAGAAGCATTAGTATGTGAATATGTTGAAATGGCAGAGCGTTTTGCGAAAAAGCTTGGACTAAAACTACAGGATTTGATGGAGGTAAATCATTAATGGAACGAATAAAAATCCATACAGATTATGAGTATTTATATTTTGATAATCAAATTGATTTTTTTGCTGCAGTTGATAAGTTTTTATCTGAAGGGTACAAAGTCACAGATTCAGTTCATCTTTGTGTTGAGGTTACGAAAGATAAGCATACCTATCTTTTGTCCTATATTCCGGTTGAGCATGTAGATGAACATATTAAAGATACGCTAAAGGGGTTAGATGTTCCTTATAAAGTGATCTATCCAGATTATGAAAAATGCATATTAAATATCATTGCCTCCATCCAAAAAAGTTTAGGAGAAACACCAGAATATAGCACAAATTCGACCATAGATGAAATTCTAAAAGAAAAAGAATATAAACATATTATTCTCTTGTTATTAGATGGACTGGGAGAAAACATATTAGAAAACAATTTACCTAACGATAGTTTTTTAAAACAGCATCATGTGTATACGAATATTGCCATCTATCCTTCAACTACTGCAGCCTCTACAACCGCCACTAAAAATGGATTAGCTCCAATTCGGACGGCTTGGCTGGGATGGGAAAATTATTTTCAGGAGATTCAAAAAAATATTTGTCTTTTTAATGGGACAGATTATGTAACGGATGAGCCAACAGGATTTAACACCTATAAAGCATTACCCTATTCCTTATTTCATGAGGATTTAAAAATTGTAGAACCAGATTTCAAAAAAGAGAATAGAGATTTTACAGAAGTTTTAAAAAATAGTTTAAGAATTGCAAACAAGCAGGAAAAAAGTTTGCAATATGTTTATTTTACAGAACCAGATAGTTCTATGCATGAGTTTGGGGCATACAGCCAGACGACCAAAGATAAGTTGGAAAGGATAGAAGCAGAGTTGGTAAAGTATAAAGAGGCACTTCCAAGCGATACATTACTTATCATTAGTGCGGATCATGGGCATACCAATGTTTCTCCGATTGAACTTTGGGCTTGTCCGACCATTCAAAGAATGTTAAAACGCATGCCCTCTAATGATTCTAGATGTATAACATTTTGTGTGAAGGATGAATTTAAGTCATCCTTTATGAAAACTTTTAAAGATTTATTTGGTTATGCCTATGATATATATCCAACCGAAGAAGCGATACGAAGAGGATTTTTTGGAAAAACCGATGATGCCGTTCATCCGCGCACAAAAGATTTTTTAGCAGATTTTGTGGCAGTGGGAATTAAGGAATATTACTTTAATTATAAAGGAAAAGACAATATTGTATTTAAAAGTCATCATGCAGGAATGACAGCAGAGGAAATGCTGGTTCCCGTCATTATTTATAGGAAGTGAGACTATGAAATATTTTTCGGGAGATGTTATGTCTGAAGGGGTTGCGGTTGGGCCTATACATCATTTGGAATATCAATTTAAAGAACAGCAGAAAACGAATCCGGAAGAAGAAAAGGAAAAAATTCTTAAAGCCATTCATCAATCGATTGAGCAATTAGAAGAACTTTTAAGAACAGATAGAGAAGATGAATCGTATCTGACGATACAAGTATTGGTATTAAAGGATACGGTTTTAAAACAAAAGATTTTCACCTATATTGATCAAGGATTTTCTGCTTACTTTAGTCTATCTATGGTAATGGAGGAATTTAAAAAGTCCCTATTAAGTTCTGCAAGTTTTTATCTTCAGGAGCGTACAATGGATTTCTCTGATATTGAAATGAGAATTACGAGGAATTTGGTTGGCAATGCTTATAAAATTTGGAGCTCTAAGTTTATTTTAGTTACAAAAGAATTATATCCGTCCTATCTTATCCAAAATAAAAAAATATTTTAGGCATTATCTCTTTACAAGGGGGATACAATTCCCATGGTGCAATTTTATGTAGACAACTAAATATACCCTATATCCGCTCAAATGTGGAAGTGATGGAAGGACAAATGTGTATTATGGATACAAGAAAACAACAAATTATGGTATCTCCAGATGCTTCGCAAATCAAACAATATGAGCAAATGCTTGAAAGCTTATCTAACGAGACCTTTTCTGCTGTTCCACATAGGTCTTATAAATTTTTGGCCAATGTCTCAACAAATATGGAATTAGATAAAGTTCTGCAGTATGGATTTGACGGAATTGGGCTCTATCGAACAGAAATGATTTTTATGAATGCAGATCGTCCTTTAACTTTACAAGAACAGTATGAGATTTATAGTGAAGCTATTCATAAATTTAAAGACAAAAGTATTTGTTTTAGAACGTTTGACATTGGAGATGACAAACAGCTTAGTTATGCGAGAGCTTATAAAAAAGGCATTGAAAATTATATCTATAACAAAAGCCTTTTTGAAACTCAAATTCAAGCGCTCATAAAAGCCAATCATTATAATCATCTGCAAATTATGTTTCCGATGATTGCCTCTCATGATGAATTTGTATTTTTGAAAAATTGGGTTAAAGATATACAAAAAAACTTACAGGATGAATCCAGTATTAAAATGGGAATTATGCTAGAAACCAAAGAAGCCTTAGAACGAATTTCTGAATTTAGGGATGTAGATTTTATCTCCATAGGAACGAATGATCTTATTCTCTCGATCTATCATATTCACCGTGATTTGCAAACGACTGAAATGAAACAGTATTTACATGATTTGATTTTTAAATTGAAACAAGTGGTTGAGTTTTGTGATGCATCAGGGATTGGGCTATCCATCTGCGGAGAGTTAGCTTCCATAGAACCAGCTTTGCGAGAATTTATGAAAATTGGAGTTAAAAATTATTCTGTTGCAGCTCCTGCAATTAAAGTTTTAAACCATATTTACAAAGAATTTCATTAAAAATGTTTAAATTTGTAACTATTTGTCCATACTACTTTTGGATGTGATATTTGTGAAAACTATGGGAATCGTAAGAAGGATTGATGAACTCGGTAGAATCGTAATTCCTAAAGAGGTTAGAAAACGACTTCGTATGGATAGTGGAGACTTGGTCGATATTAGCGTAGAAGAGGATAATGTAGTTCTTTCTAAATTTCATCCATTGAGTCATGATCAAGAGATACTAGAGTCTCTCTGTATCTCTATAAAAGAAACCTACCAAACAGATATTATTCTTACAGACTTACATAGAGTAATTTATAATACAGTGGATTCTAAAATTAACCATCAGCCTTTACAACAGGAATTTTTAAAAAGAGTAAAATCGTATGTTGAAAAAGAAATTTCGGTTTTAAATAAGGTAAGTTTGACAGAGGAGTACACATTGGATAAAGATTTTATTTTATTTGAAGTATATATTGAAAATGAAATCTTTGGATACTTGTTACTGCTAGACGGAATGATTAGTAAAAAACAAAAAGATTTGGCAAACTTTATTTTAAATTACTTAGATAAAATTTTTAAATAACTTTTTAATAGACTTGACAATCCGTCAAGTCTTTATCTTTTTATGAAATTTAAATTCAGTCTTTTCTTTCTGTATACTTTAGTGTAAAATCGTTTTTCTTTGGATTGGCAGATACGAATAAAAATATTAAAGTATATAGAGTGCAGATGCTAGTGATGTATTAATTTTGGAACTATCTTCGGGTTTCCATGAATCAACTAAAGCAGATACTACAAATCTATTTTTTCTTGCTTTATTGGAACCATAAAATTTCAATAACCCAACACAGCTTTGATAAAACAAAGACCTTTGGTTGGGTTTTACTTTTTTTAAAAAATAATTTTTTATCCTTTAGTAATGCTTAGGCTTTAAATGCAGTCTTATGATAAAATAAAGATGTCATTAGACAATCTAATGCAAGCATTTTAAAGGAGCAATAGAAGTATGCAGCATTTTCGTTCCGAGGAAACAATGGACGTGTAAGGAGGTATCTAGGTGGAATCCCTAGTCGCTTTGATTATCATATTACTTTTCGTATATTTGATTATCAAAAGTGGTGGCTCTTCTAAGAAGTAGTCAGTATTAAACCTCATAACTGTTGTTTCCTTAAAATGAGAAAAGAGCAGGATTGCCGTCCTGCTCTTTTCGTTTTTACTAACCCATAACTATTGTCTTTTGACATATTTATTATAATCTATATTAGAAAAATTGTAAAGACTCAGGTAAATATTTTTTAATTCATTTTTAAAAAAATTACTGCCTATAAAATACAATATATATTAAATAATTTGTAATAATTTTTTAAGGAGATGTAATGCTTATCATCTCAAAAAAAGTATTTTTGAAAAATGTTTTTTTACCTTGAAGTTCTATAATTTCTGTGCTATAATTATCACGCATTTTTGAAATGCCCTTGCCTAGAAGCTATGCTAGGCCAAAAGTCCATAAGGAGGTATAAAATATGAAAAAGTATGAAGTTATGTATATTCTTCGTGCAAATCTAGACCAAGAGGCAATTAAATCTGAAGTTGCTAACGTTAGTAATATTTTTGTTAATAATGATTCTAAGGTTCTAGAATGTAAGGAATGGGGTTTAAGAGAGTTAGCCTATGAAATTGAACATTCACGTAAAGGTTATTATGTTTGGATGTTAGTAGAGGCAAATTCTAAAGCTATTTCTGAATTTAATCGTATTGCAGGATATAACGAAAACGTAATCCGCCACATCGTTGTTGTTGATGGCGAATAATTTGAGGTGATCAGATGAATAAAGTTATTTTAATCGGAAGAATCACTAAAGACCCAGAAATTCGTTATACACCATCTGGCGTACCGACTGTATCTTTTACTCTAGCAGTAGATCGTGGTATGCGTGATGCGAACGGAAATCGGCAAGCTGATTTTTTAAATTGTGTTGCTTGGCGTGGACAAGCGGATTTCATATCTAGATTTATTAAGAAGGGATTCTTAATGAGTGTTGAAGGCCGTATTCAGACAAGAAATTATCAAGGACAAGACGGACAAACTAGATATGTGACAGAGATTATATTGGATGCTGTAGAAAATTTACAGCCTAGAGATCCAAATGCTCAACCTTATCAGCCAAACCAAGGTATGCAACAACCACAATATCAGCAGAACTATCAGGGATATAATAATCCTAGCCATGGTGTTCCTTATACACAAGCGACACCTACATCTCAGCCAGATACAGAAGCACCTCAAAGCTTTAATGTTGACATTGCTGATGATGATTTACCATTCTAAACTGAAAAGGAGGAAATATATATGCAACAAAATCGTAGAAACGATCGTGGAGAACGTCGTGGTCGTAAAAAGGTTTGTTATTTTACACAAAACCATATTGAGCATATTGATTTTAAAGATGTTGATTTATTAAGAAAGTTTGTAACTGACAGAGGTAAAATTTTACCACGTCGTATTACTGGAACATCTGCTAAATATCAAAGAAAACTAGCAATTGCTATTAAACGTGCTCGTCATATGGCTTTATTACCATTTGTAAAAGACTAGTAAGTTCAAGGACTATGAAGATTCATAGTCTTTTTTTTTATAAAATATCTTTTAATTTTTAAGAAATAGGTGTATCATATCTAGTAGTGTGAGGTGTGAATATGAAAAAATTATGGATATTAATTTTAGTCATTTTAAGTATAGGATTATATGCTTGTGATAAAGAAGAGGCTCCAAATGAAGTTAACATCTATCTGCCAGATGGAACCCCAGCTTTGGCTATGGCAAATTTATTGGATGAAGGGTTTGATTATGAAGGAACGAAAACAAATGTTCACATTGTAGCAGCTTCAGAAATCGCAGCAAGAGTAAGCCAAGAATCTTGTGATATAGCAATTATGCCAACAACGGCAGCTGCTCAACTTTTTCATCGAGGAATTGAACTTCAATTGGCTAGTGTTAATGTTTTTGGAAATTTGTATATAACAGGAACAAAAGAAACTTCAAGTCTTGAAGATTTAAAAGGCAAGGTGGTATTAACTACTGCAGCTACTACCATTCAAATGGTAAAATATATTCTAGATGGTGTAAATGTACCTTATGAAGAGTCTGGAAGTCCTGTAGAAGGAAAAGTTGCGTTATCTTCTACTAGTGACGCTTCAGAAATTATACCCAGATTAAAACAGGCTATGACAAAAGAGGAAGAGCTATATGGAGTTTTAGGAGAACCCCAAGTTACAAAAGCGCAAGGAGCAATTTCTGGATTAAAAATTAATTTTGATTTACAGCAGGAATATAAATCCTTAACTGGATTTGATGGATATCCACAAGCCTGCCTTGTTGTAAAGAATGCACTTTCTGCAAAATATCCAAAATATATGGAGGCATTATTAAGCAAGTTAACAAATAATGAAGCCTATTTAAACGCAAATTTAGAAAAGTTGCCAAAGGTTTTTGAAGCTTATGAAAGCAACCTGGCTAATATGAGTTTTACTGCTGACACTATTCAAAGATGTAATTTGAGAATCGTTCTTTCAAGGGATGTAATGGATTCTGTAAAGCAATATGTAAAAGAGTTAGCAAAAATAGAGCTTACCGATGCGTTTTTCTTATAATATTAAAGTAAAAGGAGGAATATAAAATGAAACAAATGATTTTAAATCTTTTATATCCTCTTTTTGTTCTTTTACTCGTTTTACTGATTTGGCAAATTGCTGCTTGGAGCATTGATGTGGATTTGATTTTACCTACTCCGTTAGCTGCATTTCAAAATTTAAAGGAATATTTAGAGGATTCTAAATTTTGGATATCTGTAGGCTGGACCCTTTTAAGGTGTTTGGAAAGTTTCTTTTTTGCTTTTATTGTTGCGCTAGCATGTAGTCTTTTGGCTTATCTTAATAAAACCTGTGAAAAATTATTTAACCCTTTTATGGCATTCATACGGGCAATACCAACTATGGCCATTATTTTAATATTGGTGATTTCAATTTCCCCAAGTCAGGCACCAGTCATTATTGCCTTTATTGTAATCTGTCCTACCCTTTATCAAACATTTTTAGAGAGTTTTAAATCTATTGATACTACGCTGATTGAAATGATACATTTATATCAGGTGCCAAAAAAGAAACAAATTTTCAAGTTTTATATACCCAGCATTTTGCCTATGATTCTGAATAATAGCGCTACAGGATTTAGTTTAAATATGAAGCTTGTCATCGCAGCTGAGGCATTGGCGCTGACGAGAAATAGCATTGGGAACTTAATGCAAAGCTCGAAAGTGAGTTTAGAGGTTGAAAATTTATTTGCGTTAACCATTATTGCAGTTCTACTTGGTATTATATGCGAACTTGCAATAAAATTTCTAGCAAAGAGGGTGTGTAAGTATGCTTAAGTTAGAACATATTTATAAATCTTATGATAAGCCCTTGTTTGAAGATTTTAATTTAGAAATAGAAGAAGGAAAGATTACCTGCTTATTAGGAGAAAGTGGTGCAGGGAAAACCACGCTATTACGTATGATTTCTAAATTGACGGATTATAAGGGGTATATTACTCCTTTAGATAAAGTTTCCTACATCTTTCAAGAGAATCGTTTGATTCCTCATATGACCATTTATGAAAATTTAAAGTTTATTTGCCCTTTGGCTTCAGAAGAAGAGATTCAAGACCTTTTAACGATTTTAGAAATAGAGGAAAAAAAGAACAAATTTCCAAAAGAACTTTCAGGAGGGGAAGCCAAGCGAGTTAGTATCGCTCGTGCATTTTTATTTGATGCGGAAGTGATTTTGATGGATGAACCATTTGTTTCTTTAGATTTGGCTTTAAAAGTCAAATTGATCAAATATTTTTCTTTGTTATGGAAAAAAAATAAGAAAACTGTAATTTTTGTAACACATGATGTAGATGAAGCCTTACTTTTGGCTGAAAAAATATATATCATCAAATCTGGCAAAATTTATCATGATTTTACTCTTTCCAGTACGCTTCCAAGAGATATTTCTGATGAACCAGAGTTTCGTTCTAAAATCATTTCTAAGCTTTTGGAAATTGGTTAAATTATGGGGGAAGGAATTCTCAGGAAATCCTAAGCCTTTGATTGATATTTATAAGATATTTTGATATAATGGATTGAAAAGGAGGTAAGTAAAGATGAAGAAAATAATAGCTGCCGTTCTTTCGATTGGAGTAACGTGCGTTTTTACCTATTTTACCTATTTTTATTATGATAATGTAGTATTGTTTATTACCTATTTATCTTTGGCTATTGCATCTTTGGTTACTACTACCATTTTTGTAATGTTAGTTTTAAATAAAAAATATGTGGAGAAGATTAATTGGCTAGAAAGTAGATTAGATGTTTGGAATTCTATTTCACACCATGTATCTGCAGCTGGAGATGAAGCTTTTACAAAATTACCAATTGGTATTGTTGTCTATGATTCAAATATGGAAGTCAAGTGGGCCAATGATTATGCAAAACAGGCTTTTAAAGATAATTTGATTAATAGTTCTTTAGATTCTATTTCTGAAGGATTTATAGAAGAAATAAACTCAGGAAAAGACAAAATGTTGATTTCTGCATTTGATTCAATGTTTGATGTGGTTCACAATATAGATAATAGAATTCTTTATTTCTTTGATGTTACCCATAGAGAAGATACGATTAAAAAATATAACAATCGTATTACTGCATTTGCAATTATTGAAATAGACAATTTGGAAGAATCTTTGAAACGATATGATATGCAGGAGCAGACAAGCATTCGTGGACAAATTTTAGGTGTTATTTCGGATTGGTTGCATGATCATGGATGTTGTTTAGAAACTTTATCAAATAATCAAATGTTTGTGGTCATGGATCATGAAGCATTAAAGCGGATGATCATTGATAAGTTTTCAGTTTTAAATGTTATCCGTGAGATTTCCAAAAAGAATCACTTAAAAGCAAGTATGTCAATGGGCGTTGCTTGTTTTGATGTGGAGGCTTTTGAATTGGTTACTTTGGCTCAAAATGCAATTGAACTTGCAGAGAAACGAGGCGGAGACCAGGTTGTTGTAAATATTCAAAATCAAAAAATTCAGTATTTTGGTGGAAATACAAATTCTTTAGAGAAAAACACTTTGGTAGAGGCACGTATTCAAACTATGGCTTTGCGAGAAGCCATTGAGTCTAGTAGTAATGTCCTAATTATGTGTCACGATTTAGCAGATTGTGATGCGATAGGTTCTATGCTTGGTGTATGGTATTTGGCTAGCACTTCAACGAAAGATTGTAAAATGATTTTTGAACCGAAACTTGCAGAAGCTACCGTTCAAAAAATTTTTGAAAAAATTAAAACGCATACAAATAAGTCCATTTATAACGGTTTTATTACCAAGGCACAGGCTAAAGAATTTATTAAACCAGATACCTTGCTGATTATGACAGATACACAATCTCCTAGACTGGCAATGTTTCCAGATATTTTGGAAAAAATATCGAATGTTTCCGTCATTGATCATCACCGTGCTAGTGATGCAGGATATACACAAACCGTATCTTATTATGTAGAAACCTCTGCCTCCTCAACTGTTGAATTGGTTTCTGAAATGTTTTTATTCTATAATCAAAGTTTTGAACTGGATCCTTTTGTGGCTTCTATTATGCTTTCGGGTATCGTGGTGGATACAAATAACTTTACATATCGTACTCGAACAAGAACCTTTGAAGCGGCTTCTACGTTAATTACTATGGGCGCAGATATGATTCTTGTAAGAAGAATGCTTAGAGATTCCTATGATGAAGAACGTCGTTTGGCCGAAGCCATGGTAAATGCCTTTATTTTTGAAAAGAGATTTGCCATTGTTGCAGAACCTGAGGATTTAATTGTTCCAGATCGAACGACTTTGGCAAAAATTTCTGATAAACTACTTACGATTGAAGGCGTAGAGGTTTCCTTTACCATAGGACGCATCGATAAGAATTTAGTGGGTATTTCTGCAAGAAGTATTGAAAATATTAACGTTCAAATTATTATGGAAGAAATGGAAGGTGGTGGACATTTCAATGCCGCTGCTACCCAAATCAAAGGAATTACAGTTGCAGAAGCAAAAGAACGATTATTACAAATATTAAAACGAGATTATATTGAAACAGGAGATGGTAAAATGAAAGTTATATTAATAGCGGATGTTAAAGGTAAAGGGAAGAAGAATGATATTTTGGATGTTGCGAATGGATATGGAAACTTCCTTTTAACAAATAAATTAGCCATCATGGCAACGGATGAAAATCTTAAAAAACTGGCTTCTGATCAGGAACAAGAAAGAATTAATAATGAAAATCGTAGAGCAGTTTTAGAAAAACTTAAAACAGAAATTCAAGATAAATTTATATCTGTTTATATTAAAGTTGGTGCCGAAGGAAAGAACTTTGGGCATATAACAACGAAATACATATGTGATGAATTTGAAGCCCAGACGGGAATTCATCTAGATAAGAAAAAGGTTGAATTGCCAGCCGAGATAAATTCGGTAGGTATTTTTACAGCCAATGTAAGACTTGAAAAAGATATTATTGCGACATTTGAAATTAATGTTATTGAAAAATAAGGAGGACATATTATGCAGCAAGTTCCTAGTGTACCATGCAATGTGGAAGCAGAGATTGCTTTAATTGGGTGTATTTTATTAGATGAAAATTTAATACTAGAACTTTCTGACCTTCTTTTGCCAGATGATTTCTATGATGCGAAAAATCGTTTGATTTATAGAACTATGCTTAATTTATCTAAGGAAGGGAAAAGCATAGATGTAACTACGGTTGTTTCTTCATTACAAGCCAGTCATCTATTAGAACAATGTGGAGGCATAGAATATATATCTTCTATTGCTGATTTAAGTTATTCCACTTTAAATTTTGAATCTTATTGTGATTTAGTAAGTGAAGCTGCAGTAAAAAGAACTACAATTGCTAAACTTACAAAATTGGCTCAAGATGGATATGATGGAAAATTAGAAGCATATGATTATGTGGATAGGGTTGAAAAAGAAGTTTTTGAATTATCCAAACGAAGAAGAGTAGATAGTTTTAAAACCATAGGTACGGTCAGTAAGAATGTAATGACGAATACAGAAAAGAATGCGAGTAGAACAGATGAAATCATTGGACTTGATACAGGGTTTGGTTCTTTAAATCGTTACACCCAAGGGTTTCAACCTGGACAGCTCATCATTTTGGCTGCACGTCCTGCCATGGGAAAATCCGCTATGGCTATGAATCTGGCAGTGAATATTGCTAGAAAAAATAAATCTGGCAATGGAGCAGTTGCGGTATTTTCACTGGAAATGTCAGCTGAACAGCTTGTAGAAAGAATGGTTGCGTGTGATAGTAATATTAAATTGAACTATATAAAAAGTGGACATATAGCCACCAAAAATGATTGGACTAGATTTAATACGGCTTGTAATCAGTTGGGGAAATTGAAGTTGTATTTTGATGATTCTTCAGATTCTTCTATCTCCTCCATTCGTGCGAAATGTCGTAAACTTGCGAGTGATGTAGGCCTTGATTTTATAGTGATTGATTATCTGCAGCTTATCGATAGTGATGGAGCCAGTGGTAGAACTACACAACAAGAAAGAATATCTAAAATATCTAGAAGCTTGAAACTGATGGCTAGAGAGTTAAATGTTCCAGTTTTGGCTTTATCTCAGTTATCTCGTGCCGTAGAACAAAGAGATGATAAAAGACCTGTTATGTCCGATTTACGTGATTCAGGATCTATAGAGCAGGATGCAGATATTGTGCTATTCTTATATCGAGAAGATTATTATGTTAAGACATCAGAAAGAAAAAATGAAGCAGATTTATTAATTTCTAAAAACCGTTCTGGTGCAACCAATAATGATGGCTTACCTTTTATATTTACAGGTGAGTATTCTCGCTTTAGAGAAAAGAAAGATGAATAAGGGGTTATTCTATGATTGATCGATTAAAAATAATGGATGAAAGATATGAAGAAATTAATAAGCTTTTATCTGATCCAGAAGTGGTTTGTGATATAAAAAAATTGACAGAGCTTTCTAAAGAACAAAGAAGCTTAGAAAAAACAGTGATGTTGTTTCGGGAACAGATGAAACTTGAAGAATCTTTACCAGATTTAAGAGAAATGAAAAATTCAAGTGATGAGGAAATGGCAGAAATGGCACAAATCGAGTTGGAAGAAGCTACGAACCGTATTTCTCAAATTGAAGAAGAAATAAAGATTCTTTTACTTCCTAAGGATCCGAATGATGATAAAAATGTTATTGTAGAAATAAGAGGAGCTGCAGGAGGTGACGAAGCAAATATATTTGCAGGTGACCTGTTTAGAATGTATAGTAAATATGCAGAATCTAAAGGATGGAAGATTGAAGTGCTAGATGCTATGCCATCAGAAATGGGAGGATACTCTCAAATTCAATTTAAGGTGAATGGCGAAATGGTTTATTCGTCATTGAAATATGAGTCAGGTGCACACCGGGTACAACGTGTTCCAGCTACTGAAGCGCAAGGTAGAATACATACATCTACTTCAACAGTTCTTGTAATGCCAGAAGCCTCCGAGATTGATTTTGAATTAGATATGAATGATATCCGTGTAGATACCTTCTGTTCATCAGGACCTGGAGGCCAAGGGGTAAACACAACCTATTCTGCAGTTCGTGTAACTCATATTCCTACAGGAATGTTTGTAGCATGTCAAACCCATCGTTCTCAACACGAAAATAAGGCGGCGGCTTTAGATCTTTTAAAAACTAGAATGTATGACCAAATCGTAAGAGAAAAAGAAGAACAAGAGGGAGCTGAACGTCAGTCTTTAATCGGAAGAGGGGATCGTTCAGAGAAGATAAGAACGTATAACTATCCTCAGAATCGTGTTACAGATCATAGAATAGGATTTACCATAAATCGATTAGATGCAGTAATTGATGGGAAGCTTGACTTGGTAATTGAACAGTTAATTAATGAGGATCAAAAGCGTAAATTATTTAGTGGAGAGTCTATACGATTATAGTTTTTAAAATTATAGTATAATGGAGATATTTATAGAAAATAACTATCAATGTCTTTTTTAGATGTTATTTGATAAATGTTTAAGAGGATTTTCATCCTCTTTTTTTGTTGTTATAGGAAATTGATAATTTTTTACTAAAAAAGTAAATTAAGTCTTTTTTTTGAATATATTTTAGTATATAATTGTTTTATATAAAGCGTTTTCAATAAAAACGTTTTAGCATTAGAAGAGGAAAAGAGGAAAAATAATGAAAAAGGGAAAATTACTGCTTGTGCTTTTCTCTTTGGTTGCCGTATTTGGACTTATATCCTGTCAGACGGATACAGAGCCTAATGGTGGAACTGAAGAAGTGGTACAGTACTCTGTTCGATTTATCGCAACAGATTTTAAAGAAGTAGAAGTTAAAGTGAATTCAGGAGCAAAGGTGGCTAAACCATCGGATCCCACCAGACAGGGATATATTTTTGATGGGTGGTTTTTAGATTTAAATTATACTAAGCCTTTTGACTTTGAAAATACTTGTATATATGAAAACACATCATTATATGGTAAGTGGAAGAAAGAGGGAGAAGGACCTGTAATTAAAACATATATGGTAAGTTTTGAAAGTGATGGAGGAAGCGTTGTAGAAAGTCAAACGATAGAAGCAGGAAAGAAAGCAGTCAGACCAGTAAGCCCAACCAAAGAAGGGTATTTGTTTATGGGTTGGTTTAAAGATGACAATAAGACGCAGGAATTTGATTTTACAACTGAAATTATAAATAAAGATATAATACTTTATGCGAAATGGGAAAAAGAACCAGAAAGCCTAACGGTGTATTTTAATAGTAAAGAAGGCAGTGCGGTAGACCCTATTAGAAATATCCCATCAGGAAGCAAGATAGAACGGCCAAGTGATCCAGTTAGAGAGGGGTATCGCTTTGTAGGTTGGTTTAAGGATACGGGTGGAACATTAACTGTGGAATTTGATTTTGCAACAGAAGTTATTACTAAAAGTATAACCTTATATGCAAAGTGGGAGTCCTTAAATCAAACCTATGTGGTCGACTTTGATACTAAGGATGGAACGACTATCCTTCATCAAGAAGTTTCAGAAGGAGAGTGTGCCGTTCAGCCAGCCGATCCATATAAGGAAGGCTATACATTTGCAGGTTGGTATAGTGATGTAGATTGCACTATTGCATATAATTTTGCAACACCTGTTACTAAAAATACAGTGATTTATGCAAAATGGGAAAAGCAGGATGAAGATAGTATTACCAATTTCAATTTTTCTCAATTTTATACCGAAGCCTCTAAAAATTTAGATGGTAATGGTAAGACAACTATCGCAATTACGCAAGGAAAATTTATGGTTGGTGCTGGTGTGAAAGCAGAGGCATCAATGTTAAATACACAAGGAAAAGATGTTATTTTTACGTTAAATGGAAAATTAAGCAATGGCGTAAAGATTACAGGAACTGGCGGAAGTAGCGCAGAAGATACAGTAGTTTCACTTTACAAATTAGTAAATGAAAAATACGAACTAGTTGAAGTGCTAGGTACAGTTAAAAATGGCCAATCTGGTAACTTCACTAAAGATGGTTTGGAAGCAGGAACCTATAAAATAGCAACATCCAAATCCTTAAAGATTACAGTATTTACTTTGACGGAACTCAACCGTCCTACGCCTAGCAAAACGTATACCGTAACCTTTGACAGCCAAGGTGGAAGTTCAGTGGCTCAACAAGTTATACAAGAGGGAAATTGTTTACAAAAGCCAGTTAATCCAAATCGAGAGGGTTTCATATTTGTGGGTTGGTATAAAGAGTCCGCATGTATAAATGCATGGAATTTTGAAACAGATCCAGTGGATGCGGAAATGACTTTATATGCAAAGTGGGAGGATGAACCGATAAACCCAGACGCTACCACCTACACCATTTGTTTTGAAACAAATGGCGGTAACTCTCTAGAGGATAAGCTTGTAGAAGAGGGTAAAAAACTGAATAAACCAAATAATCCAGTAAGAGCAGGTTATAAATTTATAGGTTGGTATTTAGAAGATACGTTTGATACAACTTATAATTTTGACGCTCCTGTAACTAAGGATTTCACCTTGTATGCCTATTGGGAAATAGAAGAATATGTAGTGACATTTGTTGGTACTAGTTTTGAAGCATTAGTTTTACCATATGGTTCAAAAGTGCCAAGACCAGCTGTGAATCCAAGTAGAAACGGATATACTTTTGAAGGCTGGTTTAAGAATAATACGTATACAGAAGAGTTTATATTTGAAGAAGAAGTTATTGTAGGTTCGACATCAATATTTGCGAAATGGGTCAGAATTGCAGTGCCAGAGGGAGAAGACCAAGGTGAATTAGAAAACGGAACAGGAAAACCTACAGTTCAGGGGTCTGTACGAATTGCAGAAGTTAGTGGTTTAAATGAATCTGCCTATATTATATTTGATAAAGTTTCAGGTTCTACAGCTTATGAGTATTATTTATCTGATTCTGAAGGAAATTTAAAAAAGGTTGATCAGAAAATAGCCTATGCTCAATCCATTTCTAATTCTCAAATGCGAGTAGATTTTATGGGATTAGCTGCAGGAACATATGAGGCAATGATATTACCTACAGGAGAAGCTTCAGTAGAAGGATCTAGATGTGAATTTACAGTTGTTGCATATGACCGATCAGGGTATGCCCATTTTAAAAATTCAGAAGGTGTTGGAGCTTATAAGGATGATGGTACTTTAAAGGATGACGCTATTGTCATTTATGTTACTGATGCAAACAAAGATACCGTAATGGGGGATATTCCGGAATTACAAAAATATATGTATACTATTCCTGGTAGTGACTGGGGTGGAAAAAAAGCACTAGGTATTGGCTGGTGGTTAAACAATGCCCAATATACAAAAAAAGATAGTAGTGGTAATCCTGGAAACACATATGATGCGAATGGACTCACCTTAGGATTCTATAGTGTAACAGAAGATCATCCAGTGGTGATCCGCTTTGTCGGAAGAGTCACAACACCAGAGGGCTGTACAGCCTATAATTCACTGAATGAAGGTGGAAGTGTTGGAGATAACGGTCATATGGCACGTATGAAAGATTTGAAAAATATCACTTTAGAGGGTGTTGGATTTGATGCTGCGATTGATGGCTGGGGTTTCCATTTCATGACAAGTGATAGAAGTGGAACACGTGGAAGAAACTTTGAAGCTAGAAATTTGACTTTCACTCAATATCCAGAGGATGCAATTGGTATGGAAGGAATTCAAGAGGGAAGTACAATTGTGGCTTCCGTAGAACGTTGTTGGATACATCATTGTACATTCTTGCCAGGATATTGTGCAAATCCAGCTGAAAGTGATAAAAAAGAGGGAGATGGTTCTTGTGACTTTAAGCGAGGACAATATTACACATTATCTTATTGTTATTTTGAATACTGTCATAAAACAAATCTAGTAGGATCTTCTGATTCTTCTTTACAATATAATATTTCTATGCATCACAATATTTGGTATCAATGTGGTTCACGTATTCCATTATTAAGACAAGCAAATTTACATTTTTATAATAATTATGTCTATGCTGATCCTAATGATAGAACCGCTTCATTGAGTTATGTCTCTTCATTACGAGCTAATTGTTATATGTATTCTGAAAATAATTACTTTGAAGGTTGTAAGCAAGTATTTGATGGCAAATCAGGTGGTACAGCAAAGTGCTTTAACAATACATATTTGGGATGCTATTCTTCAGATATCGTCCATACTTACACTGTTAATACTCGTGAGGCACAAGTGAACAGCAATTGTAAATATCAAAATATAAGCTATGCTAATTTTGATACAAATGCGGATTTATTCTATTATAATTCTACAGAAAAGAAATCGGATTGTTATTTGACGAGTTCTACAGTAGCAAGACAAGAATGTATTCAATTCGCAGGATCATATTATAGAACTAAATTAAATGAAACCTCTTTAAAAAGTGATACTTATGATTCAAATAAGTATGTAGTCTCAGATTCTATTGATTTATCTTCCGAATCTTATACGGCTACAATTGGAACAAACGAAAAAGGTATTATCTATAATGGTGTGGGTAATACAGGAAAATTTAAGGGGCAAGGTGTCACCTTTAGATTAACGGATGCAGCGCTAGTAGATGTGATTATGACACATAGTAGTGCAGCATTATTCTCTGGAGCACTTGTTCGTTCAGATGGTAGAGTTATGTTAAATGGCAGTGGTAAGGTATTATTAGAGCCAGGCTTGTATTATATCGTATCTTGTGAATTTGACAAAGAAACTACCCTGACCACTTTAACCTTTGAAAAACAAAATTCTGAAGAGTTAAACCAAAAACTGATTGCAGAATATAATCAAAGAGTTGCAGAAATTCCGAATCCTATCACTTATACAAGAGATTGTTATTCTGCAATTGAAAAAGCTAGGGCTTTATATTTGAATATGGGTGTGGATTTACGTCCTCAAGTGGATTATGTTCCTGTTCAAAAAGCATTTGATGAATATGTTGCATTAGGTAAGGTTTATGTAGAAAACTTAATTGATGCAATTGGTGAAGTGAATATGAATAGTGGATTAGCAATTCAAATGGCTAGAACGGCATATAATGATTTACGTGCAATTTCTAAGACGGTCAACATTTCCAATTATGAGAAATTGACAAAGGCAGAAACTCAGTTTGTAAGTTTTGCGGTAGAAGCATGTATTGAAAAAATAAATGCGATTGGAACTGTAACCTTGGCAAGTGGTCCAGCCATTGAAGCTGCTAGAGCGGTTTATGAAGCTCTAGATGTGGAACAAAAAGCTTTGGTTACAAATATTAAAGTATTGGATGAAGCAGAAGCTGCCTATGCGAATTTGTATGAAATTGCTCATATAGAAGAGCTAATTGAATCCGTAGATAAAGAAAGTCTGACTTCTATGAAAGAGGTATTAACTGCTTATGATGCTTTAACAGATGTGCAGAAAGAAAGTGTTATTTCTAAAGATAAAATATCAGAAATTCGTGTAGCATACTTAATCATGTTAATAGACTCTATTGGTGTAGTTACAGAAGCATCAGGAGAAGTAATCACAGAAGCAGATACAATTTATAATAATTTAACTAATATAGAACAAGACCAAATTACGAATTACGGTATATTAGAAGCTGCGAAAGAGGCCTATGAAGAAATTAAAGCAAAACAGCATATCAAAACTTTTGATGATGGAATTGCTGATAAAACAGGGTTCTTCAGTATAACGGGCAATTTACAAGGCAAAGGAGCAAATGTGACTTATAATGGTGTTACATATAAGACGGCAATGAAAATGGAGAGTTCAACTTCAATTTCCTTCACAATTACAGCTCCAACAACTTTGGTTATTGTTTCTACTGCGGTAACGAAGAGAATTAAAGTAAATGGTACAACGTATACTTCAGATGCAAGTGGAATATTTACTATAGAGTTAACTACAGCAGGTATGGTTTCAATTGCCAAGGCAGATTCCTTTGATATCTGTGCTCTTATTGTTGGATAAACTAGTTTTTAAAAAGCATCAAAGCCTAAAAGCTTTGGTGTTTTTTTATGCGAATTTAAAGTATAAAAAAGTAAAAAAAGTTCTTGCAATTGTAAGTTCTTTGCGTTATAATTATAAAGCTTACGTATAAGCATATATTGGCTATGAAGTGGGAGGTTGCCGACACACTGAAAAGCGTTGTCATTACAATGCGTCGGGTTTTCTCATGGAGCTAGTCTATACGAGATTATAGGCGAAAGGAGTTTAAAAAAATGGCAAAATCAAAAATTAGAATTCGTTTAAAATCTTATGATCACAGATTGTTAGATTTATCAGCAAAGAAAATTGTTGATAGCGTGAAGAAGACAGGATCTACTGTAAATGGTCCAGTTCCACTTCCAACAGAAAAAGAAATCTTTACAATCTTACGTTCACCTCACGTTAACAAGGATTCACGTGAACAATTTGAACGTAGAACACATAAGAGATTAATTGAAATTGTGGATCCAACTCCACAAACAATTGATGCTTTAATGCATATTGATTTACCTTCTGGTATTGATATCGTATTAAAGTAATAAAAAATTTATTTAAAGAAAAGAGGAAAAATTTCAATGGCTAAGGGAATCTTAGGTAGAAAATTGGGCATGACTCAAATTTTCGATGCAGCTGGAAATTTAGTTCCAGTGACTATCATTGACACAACACCAAATGTTGTTTTACAGCACAAGACTGTTGAAAATGATGGATATGTAGCTGTTCAAGTTGGTTTCACAGATAAGAGAGAAAAATTATCTAATAAACCTGAACAGGGCCATGTTGCAAAGGCTAACACTGCTCCTAAGCGCTTCATAAGAGAATTCCGTTTCTCAGAAGCACAAGGAAATGAGTTATTATCTTACAACGTTGGTCAAGAAATTAAGTGTGATATATTTGCTGCAGGTGATGTAGTAGACGTGACTGGCACATCTAAAGGTAAAGGATTTGCAGGTACTATTAAGCGTTACAATCATGCTCGTTTAAGAATGAGCCATGGTACATCAGCTTGTCATCGTATCGTTGGTTCTATGGGTCCTATTAAAGGTAATATGAAGGGTAAGAAAATGCCTGGACATATGGGACATGAAACCGTAACATTACAAAATTTAGTTATTGCTGCTGTAGATACAGAAAGAGACTTAATCTTAGTTCGTGGTAATGTGCCAGGACCTAAGAAGGGTTTAGTAGTTATCAAAACAGCTGTAAAGGCTAATTAATTAGATTGTAGAAAGGAGATTTACTATGCCAACTATAGCATTATTAAATCAATCTGGAGAAAAGATTAAAAATTTAAAGTTAAGTGATGAAATCTTCGGAATTGAACCTAATCGTCAAGTTATTTATGATGTAGTTAATTGCCAAAGAGCAGCAATGCGTCAAGGAACTCATGACACAAAGGGTCGTAGCGAAGTTCGTGGCGGAGGACGTAAACCTTGGAGACAAAAGGGAACGGGACGTGCTCGTCAAGGATCTATCCGTGCACCTCAATGGCGTGGTGGTGGAGTTGTTTTCGGACCTACTCCAAGAAGCTATGCATTCAAGCTTAATAAGAAAGTTAAGCAATTAGG
This sequence comes from uncultured Anaeroplasmataceae bacterium, assembly GCA_910577745.1. GTDB lineage: Bacteria > Bacillota_I > Bacilli_A > Acholeplasmatales > Anaeroplasmataceae > Pelethenecus. Next base: position 259,799 of record CAJTNG010000002.1, on the reverse strand, counting down.
TTTAAAATCAGTTTTATCATATAAGGTACAAGAAAACAAAATGGTTGCAGTGGATGCAATTAAGTTTGAGGAAATCAAAACTAAGGTTTTCTTACAGTTCTTAAGTAATATTAAAGTTGAGGGCAAAACAATGATCGTTTGCACTCGTGAAGAATTAACAGAAGAGGCTATTTTATCTGCTAGAAACATTTCAAATGTATTCTTAACACCAGTAGATAACGCAAGCGTATACGAAATTTTATGTTATGATAAATTAGTAGTTACCGCTGGTGCAGTAGCTTATTATGAGGAGGAATTGAAGTAATATGACAAAGGCATTCGATATTATTCAAGGTCCAATCATTACTGAAAAGACAATGGCATTAAAGGAGAATTTCAACAAGTACACTTTCAAAGTTGCAAAGAGTGCAAATAAGATTGAAATCAAAAATGCGGTTGAAGAAATATTTAAAGTAAAGGTTGAAAGCGTAAATACAATCAATGTTTTACCAAAGCGTAAGAAAGTTGGAAAATATGAAGGATATGTTCCTGCATATAAGAAGGCTATCTGTAAACTAGCTAAGGATAACAAGATTGACGCCTTCGATATCTAATTAGGAGGAGAACTATTAACATGGCAGTTAGAAAATATAAGCCAACATCAAATGGTAGACGTAATATGTCAGTTTTAACCTTTGATGAAATTACAACAGATACTCCTGAAAAATCATTATTAGCACCTAAAAATAAAAAGGGTGGACGTAATAATTCAGGAAAGATTACAGTTCGTCATCAAGGCGGCGGTAATAGACAAAAATATCGTATTATCGATTTTAAAAGAAATAAAGATGGTATACCTGCAAAGGTAAAAACTATCGAATATGATCCTAATAGAAGTGCTAATATCGCATTATTAGCTTATGCAGATGGTGAGAAGAGATATATCATTGCTCCTAAGGGACTTCAGGTTGGAGATACACTTCTTTCTGGAGAAAATGCAGATATCAAACCTGGTAACGCATTAGTTATCAATCAAATTCCAGTAGGTAGTTTAATTCATAATATCGAATTACACCCTGGAAAAGGTGGACAACTTGCTCGTAGTGCAGGTGTTTCTGCTCAAATTTTAGGACGTGTAGATAAGTATGTTTTAGTGCGTTTAGGTAGTGGAGAAGTTCGTAAGATTTTAGCTACTTGTAAAGCAACTATTGGAGAAGTAGGAAATGAGTCTCATGAATTAGTGAGAATTGGTAAAGCAGGTAGAGCACGTCATATGGGCTTACGTCCTGAGGTTCGTGGTTCTGTTATGAACCCTAACGATCACCCACACGGTGGTGGTGAAGGTAAGTGTCCAATTGGACGTCCTACACCAGTTACTCCATGGGGGAAACCAGCATTAGGTTTAAAGACTCGTAACAAGAAAAAGGCTTCTACTAAACTAATTGTACGTAGAAGAAACGATAGATAATAAGGAGGAAATATAAGTATGGCTCGTTCAATAAAAAAAGGTCCATTTTGTGATGATCATTTAATGAAGAAAATAGAAGCACAAAAAGACAATCATGAGAAAAAGGTAATACAAACTTGGTCTCGTAGATCAACTATATTCCCTGCATTTATCGGGTTTACAATTGCAGTATATAATGGTCGTGAACATGTTCCTGTGTATGTTACAGAAGACATGGTAGGTCATAAATTAGGAGAATTTGCTCCTACTAGAACTTATCGTGGACATGGCGCAGATGATAAAAAAGCAAAGAGATAATCTAAAGGAGAAAGATAAAAATGGAAGCAAAAGCAACTGCTAGTACTGTTAGAATCACTCCTCGCAAGGCTCGTCTTGTCATAGATTTAATTCGTAATAAAGATGTGGCTGAGGCAAAGGCTATCTTAAAGCTTACAAACAAGAGAGCTTGTGAAGTGGTATCTAAAGTGTTAAATTCTGCATGTGCAAATGCAGAGCACAACTATAATATGGATTCTAGTAATCTATATGTTAAAACAGCATACGTGAATGATGGCATTCGTATGAAGAGAATGTTACCTCGTGCTAAAGGTAGAGGCGATGTAATCTTAAAGAGAACTTGTCATGTTACAGTTATCGTAGCTGAAAAAGAAAGCAAGTAAGGAGGAATTCATATGGGTCAAAAAGTAAGTCCTACAGGATTACGTGTTGGTATTAACCGTGATTGGGATGCTGCATGGTATGCGGATAAATCAGATGTTGCAAATCTATTAATTGAAGATTTAAAGATTCGTGATTATTTGAATGAAGTATACAAAAAAGCTGCAATTTCACGTGTAATTATCGAACGTTTAAAAGGAACGAATAAGGATCGTGTTAAAATTACATTACATACTGGTAAGCCAGGTGTTGTTATCGGACATGAAGCTGAAACTAAAAATAAAGTAGTTAAAGAATTAGTATTCATGACGAAAAAAGAAATTATTTTAAATGTTGTAGAAATTAAGAAACCAGAATTAGATGCAACATTAGTAGCAAAATCAATTGCTGAGCAACTTGAAGCACGTGCTTCATTCCGTCGTGTTCAAAAAGTTGCAATTCAAAGAGCTTTAAAGGCTGGTGCAAAAGGAGCTAAAACATTAATTTCTGGACGTCTAGGTGGCGCAGAAATGGCACGTAGTGAAGGATACAATGAGGGACAGGTTCCTCTTCAAACTTTACGTGCAGATGTAGATTACGCTGTAGCTGAAGCACATACAACTTATGGTAAGTTAGGAATTAAGGTTTGGATTTATAAGGGTGAAATTTTTGAGATGGCTCCAAGAAGCTTAAACGAAAAGAGACCAGCTAGACCTTTAAACAAAGGACCAAAGAAGCCTGTAAATAAGGAAGCAAAAGAAGAAAAAAGCTCTAAAGGAGGTAAATAATTATGTTAATGCCTAAAAGAGTGAAATATCGTCGTCCTCATAGAGTTTATTATAAGGGTAGAAAAGCAAAGGGTGGAACTGAAATCACATTTGGTGAATTTGGAATTGTTGCAACTGAAGGTTGTTGGTTAACAAACCGTCAAATTGAAGCAGCCCGTATTGCGATTACTCGTCATATGGATCGTCAAGGACAGGTATGGATTAAAGTTTTCCCACATCTAGCTAAGACTAAGAAGCCTCTAGAAGTACGTATGGGTTCTGGTAAGGGTGCTCCTGAAACTTGGGTAGCTGTAGTAAAAGAAGGATTAGTTTTATTTGAAGTTGCAGGTGTACCTGAAGATGTTGCACGCGAAGCATTACGTTTAGCATCTCATAAGTTACCTTGCTTAACTAAGATTGTAAAAAAAGTAGGTGACGAGCAATAATGAGAGCACAAGATATTCGTAAGTTAACAAAAGAACAAATTGAAAATAAAATCGTTGAGTTAAAAGAGGAATTATTCAATTTGAAATTTCAGGCTGCTCTTGGAAATTTACAAAAGCCTGCTCGTATGAGTGAAGTTAAAAGAGACATTGCTAGAATGAAGACAATCTTAACAGAGGAATCTTATAATAAGGAAGAAACTCCTAAGAAGAAACCTCGTGCTAAGAAAAAAGTTGAAGAGACTAGTAATGAGGCAGCAGAATAGGAGGAGACAGCATGGAACGTAATAGTCGTAAATATTTTACAGGAACCGTTGTTTCTGATAAAATGGAAAAAACAATCGTTGTAACTGTTGATACTTTTGGTGTAGCAAAGCTTTATAAGAAGCGTGTTAAAAAAACACATAAGTTTCATGTACATGATGAAAACAATACTGCACATGTTGGAGATGTTGTTCGCTTCATGGAAACTAGACCACTATCTAAAACTAAATTTTATACATTAGTTGAGATAGTTAAGGTTAAAGAAAGTCTTTAAGATTGGTTCCTGAAAGGAGGTACTAACATGGTTCAACAAGAAACTAGATTAGCCGTTGCTGATAATAGCGGCGCTCGTGAATTATTAATAATTAAAGTATTAGGTGGAGCATTACATCGTTATGCTAATATCGGGGATATTGTTGTATGCTCTGTTAAATCTGCAGCTCCTAATGGTGCTGTTAAAAAAGGTGATGTAGTTAAGGCAGTTATTGTACGTACAAAAGCTGGCTTAAGAAGAAATGATGGCTCATATATCAAATTTGATGAAAATGCAGCTGTTATTATTCGTGAGGACAAGACCCCACGTGGAACTCGTATTTTCGGACCAGTTGCTAGAGAATTACGTGAGAAAGATTATATGAAAATCATTTCTTTAGCACCCGAAGTACTATAAGGAGGTGCGCATTTATGCAAATTAAAACTGGAGACACAGTAGTTGTCATTGCTGGTAAAGATAAATTTACAAAAGACAAAAAAGGCAACAAGATTCCTACTACTGGTAAGGTATTAAAAGTTTATCCTAAAACAAATCGCGTATTAGTTGAAGGAGTAAATATGGTTACTAAGCATCAAAAGCCTACACAGACGAATCAAAATGGTGGCGTCGTTAAAAAGGAAGCTCCAATTGATGCATCTAATGTTATGCTATTAGATCCAAAAGTAAACAAGCCTACACGTGTTGGAATCAAAATTGATGAAAATGGCAAAAAGATCAGAGTATCTAAAAAATCTGATTATGAATTTAAGTAGGAGGTAGAGAAGAGTGAATCGTTTACAAGAAAAATATCAAAATTCTGTAAAGCCAGAGTTAGCTAAAAAGTTCGCATACAAGTCTTCTATGCAAATTCCTAAGGTTGAGAAAATCGTTATCAATATGGGTGTTGGTGATGCTGTTGCAAATTCTAAAGTATTAGATGATGCTGTTGAAGAATTAACACAAATTGCTGGTCAAAAGCCAGTAATTACAAAGGCAAAGCACTCTATCGCTAACTTTAAATTACGTGAAGGTATGCCAATCGGCTGCAAAGTGACACTTAGAGGAGAAAGAATGTATGAGTTCTTAGACAAACTTGTATCTATCGCTTTACCTCGTGTACGTGACTTCCATGGCGTTAGTGGAAATAGTTTTGATGGTCGTGGTAATTATACTTTAGGCGTTAAGGAACAATTAATTTTCCCAGAAATTAATTTTGACAAGATTAAAAAAGTTCGTGGTATGGATATCGTTATTGTTACTACAGCTAAAACAGATGAGGAAGGCCGTGCTCTATTAGGATTAATGGGTATGCCTTTTAGAAAGTAAGAGAGGATATAATAGACTATGGCAAAAACATCAATGGTTGTTAAAAATCATAGAAAAGCTAAGTATAGTTCACGTGCATATACACGTTGCGAGCGTTGTGGTCGTCCACATGCCGTAATTAGTAAGTTTAAACTTTGTCGTATTTGTTTCCGTGAATTAGCATACAAAGGACAAATTCCAGGCGTTAAAAAAGCAAGCTGGTAATTATAAAATAAGGAGGATTAATTCATATGATGACAGATCCAATTGCGGATATGCTAACCCGCATCAGGAATGCAAATTCAATGCGTCATGAAACTGTAGAGATGCCTTCTTCTAAAAATAAAACTGCTATTTTAACAGTTTTAAAAAATGAAGGATACATTGCAGATTTCAAAGTTACAAAAGACGTTAAAAGTGTTACAACTGTTACGTTAAAATACACAGAAGATAACCAACGAGTAATTCGTGGGCTAAAGAGAATTTCTAAGCCAAGTCTTCCTGTTTATACAACAGCTGAAGATCTACCAAAGGTATTAAATGGTTTAGGTGTTGCAATTATCTCAACTTCTAAAGGTATTATGACGGACAAAGAAGCTCGTAAGCAAAAAATCGGTGGAGAAGTTTTAGCTTACGTTTGGTAAAATAAAAAAATATGGAGGTGTTTTAAATGTCTCGTATTGGTAATAAGGCTATCACATTACCTGCAGGCGTTAGCGTAAATGTTGCTGAAGGTAACTTTGTAAACGTTAAAGGCCCTAAGGGTGAGTTAAGCTTTCAATTCAATAGTGAGCTAGAAATTGCTACAGAAGGTAGCGAATGTGTAGTTAAGCGTCCAAACGATACTAAGACTATGAAGATGATGCATGGTACAACTCGTGCATTATTACATAACATGGTGGTTGGTGTATCTGATGGATTTAAGAAAACATTAGAAATTAACGGTGTTGGTTACCGTGCACAATTACAAGGAAACAAGGTTGTAGTTTCTGCTGGATATTCTCATCCAGTGGAATTAGAAATTCCTCAAGGATTAAAGGTAGAATTACCTAAAAATACTACAATTATTATTTCTGGTATTGATAAACAATTAGTAGGACAATTTGCGGCAGAAATTCGTGAAGTACGTAAACCTGAACCTTACAAAGGAAAAGGTATTAAGTATTCTGATGAACATATTCGTCGTAAGGAAGGTAAAACTGCTAAGAAGTAGTAGAAAGGAGTACTAGTATGATTAATAAAGTATCTAAAAATGTAAGTCGTCAAAAAAGACATTTGCGTCTTCGTCAAACTTTATCTGGAACAGCTACAAAGCCTAGATTAAATGTTTTTCGTTCAAATAAACAAATCTATGCACAAGTAATTGATGATACTACAGGTAAGACATTATGCTGTGCTTCTTCTCTAGATAAGGAAGCAAGTGTTACAAATGGTTCCAATGTAGAAGCTGCAACTAAAGTTGGTGCTTTAATTGCTAAGCGTGCATTAGATTTAAAAATTGAGGCTGTAGTTTTTGATCGTGGTGGTTATTTATACCATGGTCGTGTTAAGGCTTTAGCTGAAGCAGCAAGAGCTGCAGGATTAAAATTCTAAGGAGGATAAATTCTTATGCGTCAAGATCGTAAAGAGCGTAAAGAAGTTGAACAACCTGAGTTTGAAGAGCGCGTTGTAGCAATCAACCGTGTAACAAAGGTTGTTAAGGGCGGTAGACGTTTCCGTTTCGCTGCATTAGTTGTAATCGGTGATCGAAAGGGTAACGTTGGCTTTGGTACTGGTAAATCTCAAGAAGTACCTGAAGCAATTAAAAAAGCCGTTGAAAATGCAAAGAAGAATATGATTACTGTTGCTACTGTAAAAACTACGATTCCTCATGAAGTAACTGGTATTTATGGAGCAGGTCGTGTTATTTTAAGACCAGCTAGTGAAGGTACAGGAGTTATTGCCGGTGGACCAGTTCGTGCTGTTGTGGAATTAGCAGGTATTAGTGACATCTTATCTAAATCATTGGGTTCAGCTACACCTATTAATGTAGTTAGAGCTACAATAGAAGGGTTAAAGAGTTTAGAAACTGTTGAGCAAGTTGCTTTAAGACGTGGTAAAACAGTTGAAGAAATTCTAGGGTAAGAGCTATGTATAAAATTACTTTAGTTAAAAGTTTAATTGGTCGTAAGCCTAATCAAGTTGCAACTGCAAAGGCACTAGGCTTAACAAAAATTGGCCAAACAGTAACAAAAGAGGAAAATGAAGCAATTCGTGGAATGATCGTTACTATAGCACATATGGTAAAGGTTGTCCAGGAATAGGAGGTGCCAGACAATGTTAAATGAATTAAAACCAAATGCAGGAGCAAGACATTCAAAGAAACGTGTAGGACGTGGAATTGGTAGTGGTCATGGCAAAACAGCAGGTAGAGGTTCAAAAGGTCAAAATGCACGTTCAGGTGGTGGAGTTCGTCCAGGATTTGAAGGTGGACAATTACCTTTGTTCCAACGTTTACCAAAGATTGGCTTCCATAGTCATTCTCATAAGTTCTATGCAGTAGTAAATATTGAAAAATTAAATTGCTTTGAAGATGGTTCAACTGTAGATGCAGTTTCTTTAATCGAAGCTGGTTTAATAAAAGACACTTTAGATGGTGTTAAAGTATTAGGTCAAGGAGAATTAACAAAGAAATTAACGGTTAAGGTTAATAAAATTTCTAAATCAGCACAATCAGCTATTGAAAATGCTGGTGGTACTGTAGAGGTGATTTAATTGTTTGAGAAGCTTAAAAAGATTTTAAGTAACCAAGAAATACTTAAAAAAATTATCTTTACTTTTGCAATTTTATTAGTTTTTAAGGTTGGAACTTATATTCCAATTCCACTAGTATCTATTACGAGTATAAAAAGTGTAATTGCAGGTAATGATTTCTTAACAGTTTTAAATGCTTTTTCTGGAGGAGGTTTATCTAACTTCTCTATTTTGGCATTAGGTATATCACCTTATATCACTTCATCTATTATTGTTCAGATGCTTCAAATGCTGATTCCAAAGCTTAAGGAGTGGAGTGAACAAGGAGAAGTTGGTAAAACAAAAATTAACCGTGTTACTCGTTATGTAACGATTGTTTTAGCAATGGTTCAAGCATTAGTATTAATTTTTGGACTTGGAGCTAAACCAGAAAATGTTTTAGTTGATTCCTTGATTCAATATAAGAATTATTATTGGGCATTTTATGTTTACATGGCTGTTGTAATTACTGCTGGTTCCGCATTTACTATGTGGTTAGCAGATTTAATAACTCGTCATGGAGTAGGAAATGGCTCATCTATGATTATTTCCGCAGGTATTATTTCATCTATTCCAATTATGTTTAGTACTTTAGGAAATAAATATTTAGGAAGCAATTTGACTGCTTTAAATGTATTCTTGTACATTTTAGTTATCGTTTTATATATTGGAATGATATTAGCAGTTGTATTCTTTGAAGGTGCGGTAAGAAAAATACCAGTGCAATATGCCAACCGTCAGGCTTCACAGAATTCTGATATTCCTGTGAAATTAAATAGTGCAAATGTAATTCCTGTTATTTTTGCATCTACATTAATGAGTATCCCTCTAACAATTATAGGTGTCATGGGGTTATCTACCTCTTCATCTACCGCTGCTTATTGGGTAAATGAGGTGTTCTCTAACTCAAAGCCTATTGGTTGTCTTATGTATATTGTTTTAATTGTATTCTTTAGTTTCTTCTATTCTTTTATGACCGTTGATCCTGATAAAATTAGTGATAATTTAGATAAGCAAGGTGCTTATATCCCAGGATATCGTCCAGGAGAAGATACAAAGATTCAGTTATCTAGAATGCTATTTAGAATTACTCTTATAGGTGCAACTTATTTAGTATTCATAGCATTAGTACCAATTATTGTATCTGCAGCATTCGGTTTCACAGCAAGTGAGGCAAGCTCAATTACAATTGGTGGTACATCTTTAATCATTGTAGTAGGTGTTGCAATTGAGACATTCCGTCAGATTGAAACAGCATCAGAAACAAAAGATTATAAGGGCTTCTTAGACTAAGAAAGGAGACTTCTCAGATGAAATTATTAATTATGGGTAGACCAGGTGCTGGAAAAGGCACACAAGCTGCTAATATTAAGGAGTATTATCATATTCCTCATATTTCAACTGGTGATATGTTCCGTGCTGCAATTAAAAATCAGTCAAAATTAGGTTTAGAAGCAAAGGAGTATATGGACAAAGGTTTATTAGTTCCTGATGAGGTGACAATAGGCATTGTTCAAGAAAGATTATTAGAAAGTGATTGTAAGAAGGGATTCTTACTTGATGGATTCCCTCGTACAATTGCACAAGCAGAAAGTTTAGAAAGCTTTTTGCAAAAAAATGGCATTGTCTTAGATGCTGTTTTAGATGTTGATGTTCCCGTTGATATTTTAGTAAGAAGAATGGTTGGCAGACGTGTTTGCAAAGGCTGTGGAGCTACATATCATGTAGAGTTTAATGTGCCTAAGCAAGATGGAATTTGTGATGTGTGTGGTACACCACTGATTCAGAGAGGTGACGATACAGAGGCAACAGCAATCAATCGTTTATCTGTATATGATTCACAAACTGCACCACTATTAGAATTTTATAAAGAACGCGGCTTATTAAAAACAGTAAATGGCAATCAGTCATTAGAGAATGTTTTTGAGGATATTAAAGCTGTATTAGGTGCTTAATAATATGATAGAAATCAAAAGCGAACGTGAAATAGCGTTATTAAAAGAGGCGGGACGTATTGTTGCGCTTTGTCATGAAGAGATGAAAAAACAAGTTCGTCCAGGAATATCTACAAAAGAACTGAACGATATTTGTGAAAAAATCATTTTAGAACATGGCGCCACACCATCCTTTAAAGGATATAATGGGTTCCCCTCAGCTGTTTGTGCTTCAATCAATGAAGTGATTGTTCATGGCATTCCTAGTTCAAAACAAATTTTGAAACAAGGAGACATAATTGCAATTGATATAGGTGCTTGTTATAAAGGCTATCATGGAGATTCTGCTTGGTCCTATGCAGTAGGTGCCATTAGTAAAAAAGATGAGCTTTTAATGCAGGTAACTCATGATGCTCTGTTTAAGGGATTAGAACTTGTTCGTGAGGGTGTTCATTTAGGAGATGTCAGTGCAGCAATAGGAAATTATGCAACCTCTTTTGGTTTTGGAGTAGTCGAAGAGTTTACTGGACATGGTGTTGGACGAAACATCCATGAGGATCCACCAATTTTCAATTTTGGTGTTCCAGGAACAGGACCTATTCTAAAAGAAGGTATGGTATTAGCAATTGAGCCTATGGTAAATGCAGGGACTAGAAAAGTAAGAATTCTTGCAGATGGATGGACAACAGTGACAAGAGATAAATCAAAAAGTGCACATTTTGAACATACAATTGTTGTGCGTAAAAATGGTTATGAAATTCTAACTACATTATAAAGGAGAGAACAGAATGGCAAAAAAAGACGACGTTATTGAAATGGAAGGTAAAGTACTTGAAGTATTACCTAATACACAATTTATAGTAAAACTTGAAAATGATCATCAAGTTTTGGCTCACGTTTCTGGTAAAATCCGCATGAATAACATACGCATTTTACCAGGGGATAAAGTTACGATTGAATTATCAACGTACGATTTAACACGTGGCAGAATTACTTACAGACATAAATAATATTGGAGGTATTTAAGATGAAAGTAAGACCATCAGTAAAACCAATGTGTGATAAATGCAAGGTTATTAAGCGCAAAGGCCGTGTTATGGTTATTTGTGAAAACCCAAAGCATAAACAAAGACAAGGATAGAAAGTAGGAGGTGCGAAAAGTATGGCACGTATTGCAGGAGTAGATATTCCAAGTGAAAAGCGTATTGTTATTTCATTACAATACATTTATGGTATTGGTGAACCTACATCAAAGAAGATTTTAAAGGATGCAGGTATATCTGAGGATATCCGTACTAAGGATTTGACAGAAGATCAATTACAGTTAATTCGTTCTCAGGTAGCTAAAATTAAAGTAGAAGGTGACCTACGTAGAGAGGTTGCATTAAATATTAAGCGTTTAATGGAAATTGGATGCTATAGAGGTATTCGTCATAGAAAGAATTTACCTGTTCGCGGACAGAACACTAGAAATAATGCCCGTACACGTAAAGGTCCTAGACATACTATCGCGAATAAGAAGAAATAATAAGGAGGATAAATATTATGGCACGTAAAGTTACAAAACGTCGTGTGAAGAGAAACTGCCCTGTTGGCGTTGCTCATATTCAATCGACTTTCAATAATACAATTGTTACAATCACTGATCCAGATGGAAATGTTATTTCCTGGAGTAGTGCAGGTGCATTAGGCTTTAAGGGTAGTCGTAAATCAACTCCTTTTGCCGCACAAATGTGTAGTGAAGCAGCAGCTAAGGCTGCAGTGGATGCAGGTGTATCTAAGGTAGAAGTTTCAGTTAAAGGACCAGGACAAGGTCGTGAGGCTGCAATTCGTTCATTAACAGTAGCAGGTCTAGAAATTACTGCGATTACGGATGTTACTCCAATTCCACATAATGGATGCCGTCCACCAAAACGTCCTAGAGGATAAGATTTAGTAGTATTTTTTATAGTAGTACAAAAATAATATAGGAGGCCCATTAATGAAAGATTTAAAATTCGAAAAACCAAGAACAAGCATTGAAGAGATTGCTGATCAAGGTAATTATGGTAAATTCGTTGTTAACCCATTAGAAAGAGGCTTTGGTATTACTTTAGGTAATGCTTTGAGAAGAACACTACTGTCCTCTTTACCAGGTGCAGCTTTTGTTAATGTAAAAATAGAAGGTGCAGAACATGAATTTCAAAACGTTGATGGCGTTGTAGAGGATGTTATCACAATTATTCTAAATTTAAAACGTGTAGTTTTATCTGTAGATAGTGAAGATCCTAATTTCGAAGCTGTTGTAGAGATTCATAAGGGAGAAGGCGAAGTTACTGCTGGTGATATAATTCACGGAAATGATATAGTTATTGTTAATCCAGATCAACACATTGCTACTGTAGCAGCAGGTGGAGATTTACATATGTTTTTAACAGTTCGTAGAGGTGTTGGTTATGTAAGTTCAGCTATGAACAAGGAATATAACCAATCTGTTGGTGTTATTTCTATTGACTCTATCTATACACCTGTTGTAAATGTTGCATTTAATGTTGAAAAAACTCGTGTAGAAAATGTGAATGTTGCTTCCTTTGATAAGCTTGAAATTGAAGTACAAACCAATGGTTCTATCACTGCAAAAGAAGCATTAGCTATTGCTTCTAAAATGATGATTGAGCATTTAGAAGTTATTGTTGAGTTGAGTGAAAAAGCTTCTGTATCAGATTATATGATTGAAACAGAGGATGATACACAAAACCGCAAACTTGAAATGACAATTGATGAACTTGATCTTTCAGTTCGTTCTTATAACTGCTTAAAGCGTGCAGGATTAAATACTGTTGCAGAATTAGCAGCTAAGTCTGAAGAAGATATGATGAAGGTTCGTAACCTTGGTAGAAAATCATTAAAAGAAATAAAAGAAAAGTTAGAAGCCTTAGGATTAGGCTTTAAGAAAGATTAATCGTAAGGAGGATATTAAAAGTGGCATATAGTAGATTACGTCGTAGTTCAGACCAGAGAAAAGCATTGCTTCGTGATTTAATCACAGATTTGATAATCAATGGTCGTATTGAAACTACTGTAGCAAAGGCTAGAGAATTAAAAAGATTAGCTGATAAAATGGTAACTTTAGGTAAAGCAAATACACTTCACTCTCGTCGTCAAGCTGCTTCATTCGTTCGTTTTGAAAAAGCAGAAGATGGACAATATGCTATTCAAAAGCTATTTAGTGAAATTGCCCCAAAATTTGCTAGTCGTAATGGAGGTTACACTCGTGTAATTAAAACTGGTTTCCGTCGCGGAGATGCAGCTCCAATGGCTATTATTGAATGGGTAGAATAGTTGAATAAGGGTGCTTTTACGGCACTCTTTTTAACTAGAATTTGTAGTAAGGATGTGAATATCTATGAATCATGATATAACATACATTAATAAATTAATCTTACAATTATCTCATAATAATGGTGGAGCATTAGATGAGTTGTATGCTTTGACGAAAGAAAAGATGAAAATGGTTGCTCTTCGTTATTTACAAGATAAGAGTTATGTTGAAGATGTATTATCAGAAGCCTTTTTGAAAATATATAACAAATCATATTCTTTTAAGAAAAGTTATAATGGTTACAATTGGATGTATGAGATTGTAAAGAATACGGCTTTAGATTATAATAGAAAAAATTCTAAGACTACGAATATGAGTTTTGATGAAGACATTTTTGTAAATGATGTAGGAATATCTTATTCACAAAATATAAATCTTCATATAGCATTAAAGTCTTTAAATGCTATTGAGTTACAGGTAATTCAGTTAAGAATATGGGAAAATAATTCGTTAAATGAAATTGCAGAATTATTAAAAATGAATATGACTCGAATTTATAGAATATATAATAGTGCACTAAAAAAACTTTATGACAATCTATTAGTATAGTGTGGTGATGAGTAATGGGAAGAAAAGAGTCAAATCAAGAACTAGATTATTTAATTCAAACTGATGCAGAAGAATCTGATGCAATATTAGATTTAGCACGAAACGAATTGAATAAAAATTCAAATCAAACTAAAAAGAAACAAAAAAAAATAGTTGGCATTTCTGTACCTATCTTGGTTACAATGCTACTATTTTTACTTATCTTACCGATTTCCTTTGAAAATGGCTTTATTAAACCAGATTATGGAGCTTCAGCACCAATCACTTATAACTATAGGGATTTAACCAAAATAAAAATGGAATCTGTTGAATCCTTTAATCAGAATCAAGGAACCAATTTTCTTTCCATTCATGAGGCAGAAGTGCTTGAAACTTATCAACTGGTATATATGGAAGAACGAGAACTCATTGAGGAACATTATGATTATAATGGTATACATTGTGTTCTTCTAATTTCTAAAAAAGGCATAAGTTTTTATGATTGTAATTATATCTATAATAGTTATTCTTCTGTATGGAAACTATATGAACAAGTTCCATTTTATGGTTCTATTTTAGAATCATCGTTTTATGGAAGAGTATCAGTTGATTCTTATATCTATTTTATTTATATAGAATCAGAAAATAATGACATAATTAATAGAATTTTATCAAATTTTAGTTAAATCAGCAAAATTTTGCTGATTTTTTATTTTTTTTCCATTTTTTTCCAATTTTTTGAAAAAAATTGTAGGTTTCTTGCGTATATAGTATGAAGGAGAAAAAAGAACATGAAAAAGATCAGTATACTTCTATTGAGTGCCTTTGTTCTTCTTATAAGCTGTTTTTGTAGTTTGCCTGTTTCAGCTAATACAGAATTATACCAGCAATGTAAGGAAATGGCAGATTTAATAGCTTCCAATTTATCTCAATTCAAAATAGAATATAATTTGAGTGAATCTAAAAAAATGACTTCTACAGAGATAGAAGGATATATTCCAGCTTATATAATTGATGCAGAAAAAAATGGAGTATATATAGATTTTAATGATTCAACTGGTTATATGGTGGTGACTTTAGATTATGAAATCTATGCACTAGAAGTTGAAGGTGATTTGGAATATTTAAAAAATGTTGATTTTGTTTACTACAGTGTTATGGATGGGTTCTTGTATTTAAGTGAGGACAAGTATCAAAAGTTTGACATTGAATTGCGTTCTGTTCCAGTAGAGTATGGTTACTCTGGACAAATTGGCAGTGGGGATGGTATGATAACAAATATTAATAGTTATGTATCTGAACGTTATCCATCATACAACTATGTTGAAGAGCATAAAGACGCATTTGGACTTGATTATAAGTTTACAAATCAAATGTCAACAAGCTATTATGTCTTTTATGAATCACTAAATCATAAAGGAGAACCATTTTCCATTAGTTCAGAAAACAATTGTGCTATGGTTGCAGATTGTAATCTTCTATGGAGTTGGCAAAGTAAAGGGTTAATTTCAGGAATTCCAACAATAGATAAAACAATTGATGTTTTTTCTACAATTAATGAAGACCCGTATTATGCAAAATATGGAATGTATCGTCCTGGACCAAATACTGTGTATACTTGGACAATCAATGACAAATCTATTTTGCAAAACTTTTCAGAGTTATATGCTAGAGCGCGTCGCTATGGAGCTATAACTCGTGGAACAGCACCAGATCAAGGAATTAACTTAGATTTGGCGCGCGACATCTTAATATATTGTATGGCATTTTATCAATGTCTAAATTATCCAACTGCAACAACAAATTTTGCAGATGTAATGAATTCTTTAGATAACGGATATGCAGTATTCTGTGGGTTAGCCAATAGTCAAACTTATGGAACACATGCAGTTACCCTGTTAGGATATCGAAAGTATACCTATACTACAGGAGTTTGGATTTTCCAAAAAACTCATACTGCATATTTTTATTATATTGATGATGGACGAGGTAACATCTGTTACTTTGATCCAAACGCTTCTTCATCGCTATCTCTTGAATACATTTATTTTTAATCCCTATGTTTCTCATATATCTCCCATTTTCGACAACTAAATAATATAAAATATGTATCGTAGGGAATTAAAAGATTTGGAAATAACAAAAAATAAAAAAAAGTGCTTAGCACATTTGTCATGAGTAAATTGGGAGGAATATAAGCGATTTAACTCGATGATTATTCAAAATTATTTCTAGATTTTATAAATGTACTTCAATTGATAGAAAGGTTATAAGATTATATCTTATAGCCTTTTCTTTTTGCTTTAAAAACTTGTCATTTTATTATATAATTAAAATTAGGAGTGATTTTATGTTTCGACGTTTTATGAAATACTACAAACCATATAAGAAAATGTTTTTTCTTGATATGTTAGCTGCTTTATTTATTTCTTTAATAGGACTTCTCTATCCTATTTTAACAAATTTGATATTGAAGAGATTTATTCCAAATAAGGAGATTAAATTAATTATTCTTTTGGGTGTTGCTTTATTAGGGTGTTATTTAGTTCGTATGCTTTTGAGATTTTTTGTTCAATATTATGGACATGTTATGGGAGTTAAAATGCAAGCAGATATGCGAAAAGAATTATTTATGAAATTGCAAAAACTCCCTTTTTCTTATTATGATGAGCATGAGACTGGAAAAATCATGAGTCGTATGACAAATGACTTAATGGACGTATCCGAATTAGCCCATCATGGACCCGAAAATATTTTTATTTGTGGAGTTACAGTTCTTTTATCCTTTGTTTATTTAATGACACTTAACTGGTTACTAACACTCATTGTTTTTGCGGTTGTTCCGTTACTGGTTATTATTAGTTTGGTGATGAGAAAACGAATGAATAGAGCATTTATGGAGACTAGAAAATCGGTTGCAGAAATCAATGGTGCTTTAGAATCTTCCATTACAGGAATCAGAGTTACGAAAGCTTTTAATAATGCAGAAGAAGAATTAAATAAATTCGAAAAAGGAAATCATCAATTTGTAAAAGCAAGAAGTAAGGCTTATAAAGCAATGGGGCAATTTGGCTCATCGACTTCCTTTGTTACAGATTTATTTAGTTTAGTCATTCTTGTTGTAGGTGCTGTTTTTATTTATAAAGAATTTAATGTGGATTATGCTATATTAGTTACTTTTATGGTCTCTATAAATATGTTTATCAATCCACTCATCACTTTGATTAATTTTGTTGAACAATATCAGGAGGGGGTCACAGGATTTAAGCGATTTACTGAAGTATTGGACGAGGAAGAGGAACAAGAATCTGAAATGGCAGTTTCTGTTCCTAAGTTAAAAGGAAACATAGAATTTCAGCATGTGAGCTTTGATTATGAAACTACCAAAGGGGTTTTAAATGATGTTAGTTTTTCTATAGAGGAAGGAAAGACTGTGGCCTTTGTTGGACCATCGGGTGGTGGAAAAACGACAATCTGTCATTTGATTCCAAACTTTTATCCCATTCAAAATGGGAAAATCACGATTGATCAATATGATATTAAGGCGTTGAGTTTTAAATCCTTGAGAGATAATATTGGAATCGTGCAGCAGGATGTGTTTTTATTTTCTGGAACGATTTTAGAAAATATCAGATATGGCAGATTGGATGCGAGTGATGAGGAAGTATTTGAAGCTGCAAGATCTGCAAATATCCATGAGTATATCTTAACGTTAGACCAAGGCTATAATACACAAATTGGTGAAAGAGGTATTAAATTATCTGGTGGTCAAAAACAGCGTTTGTCCATTGCTAGAGTTTTCTTAAAGAATCCTTCCATATTAATTTTAGATGAAGCAACAAGTGCACTAGATAATGTGACAGAAGCTTACATTCAGGATTCTTTAGAGCAGTTAGCCAAAGGAAGAACTACGGTTGTTGTTGCGCATAGACTTTCAACCATCCAGCATGCAGATGAAATTTATGTCATAGATGATGGAAAGATTAAGGAATCTGGAACTCATTTGGATTTGTTATCTAAAGATGGAGAATATGCAAAGCTATATCATCAACAATTTAAAACGATAAAGTAAGGTGGTGGAATCATGTTAAGAGTAATATTAAATCATGGAGAAGAACTAAATGTGTTGAATGGATTTCCATGGGTATATAATAATGAAGTTCATCATTTTATAGGGGAAATTTGCAATGGAGAAGTGGTCAGAGTAGAAAGTGATGATTACCGATTTATTGGCTATGGATTTTTGAACGTAAATTCAAAACTGATGATTCGTATGCTTTCCTTAAAAGAGGAAAAGATAGATAGAACATTTTTTAAAAATAGAATAGAATATGCAATAGAACATAGAAAGAATTTGGGATTTGATACTTGTAAAAGATTGATTTTTGCGGAAGCAGATTTTTTACCTGGACTTATTGTAGACCAATATGGAGAATATCTTTCGGTTCAGTTCCTGTGTTTAGGTATGGACAAATTAAAGGACATGTTTATAGACATATTCATTGAGCTTTTACATCCAAAAGGAATCTATGAGCGTAGTGATGTTCCGGTTCGTGAGAAAGAGGGGTTGCCACTGCAAAAAGGATTTTTATACCAGAAGTTTAACCCAAGAATTGAAGTAATAGAACATGATATACATTTTATTGTGGATTTGGAAAATGGTCAAAAAACAGGGTATTTTTTAGATCAAAAACTGAATCGAGATATAGTAAAATATTATGTGAAAGATAAAAATGTGTTAGATTGTTTCTCTAATGTTGGGGGCTTTGCGTTACATGCTTGTAAATATGGAGCTAATAAAGTGACAGCTTGTGATATCTCTAAACTAGCATGTGAAGAGATTCAGCAGAATGCATTACTCAATGGGTTTACAAATTTAGAAGTGGTTTGTACAGATGTCTTTGAATATTTGAGAAGTGAGAATATTCATAATACATATGATGTTATTGTGCTAGACCCACCAGCTTTCACTAAAGATAAAACCACGGTAAAAAAAGCCTATAGAGGATATAAAGAAATTAATTTACAGGCTATAAAACATATTAAAGCAGGGGGATACCTTTTGACATTTTCCTGTAGTCAGCATATGACACCAGATTTATTTATGCAAATGGTGAAAGAAGCTGCATTAGATGCAAAACGGGAAGTTCAGTTCTTGGACTTCAGAATTCAAGCACCAGATCACCCTGCACTTTTAATGAGTAATGAACAATTATATTTAAAATGTTTAATTTTAAGAGTTAAATAAGAGGAGCGTTTATGGAAGGAATTGTATTTAAAAAGAACAGAGAAGTCATATTACATCAAATGATGGATGCCTCCCTACTTTTTGTTTTTTCTACACCTAAAGAGGATGTAAAGTATGATGTGGATCGGAATTATTATTATGTCTCTGGAAATTTCGAATATGAAAATATTGTAGTGTTATATAAAAATGGGCAAGAGATAAAAGAAATGATATTTATTCATCGCTATGATGAAATAAAAGCAAAGTGGGTTGGTGCCCCACTGTCCAAGGATAAAGTTGCGGAACAATCGGGTTTTAAGGATATCTACTATTTAGATGAATTTGATGAAATCATTTCAAATTATATTTTAGAAATCTCTAAGCTTTATGTAGATTTAAAAGATGAAAAAAATAGCTACAGTCAAGAAAAACTTTTTGCGAATAGAATGAAAGAAAAATATCCAGCTTTGGTAATTTATAATGCTGAGAATCTATTTAAAAAGGCTAGAACTATAAAATCTATAGAAGAAATTGAAGAAATTAAAAAAGCAATCTCCATTACGAAAATAGGAATAGAATCTATTCTTAAAAACATGAAAGAATCCTATGAATACCAGTTGGAAAGTTATTTTGATCAAGCCATCAAATATCATGGTGCTACAGGGTATGCTTTTCCCACTATAGCGGCAAGTGGTAAAAATGCTTGTTGTTTACATTATATGGCAAATGACAATATTGCCAAAAATGGAGATTTGATTTTATTTGATTTAGGGTGTTCCTATCATATGTATTGTTCGGATATTTCTAGAACATTTCCAGTAAGTGGCAAATTTAGTCCTAGACAAAAACAGCTGTATCAAATTGTTTTAAATGGACAAGAATATGTTATGAAGCATATTAAACCGGGAATTACGACAAAAGAATTGAATCAAATTTTAGTGAAATTTTATGCAGAAGAATTAAAAGCTATAGGATTGATTCAAAAGGACGAGGAAGTTAAGAAATATTATTATCATGGTGTTTCACATCATATTGGATTAGAGTGTCATGACTTATGTGAATATTTACCTTTGATGCCAAATAGTATTATTTCCTGTGAACCAGGACTTTATATTGAAGAAGAGGGTATTGGAATCCGAATTGAAGATGATATCTTAGTGACAGAAGATGGTTGTATCAATTTAAGTAAAGATATTTTAAAAACTGTAGAAGAAATCGAAAAATTTATGGAGGAACAGAAATGAAAAAATCAGTATTAAAGAATTATGCAAAATTAATTGTTAGGACTGGCGTAAATGTTCAGCAAGGACAGGATGTAGTGATTAATGCTTCTGTAGAGGATGCATACTTTGTAGAATATGTTGTAGAGGCTGCTTATCAAGCAGGGGCAAGAGAAGTTACCGTAGATTGGAGTTTTCAACCCTTAACAAAATTGGCTTATCAGTATGAATCTATCAAAACTCTAGCAGAACTTCCTGCATGGTTCCTTAAAAAAAGAGAACATCGTGTAAAGACATTACCTGCTACAATACATATTATTTCTGAAGATCCAGATGGATTGTCTGGGATAGATCAAGCAAAATTGTTAGAAGTTCAAAAAAAAGTTGGACCAGTTCTTATGAAATATCGTGAACAAATGGATAATAAATTTCAGTGGACCATTGTTGGAATTCCAGGAGAAAAATGGGCAAAGAAGGTTTTTCCGAATTTAAATAAAAAACAAGCTATAAATGCTTTATGGGATGCCATATTAAAGGTAACTAGAGTCTATGGGGATCCGATTAAAAACTGGCAAGAGCATAATGAAAATTTGGCGTTAAAAACAAAGACTTTAAATGATCTTGGTATTAAGACTTTATATTATAAATCAAAGAATGGCACAGATTTTACAGTAGACATTCATAAAGATATGAATTTCTTGGCGGGTGGTGAAACCACGTATGGAGGAGTTTTCTATAATCCAAATATGCCAACAGAAGAATGTTTTACTTCACCAGTAAAAACTAGCGCTCATGGTGTAGTTATGGCAACAAAACCTTTATCTGTGCGTGGTGTACTTGTAGAGGATTTTGGATTTAGATTTGAAAAGGGGAAGGTTGTAGAGGTTCTTTGTAAAAATAATGAATACAAAGATGTTTTGACAAAACTTGTTTCAACTGATGAAGGGGCTGCGATGCTTGGAGAAGTTGCGTTAGTTCCATATGATTCTCCAATTAATCAAACTGAGTTATTGTTCTATAATACGTTATATGATGAAAATGCATGTTGTCATTTGGCAATTGGTAGAGCCTTTAATGAATGTATTAGAGACTATCAGAATAAATCTGAAGAGGAAATTAAAGCGTTAGATTTAAATACTTCAATGATTCATGTAGACTTTATGATTGGTAGTGAGGATTTATCTATTTTAGCAGAGACTTTTGATGGTAAAAAAGTCCAAATCTTTGAAAATGGAACTTGGGCTATTTAAATTCTAGATATTGAAAAAAGAATATCTTTATATTATAATGATTTAGGTATTCTTTTTAAATTCTCCATAAGGAGAATCATTTTTCTTTTATGAGGTGGTTATTTTGAAAAAATCAGTGAAATATATTTTTGTTACAGGAGGAGTTGTCTCCTCATTAGGAAAAGGCATTGCAGCATCCAGTATAGGAAGACTTTTAAAGAACAGAGGATTAAAGGTTTTTATGCAGAAATTTGATCCATACATCAATGTAGATCCTGGGACTATGTCTCCTTATCAGCATGGAGAGGTTTTCGTTACAGAAGATGGTGCAGAAACTGATTTAGATTTAGGACATTACGAAAGATTCATTGATGAAAATCTTTCAAAAAATTCTAATATAACTGCTGGAAAAATATATTCAAGTGTAATTGCCAAGGAAAGAAGAGGGGATTATCTAGGCGCAACCGTACAGGTGATTCCTCATATTACGAATGAAATAAAAGAAAGATTGGTGGCAGTTGCTAAAGATAGTGGTGCAGATGTCATCATTACAGAAATTGGCGGAACTGTAGGAGATATTGAATCTCTTCCTTTTTTAGAAGCAATCCGTCAAGCTAGAAGAGAGTTTGGCTATAAAAATACACTTTATATCCACAATACCCTAGTGCCTTATTTGAGAGCAGCAAAAGAAATTAAAACGAAACCAACACAGCACTCTGTTAAAGAACTACGTAGTTTGGGAATTCAGCCAGATATCATTATTTTGAGAACAGAATTCCCTATCAAAAAGGAACAGAAAGAAAAAATAGCTGCATTTTGTGATGTGGATAGAAAAGCTGTTTTTGAAGCAAAGGATTGTAAAATATTATATGAAGTTGCGATGAATTTACATGCGCAAAAAATTGATGATGTCATATTAAAACATTTTGGATTAACGCTTAAACCAGCAGATATGACAGAATGGAAGAGTTTGATTGAACGAATTAAAACTTTAAAACAGGAAATAAAAATAGCCTTAGTTGGAAAATATGTTGCTTTACAGGATGCCTATATAAGTGTCAATGAAGCTTTAAAATCTGCAGGCTATTTTCATCAGGTTAAAATACAAATATGTCCTGTGGATTCAAGTGAAATTACAGAACAAAATTATGTGGAAAAATTACAAGGCTATGATGGAATTTTAGTTCCTGGTGGGTTTGGCAATCGTGGTAGTGAAGGTAAAATTTTAACGATTCAATATGCTAGAACGCAGCATATTCCATTCTTAGGAATCTGCTTTGGTATGCAACTGGCTTGTATTGAATATGCTAGACATGTTAAAGGACTCAAAGATGCAAATTCATCAGAAATTGATTCCAAGACGTCCCATCCAATCATTCATTACCTGGAGAATCAGCATGACGGAATTGAACTAGGAGGAACCTTACGTTTAGGGTCCTATGACTGTAAGGTTACAGAAAATACAAAAACCGCAAAGGCATATAACAAGGAATTGATTCAAGAACGTCATCGTCATCGTTATGAATTTAATAATGATTATTTATCTATATTTGATGAGAATTTTGTAGTATCAGGGATGAATCCACAATCCCAGCTTGTAGAGATTGTGGAATTAAAAAATCATCCTTGGTTTGTTGCGTGTCAGTTTCACCCTGAATTTTTATCTAGACCACAACGTCCACATCCTTTGTTTAGAGATTTTATTGGTGCTGTGGTAGATAATAAAAAATCCATAGGATGTTAAACTTTATAATGGGAGGCGTATTATGTGGGTTATAAAAGAACCAAACTATGGGGATCAGATTAAAGTAAATAGAGGATATTATTCTCATCATGGAATTTATGCAACAAAGAATTCAGTGTATCATTTTGCTCCTCCTGGAAGAACGGATCGTTTAGATCCTTGTGCTGCAAGGATTATAGAAACTACGCTAGAAGAATTTCTGAAAGGTGGACAACTTGAGGTTAGGGTATATACGGAAGAGGAAAAAAGAAAAAGACGAAGCCCAGAAGAAATCATTGCATGTGCACAGTCCCATCTAGGGGAAGGTGGATATGATTTGGTGTCTTATAATTGTGAGCATTTTTCTAATTTATGTACGTTTGGCTCTAAAGAAAGTCATCAGGTAAAGGAAGTGCTAGCTATGTTATTTGGAGGTATAAGAAGATGATATTTGGCGTTGATGTTGGAGGAACTACGATTAAAATAGGTATGGTAGAAAATAACAAGATTATCGATAAAACGGAAATTCCCACGAGAAAAGATTCATTTATTCAAGATGCTTGTTTGTTTATTCAGGAGTATATTACGAAACACCATATTTCCGACATAGAAGGTATTGGTTTTGGATTGCCTGGGAATGTCATCCAAAATTATATTTATAATCTTCCAAATGTAGGGGTGCAGAATATTGACCTGACGAAAGAAGTGAAAAAATATTTTCCAGATATAGAGGTTATGGCTCAAAATGATGCCAATGTTGCAGCATTAGGAGAGATGTTGTATCACAATGCTTACCACAATGCTTGTATGATTACATTAGGTACTGGTGTTGGGTGTGGTATTGTTCTGGATGGGAACCTGATTGAAGGATCTCATGGAGCTGCAGGAGAAGTAGGGCATATGACGATAGCTACAGAGTATGGATTTTCCTGTACTTGTGGATTAAAGGGATGTTTAGAAACCGTGGCTTCTGCAACTGGTGTCGTTCGATTAGCAAAGTTTCATAAACATGAATTTGACACAAAATTAGGAGAAAATTTTACTGCAAAAGATGTGTTTGATTTTGCCAAACAAAATGATCCGCTTTGTCTATTTGTTGTAGATAAAGTTGGATATTACCTTGCAAAATGTATTTCCATACTTGCTATTACGGTTGATGTAGATGTGTACTATATTGGTGGTGGAGTTTCCAAAGCAGGAGATATATTAATTCATAGTATTCAAAACCATTACAAAGCATTAGCACATTATGCCGTAAAAAATGTGAAAATTGAAGCTGCATCCCTGTTAAATGATGCAGGAATGTTAGGGTGTGCAGGACTAATCACGATGAGGAAGACTCGATGAATTCTGTATGTAAAAATTACAAACCAGAGATTATATATTGTCCAAAATGTAATGCCAAACTAGAATATAAATATCCTGTTTCCAATAAGCTTGTGTATTTTTCTAGTGGAAAAAGAATTAGAGTTAGAAATTTAGGATACGCTTGTCCGAATTGCAAAGACGGAAATGTTTATGTTTCCCAAACGGCTACTAAATTATGCTTTAAGGGATATACTTATTCTGCAAAGATTGTATGTTTAATTTCTCTTTTTAAAGAAAAACATATGAGTAGAGAGGAAATCTGTGATTATTTTTATTCTAAAAATATTGAAATTTCTGACCGGAATGTAGATAACCTTTATGCAAAATACATATATTATCATAATTTAGATTATGCGAAAACCATATTTGAAGCTTATGAGAAAATGCTGTTGAATTATAATGAGATTCGGTTGTCTATTGATTTAATTACCATTAATGGAACTATTTTTGTTTTAGTTTATGACTATTTCACAACGGAATTGCTAGCCTTACAACGTTTTGAATCTGTGAATGATTCTGAACTGCCAAGATTTTTATCGAGTTTTTTAAAATCAGATTTAAATATTACAGTAATTGCAAGTATAAGAAGAGATGCAAATTTTATTCCACTTTTGAAAAAAATATGCTCTCCTAAAACCAAATTTATCGCTTTTAATAAGTTTTAAGTGAATTTTAAGTTTTATTTTCTTACATTATTTGCATTTTTAATAAGTTTTTATTAATTTATTTGAATTTTCTTTACAAAATAAAAATATATGGTATAATTGGTAAGGATGCGAAGAAAGGAGGATGACAAAATGAATACATATCGCTTAGATGATTATGACAAAAAGATTATTGAGATTCTTCAGCAAGATTCTTCAATTAGTAATATTGATTTATCAAAGAAGATTGGATTAGCACCATCTTCATGTCTACTTAGAGTAAAAAATTTAAAGGAACAGAAAATTTTAAAACAGTTTAAAGTGTTAGTTGATGAAAAGATTTTAGGATTTGAAATTACTTGCTTTGCGAAAGTATACATTCATCCTTTAAACCGTGAGACGAGTTCAAAGTTTATTGAAGAAGCCAACAAGATTCCTGAAATTGTAGAATGTTATACAATTACTGGGGATGCTTCCTTTTTATTAAAAATTGTGGCTAAAAACTTCGAGTACTATCGTGATTTTGTTTTCGATAAACTATTAAATGTCCCTAATGTTAGTAATATTGACACCTCTATTGTTGTAAGTTCTGAAAAAGAAAGCAGTGTCATACCTTTAGATTAACAATTTACTTTAAGAGCCTTATAGGCTCTTTTTTCGTGGGAGAATAAAATAGGAGAGAAATATTATGCAAGGAATTAGAAAAATATGGCAGTGGAGCAAAAAATATGTATGGTTAATTTTAATCGTTGTTGCTTTAGCTGCAATTTTACAATGGTTATATGCGTATTTACCATTATTTATACAATATGCCTTTGAGCGTTTAGGACAGGTTACAGATCAAAAAACGGATTTACCAGCATTTCTTATTCAATGGTATAACAACATAGATGATACGTTGGTTTGTTTACTGATGATTGCTTTGAGTATGATAGCATTACAAGCTCTTCGGTCCATCATGCGTTGTTTAGATAATTATTATGAAGGCGCTTTGGCCCATTATATTGGGTATGATTTAAGATTAAAAATTTATGATCATGTTATGAATTTATCTTATACCTATCACAACCATTCTGATATTGGAGATTTGATACAAAGGTCAACTTCTGATGTAGACCAAACTTCAAATTTTATATCTAGTCAAATCCCAGGACTTATCAATATTTTTGTTACAATTTCCATTGGGGCTTATCGCGTGTTCCAAATTTCACCTATGCTGATGTGGGTAAGCTTGGCAAGTGCTCCAATTACAGCATTGTCTTCTATAATTTATTTTAGATATTGTAATAAAGCTTTTCAAAAGATAGAAGATGCAGAAAGTGAAATGACGACGATTATTCAAGAAAATGTGAATAGCTCTAGGGTAGTTCGAGCTTTTGCAAATGAAAAATATGAATTTGAAAAAATGGATATTGCAAATAAAAAATATACGCAAAGAAATGCAAAGTTTAACAAAGTAATGGCGGTTTTCTGGGGATGTAGTGATTTTCTTTGCTTCCTTCAATATGCCTTAACGATGAGTGTTGGAATATTTTTGGCTAAGGATGGTATATTAAACGCTGCTGATATTGTGGCTGCCTTACTGCTTATGGGAATGTTGATTTGGCCAATGAGAGGATTAGGCCGTATTATAGCTTCCTTTGGTAAAGCTAGTGTAGCTGCAAATCGAATTGATGATATATTAAAAATTCAAGAAGAGTTTGAAGTGAACGGAACAAAGGAACCACAAATCACAGGGAATATTGAATTTAAAAATGTCTGCTTCCAGTTTAAAGATGATTCTAAACCATTATTAAAAGATGTATCTTTCCATATTGAGCCAGGTCAAACGATTGCAATTGTAGGAAAGACAGGAAGTGGAAAGTCTACCATTTGTAATCTTTTGACACGTATGCTTGAAGTGGATAGTGGAGAAATTTTAGTAGATGGGATTTCAATCAAAGAAATTGAGAAAAGACACTTAAGAAAAAATATAAAATATGTTTTACAGGATCCTTTCTTATTTTCTAAGAATGTATTTGACAATGTGTCTATAGTAGAAGCACAAGCCAGTCAGGAAGAGGTTTTTGAAGCATCTAAAACAGCTGCAATTCATGAGGAAATTATGAAATTTGAACGTGGGTATAAGACCATTGTCGGAGAAAAGGGAACCACGTTATCTGGTGGTCAAAAGCAAAGAATTGCAATCGCAAGAATGCTTGTTAAGAATTCTAATGTAATTATATTTGATGATTCCTTATCAGCTTTAGATACCAAAACGGATTTGATGATTCGTAAAGCATTGAAGAAAAAGAAAAAAGAACAGACGATGATTATTGTTACACATCGCTCTACAACTGCAAAAGAAGCAGATCAAATTATCGTTTTAGATCATGGAACAATTTCGCAAATTGGTAAACATGAGGATTTGGTATTAGAAGAAGGATTGTATAAAGAGCTATGGGGAATCCAAGGAGATTTAGAGAAAGAATTTGAAGAAATTTTGAAGGAGGGAAATTAGTATGGAAGATTTTGATTATGAAGAAGAATCCTTAAATGATATGGACTATCATTCTAATAATAAGGGACCATGGAAAAAGATATTTAAAACGGTTTTACTGCATAAAAAAACAGTAGTTGGTTTATTAATTTCTGTCATATGCCTAGCTGTATTAGATGTTTGTTACCCTTTAATCAACTCTTATGCTATCTCTCATTTCTTTCAAAATAATGAGGCGAACCGATTTGATAACATTTGGTATATGGTTCTTGGGTATATAGGCGTAAGTGTTGCCTATGGTGTATGTGTTTTTTCCTTCTTGTTTTTTGCAGGAAAAGTGGAAATTCAAACATCCTATGAATTGCGCAAGGAAGCATATTTGAATTTGCAAAAACTGCCATTTAGTTATTTTGATCAGACAGCACAAGGTTGGATTATGGCTCGAGTAACATCAGATTCCCGTAAATTAAGTGAAATTATTTCATGGGGATGCGTTGATTTGTTATGGGGCTTGCTTTCTATGTTTGGAATTCTAGGTGTACTCTTGGTCGTAAACACTTTATTATCTATTATTGTTTTAATTCTTTTGCCAGTTATGATCTTATTAACGATGTTTATACGAAAGAAAATGCTAAAAAGTTATCGGGATGCGAGAAAAGAAAATTCTAAAATAACAGCAGCTTATAATGAAGGATTTATGGGAGCAAAGGCAATGAAGAGTTTGGTAATAGAAGAACGCTGTTATAATGAATTTCATGGAAAAGCTACAGCATACAAAAAAGCTTCTTTACGAGCGGTCTTCTTTTCGGCAATTTTTGGTCCTATTACATTTATTTTATGTTACATAGGAGTAGGAACCACTTTATATTTTGGTGGGTCTATGGTATTAGAAGGGCTATTAGATGTAGCAGTTCTTTATTTGTTTGTAGATTATACAATTAAATTCTTTGATCCTATTATTGCAGTATCTAGAGTCATTGGAGATTTTCAACAGGCACAAGCTTCAGCAGAAAGAATTATCTCTTTAATTGAAGAAGAACCTGAAATTGTAGACCGACCAGAGGTTATAGAAAAATATGGAACAATTTTTGAACCTAAATTTGAAAACTTTGAACCACTCATTGGAGATGTTGAATTTAAAGATGTAACCTTCAAGTATGCCAAAGGAGAAGAGGTTTTAAAGAATTTTAATCTTCATATTCCGGCAGGGTCAAGTGTTGCATTAGTTGGACATACAGGCAGTGGAAAATCTACTATTGTTAATCTAATTTGTCGATTCTATGAACCAACATCAGGAGATATTTTAATTGATGGACATAGTTATAAGGATAGAAGCATCACATGGTTACATTCAAATATCGGGTATGTTCTACAAACACCTCAATTATTTAGTGGTACAATCATGGATAATGTGAGATATGGCAAATTAGATGCTACAGAAGAAGAAATAAAGAATGCATTAAAAGTCGTTGCTGCAGATGAGTTTATTGAAAAGTTAGATGATGGATATAATGCTTTAGTTGGTGAAAGTGGTTCTAAGTTATCTGTGGGAGAGCGACAATTGATTAGTTTTGCAAGAGCTATTGTGGCAGATCCTAAAATTTTAGTATTAGATGAAGCTACATCTTCTATTGATACTCAGACAGAAAGTTTAATTCAAGCTGCAGTGGATAAAGTGATGAAAGGTAGAACAACTTTTATGATTGCTCATAGATTATCTACGGTTGTCAATGCAGATATTATTTTGGTTATGAAGGATGGCTGTGTGGTAGAAAGTGGAAAGCATCATGAATTGTTAGCTTCAAAAGAATATTATTTTGAATTATATAAAAATCAATTTACTGAAGAATCTATTCAGAAGATTTTGAAGAGTGCAGCATAATTAAATAATAAAATTTGAAAAAATGTTTGTAGATGTTGATCATCTAGAAACATTTTTTTGTTTTTTTCGATTTGAAAAGTGAAACGGATGGCTTTTTTCTTCTTGACAAAAATGTACGGGGGGGGGGGTATAATTTAATAAAAAGGAGAAATGTAGTAGTGGTATGAGAGTTTTACAGGTTTTATCCACACTGAATGTAGGTAGTGGAATCGCAAATTTTGTTATGAATTATTATCGGAAGATGAATCATACAGAAATACAGTTTGATTTTTTATTGTTTGGACACGTTGAAAAAGAATATTGTGAAGAAGTGGAACAACTTGGTGGAAGAATATATTTTATTGAAAGACCAACTGTAAATTTTTTAGATTATTCCCATAAAATTCATACGTTCTTTAAAAAACATTCTGGAGAATGGGAGATTTTGCATATCCATGAAATATTAGTTCAAAGATTTTTAATTCGAAAAGCAAAAAAACAGGGAAGAGTTAAAAAGATTATAACTCATTCCCATGCGTCAAAATTTGTGTTACCTAATCCAAGTTTTAATGTATTTAAAAATAGGATCACTATGCTAGTTAAAATGATTCGTAATAAAATATTACTCAAAGGGATTGCTAAGCATTCCGATGTTTGCTTGGCTTGTTCTAATTCAGCAGGAATTGCCTTGTATGGTCGACAATGGAAAAACAGAAAAGCACAAAAATTTTTGGTTATGAAAAATGCAATAGATACCGATAAGTATATTGTGGATAGGAAAATAAGAGAGGAGTATAGAAAAGCCTTTGGAATATCAAATAAAAAGGTTATCCTTTGTGTTGGAAGATTATGTGCTTCAAAAAATCAAATCTTTTTGATTGACATATTAAAAGAAATATGTCAATTAGATGACTCCTATGTGTTAATGCTTGCAGGAGATGGAGAACTGCGTAAAGCAATAGAAGATAAGGTACATAATCTAGGATTAACAGAACATGTAATTTTCACAGGAAATCGAACAGATATAGAAAAACTATATCAATGCTGTGATGTATCTGTCCTCCCTTCTTTATCAGAGGGACTAGGAATTGTACTCATTGAGGCACAAGCTAGCGGAATGCCTTGTATAACCTCAACAGGGGTTCCACAAGAGGTGAATATTTCCCCTTATATTCAGTTTTTGGATTTATCTAAAGGAGCACTGCATTGGGCTAATAGTATTAAACAAATGGATATACAAAGATACAGTTCAAAAATCTTTTTAATTCAGAGTGGATATGATATTACTCAAAATGTAGTAAATTTAAAAAATATATATTTTAAATTGCTTGAGATTTAGAAAAATTTTAACAAGTATGAATCGTCAAATTTGACGATTTTTTTGCTTAAAAATATGATAAAACATGAGAGGTGTAAAAGAATAAATTTTCTATTATTTTTTTGAATTCTCTTGACTTGCTTGCTTTTTATAAGTATAATAATAAAATGCGTATTGTTGCATTTTAGGGGTAATGAGTCCCTTAAAATCTTTAGATTTTATATAGATTTTTATCGCAATTTGCGATTTTATATACATTATTCGTGGGTATCTCAAAGAAGGTTTTGAAACAGCCAGATTGCGTAAATACGAAGCCGAAAGGTAGTTTCAAATAAGTGAGAAAGGAAAAATAAACAATTTATGAATTACAAAAACGTTAACTATGGTAAAAAATCTGTAAGACGTAATTATTCTAAGATTCGTACAGAAATAGAATTGCCAGACTTAATTGAAATTCAAACGAAGTCTTTTGATTGGTTCGTTAATGCAGGATTAGAGGAATTATTTAAAGATATTTCTCCAATTACAGCATTTAATGGAGAACTAAAACTTTCTTTTGGAGAACATCATTTTGAAAATCCTAAGTTTTCTATTGTTGATTGTAAACTAAGAGATGTGAACTATGCACGTCCATTAAAGGTTCATGTTCTTTTGGAAAATGCACAGACTGGTGAAGTTCTAGAACAAGAGTTATTTATGGGAGATATACCATATATGACTCCAGTAGGAACATTTATCATTAATGGAGCAGAGCGTGTAATCACAAGTCAGATTGTGCGTTCTTCAGGTGTTTATTATGCAAAAGAAATAGATAAGAAAACTGGGGATACCAAATATACAGGAACAGTAATTCCTACACGTGGTGCTTGGATTGAATATGAAATGGGATCTAAGAACGTTTGGTATGGAAAATTAGATAGATCTAAAAAAATACCTTTGACTACAGTGCTTCGTTCTTATGGTTTATCTACAAATCAACAAATCATTGATTTATTTGGTGATAGTGAATACTTACAGGCGACTTTTGAGAAAGATATTACCACCAATGCAGAAGAAGCAGCTATAGAAGTTTATTCTAAGCTTCGTCAAGGAGAAAAGGTTCCAGTAGAAGGTGCGCGTGGTGTAATCATTCAACGTCTATTTGACGACCGTCGTTATGATCTTCAAAAGGTTGGTCGTTTCAAATATAATATGAAACTAGATGTATTGCAACGTGCTAAAGGATTAGAACTTGCTCAAGATATCGTTGCAAAAGAAGACATTTTTGATGATGCAACAGGTGAACTATTATTTTCTCAAGGAACTAAGATTGCAAGTTATGGTGATTTAATTGCAGGTGAAGTTTTAGAAAATCTAAAAAAAGCAAGAGCTGCTTATCGTGAAAAAATTGATTTAGGAAATACACTTTGCGAAGATCCATATAACGAAATTTTATATGTTACAGTAGTTAGACATGATCAATCTCAAGTGGTAAAAGTGATTGGTAATGATCAAAGAGAAACTTCATTACATATTACAATGTCTGATATTTTGGCAACTGCAAGCTATTATTTTAACTTATATCAAAATGTTGGAACTCTAGATGATATTGACCATTTAGGAAATCGTCGCTTAAGATTGATTGGTGAATTATTAAAGAATCAATTTAGAATTGGTTTTGCAAAGCTTGAAAAGAATATACTAGATCGTATGTCTACAGTAGAGATTCATGAAGCTACTCCTCAGAATCTAATCAATATAAAACCATTGACATCCTCTTTAAAAGAATTCTTTGGTTCAAGTCAGTTATCCCAATTCATGGATCAAATTAATCCTCTTGCTGAAATTACACAAAAGCGTCGTATCTCAGCACTAGGTACAGGTGGTATTGCTCGTGATAGAGCAGGTGTAGAAGTACGTGACGTTCATAATTCACATTATGGTCGTATGTGCCCCATTGAAACACCAGAAGGTCCTTCTATTGGTTTGATTACCTCTTTAGCTACTTATGCTAAAGTAAATGAATATGGATTTATTGAAACACCTTATTTTGTTGTGAAGCAAGGTAAGGACGGAAGAAGATATGTTTCAGAAGAAAAAGTTTATCTTTCTGCAGACAAAGAAGAGGGATTGGTTATTGCTTCTGCTTCTACAAAATTAGATGCAGAAGGACACATTCTAGATGAAAAGGTTATAGGTCGTCGTAATGGTGAAACTGAAATGGTTAGTCCAGATGAAGTAGACTATATGGACGTTTCTCCTAAACAAATTGTTTCTGTTGCTGCTGCATGTGTTCCTTTCCTTGAACACGATGATGCAACGCGTGCCTTAATGGGTGCAAACATGCAACGTCAAGCAGTCCCTATCATCAATCCAGAAAGTCCTATTGTTGGAACTGGTATGGAGTATAAGGCTGCAAAAGATTCAGGTTCTGCATTAATTGCAACTATGCCAGGTATAGTTCAATATGTGGATGCAAAGAGAATTGTAATTAAAGAAGATAGTGGTGACTTACATTCTTATGAGTTATATCAATTACTTCGTTCTAACTCTGCAACTGCTGTTATGCAACGTCCTATTGTTGCTCCAGGGGAAAGAGTGGAGCGTGGAGACATTATAGCTGATGGTCAGTCTATGAAAGATGGAGAATTGGCACTAGGTAGAAATGTTAGAATTGCATTCATGACATGGGAAGGATATAACTTTGAAGATGCTGTTATCATGAGCGAAAAAATGGTTTATGATGACGTTTATACTTCGATTCATATTGATGAATTCTCTGTAGAATGTCGTGATACTAAATTAGGTAAAGAAGAGTTTACTTATGAAATACCTAACGTAAAAGAAGATACAAAGAAAAATTTGGATGAGCATGGTATTGTCATTCCAGGGACAGAAGTTAAAGAGGGCGATATTTTAGTTGGTAAAATTACGCCAAAGGGTGTAACAGATCCAACGCCAGAAGACAGACTTCTTTTAGCTATATTTGGTGAAAAGAGTAGAGATGTACGTGATACTTCCTTACGTGTTCCACATGGTGGTGGAGGTGTTGTTCAATCTATTCAACATTTCTCCAAGGCAAAGGGTGATGATTTAGCACCTGGTGTCAATGAAGTTGTTCGTATCTACATCGTTCAAAAACGTAAAATCCAAGTTGGAGATAAGATGGCAGGACGTCATGGTAATAAGGGTGTTATTTCCAACATTTTACCATTAGAAGATATGCCATTTACTTCTGATGGACAGCCAATTGATATTATGTTGAACCCTCAGGGTGTTCCATCACGTATGAACATTGGTCAGGTATTAGAATTACATTTAGGTATAGCTGCTAAAAAACTAGGCATTAAAGTTGCGACTCCAGTATTTGATGGTGCAACCATTGAAGATATTGAAGCAATTATGGCAGAAGCAGGATTGCCTAAAGACGGTAAAGAAGTATTATATGATGGTAGAACTGGAGAACCATTTGAAAATAAGATTACAGTAGGTATCATGTATTTCGTCAAGCTATATCACATGGTTGATGATAAATTACATGCTCGTAACGTTGGACCTTATACACTTGTTACTCAGCAACCAATGGGCGGAAAAGCTCAAAATGGTGGTCAGCGTTTTGGTGAGATGGAGGTTTGGGCATTAGAAGCTTATGGTGCTGCAAACACTTTACGCGAAATGTTAACTGTTAAATCTGACGACCTTATTGGTAGAGATCGTGTATTTGATGCTATCGTTGATGGAAAACCTATTCCAGAATCCTCTATTCCAGAGTCATTTAGAGTATTAACTCGTGAATTACAGGCATTAGGTATTCATGTAGAGTTGATCAATGACAAGGATGAAAATGAAGTTAATCGTTCTATTGTTGATTTAAAAATAAGAGAAACAGTTCGTTAAGGGAGGGAAAACTATGAGTACACAATACAAATATATTAAAATTGGTTTAGCCTCTCCAGAAGAGATTTTATCATGGTCCCATGGTGAAGTTTTAAAGCACGAGACAATTAATTATCGTACTTTAAAACCAGAACCAGATGGATTATTCTGTGAGAAAATTTTTGGTCCAATGAAGGACTATCAATGTGCATGTGGTAAATCTAAACGCAATACAGACAAAGGTAAAATTTGTGAGAAGTGTGGCGTAGAGATTACAGAATCTAAAGTTCGTAGAGAAAGACTTGGACATATTACTTTAGCAAGTCCAGTAGTTCATACTTGGTTTTTGAGAAATAGTACTTCCCCACTTGCCACATTATTAGATATTAAAACAAAAGATTTAGAAGAAATTGTTTACTTAGCTTCTTATATTGTTATTTCTGCTGAAAAAGAAACGGGATTAGCTAAGAAACAAATTTTATCTGAAAGTGAATACTCTGTAAAGAGTGAACAGTATCCATCTAAATTTAAGGCTTTAACTGGTGCAGAAGCAGTTAAGACTTTATTAAAAGATATTGATTTAGAAAAAGAAGAAAAGATTTTAAGAAAGAAGTTAAAATCATCTTCGAAACAACGTCGTGATCGAGTAATTAAGCGTTTGGAAGTCATAGAATCTTTCTTATCCTCTGATAATAAACCAGAATGGATGATTCTAGAAGTATTACCTGTTATACCACCAGATTTACGTCCAATGGTTCAATTGGAAGGTGGTCGTTTTGCAACAACCGATTTAAACGATTTATATCGTCGTATTTTAAACCGTAATAATCGTTTAAAGAAGCAATTTGAACAAAATGCACCACATCTAATTACTAAAAACGAAAAACGTATGCTACAAGAAGCTGTAGATGCCTTAATTGATAACTCTAAACGTGGCAAAAAAGCGGTTGTAGAAAAGAACCATCATTTAAAGAGCTTATCTGATATGCTTCGTGGTAAGCAAGGACGTTTCCGTCAAAATCTACTTGGAAAACGTGTAGATTATTCTGGTCGTTCTGTTATCGTTGTTGGTCCGTCTTTAAAGATGTATCAGTGCGGTATTCCAAAGGAAATGGCATTAACTTTATTTAAGCCATTTGTACTAAAAGAATTAATTAAGGCAGGCAATAGTATTGCGGTGGCTTCTAAGGCTTGTGATAGTCAAGATGATAGTGTATGGTCCATATTGGAGGAAGTCATTCGTGAACATCCTGTATTGTTAAACCGTGCGCCTACACTTCACCGTTTGGGTATTCAGGCATTTGAACCTGTGCTAATCGAAGGAAAAGCCATTCGTCTACATCCACTAGTTTGTACACCATTTAATGCAGACTTTGATGGTGACCAGATGGCAGTCCATGTTCCTCTTTCATTAGAGGCTCAGGCAGAAGCTCGTTTATTGATGTTAGCATCTAATAATATCTTAAACCCTAAGGATGGTAAACCAGTTGTTACACCTTCTCAGGATATGATTTTAGGTAACTACTATCTAACGTTAGAACGTAAAGGAAGACCGAATGAAGGTCATTTCTATAAGGATTTTGATGAAACTTATATGGCTTATAAGAACGGAAACATCACGTTACATACACGTATTTTTGTTGATCCATCTTATTTACCTTCTGAAAAGTTCATGAAGAGTAAAGGTCATGGGAAATATTTATTTACGACATTAGGTAAGATGATTTTCAATAGCATTTTACCAGATGAATTCCCATATTTAAATGAACCTACAGAGGAAAATCTTTGTGTAGCTACTCCAGATCGTTACTTTTTAGATATGCATAACCCTAATAACACATATGAAGCTTTATTGGCACATGATGAGGTTCAACCATTTAAGAAAAAGAATATTGCTAGAATCATTGCTGAGGTATTTAAAAGATTCCAAATCACAGAAACTTCTAGAATGTTAGATCGTATTAAAGATTTAGGATTCCAGTATTCTACGATTGCAGGTTTAACAATTTCTGCAGCTGACGTTTTGGATTATCAAGGAAAACAAACACGTATTGCACAAGCAGATAAGAAGATAGATCAAATTACATTAATGTATGATTTAGGTCAGTTAACAAACAAAGAACGTAAAAAGTTAGTCGAAAAAGAATGGGGAGATGCTCGTAATGAAATCCAAGAGGGTCTTTGGGCAGAACTTTCTAAACAAAAAGATAATCATATCTTTATGATGGCAGATTCAGGATCCCGTGGTAATGCATCTAACTTTGCTCAGTTAGCAGGTATGCGTGGTTTGATGGCCAATACTTCTGGAGAAACGATTGAGGTTCCAGTAAAAGCAAACTTCCGTGAAGGTTTGACAGTTTCTGAATTCTTTATTTCAACCCATGGTTCAAGAAAAGGATCTACAGATACAGCCTTAAAAACTGCTGAGTCAGGATATTTGACAAGACGTTTAGTTGATGTTTCTCAGGATGTTATTATATCAATGCCAGATTGTGGAACTGAAAAGGGTATGTATGTTGAGGATATCATTGATGATGGTGGAAAAGTGGTTGTTACTGTGGCAGATCGTGTGATTGGACGTTTTGCTGCAAAAGATTTAATTCATCCAGATACTGGAGAAGTGATTTGTAGAAGAAATGAATTATTTACAGAAGAAATGGCTGCCATCATATCTGATGCAGG
This sequence comes from uncultured Anaeroplasmataceae bacterium, assembly GCA_910577745.1. Classification (GTDB taxonomy): domain Bacteria; phylum Bacillota_I; class Bacilli_A; order Acholeplasmatales; family Anaeroplasmataceae; genus Pelethenecus. Next base: position 222,483 of record CAJTNG010000002.1, on the reverse strand, counting down.
TATTAAATCTGTAAGCATCAGAACTAACCTAACCTGTGATGCAAAATCAGGTGTATGTATGATGTGTTATGGACGTAACCTTGCCACAAACAAGATTGTTGAGGTAGGAGAGGCTGTAGGAACGGTTGCCGCACAATCTATCGGTGAACCAGGTACACAGTTGACCATGAGAACCTTCCATACTGGAGGTGTTGCTTCCGCTGCAGATATTACTCAGGGTCTTCCACGTGTTCAGGAATTATTTGAAGCACGTAAGCCTAAAGGTAAGGCAACGATTTCTGAAATTGATGGTATAGTAGAAGCTATTGAAAAAACAAAGAATGGTCTTGCTATCACGATTCATAACAATACAGAAGATAAGATATATACGGTTGATGCAACTTCTGAATTATTGGTATCTGTAGGAAATGAGATTCGTCGTGGTGAGAAGCTAATGAAGGGATCCATTCACCCTAAAGAATTATTACGTATTAAAGATGCAGAAGCTGTTCAAAAATACATCGTTGAGGAAGTTCAAAAGGTTTATCGTTCACAATCCGTTGAAATTTCTGATAAGCATATAGAAATTATTGTACGTCAGATGATGCGTAAACTTATTGTTGTGCAAGAAGGAGATACGGAACTACTTCCTGGCAGAGATGTATCTATCCATGAATATAAAGATGCATGTGCAAAGATTTTTGCAAATGGAGGAACACTTCCTACTGCAAAGCCTGTACTATTAGGTATTACGAAGGCTGCACTTGCTTGTCAATCTTTCTTGTCTGCATGCTCCTTCCAGGAAACCACAAGAATATTAACGCAGGCTGCTATCCAGTCTAAACAGGATAATTTAGTAGGTCTTAAAGAAAATGTTATCATTGGTGGTTTAATTCCAGCAGGTACAGGTGTTCTAGTGGAGAACGAGTTTGAATGTGAACATCGTCCAGAAGAAAATATTTATCAAGAGGTTTATGAATCTTTCCAAAATGAAGAGGATGAATCAGAAGAAGAATTAGAAGCTGACGATGAAGATTATGAAAATGAAATTGATGAACTAGATGAATTTCTAGAAGATGAAGTAGAAACAGAATAAAAAAATTAGGGAAGAATTTATCTTCCCTTTTGTTTTATTTTTTGCTAAAATAGAGCGGGATATCTTTAGGAAAGGATGGAGTTATAATGGCAAAAACTACAAATAGCAATTTAAGAAATCAGATAATTTATCAAGTATTTCCACGACAGCATTCTAAACAGTCTAATTTTCAAGGTGTTATACAGGATTTGGATAGAATCAAAAGTTTAGGTGTTGATATTCTGTATTTACTACCCATTCATCCAATTGGAGAAAAAAATAAAAAAGGAAAAATGGGGTGTCCTTATTCAATCCAAGATTACCATTTGGTGAACCCCGATTTAGGTACTTTAGAAGATTTTAAAATGTTAATCGAAGAAACGCATCGAAGAGGAATGAAACTTATGATAGATGTTGTATTTAATCATACCTCTAGAGATTCAAAAATATTAAGAGAACATTCAGGCTGGATGTTTAAAAGAAAAGGAGCTTATGCCAGTAAAGTTGGAGATTGGTGGGATGTGGTGGATTTGGACTACAAGAATAAAGAAGTATGGAAAGAACTTATCTCTGTGTTAAAATACTGGGCAAAACTTGGAGTGGATGGATATCGCTGTGATGTTGCCTCTATGGTTCCTTTAGAATTTTGGTTAGAGGCAAGAAAAGAATTGTTGAAGATGAATCCTGAATTTATATTATTTGCAGAATCCATAGATTTAAATTTTGTTAAAGAAATTAGAGATCTTGGGTATGAGGCATCCTCAGATTGTGAACTATACCAAGCATTTGATATGGAATATGATTATGATATTTGGAAATATTATGATACTTATTTACAAAATAGAGAGGGATTAAACCGATGGTTGGAAGCTCTTCAAAATCAAGAAAGTGTATATCCTAAGAATTATATTAAGGTGCATGGTCTAGAAAATCATGACAGACATAGAGCAGCAAGCTATGTGAGAGATGGGGTAAGATTAAGAAATTTAAATGCTTTAATGTTTTTCCTAAAAGGTGCTACATTTATCTATGCAGGACAAGAAGCCTGTGAAGAAAAATTAGAGAGTTTATTTGATTTAGATCTTACAGACTGGAGTTCCTTAGGTAAGTATAATATGGTGGATTTGATAAAACGTTGTAGTAAACTAAAAAAAGAATCCATTCTACAAAAAGGAAGATTTCAAATTCATTTTTCTGAATTAGAAATAGTTCACATAACATATCAAACCGAAAAAGAAGTGATGGAATGTATTTTTAATGTGGGTAATGTGGGAGGTAGTATTAAAACGATTCTTAAGAATGGAGCATATATCAATTTATTCAACAAAGAAACGATTGTTATTGAAAACCAAAAACTGCTTCTTCAAACGGATCCTGTTATTCTTAAATCTAAAATATAAAATAATAAGCTGGGTATAAAATCCCAGCTTTCTTTTTCCTATGGCACCGCATTCGTGATTCGAACACGAACTTTTTGACTTAGGAGGTCAATGTTTTATCCATTAAACTAATGCGGCATACTGTAAGTATTATACCAAAATCGTAAAATATTTGCTAGTATGGAGTTTAAAATTCATAAATTTTTATAGTTTTAGTCAAAAATATGCCCACAAAGTCGTGTGTTTGTAATCAAAAAATGGAAAAGAGGTAAAAATAAAAAAACATTGATATTTCAACGTATTTCATTTTCACAAAGTCGTGTGTTTCATCTTGATTTAAAAAATATTAAAAAAACATTAAAAATACATTGACTTATTCCTTTTTTTTGGTATAATCAAAATGCTGTGTCAATTAAACCTTATATTAAAGGTAAATGATTGGTATAAAAGAGAGTTATCCTTTAAGGATAGAAAGGAGATTTATATATGCCAACTATTGAACAATTAGTACGTAACGGAAGAACGAATAAAGTAGCTAAGTCTAAATCCCCAAGCTTAGGCGTTGGATTTAACAGCTTAGAGAAGAAATATACAAAGCTTCCATCACCTCAAAAACGTGGTGTTTGTACTCGTGTTACAACTATGACACCTAAGAAACCTAACTCAGCATTACGTAAATATGCGAGAGTTCGTCTTACAAATGGTATGGAAGTAACAGCTTATATTCCAGGTATAGGTCATAGTTTACAGGAACATAGTACGGTTTTAATTCGTGGTGGACGTGTTAAGGATTTACCAGGTGTTCGTTATCATATTATTCGTGGTGCATTAGATACTACAGGTGTTGCAAATAGAATGCAGTCACGTTCTAAATATGGTGCAAAACGCCCAAAACAAAAATAATTATTAAATTAGAAAAAAAAGGAGGAATCGCTCATGCCTCGTAAGGGACATATATCAAAAAGAGATGTGCTTCCTGATCCAATATATAATTCAAAAGTAGTTACAAGAACTATTAACACAATTATGTTAGATGGTAAAAAGGGAACAGCACAAACAATTTTATATGGTGCTTTTGATAGAGTAAAAGAAGCTACAGGTCAAGAACCACTTGAAGTATTTACTAAAGCACTAGAAAATATTATGCCAGTTTTAGAAGTGAAGAGCCGTCGTATAGGTGGACAAAACTATCAAGTACCAGTTGAGGTTAGACCTGAAAGAAAGCAAACTTTAGGGTTAAGATGGTTAATCAAATATGCTCGTCTTCGTAATGACAAAACTATGGAAGAAAAATTAGCGAAGGAAATTATGGATGCTGCAAATGGTGTTGGTGGTGCTTGTAAGAAGCGTGAAGATACACATAAGATGGCAGAAGCTAATAGAGCCTTTGCACATTACCGTTGGTAATAAATTAGGAGAGAATTCATATGCCTAGAGAATTTACATTAGAAAAAACACGTAATATTGGTATCATGGCACACATTGATGCTGGTAAAACGACAACAACAGAACGTATTCTTTATCATACTAAAAAAATTCATAAGATTGGAGAAACCCATGATGGTGCTTCTACTATGGACTGGATGGCACAGGAGCAAGAGCGTGGTATTACAATTACTTCCGCTGCTACTACAGCCATTTGGAAAAATTATAGAGTAAACATCATTGATACTCCAGGTCACGTTGACTTTACAGTAGAGGTTTCTCGTTCTTTGCGTGTTCTTGATGGTGCTGTTACAGTACTAGATGGACAAGCAGGTGTAGAACCTCAAACAGAAACAGTTTGGCGTCAGGCAACTGACTACAATGTTCCTCGTATTGTTTTCGTCAATAAGATGGATAAAATTGGTGCAGATTTTGAATATTCTGTAAATACAATCCATGATAGACTAGGTGCAGTTGCTGCTGCAGTACAGTGGCCAATTGGTGCTGAAGATCAATTCAAGGGTCAAATTGACCTTGTTGAAATGAAAGCTTATGTCTATGATGGAAGCCAAGATGAAAATTTTACTGAAACTGAAATCCCAGCTGATTTAGTGGATTTAGCGAATGAAAAAAGAGAAGTATTAATTGATACATTATCACAATTTGATGATGATTTAGCTATGCTTTACTTAGAGGGAGAAGAAATTCCTACAGAGTTATTGAAATCTGTAATTCGTAAAGCAACATTAGGTGTTCAATTCTTCCCAGTGTTCTGTGGTTCTGCATTTAAGAACATGGGTGTTAAGAAGATGCTAGATGGTGTTTTAGATTATCTTCCAGCTCCAACAGATATTGTCGCAACAAAAGGAATTGACCATAATGGTGCAGAAGTAGATATTCATTCTACGGATGATGCTCCATTTGCAGCTTTAGCATTTAAAGTTGTTGCTGACCCATTTGTAGGAAGATTGACTTATTTCCGTGTATACCAGGGACATATCACTTCTGGTTCTTACATTAGAAATACAACAAAAGATGCTAAAGAGCGTTTAGGACGTATTGTTCAAATGCATGCAAATCATAGAGAAGAAATTAAGGAAGTTTATGCAGGGGATATCGCAGCAGCAGTAGGATTTAAAAATACTACAACTGGAGATACACTTTGTGATGAAAAATATGAAGTTATCTTAGAAAAAATGGTTTTCCCTGAACCAGTTATTAACGTTGCTGTTGAGCCTAAAACTAAAGCGGATCAAGAAAAAATGTCTACCGCTTTAACTAAACTTGCAGAAGAAGATCCAACATTTAGAACCTATACTGATGCAGAAACAGGTCAAACCATTATCGCTGGTATGGGTGAACTTCACTTGGATATCATCGTTGACCGTATGAAAAGAGAATTTAACGTTGTAGCAAACGTTGGTGCTCCACAAGTTTCTTACCGTGAAACGATTACACAGGCTGCTGATTGTGAAGGAAAGTTTATTCGTCAGTCTGGTGGACGTGGACAATATGGTCACGTTTGGGTTAAGTTTGAACCAAATCCTGATAAGGGATATGAATTTGTTGATAAGGTTGTTGGAGGAACCGTTCCAAGAGAATACATTCCAGTAGTAGATAAAGGTATACAAGAAGCTCTACCTAATGGAGTATTAGCTGGTTATCCAATGATTGATATTAAAGCAACATTATTTGATGGATCTTACCATGAAGTAGACTCTTCAGAAATGGCATTCAAGATTGCTGCATCAATGGCTTTAAAGGTTACCAAAGATAAATGTAAACCAGTTTTATTAGAACCAATCATGGAAGTAGATGTTACAGTTCCTGAAGAATATGTAGGTAATGTCATCGGAGATTTAACAAGTCGTCGTGGACGTCTTGATTCTCAAGAAAAACGTGGAAATGGTATGAAAATTCGTGCTTATGTTCCACTAGCTGAAATGTTTGGTTATGCAACAGCTCTTCGTTCTAATTCACAGGGACGTGGAAATTTCATAATGCAGACACATCATTATGAAGCAGTTCCTAGAAGTATTCAAGAAGAGATTATCAAGAGTAGAGCTTAATTTTAAACATTCTACTTGCAAACCCTTACCAATTAGGGTAAAATATATATTGGTAAAATAAAATAAAAAATTAAAAAAATAAAATTAGGAGGACCATTTAAAATGGCAAAGGAAAAATTTGTTCGTACCAAACCACATGTTAATATTGGTACAATTGGACACGTAGACCATGGTAAAACTACTTTAACTGCTGCTATTACAACTATTCTTGCAAAGAAAGGCTTAGCACAAGCTAAAGATTATAACCAAATCGACGCTGCTCCAGAAGAGAAAGAGCGTGGTATTACAATTAATACTGCACACGTTGAATATGAGACTGAAAAGCGTCACTATGCACACGTTGACTGTCCAGGACATGCCGACTATGTAAAGAACATGATTACTGGTGCTGCTCAGATGGATGGTGGTATCTTAGTTATCGCTGCAACTGACGGACCTATGGCTCAAACTCGTGAGCACATCTTACTTGCTCGTCAGGTAGGTGTTCCTAGATTAGTTGTATTCTTAAATAAGTGTGATATGGTTGATGATGAAGAATTAATCGACTTAGTAGAAATGGAAACTCGTGAATTATTAAGCGAGTATGACTTCCCAGGTGATGACATTCCTGTTATCCGTGGATCTGCATTAAAAGCATTAGAAGGAGATGCAGCTTGGGTAGGTAAGATTGAAGAATTAATGGCAACTGTTGATGAATATATTCCAACTCCAGTTCGTGATACAGATAAGCCTTTCTTAATGCCTATCGAAGATGTATTCACTATTACTGGACGTGGAACAGTTGTTACTGGACGTGTTGAACGTGGACAAGTTCGCGTTGGTGATTCAATTGAAATCATCGGTATCAAAGAAACTCAAACTTCTGTTGTTACTGGTGTTGAAATGTTCCGTAAGTTATTAGACTATGCTGAAGCTGGAGATAACATCGGTGTATTACTTCGTGGTATTAACCGTGATCAAGTTCAACGTGGTCAAGTATTAGCTAAACCAAAATCAGTTACACCTCATATGAAGTTTACTGCTCAAGTTTACGTTTTATCAAAAGACGAGGGTGGTCGTCATACACCATTCTTCTCTAATTATCGTCCACAATTCTATTTCCGTACTACAGACGTTACAGGTATCATTACTTTAGCTGCTGGAACTGAAATGGTTATGCCTGGAGATAATACAACTATGACTGTTGAATTAATTCACCCAATTGCTATGGAACAAGGTACTAAGTTCTCTATCCGTGAAGGTGGACACACTGTTGGTGCTGGTTCAGTAGTTGACATTATTGAATAATTAAACAAAATTTAAATTAAAAGGTGGTGCTAGTTGCATTGCCTTTTTATTTTTTATATAATAGAAGATAAGTTTTTCAGGAGGTACGTTATGAAAATTGCAATACTTGGTGCCGGAGCTATGGGGTGCTATTTTGGAGGATATCTTTCATTACATCATGAAGTTATTTTACTTGATTCTTCAAAGGTAGTGGTGGATAAGATTCGTCAAGAAGGAGTTTCGATTGAAGAAACAAATCATGAAACTAAAATTTTTAAGAATGTACGTGCTTGTGTTAGTGGCACCTTTAAAGAAAAAGTTGACATTGTGCTTGTATTAGTTAAAACTTGTTTTACACAAAATGCTTTAGAAATGAATGCTTCTTTATTTGATAAAGATACGATTGTTTTAACATTACAAAATGGTATGGGAAACCAACAATTCATTCAAAAATGTGTTGTTTCTAAACAAATATTAACTGGTACCACAACGAATAATTGTGTTTCCTTAGCCCCAGGAAAAATAAGGCATTCTGGACAAGGGATGACCACATTTGGAAGTGATGTATTTCCTGAAACTGCGAAAAGACTTTCTAAATTATTTTTAGAATGTAGTTTAGAAAATACGATTTCTGCAGATATTAAAAAAATTCTTTGGAATAAACTTTTTGTGAATGTATCCATAAATTGCTTTACCGCAATTTTTCAAACGCCTATTCATTTTATGGCAGAAAATGAGCATGCTTGGGAGTGCGCTAAATGTGTAATTCATGAAGCGGTGTTAGTCGCAAGAGCTGATGGCTGTGACGTTGAGGAAAAAGCTGTTTTACAGCATATCCACCATGTTATGATAGAACAGGGGAGTGGATACAGTTCTATGTCACAAGATTGTAAGAACCACCGAAAGATGGAAATTGATACAATTAATGGCGCTGTGGTAAATTTAGGTAAAGGATACGGGATTCCTACACCTTATAATTCTTTGATGGTTCATTTAATACATAGCTTAGAATCTGCCTACGAATTTCATTAAAGATGGCATAGGACTTTATTTCTAACCATATAGTTAATAGAATCCATAAATTATGTGAAAATGTAGAATATAAAGTAATCATTAAATTTTTTATAATTTTGTGGTATAATTATCAAAAGGGAAAGAATGAAGAATATGATGAAGAGAAGCTTTTTAATTCTAATATCTCTTTTTTGGATGGGAGTTATATTTTATATGTCCCATCAAAATGGTGAAGAATCATCAAATGTAAGCAATAAGGTTACTAAGTTATTCCTTGAATTATTTTATAAAGAGTATCATCTTTTAGATGTAAGTCAGCAATTGATACTGTTTGAAAATACAAGCTACATCATTAGAAAACTCTCTCACTTTATAGAGTATTTTTTATTAGGAAGTTTTATCTTTTTCTTAATTAAAGAATTTACAAAGAAAGATAGCATCCTTTATTCCATATCTATTTCCCTCAGCATTCTTTATGCCATTACGGATGAAATTCATCAATCCTTTGTTGGTGGTAGAAGTCCTATGATAAAAGATGTCTTAATTGATGCATTGGGAGCTATATCCGCTATCTTATGCATGAGAATTATTTTAAATAGTATAAGAATAATAAAAAAAGGTAAGAAGTATGATTGACACACACTCACATTTATTTGATCCAAGTTTTGAAAATGATTTAGAAACTTGTATTCAGAACTGTATGGTCCATAATGTTAAAAAAATTATATTAGTTGGCTTTTCTCATAAAACGAATGAATTAGCATATGACTATAGTCAAAAGTATAAGGTATTTTATCCGACTGCAGGTCTTCACCCTAGTGAAGCTACTAAAAATTATTCTAAAGATGTATGTATTTTGAAAGAATTTTTAAAAAGACATAGGGTGTATGCCATTGGAGAATGTGGTTTAGACTACCATTACGGAAAAGATAATGAATTAGAACAGAAGAAGTTGTTTGAAGAACAAATTCAGTTAGCTATTGAACTAGATTTACCCTTAATTGTTCATATGCGAGATGCTACAAAAGATACATTTGACCTGCTTTCTAAATATAAAGGACAAGTTAGAGGTGTTATGCATTGCTTTAGTGGATCTTTAGAAATGGCGAAAGAGTTTATCAAATTAGGATTTTACATTTCTTTAGGAGGACCTGTCACATTTAAAAATGCGAAGGAAAGTAAAAAAATAGCTGCTGAATTAGATATAGATAAGCTCTTAATAGAAACGGATTGTCCTTATCTTGCTCCTGTACCTAAACGGGGAGAACGGAATGAATCCAGTTATGTTGTTTATGTTTTAGATGAGATTGCAAAATTAAGACAAATAGATAAAGATGAACTAGAAATTATTTTAGAACGCAATACGGAAAATCTTTTTAAGTTGGAGGCATGAAATGAAAACAAAAAAAATTATTTTAAACTTGATATTTCCTATTTTAATTTTGGGACTATTTACAGGATGTTCTTTTGGAGAAGATAAAAAACCTACAGATATCGAAAAGGAAAATCCAACCATTATAGAGATTCAAAATGACATTACTGAAATCTATAAGAAAATATCTTACGGCTGTGTTGGTATATATGCAACTTCAAATACTTCGGGGTCAACTGGTTCTGGAGTAGTATATAAAGAGGTAAATGGATTATATTATGTTGTAACCAATTACCATGTGATAGAAGGAATGGACAAAGTACGTGTCTATCGCGGGGGAAGTAGATATTTAAAAGCTTCTGTGATCGGTGGAGATCCCAAAAATGATATAGCTGTACTTACATTTTCTTTAGATTTATTTGGTGGAGATGAAGTTTATGTTAATGATATCTTTTCCTATGATGAAGAAATTGTAAGCGTAGGACAGACTGTTTTGGCTATTGGTTGTCCTTTGGGATTGGAAAATTATAATTCATTGTCTACAGGAGTAGTTTCTAGAATTGGAAAAGGTATTATACAAACCAATGCAGAAATCAATCCTGGGAACTCTGGTGGTGGATTGTTCAACGCCTCTGGACGTTTAATCGGAATCAATACAGAAAAAGAAGTGTATACACAGAGCATGGATGAAAATGGTGTAATCCGGGATATTCCTGTTGAGGGTTTAGGATTTGCTATTTCATTAGACGTTGTCAAGAAGTGTATTACAGATATAGAAGACAAAAAAACAGCAATTGAGCGTCCAACCTTAGGAATTCAAGTGATTGCAGTTAACCGATATTTAACTACATCTGAAACGTCTCCATATGTTGAGTATCTCCCTAATACGCTAGAAGAAGCTTTAGTAGTTGCCAAAGTGAATGAGGGTGTCGCTAAAAAAGCAGGGCTTAAGACTCATGATGTCATTCTTACAGTAAAAGGGAATCAAATTGTTACATTAAATGATTTGTCTTATGAATTAAATTTGTCTCTTGTTGGAGAAACATTTGAAATGGAAGTTTATAGGCCTTCTACTCAAGAAAAAGTGAAGATTCAAATAATTTTATAAAAAAACACAATAGCAGGAAATAATTTTCTGCTATTTTCTTTTTTGTCTTATCAATCCTTTATGGTTTTTTCATATATTATATTAGGGGTGATATCATGGCTAACAATTGTTGTAATAATACCAATACAACAACAACGAATAATTGTAATACACCTTGTGGTGGCGGTTTTGCGTTTATTTTAGTATTATTTATTTTGGTTATTCTTGTTGGTGCTGCTTGGGCATATTAATTTATAAATATATTAATATTATGAGCCTAAAGATTTGTTCTTTGGGTTTTTATTTTTTTAAAAGATTAGAGTAAGTTCTATTGAAGAAAAAAACATGTTTTTATCCAATAGAAAAATCTAGGTAAATATTGAGTATCATGTTAATATAGAGGTGCCATAAAAATGAGGAAAAGGACTAGCTCACAACTAGTCCTTTTCTATTATCTTCTATGTTCATTACACTTATATTATAAGATATATTAACTAAAAAGTAAATATATATTTTTTATTGTAGTCTTTATAGGTATGTTTCAAAGATTTATTCGCTATACATTTCTTACAAACAAACAAATTAATTTTGTAGATACTTAACTTTTATTTTACAATTGATTTACGTATTAGTATTTTATCCACTTGGCATTTTATATATTTGAACTATGTACTTGTAGCAAGCAAACAATTCGGAGATGCTATTTGGTTATATAATGATCCTAAAGAAATGTTCTTTAAGTTTTTATATTTTCTTTCTTTTGGTTTTGTGTTATCATATAGGAAACATATAAAAGGAATGATGACAATGCAGACAGATTTAGAAATAGCTCAAAAAGCCAAAATATTACCCATTGAACAAATTGCTTGTAAGTTGGGGTTGAGAAGTGATGATTTAGAACTTTATGGTAAATTTAAAGCTAAAATTCATTTAGATGCTGTGAAAGAGAATAAAGCAGGTAAATTGATATTAGTTACTGCTATAAATCCAACACCTGCAGGGGAAGGGAAATCAACAACTACAATAGGACTTGCAGATGCACTAAATAAACTAGGAAAACAGACGATAGTAGCTTTACGTGAACCAAGTTTTGGTCCAGTTATGGGAATCAAGGGTGGTGCAGCTGGTGGTGGATATGCCCAAGTTATTCCAATGGAAGATATTAACTTGCACTTTACAGGAGATATCCATGCAATTACTACCGCAAATAATGCGATTTCTGCAATCTTAGATAATCATATTCATCAGGGAAATGTATTGGGAATTGATCCAACTCGAATTCTTTGGCATAGATGCTTGGATATGAACGATCGAGCTTTGAGAAATATTGTGATCGGGCTGGGCGGACATGCCCATGGTGTGCCAAGAGAAGACCATTTTGACATAACGGTTGCATCAGAACTTATGGCTGTATTATGTTTATCAGATTCTATAGAAGATTTCAAAAAAAGAATAAGTAAAATCGTTGTCGCATATACTTATGATAAAAAGCCTGTTACAGTTGAGGATATTAAGGCAACAGGAGCAGTGACAGTGATTATGAAGGAGGCTATCATGCCTAATTTAGTTCAAACGCTTGAACATACTCCTGCGTTGATTCATGGAGGTCCATTTGCAAATATTGCCCATGGGTGTAATTCAGTTTTAGCCACAAAAATGGCTATGCAACTTGGGGAATATGTAGTTACTGAAGCAGGTTTTGGAGCAGATTTAGGTGCTGAAAAATTCTTAAACATTAAATGTAGAAATGCGAAAATTCATCCATCCTGTGTTGTGATTGTGGCTACAATCCGCGCTTTAAAAATGCATGGTGGTGTAGCCAAAGAGGAATTAACTAAAGAAAATATGGAAGCATTGAATTTAGGGATTTCCAATTTAGAAAAGCATATTGAAAATATTAATAAGTTTAATTTAGATTATGTGGTTGCCATAAACCGTTTTGCAAGTGATACAGATGCTGAAATTCAAGCCTTAGAGCAATGGGCAAAGTCTAATGCGCATCCTATTGCATTATCCGATGTTTTTATGCAAGGAAGCACAGGTGGTTTGGATTTAGCAAAAAAAGTAATGGAAGTTATAGAACGACCAAAACAGGAGTTTAAGTTTTTATATGAAACCCAACTTTCAATAAAAGAAAAGATTACAATCATTTGTAAAGAAATCTATGGTGCTAAGAAAGTAGACTTTTCAAAAAATGCTAAAAATCAAATGGCAACCTTTAAGAAGAATGGATGGGATAATCTGCCTATATGTATTGCTAAAACACAATATTCATTATCGGATAATCCGAAACTTTTAGGTAGGCCTTCTGATTTCACTGTTCTTGTTCGAGAGCTAAAGCCATCCATTGGTGCAGGTTTTATTGTGGCATTGTGTGGTGAAATTACAACTATGCCAGGATTACCTAAAGTTCCTGCTGCAGAACAAATGGATGTTGTAGATGGAAAGACTATCGGTTTATTTTAATTGGAAAGAAGAGATTATATGGAATTTATTACAAACCCTAGACAAGTCATCCTAAATTTTTCAGAATTGTATTGTAAAAATGAAATAGAAGTACTAAACTCTGCTTGTTTTAAAGAAGTTTGGGGAAGATTTTTAGAACATATTTATAAGGTGGAAAAACAAGATGTTTTAAAAATTATTGGACTCCTACCGAGTCCAAAAAAAGATTTTGTCATTTTATTTAAATTATTATTAGAATTTGAAATACAGGATATAAAACGATTAAGCCATCATTTCAAACAAATTCTAGAGCATAGTGAAATATTATATGAACTCATTGAAAATTTCTATGATTACTGGCGCAGGTTAGAGCGTTATGGAATCATTTTTTCTAAGAATCGTGCTGGTGGAGTAGAAGCAGCATCCTTTACAGGTGTTATGAACCAGTTTACCAATGTAGTTCTTAGTACGTATCGAACCATTTCCCAGAAAGTATTGGGAGAACCTTTTGCAATCTATCGTTCTTTACCTGCTGGAATAAATGCTGGATTAATGATCTCTAAGCATAACTGGATGGGAAAGGAAAGTAAATATGCTTTTCTTGCCAAATCTGCCGTTTTAGAACAAATTTTAATTCGACCTCCTTTTATTACGTATTCTTCAAAAAATAAAAGAACAGGTGTTTATCCTGAAGTGCTAGAAAATCCAATTGATGCAATCTCGTCAAATTTTAAGGCAGAAGAATTTTATTGTTATTCTGCAAAAGTTGGGAGTGCATTAGCGTATGTTTATTTTCACCGCGATTTTTTAGCGCATGGAATCACCCTTTGTAACCTTTTTGAGTTTGTTCCATTAAATAAATGTCATGGGGAAAAACCAGACTTATTATATATTTTTGGAGCTGATATAGCGGGAGAATCTGTATTTTATCATGATCAAGAAGAGAACATTTATGTTGGTGTGGCACCTAAAAATGCCAGTGTAGATTACTTTGGTTATATGAAAAAAATGCTTTTAACATTATATAACGTTAAAATGATTGATCAAGGATATTTGCCGATTCATGGAGCATGTATAAATATTACATTAAAAAATGGAAATACAAAGAACGTAGTAATTATCGGAGATAGTGGAGCTGGTAAGAGTGAATCTTTAGAAGCATTGAATGAATATGCTGGAGAAAATATTTCATCTCAGCTTACAGTGTTTGACGATATGGGAACGTTAAAGATACAGGATGGTCAGGTCTATGCCTATGGAACAGAAATTGGGGCTTTTGTTCGTTTAGATGATATGGCTTCAGGATATGCGTATAGAGAAATGGACCGTGCAATTTTTATGAATCCCGATAAAGTGAACTCTAGATTGGTTGTTCCTGTTGCTACATATGCTCAAATTATGAAAGGCTATAAAATAGATATGGTTTTATATGCTAATAATTATACAGATGAAAAGGACCAACTTAAGCTTTTCACACAAAAGGAAGAGGCGCTATCCACGTTTATCCGTGGGGCTAGAAATGCAAAAGGAACAACACAAGAAATAGGTCTTGTAGAATCCTTCTTTGCTAACCCTTTTGGTCCTGTTCAAAGAGAAGCACAAACTAAAAAATTATTAGAGCTTTATTTCACTACATTATTTGATAATCATATCTTGGTGGGTGAACTTTATACGAAGCTTGGGTTAATAGGGCATGAATATGACGGACCTGCAGGGGCAGCTAAAAAGTTGTTTGAAATTTTAGAAAATTAAAACAGAGTGATCTCTGTTTTTTTATTTTGTACGACGAAAATCTATAAATCTTAAGGAATTAATGTTATAATACATTCATAAAGGTTTGGTGATAGTATGGCGGTGATAATTTCTGGAAAGGAATTAGCTACAAAGAAAAAAAATGAGATGGCTCTAAAGGTTCAAGATTATTTAAAAGTATATGGAAGAGCTCCACATTTGGCTGTTATATTAGTAGGAGAGGATCCTGGGAGTATTTCTTATGTTAAAGGCAAGGAAAAAGCTTGTCAGGAAATTGGAATAATTAATACAACAATTCGAAAAGATGCTACGATAACAGAAGAGCAAATGCTGGAAATGATAAACACTTTAAATGCAGATGATAGGATAGATGGTATTTTAGTACAATTACCTTTACCAAAGCATATCCATAGTGATAAAATTATTCAAGCCATAAGAAAAGATAAAGATGTAGATGGATTCCATTCGGATAATGTTGCGGCGCTTTATCTAAAACAAAAAGGCATTGTATCTTGTACTCCAAAGGGGATTATAGAAATGCTGAAATCCATAGACTGCAAGATAGAAGGAAAACGCGCTTGTGTCATAGGAAGAAGTAATATTGTGGGAATGCCAGTAGCCAAACTTTTGCTTGACCAAAATGCAACAGTTACAATATGCCATAGTAAAACATCTGATTTGGCAAGTGTAACTCGTGAGGCAGATATTTTAGTTGCGGCAATTGGCAAGCCTAAATTTGTTACGGCAGAGATGGTTAAAGATGGTGCTGTTGTCATTGATGTTGGCGTAAATCGTAATCCTGAAACAAATAAATTATGTGGTGATGTAGATTTTGAAAATGTCAAAGAAAAGGTGGCATATATTAGTAAAGTGCCTGGCGGAGTAGGACCTATGACGATATGCTGTCTTATGGAGAATACTTTAGAGTGCTATTTAGCCCATATGGAGGATAAAAATGATTGATCGTTATAGCAGAGAAGCGATGCGTAAAATTTGGACAGATGAAAATAAATTTAATGCTTATTTAAAAGTGGAAATCTTATCTTGTAAGGCTTGGAGTGCACTTGGTGTTATTCCAAAGGAAGAAGCAGAATTAATTGCAAAAAATGCCACTTTTAATTTGCAAAGAATTTTAGAGTTAGAACAGCAGACCAAACATGATGTTGTTGCGTTTACAAGAGCTATTTCTGAATCTTTGGGAGAAGAGAAAAAGTGGGTGCATTATGGACTTACCTCTACAGATGTAGTAGATACAGCAAACGGTTATTTGTTAAAACAGGCAAATGATATTATATATCAAGATTTAAAGGAATTTATAAATGTTTTAAAGAAGCAGGCGTTACGTTTTAAATCTACACCTTGTATAGGAAGAACGCATGGAATACATGCAGATATAACATCCTTTGGGCTAAAGTGGGTCTTATGGCATGAAGAAATGAAACGGAACATGGAAAGATTTCAACTGGCTAGAAGAGATGTTGAAGCAGGAAAGATGAGTGGTGCTGTTGGAAATTTTGCAAATATACCACCTTTTATTCAAGATTATGTTTGTGAGAGACTAGAGATTTCTTCTGCAAACATTTCTACCCAAGTTTTACAAAGAGATCGTCATGCGTATTATTTAGCTACACTTTCTACTATAGCAACTTCCTTAGAGCAAATGGCTTTTGAAATTAGAAACTTACAAAGAACAGAAGTTCATGAATTAGAAGAGGCTTTTACAAAAGGGCAAAAGGGATCTTCCGCAATGCCCCATAAAAGAAATCCTATTTCTTCAGAAAATATATGTGGCTGTGCTAGAGTGATGAGAGGGTATATGCTTACCTCCTTTGAAAATGTTGCCTTATGGCATGAAAGAGATATCTCTCATTCCTCTACGGAACGAATCATTTTACCAGATGCCACGATGCTAATCGATTATATGTTAAACAGATTTAAAGGCATTTTAGAAAATGTTGTTGTTTATGAAGATACTATGAAAGATAACATATATAAGACGAATGGGGTTATTTTTGCTCAAAGAGTAATGAATGCTTTGATTGAGAAAGGATTGTCTCGAGAAGCAGCTTATGATCTGGTTCAACCTATTTCAATGGAAGCTTATAACAATAACAAGGACTATCAGACACTTTTAGTAGAGAATCCGATGGTTTTAAAATATTTAACAGTGGAAGACATAAAGTTATGCTTTACTCTAGAATATTATTTCAAAAATGTGAACTATATTTATAAACGCTGTGGAATTATCGAAGAAAAGGAATAGTGGGGAAGAACCTATGAATGTTTATGAAAAATGTCCAGTTGTAGAAAACGAAACTTATTTGATACGCCTTATTCAGCAAGAGGATGAACAGGATTTATTCGCTGTGTATCATGATAAATTGGTCTTACCATTTTTAAATAGTGACAATTGTCATGGAAGTAATTTCTATTGTTCTAAACTAGAAGATGTGCATAATATGATTCACTATTGGCTTTTAGAATATCATGAGTATAAAGGTTTTGTACGTTTATCCATTGTGGATAAAATGTTAAAGCAAGTCATTGGAACCATAGAAATTTTCAATCGAACCGCTAACGATTACTTTACGGATTGTGGGTTGTTGCGTCTGGATGTTAGAAGAGATTTTGAAATCAAAACAAAATTAAGTGACATATTAAAGATGATTCAGCAACCAATTTTTGAATGGTTTAATTGCAAAAGGATTGCGACAAAAGCGCCAGTGTACATGGTTGAACGCTTAGAAGCTTTAACTCAAGAGGGGTTTGTAAAATCTGAAGAATCTTTAATTGGTTCTGATCAAAAAAAATATTATGACTATTGGATAATAGAAAAATAAGCAACTCTTGAAATTATCGATAAGTCAAGCTATAATTAAGAATATAGAAAAGGAGATATAAATTAAATGGCAAATCAATATGCAGGAACAAAAACAGAACAAAATTTAAGAACAGCATTTTCAGGAGAGTCAGAAGCAAGAAATAAATATACATATTTTGCTTCCGTCGCTAAAAAAGAAGGGTATGAGCAGATTGCAGGAATTTTTTTAAAAACAGCAGAAAATGAAAAAGAACATGCAAAATTATGGTTTAAAGAATTAAAAGGAATTGGCAATACTTTAGACAATCTAGAATCTGCAGCTCGTGGAGAAAATTATGAATGGACAGATATGTATGCAGAGTTTGCGAAAACGGCAGAGGAAGAGGGATTTCATGATCTAGCTAAAAAATTCAGATTAGTTGCAGCGATTGAAAAGCATCATGAAGAAAGATATCGTGCCCTTATTCAAAATATAGAAATGGCTAAAGTTTTTGAAAAGAGTGAAGTAAAAGTTTGGGAGTGCCGTAATTGTGGACACATTATGGTTGGAACGAAAGCCCCAGAGGTTTGTCCTACATGTAATCACCCACAAAGCTATTTTGAAATACACGAAGAAAATTATTAAAATAAAGAATATAAAAATATCTTTAAGGCGTAATCTTAAAGATATTTTTTTCTGAAAGTATATTTAAAATCTTGAATAAATCTTGTCGAAAATTTCTATTTATGATAAGATAGAAACAAAGTAGAAGAGCATTTGATTGCATAAAAAGTAGTGAAGGAGAAAAGAAATGAAAATTAAAATTTCAACATTTAAGTCAAGACTTCAGCATTCTTTAGAATTTAATCAAGAGATCGAACATTTTTTAAAAAGTGTTGAAAAGGAGTTGGATGATTCGTTAATTTTATCTGAATTGGAAGATTATGATTGTGACTTAAAACTTATCTTTATTCAGACTGGAGGATCAGAAGGTTTATTCTTAGAAAATTTTGCTAAATTAAAAGAACCTTATTATTTATTGACAAATGGCGGGAATAATAGTTTGGCAGCATCTTTGGAAATTTTAAGTTATTTAAATACACAAAACAAAAAAGGTGAAATATTACATGGCAGTATAAATTATATTGTGACTCGTATTAAGGAATTAGCTCAATTAGAGCGTGCTAAAAAAATACTGAATAAGGCAAAGTTGGGTGTTGTAGGCAATCCTTCCGATTGGCTCATTTCCTCTGTGCCTAATTACAAATTGATTCAAGAAAAAATGGGACTTGAATTAATAGATATTCCACTGAGTATAGTAGAAGAGAAAGCCTTACGTCCTCATTTTAGTAATCTGAAAACTTCAGATTATAAAAAATTCAATATGTCTGATTTAAATACATCTATCAATATATTCGATGGATTAAATGAAATTATAAAAGAACAAAAGCTATCTGGTGTTACGATTCGTTGTTTTGATTTGCTAAAATCATTGAAGGGGACGGGATGTCTAGCTTTAGCCGAACTAAATAAAAATGGCTGCATCGGAACCTGTGAAGGTGATATTATGGCTATGATTAGTATGCAGATTGTTCAAGCTTTAACTGGACAATCCTCATTTCAAGCCAATCCATCTAGAATCAATGTGGAAAATAATAGTATTGTTTTTGCACATTGTACTTTGCCTTTTGATATGGTGGACGACTATCAGCTTGATACACACTTTGAAAGTGGCATTGGTGTAGCAATAAAAGGTGAATTAAAAACAGGTAAAGTCACAGTTTTTAGAATGTCTTCAGATTTAAAACATTACTTTGTTTCTGGTGGTATTTTAATGAATAATTTAAATGAGAGCAATTTATGTCGTACACAGGTGAATATTCGCTTAGATAAGCCTGTGACGGAGTTGTTAAAAGCTCCATGTGGCAATCACCATATCATCTTTTATGGAGATTATGAAAAATTAATTCAACAGTTTATGGATATACTTTTAAAGTAAAGCAAAAAGGAATGAAACTTTCATTCCTTTTTTATAATTTATCAACTTTTTTGGGGGCTTCCGCTATGGAATCTCGCATTATGATTTCTCCACTGATAACGATTCTTTGACTAGAACGATTTCGCATCATATTTGTTAATAAGGAGAATGCTTTCTCCCCGATTAAATCTAAATCTTGGCGAATTGTAGTTAAAGCAGGAATGACATATTTGGCGATATCTATGTCATCATAGCCTGTGACAGAAATATCTTCGGGGACTCTAATACCTGCATTTTTTAATCCGCGGATTAAACCGATAGCGATCGTATCAGAAGAACATACAATGGCAGTGACATCCGTGGTTAAGAAATACTTGGCTGCTTCATATCCAGATTCTTCACTAAATGTACCATAATAGACATGTTTTGGTTCATATTCTATTTCATTCATAACTTGTCCAATGATATACCCTGCAAAGCGTTCATTGCTGACATAGGAGTTTCTATCTCCGTGAATAAATCCAATATTTCTATGTCCGTTCTCTTTTAATAGGGTAATAATTCTTGTGATGGTGTTGATATTTTCATTATTTATCGTTGCTATTTTATCTCCAACTAAAACATTATCAAATAAAACGGTAGGAATTTTTGTCATTTTTAATTCGGTATAGAAAGAACTTTTATAATTCAATCCACAGATAAATGCTCCATCAAAGTTGTTAAGCTTCATAAATTCATCATAGCTAGTTTTGATACTTTCTAAAGGGAAATTAATGACTTCAAAATTATTTTGTCTTGCATATTTAGAAAATGAAAGAGCTAAAGCTATAATTAAATTAGAAGAAGAGGGGATAATGTTGTCATAAAGAACACATAACCTTCGAATCCGTTTTACAGTAAGTCTTTCTTCTCGAGATTTATATCCATGCTCCTTTGCGTATTTTAATACTAAATCCTTTGTTTCACTAGAAACATCAAATGCACCATTTAATGCCTTAGATACAGTGGAAATAGATAAATGTAATTCATTTGCAATATCTTTTATTTTCATTGGTAATTTCTCCTTACCTATATTTTAAATTAAAATATCTATAGAATCAAGTTTTTTCGAAAATAAATCGAAATATTTTCGAAAAAAGATTATTTGTTTTGAAATTTTTCGTTTTTTAGTAAAAAAGACTTGTCTTTATTATGAAAACGGTTTACAATTAAAAATGGACTTATCGATTACAATTAAATAGGGGGTAAGAATGTGAATAGAAATGCGGGTGTATTATTACACATAACATCATTACCATCTAGATATGGCATTGGAACGTTAGGAGAAGAGGCGTTTTTATTTGTTGATTGGATGGTAAAAGCAAATCTGAAAATATGGCAAGTATTACCACTTGTTCCAACCAATTATGGGGATTCCCCATATCAGTCTGTTTCTTCAACAGCGTTAAATTATTATATGATTGATTTTGATATTCTTCATAAAAAAGGTTTATTAAAAAAGAAAGAATATGAAAGCAGATGTTTTTATCATTTGGAACAAAGGGTAGATTATAGTATATTATTTTCTGAAAAAATAGCTGTTTTAAAGGTGGCCTTCAGAAAAGTGAATAGACATGATGCAGATTTTCTCAATTTTGTCCAAAAAGGTGAATATAAAGATTTTGCTGTGTTTATGACCTTAAAAGCTATGCATCAGTATCAGTCATGGAATTTATGGAATAAAGAATATCAGCAGTATTCTTTAGAACTAGAAGAGAAGATTATTAAAAATTATAATGATGAGTATTTATTTTGGGTCTGGACACAATATGAGTTTTTACAAGAATGGACAGAATTGCATGCCTATGCCAAGCAAAATGGTATCGAAATCATGGGAGATATGCCTTTATATGTTGCCTATGATAGTGTAGAGGTATGGAAGCATCCAGAATTATTCGTATTAACAGAAGATCATAAGCCTAAGTTTGTGGCAGGTTGTCCACCAGATATTTTTACTGCAGATGGACAGCTTTGGGGAAATCCTATTTATGATTGGGCTTATATGAAAAAAGAAAATTATGTTTGGTGGAATGATCGGATTAAAAGTGCATTTGATCTGTATGATATTTTAAGAATAGATCATTTTAGAGGATTCGATAAATATTATTCTATACCAGCAGAACATGATACAGCAAGATATGGCACTTGGGAAGACGGACCTAAGATAGATTTATTTAAGGATAAATTGGATTTAAAGATTGTTGCAGAAGATTTAGGTTTAATAGATGACGGCGTTAAACTTTTAATGCAACAAACAAATTATCCAGGAATGAAAGTATTGGAGTTTGCATTTGATGGTAATACAAATAACGATCATAAACCATCAAATTATATTGAGAATTGTGTAGTTTACACTGGTACTCATGATAATATGCCAATCTATCAGTACATTTTAGATTTAGATCCATATAATCTAGAAGTGTTCTTAAATGATTTAAAGAAAGAATGTATGTATTTAGGGGTTCCTGTTAAGGACTATAGTTATGAAGACATTGCTCTTACCATAGTAGAATTAGCTTTTGCTTCAAAAGCTAATACATGTATTATTCCAATGCAAGATTTGCTATGCCAAGATGGAACATCCAGAATGAATTTACCTTCTACGGTTTCAACAAAAAATTGGAGTTACCGTGTGACTAAGGCTCATTTGTCAGATAAATTAGCATCCATGGTTAAGGATTTTGTGAAAAGATATCATAGATAAAGAAACTAAAACAGCTTTCTCCTTTTTGTTAGGTTTCCTGCTTTCCTCATAAAAATATAGCAGGAAACCTTCCTCTTTTGAAGGGGAGGAGTTTTCTCCACTATTGAAAGCGCTAACAAACTATGATATAATAACAACAAATGAACTTGTGAAGAATTAAATATTTAATAGAAATGCCTCTCCCATAAACCTAAAGTTGGCTTATTGTTTGAGCCATATTTTTAGGGCAAAAATATACGTGGGGGGGGGGTATATTTACGTAATATAAAAATCAATACAGGGAGTTGACTAGAGTATTTGAAAGATGAGTGCGATATTATTTGATTTATATGGAACGTTAATTGATATTCGAACAGATGAAACTGGTCTTGTCTTTTGGAAAACTTTTACAAAAAAAATGAAGAAATATAAAAGATATGAGCCAAATGAGTTGGCAAACCTTTATAGTTCAGAATGTAAAAGATTAGAAACAGAACGGGAAGAAATAGATATTACGTTTGTTTTTAAAAACTTATTTCAAGTTTCAGAGGAAATAAGTTTAAAAATTGCTAAAATTTTTAGAAAAAGTTCTATAAAATATATTCGTTTGTATTCAGGTGTTAAAAAACTTTTGAATACTTTGGTGAAAAAAGGATATCATTTATATGTTTTATCAAATGCTCAATCCGCATTTACATTACCAGAATTAAAAAAGCTGAAAATTGATTCATACTTTAACGGCATTGCCATCTCTTCGGAGTACGGGGTTAAAAAACCAAATCAAAATTTCTTCTTAAAAGCAATAGAAACTTTTGAAATAAAAGAAGAGGAAATAATTATGATTGGCAATGATTTTGAGTGTGACATTCAGCCTGCAAAGGAATTAGGATTTAAAACGATTTTTATAGAATCTAATTTAACTCCCCCAAATGAGGTTTTGGATAAAATAATAGGGTTTAATGTAAATGAGATTTTGATAAGAATTATGAATTAGGTATTAATTTAGGAGATATTCCTATGATTAATAAAGCAAGGGAGACTTTGCAAGCAAATACGGAAACTATGGAATGGTTTTATTTTGTAAAAAAATTTTTGTAAGTTTACGGAATAAGATCTGAGGAGAATTGCAATAGTGAAGTATTTGAACATTCTACGAAAGTAGAAAGGCAAATAGAAAAAAGAGGAGGAACTAATATGAAGAAAAAATTATTTGCCCTAGGAGCAGCAGCTGTGCTAGCTTTCGGTTTAGCAAGTTGTGGAGAGGATGATTCTAATGTCATTAAATTAGAATATTCTGGTACTGCTTCAAACAAAGATTTTAATATGCAGTTATTTGAGGATTTTAAGGCTGCAAGAAAGGCTGCAGGAGATACTAAGGAATATAAAATTACTTATGTAGAGCATGGTCCTGATAAAGTAGATAGTGAGGTTCAAGACTGGGTTGTAGGACCAGATGTTTATGAATTTGCTTCTGATAAAATTACAGGATTATATTCAAAGAGTGCTCTTGCTAAAATTTCTGGACAAAATGCTACATTTATTTCAGAAAATAATAGTGATTTAGGTAAGGACTTAGCTACTTTCAATGGTGATTATTATGCTTATCCTTATACTGGAGATAATACGTATTATCTTCAATATGATAAATCTGTATTTACAGCAGAAGATGTAAAATCAATAGAAACATTATTAGATAAAGCTGAAGAAAAGGGATTAAAGATTGGTTACAATCTTCAAGAGGCTTTCTGGGGCGCAGGTGCTCTATTTACTTTCGGTGCAGATTATAACATGGTATTTGATGAGGATGGTTCTGTTACATCTGTAACTTCTGATTTTGATTCTGATAAAGGTTTAAAAGCTGCAAAGGCTATTTTGAATATTGTTCAACATCCAGCATGGCAAAATAAAATGGAAGCTCCAACTCCAACAAATGGTTTAGCTGCATGTATTGCAGGAACTTGGGATATTGCAACATATAAAAAAGCTTTAGGAGATAATTATGCTTGTGCTCCAATGCCAGCAGTAACTGTGGATGGTGAAACTAAAAATTTAGGTGCTTTCTTAGGCGGTAAATTATTAGGTGTTAACCCTCAAAGATCTCAAGGAAATGCAGAAAGATTAGCAGCTGCTCATCAATTAGCATTATTCTTATCTAATAAAGAAAGTCAATTAAAGAGATTTAAGGATCAAGGCGTTGCTCCATGTAACCTTGAAGCAGCAAATGATTCTGAAGTTTTAGCAAGTGAGAATATAAAAGTTTTAGTTGAACAAGCTAAATTTGCTCATGCGCAAACTGCAGTTCCAGCAAACTTCTGGACAGCACCAATAACTTTAATTACTGGTATGGTTGATGGTACAGTTACAGTTGACAACTTACAAGAAGCAATTGACACATTAAATAAGAGCATAAAAGATAGTAAGTAAAAATATTTATTTATAGAATAGTTCAGGCTGCTTATGTGCAGTCTGAACTGTTGCTTTTTTAAAAAAGGGGTGAATTATATGACAACGATTGAATATCTTGCACTTCCCACTTATAAAAGATTTCTCTACAAATTAGCTGCTTTTTTTCAAGCAATACCTAAAGTGATTTGGAATTTTATTTCTGTTACGATTGTTCGATTTTTTGCAAAGATTGGTAAAGGAATTGCAAATTACTTTATAAGTATTTATGAAATTTTTATAAGTGGAGATTGGAAGACAAGGGTATCATATATATTTATGGGATTCGGGCATATCACTCGAAGATCCTATATTAAAGGTTTTATGTATCTTTTATATGAAATCATCTTTATATATTATATGATATCGACTGGTGTTCCAGCTATGATGAGAATTGGAACTTTTGGATATGTTGCACAGACATCTTATATGCATCCGATTTTATCCATAGAAGTATCAGAGTTCAGAGATGATAGTTTATTAATTTTATTGAATTTTGTTATTTCAATAGTTTTTATAGGGATTTTAATTTTCCTTTGGTCTATCCAAATTAGAGAAAATAGAGAACTTGAAAACTTAGGAAAGATTGGTAAAAGAACTGGAGACAAAGAAACTTTAAACGGATTAGTTGGTAAAAACTTTCATAAAGTGTTACTTGCTTTCCCAACGTTTGGAGTTGTTATGTTTACAATTATTCCATTATTTCTAATGATTATTGTCGGTTTTACAAATTATTCTTCTACATATCAAAATCCTAAAGAATTATTCGACTGGGTAGGGGTTTATAATTTCCAGAAACTATTTGGTTTGACAGGAGATAACAGATATCAGTTTGCTTCTGTATTTGGACAAATTCTATTATGGACTTTGATTTGGGCCTTTTTTGCAACATTTACCAATTATTTCTTAGGAATGATTGTTGCAATGTTGATCAATAAAAAAGGAATTAAGTTAAAGAAGCTTTGGAGAACTGTATTAATTACGACGATAGCTGTACCACAATTTATTTCTTTACTATTTTTATCTAAATTTTTAGATACGGATTTAGGTGCTATGAATGTTGTCCTAAAAAATTTAGGATTGATTTCTGAAAATATAAAATTTTTTGAAGATGGTATGATAGCTAAAGTTACTATCATAGTCGTGAATATGTGGATTGGTATACCTTATACAATGCTTATGTGTTCAGGTATATTGATGAACATTCCTCAAGATTTATATGAATCCGCTAAAATTGATGGTGCTAGTCCAGTAAAGATGTATATGAAGATTACACTTCCTTATATGCTGTTTGTTACAGGTCCATATTTAATTTCAAATTTTGTGGGAAATATCAATAACTTTAATGTTATCTATTTATTATCTGGTGGTAATCCAACTTTCACGAATGTTGCAGGAGCTCCACTTGATGTAAATGTTTATGGAGCAGGACAAACTGACCTTTTGATTACTTGGCTTTATAAAATAGCAATGACGCAGGTATCCAAGGATTATGGTGTTGCCTCTGTTATAGGAATTATTGTGTTTGTTGTGGTAGCATCTATTTCAATGATTTTCTATAGCAGAACAAATGCAGTTAAGAATGAAGGTGATTTCCAATGATAGAAGCAAATAAGAAATTTAGTGTCTTTGCAAATCCTAAAATGTCTGGCGGAAAAAGAGCTAAAGAAAAAGCGAGTAGAATTGCAATATATATTTTATTGGGTGTCATTTCTATTATTTGGATTTTGCCATTCTTATATCTACTCATTCAATCTTTTGCTGTAAATTACCAAGCAAATTTAATTATTCCTAACGAATGGACTTTCAACAATTACAAAACGTTGATTACAGATTCTGTTTATCCATTTTGGAGATGGTATATTAATACTTTAGTTATTGCATTAATAGTTTCTGTTCTAAATACAGTTTTAACTTTAATTAGTGCTTATGCATTTTCTAGATTACGTTTTAGAACGAGAAAAGGTTATATGAAAATCATACTAGTCATTGGTATGTTCCCAGGATTCTTAGGAATGATTGTAACCTACTATATGCTAAAACAGATTGGTCTTGCCAACGGTATGCCAGGATTATTTGGATTAGTATTAGTTTATATTTCTGGTTGTGTTATGAATTACTATGTTGCCAAAGGATTCTTTGATACTATTTCAAAGTCTTTAGATGAGGCAGCGATGATTGATGGAGCAAACAAAAATACAATATTTTGGAAGGTTATTATGCCTTTATCAAAACCAATTGTTGTATATACAATATTGTTAGCATTTACAGCACCGTGGGGGGACTATATGTTAGCAAGTGTAATGGCTGGTGGGCATACAGAACTTTATAATGTGGCAGTAGGTTTACAACAAATGCTTTCCAAGGAAGCGGGAACAACCTATTTCCCAGTTTTCTGTGCAGCAGGTGTTGTTGTATCCATTCCCATTATGATTTTATTCTTCCTATTACAAGGATATTATGTTGAGGGAGTAACAGGAGGAGCAGTAAAAGGATAGTATGAAAAATATAAAAAGAGTTTTATGTATTGTGATTATTATGATTTTAGGGTTATGTGTAAGCTGTGCCGAAAAAGGAGCTTATGGAAAACGTATTCCCGAAGATTTAGAAACAACAAATATTATAGAAGATAATTATCGTAATTATTATGAAATTTTTGTTAGATCATTTTATGATTCTGATGGAGACGGCATAGGAGATTTAAAAGGGGTTACTGAAAAACTCGATTATATCAAGGAGTTAGGCTTTAATGGAATATGGCTAATGCCTATTAATAAATCTAATTCTTACCATAAATATGATGTGGTAGATTATTTTGAAATCGACAAAAGCTATGGTACTATGGAGGATTTAGAAGAGTTAATATCAGAATGTCATAAAAGAGACATCAAGATTATTTTAGACTTAGTGCTTAATCATTCTAGTAGTGGAAATGCAATGTTTACTAAAGCGAAAAAGGCACATGAAAAATATTTGACTTTTCAAACTTTAACAGAGGAAGAGGAGATTTATAAAGATTTCTATTCATTCTATGATAGCAAGTCAGATATTCCTGCAACAGTAACAGCCTACAAAGTGGCAGGAAAAGATTATTATTACGAAGCAAACTTTTCTACAAATATGCCAGAATTTAATTGTGACAATCCTGCGGTTCGTGAAAAATTTAAAGAAATCATGAAATTTTATTTAGACAAAGGAATCGATGGATTTCGATTGGATGCTGTGAAATATTACTATTATGAAAGTCATAGAAAGAGTGTTGAACTTTTAAGTGAGATTAAAAAATGGGCTACTGAGATTAATCCTAATGCTTACATTGTAGGAGAATGCTGGGATGGAGATGCTATCATTGAACAATATTATGGTAGTGGCTGTGATTCCTTCTTCAATTTCTCAACTAGTGTCAGCAATCCAGCTAGCTATATTATCAATTCTTTAAACTTAGATGGTAAAATGTTGAATCGCTACTACGATGGATTATTATCTAACATTTCCATGGCTAAAGATGGGATTCCTGCTCCATTTTTATGTAACCATGATATGCCACGGTTTACTTCGCCAACTACTTTAAGTATAAATAAAGTTAAATTCCAGTATGCATTATTATCTATGATGAATGGTTCAACGTTTACTTATTATGGGGATGAAGTAGGAATGGTAGGAACCAATGCGGGCTCTATTCCAGATCAAAATGTTCGTATACCTATGATGTGGGGAGAAGGTTTTGGGGACTGTGATCCTCTATCTGGCGCAACTGCAGCTGATTATCCTTATGGAACTGTAAAAGATCAAATGAAAGATGCAAACTCTTTATATAATTTTTATAAAAAATGTCTACTAATTAGAAATCAAAATCCTGAAATTGCAAGAGGCAGTATTTCTTTAATTGAAATGGAAAGAGAAGAAAAGAAATTATTGTTTATTCAAAAAGAGTATAACGGAAGTAAGATAGGAATTATTTTCAATTTTGCTCCATATGAGGATTTAGCTGTAGATTATAAATCAAAAGGCTTTTCTAAAGTAGTAGGACAAATTGTAGCAGATAGCAAAGATAAATATATAGGGGAACAAGACGACAGTAGTATTTTGTTGCCTCCATATAGTATTGCAATTGTTAAGTAAAGGAGAATTGAAATTATGGCTGGATTAAGATTAGAGCATATTTATAAGGTTTACCCTAATGGCACAAAAGCTGTTTCTGATTTCACAATGGATATTCAGGATCAAGAATTTATTGTTTTTGTTGGGCCATCAGGCTGTGGTAAATCTACAACTTTAAGAATGATTGCTGGATTAGAAGATATTAGTGCTGGTGAGTTATACATTGGCGATAAGATTGTGAATGATGTAGAACCTAAGGATAGAGATATTGCGATGGTTTTCCAAAACTATGCACTATATCCTCATATGACAGTATATGAAAATATGGCATTTGGATTAAAACTTAGACATGTACCAAATGCTGAAATACATGAAAAAGTATTGTGGGCTGCGCAAGTATTGGATTTGACAGAGTATCTAGATAGAAAACCAAAAGCAATGTCTGGTGGACAAAGACAAAGAGTTGCTTTGGGTAGAGCTATATTAAGAAATCCAAAGGTAATGCTTCTTGATGAACCATTATCTAACCTAGATGCAAAATTGCGTGCTCAAATGCGTAGTGAAATAGCAAAGCTACATGATCAATTAAAAACAACTTTTATTTATGTAACACATGATCAGGTAGAAGCAATGACTCTTGGAACAAGAGTAGTTGTCATGCGCTTGGGTCGTATAATGCAAATTGATACGCCAAAGAATTTATATGATTATCCAGATAACCTGTTTGTTGCTGGATTTATTGGAACTCCGCAAATGAATTTTTTCCGTGCGACTTTAGAAAAGCAAAAAGAAATGATTCATATTGAATTCAAATGGAGTAATGATACATTAGATATTCCTCAAGCACTTCTTGCAAAAGTGAAGCCTCAATACTTTGATGGTAAAACTGAAGTTGTTGTTGGGGTTCGTTGTGAGCATTTATCATTAGACCCTGAAGTGGTAAGTAAATCTAAATATTTAATTGATGTTCGTATTTCGCATTTTGAAGAATTAGGAAATGAAACATTAATTTATGCAGATATCAATGAGCATGGGGATGGATTTACCGAATCTTCTACTAGAACAATTATTAAAGGAACTAGTTCTTATGGATTGGCAAAGGGTCAGTTAACTAAGGCAGCAATTGATGTTTCTAAAATACATATGTTTGATAGTATTACAGAAAATACGATTAACCCAAGAGTTCCAAAGGATAACTTGATTTCTGGTGTAGTAAAGAATCATCAATTAACGATTGGAAATTTAGTATACACCATTCCAAGTGCTATTCAGTTGGAAAATGGAAATTATGATATATTGATTCCATCCTCTGCAGTTCGTTTGGAAAAGGGTACTGAGAATCTTGTAGAGGTATCTACTTTTGAAAAGATTGATGACACAAATCTTGTAGGACTTTCTATAGAAAATCAGTTACTATTTACAAATGCTGCAGCTACAGTTAAAGTAAAAGATAAATTTACTTTGGCACTAGATTTTACGCAATTACAATTTACTAAAGATGGTGTGGTTGCACATCAAGCAATAGCTGAATATGACCGCATTAATGCCGTATTCTTAAATCATGCTACAGCAAAAGATTATGTTGGTAATAAATATGATGAAGTAGTGAGTCAAAGATTAGCAGCAGTGGATAATATATATTTACCAAAACTATCTGAGTTAGAAGAAAAATATAATCAAGATGCGATTGTAGCTGGAAGTGTGGATTCTAAGAGTATAGTAGAAAAGAATAAATCTGCGCTTGAGGAAAAGAAGAAATCATTAACAGAAGAATTAACTAAGTTAAAAGAGCAATTTAATCAAGATGCTAAAGCATTGAAAACAGAACATTTAGCAAATAATACAGAAATTATCAAAAGAGTTACAGATACATACGCAAAAATTAAAGAAGATGAATTGGGTGCTTTTGAAACATTCAAGGCTATGAACAAAGATAAAGATGCGTATCGCAAAAGAGCTCAGGAGATTCGAGATTTTAAATCTAATTTTGGTTTAGAAAGAAAGAACGAGTTAGATAAGCAAATTAACTTGGAAGCCATTCGCTATGAAAGTGATCTAAATGCCTTAAAGGGTACATATAGTCGTACCGTTGACGGATTGAAAAAAGATTATAAGGATTTCGTGAATCAGTGCTATGATGAAGCTTATCCTTTAAAAAGTTTAACAAAGAATTATAAAGCAAATTTAAAAGAACTGAAAAAACAATATCAATTCGATAAAAATTTAGCGTCTATTATTTTCTTCTTTAAAACAAATGATTTGGTTACTTTATGTACAGATGAAATTTCTAATAAAATGGTTCAAAGTTTAGGTGTAAAAGTATTTACAAAACAATACTTACTAGAAATTCCTCATTCAGCTTATGTAGAAACGGACGATGAGGGATTAGAATTAGATGTAAAAGAAGTATTAGATTTTGGATCTAAAAAATATCTTCATTGTCAATTAGATGATGGAACAGGTGTGAAAGAACTATATGTAGAAACTGAGAAAACATCTTTAGAACAATCTAAAATAAAAGTAACATTTGATGTTTCTAAAATACATATAACTGAAAAATCTATGGAAATTAAGATTTACTAATCGATAAAGGAGGTAAAGTTATGCAACGTAAATTTACTTATGCGTTTTTAGTTTTAGTTACGTTCCTTATTGTGGTTTTAACTGGATGTAGTGATCAAAAAGCACCATTACCTGGTTTTATTAGTGAAGAAAAACTTGCTAGTATCATTGATGCATTAGATGAGTCATATAATCCTGTGACATATGGTTACGAGGGAAAATTGAATTACTTTGATTATGCAGATGATATAGTACCACGTAGTATTAGTAAACGTAATGTAGAATTTGAGGATTCAAAAGATGTGTATAATGCAAAATGTTCTTCTTACTATTTAAGACTACCACTTCATATTACGAAACAGAATTGGACAACCGATGCTGTTGGTTCTGACGGATTATCTTCATCTACAAGATATCAGCTGGAGGCAAAAATATATCGACCTGAAAGTTTAGATAAGTTATATTACTATGAAAGAGAAGACGGAGGTTTCATTTTAAGAGCCTTTGGTGTGAATAAGGGGCTTATTATTAAACGCCCTAGTGACATTACTTGTAGAGGTAAATGGAATATAGAGATTGAATATGATGCTAGAGGTTTCTTGGTTCGAGAATATTTTGCAACAGTAAATGCTAGTGAAAGCAATAAGAGCGAATGCTGTAATGGTGAGGCAACTTATACTTATGCGTAAATATACTATAGGCATTATTTCTTGTATTTTATTACTATTTTGTGTAAGTTGTACAAGAAATATTCCTGAAGGTGATATTAAAGATTTTGTTGATAAACTCAATTTTGAAACAGCATATCAAAATGTTTCAAGTGGCAAAAGTATAGTTACAGCAACGTATTATATTGACGATGTAGAAGATGGAAAAATATCTACTACAACTTATTTTGATAAAAAGGATTTAAAATATCATTATATAACTACCGATGTTACTGGAAGTTATTTTGGAACGGAAGCGGGGCAATTTGCGTATCATAATCAGCAAATATTATGTTATATGTTGGATAATGAAACGGCTTCAGTTTATAAAAAAACAGACGGAGAATTAGAAGATATTTCTTATCGTCCAGAAGATGTAAATACTTCCATTCATAATTTCTTCTATTCAGAATTAGAAGCAGGATATCATAGAGGTGGAGTTTACTATGGAGATTATATTGTAGCAAACTGCGCAAAGTTTTATTCC
The DNA here is from genome assembly GCA_910577745.1 of uncultured Anaeroplasmataceae bacterium. GTDB lineage: Bacteria > Bacillota_I > Bacilli_A > Acholeplasmatales > Anaeroplasmataceae > Pelethenecus. The sequence continues at coordinate 189,820 of CAJTNG010000002.1, read as the reverse complement.
TGTTTCTCTTTGAACGAAGACAAAAGTGAATTGACATATAAGGTAAATACATCGACGCACAATAGTGAAGGAGATGAAGTGGTAACTATGCACAATTTTACAGTAAATGAATTTGGCATGATTCTTACCTTGTCTTCCAAATCTATTATAATTGAAAAAAATATAGTAATAGAAACTACAATTGCATGCGAATACGATATTGTTTTTGACAAATTAGGAAGCTTGTAATTGAGTGAAATGAAAGGAGTTTAATCTTAAATGAAAAAAATACTTATATTCTTATTAGGTATCTTGACTTGCTTTTCTTTAGCTTCCTGTGGGGATGATACAAAAACTCCTCCTGCGAATAAGCCTGATGAACCTTCAGATGAAGTCAATTTACCAGAAACAACAGAGGATTTAGGATTTGCCATCCATTACGATCAAACTATCAAAGACGGAGATAAATTTAAATGGAATCTTTGGTTATGGGAAAATGGCAAAGAAGGTGATGACTATCAGTTCAATGCCACAAATAGTTATGGTATTGTAGCAAGATATAAATGGACTGAATTTTCTACCACAGCTAAACAAAATGGTATAGGATTTATTGTTAAAGAAAATAAACTTTGGTCTGAATCTCCAGCTAAAGATGGAGATAGTGACCGATTCATTGATTTTAGTAATTTAGAAAGAGATAAATATGGATATTATAATGTTTATTTAAAATATGGTGATGAAACAATTTACACAAGTGCTAGTGGAGAAGTGAATGATATGATAATGTTTTTCAGTCTTGCATACAACAAAGTAAAAGGATTCCAACTTTGGTTTCAAACCAATAAAGAGTATGATACCTATGAAATTAAACTTGGGGATGAAGTAGTCTTTACTAATACATTAGGTGAAGATAAAATAGATTCAACTTCTGATACAAGAGTGGTATATAATTTGGGTAAAGATATCCCAGACTTATTTAAAGACTATTCTTTAGATGTGAAATTTAAAGACAGTGGTAAGACCATTTCTAAAAAAGCGGATAATTCCATTATATTCTCTACTGAAGCATTTGCGAATGCTTATACTTATACAGGAGAACTTGGCGCAATTTATTCTGCTCAGAGTACAACCTTTAGAGTTTGGTCTCCAATTTCCACTTCTATGAAACTTAGAATTTATGATAATGGAACACCTTCTAGTTTAGGCGGAAGTGATAGTTTAGAAGAATTCCCAATGGTAAAAGGCGAAAAAGGTGTATGGGAATATACATACAATGGTGATTGTGCAGGAAAATATTATACCTATGTAGTTACTAACGCAACATATCAGAATGCAGAAGTAGTGGATCCATATGCAAAGTCTACAGGACTTAATGGATTAAGAGGTATGATTGTTGATTTTTCAAAAACAAATCCTGATGGCTGGGACGAAATGGAAATTCATCCGTTTTCCTCTACTGAATTAACAGTATATGAAACCCATATTGCTGATTTAACTAGCAGCACTACTTGGGGTGGAAATCCAATTAATGCCAAGTTATATAAGGGCTTTTATGAGCCAGGCACGAAATACACCAAGGGTGGTGTTACCGTAAAAACTGGCTTTGACCATATTAAAGAATTAGGTGTGAATGCAGTTCAAATTTTACCATTCTTTGATCAGGCAAATGATGAACGTATTGGTAAAAGAACGTTTAACTGGGGATATAACCCACTAAACTATAATGCATTAGATGGAATATATTCTGCAAATCCTGAAGATGGTTATGAGAAAATAAAAGAATTTAAAGGTTTGGTTAAGGCTTACAATGAAGCTGGTATTAATATCATTATGGATGTGGTTTACAATCATGTTTCTGGATTAGAAAGAAGTAATTTTGATATATTAATGCCTAAGTATTATTTTAGATATACTTCTGCAGGAGCTTCCAATGGTTCTGGCTGTGGTAATGAAACGGCTTCAGAAATGCCAATGTTTAGAAAGTTTATGATAGATTCTACTGAATTCTGGGCATCTGAATACAAGCTTGGTGGCTTCCGTTTTGACTTGATGGGAATTCACGATATTGAAACAATGAATCAACTATCCAAGAATTTGCATGAAAATGTAAATGAAAATATTACGGTATATGGGGAACCTTGGAGTGGTGGAACTATTGCTTTAGGTTCAGGTCATATTGCTGCATCTCAAGCTTCTATGAATAAATATGAGGGCTATGGTTGCTTCAACGACCAAATGCGTGATGCACTGATTAAAGGTGGTATGAGTGGTAAAACAGAACGTGGCTGGGTTACAAATAGTAGTAAGGTAGCTAGCGGAGATGTCACTAAAATATTATCTGGTTTAAAAGGATTAGTATTATCTTCAAATAAGACGTTAGAACCTGAAAAATGTGTTAACTATGTAACATGTCATGATAATTATACTTTATATGATCGTATCAAAGCTGCTGGTATCAAAGATGAGGAAACAATTAAGAAAATGGCAATGCTTTCCAATTCTGTTGTTTTCACTTCTCAAGGAATTTCCTTTATGTTAGCAGGAGAAGAGTTCTTAAGAACTAAAGGTGGTAATGAGAATTCTTATAATGCATCATACAAAGTAAACGAATTGAATTATGAATTAAAGGTAGATCATCTTGATTTATTCCAGAATTATCAAAAATTAATTGCGTTAAAGCAAAATAAAAATTTACTAGGTAAAGCTGGAGAGGATTGTAAAGGAATAACTTTCCAAAAAAATTCTGATGGTAGTATGATATACTTTGATTTGGTAGATACCGTAAATAATAGAACATATCGCATTGTTCATAGTAATGGTGTTACTGCTGACAAGAAGGTTGATCTTGCGGGATATACTTTATATTTAGATACATTAAATAAGTCAGATCTAGCTTTAACAAGTGAAACTGTAGTAGATAATTATCAAACGATTATAGCTTATAAAGCATTAAATTAATTTGTGATCTTATTTAGGGTAATACCTAAATATAATCAATAAAGAATTAATTATTTTCCCATCTGTAATTATAAATCAGAATAATTAGTTTGCTTAGAAATGAAAAAAATTTATACCTGAATCAAATTCTTTTGTTGTGGGAGTAAGTGGATTGATTTGGTATAAGACTTTTAGAACCAGTCGTAAAAGAAGTTCTAAATATCTTTTGTGATTTATAAGGAGGAAAAAATGAAAAAGATTGTCAAAAGATTTATGTTTGCTTTTGTAGGTCTTTCTGCAGTTGTAGCATTAGCATCATGTGGTCATTCACATAAATACAGCTGGGAAAGTGACAATACAAAGCACAGACAAGTATGTGAGGAATGTGACGAAAAGACAGAATATGAAGCTCACGTATGGGGAGATTGGGTTGTTAAAAAGGAACCTACGCTAGATGAAAAAGGCTCAAGAGAGCATACATGTACAGAGTGTGGTAAGACGGTTGCTGAAGATACAGATGAAAAGAAACCAGCTTTAGGTGTATTAACTGCTGATTGGAATGCTGTATATGTTCAGGCTCCTGCTGATTGGGAAGAAGTATATATTCATTATTTCAACAATGATGATGCCACAGCAATTGATGAAAAATATACAAGTGTATGGCCTGGTTATTTAATGACTCTTGTAGATGAGACTAAGCATCTTTATGGGTATCAAGTTCCTAAAGGAGTATCTGGCCTAGTAATCCATAATGATGCAGATGTACAAACCGTTGATATCGCTACTTCTACAGAAAGAAATCTATATGTTTTAGGGGAAGCAGATGGAGATGGTAAAATTACATTTACTTATAAAGCTTATACTCCAACTGCAAATGACCCTGAATTAGGAAAACCTGAAGAGGTTACTATAGAGAAAGTTACCATCTATGCTCAATTACCAGCTTCTTGGGATAAACATATGATTCATTACTGGGGAGTAAAGGATACAACTTGGCCAGGAGAAGAATTAACATTAGTTGATGCTGAACAAAATTTATATAAAATTGATGGACTTGCTTCAGCTTCTAAGTTGATATTTAACAATGGTAATCCAGATGGTAATTCTCCTGATTGTAAGAAAACTGGAGATTTAACCATTCCTGATGGTGTAAATACATTCATTGTATCAGAAGATGATCCTAAGGCTGTTTCTTATGCGAAATATGAAAATGGTGTCATTACTCCAGTAGAGTTAGGTTTACCTGAAGCTTGGTTAGTGGGAAGTTTAACGAATTGGGATTTTACTGATGAAGCTAACAAATTAGTAGCTGATCCAGTAGCTAAAAAATCAACTTTAACTGTATTCATTCCTGAAGGTGCAGAATTTAAAGTTTGTGATACCGCTTGGGGAAATGAAGCAGCATTCTCTTATGAAGGACAAACAGCTTTTGCACCAGTAGAAACTGGAACTAATATCAAATGTGTGACTTCAGGAATTTATGTTCTTACTGTTGACTTCAGTGATACTACACCAGTTTTAACAATTGTACCATATAATGTATATTGTGTTGGTTCACATACAAACTGGGGAGGATTTGTTGATGCAAACAAATTAACTATTTCAGAGGATGGTTTATCTGCAACAATTACTGTAACTTTAGAAGCTAATGCTGAATTCCAAGTTTGTGATGCTACATGGGGTCATAAAGTTACATTAGTAGAAAACGAAAACTTCTCTGGTGGTACTGGTGGTGCCAATGTTAAGTGTTTAACAGCAGGAACATATGTTCTTACTGTAAGTGATTTATTAACAAATCCTACACTTACTATAACTACACCAGCTGCTTAATTAAATATTTAAAATCGGAAAAATTCTTTTAAGGAATTCTTCCGATTTTTTTATTTTCAGATGAAATCCTATGTTCTTTGTGGTATAATGTTTCCATTGGAAGGTTATGTATGAAAAGATTATTTTTAAAAGAAAATTATAATTCAATATTAAATTTAGAAGAAACGGAGCAAGCTATAAAATTTGTAAAGGATACTTTTGAAAAATCTTTAGCAAAAGCCTTACAATTAACCAGAGTATCTGCACCTTTATTTGTTTTGCCATCTACAGGTTTGAATGATGAATTGAATGGAACAGAACGAAGAGTTCGTTTTGAAATTAAAGGAATAAATGAACCTGCTGAAATAATTCAAAGTTTGGCAAAATGGAAAAGAAATGCACTTGCAAGATACCATTTTCCAGTGGATAGTGGTCTTTATACAGATATGAATGCAATAAGAAGAGATGAAGATTTGGATAGTCTTCATTCGGCATATGTAGATCAATGGGATTGGGAAAAAATAATCATTAAAGAAGAAAGAACAACAGAATATCTTAAGAAGACTGTAGAGCAGATATATCAGGTTCTTAAAAGTACAGAAAGAAAAATTCATCGTAAATTTCCCAAATTAAAAGCAGTGTTGCCTAAAAATATATATTTTATTACAACTAAAGAATTAGAAGCGTTGTATCCAGAATTAACGCCATATGAGCGGGAAAAAAGTATTTGTAAAGAAAAAGGTGCTGTTTTTTTGATGCAAATTGGAGTTTTATTATCCAATGGGAAACCACACGATGGACGTGCATCAGATTATGATGATTGGGAACTGAACGGTGATTTATTGGTGTACTATGAGGAACTGGATATTGCTTTAGAATTATCCTCTATGGGAATTCGTGTGGATGAGAACTCTATTATTAAACAGATTAAAGAGAAGCATGAGGAACATAAAATGGATAATCCTTATGTGCAGGATGTGATCCATATTCGTCTTCCCTATACCATTGGTGGAGGAATTGGACAATCCAGATTATGTATGTTTTTATTAAAAAAAGCTCATATAGGTGAGGTTCAATCTGCCATTTGGCCAAAAGAAGATATAGAAAGTTTATTAAAAAATAATATTTTTTTATTATAAAATTTTACAATTTATGTAATTTACTATTGATAGAATTAGAATGAAGGTGAAAAGGTGTTAGTATTAGGAGTAGAAAGTAGCTGTGATGAAACATCTGTTGCGGTAGTAAGAGATGGAAAGGAAGTTCTTTCAAATGTCATAAATTCACAAATTGATATTCATAAATTATTTGGAGGGGTAGTTCCAGAAATAGCTTCTAGACATCATGTTTATCAGATATCTATGATTTTTGAAGAAGCTTTAAAACAAGCTGATGTTTTAGCAGAGGAAATTGATTTAGTCGCAGTAACTATGGGACCAGGATTAATTGGGTCCTTGTTGGTTGGTTTAAATGCTGCAAAAGCATTTGCCTTACTTCATCATAAACCAATCATTGGTGTTCATCATTTAGCGGGACATATTTATGCTAATGCTATAGAACATGAAATGAAGTTTCCAGCAGTCGCGTTATTGGTGTCAGGTGGAAATACAGAACTCATATACATGAAAGATCATTTTGAATTTGAAATTGTAGGAGAAACCTTAGATGATGCGGTTGGAGAAGCGTATGACAAGGTAGCCAGAGTTATCGGCCTACCATATCCAGGAGGACCTGCTGTAGATAGACTTGCTCATGAAGGGGTAGATACCTATCACCTGCCAAGAGTTTATTTAGAAGATCATACTTACAATTTCTCTTTTTCTGGATTAAAAAGTGCAGTAATCAACTTGGTACACAATGCCCAGCAAAGAAATGAAGAAATTCATCCTCAAAATTTATGTGCGTCCTTTCAGGCTTCTGTTAGTGAAGTACTTGTTCATAAAACCTTTAAGCTAGCCAAGGAAAAAAATGTACAACAAATTATTGTTGCTGGTGGCGTATCAGCAAATCGAGGATTAAAGGAAAGATTCATAAAGGAAAATCCGGGTTTTGAAATATGTATTCCATCCATAAAATATTGCACAGACAATGCAGCAATGATCGCAGTAGCAGGGTATTACCAATATCAAAAATTTAAAAAAAGTGATGATATGCGTTTAAATGCTTATGCATCACTAGATTTGGAGGACATGTATGAAATTTAGTGATTATCAATATGAAAGACCAGATGTTGAGCACTTGGCCAAAGAGGTAGAAGCTAAGACCAACATTTTAATTGAAGCAAAAACTCTAGAAGAAGCTCAACAAGCTGTAAAAGAGGTTATTGCTATTGGAGACCATTTTGGAACAATGGCAACGCTCTGTTCTATTCGTAATAGCATTAATACAGTAGATGAATTTTATGAAAAAGAAACAGAATATTTAGATGAGAATACACCAAAATTTAATAATGCTACCAACAAGTTTTCTAAAGCGTTAGTATCTTCAAAATTTCGTAAAGAATTAGAAGAAATTTATACGGAACAATTTTTTACGCAAAATGAATTATTAATGAAATCATTTGATGAAAAAATAATGGAAGATTTGGTAGAGGAAGCCAAACTCTGTACAGAATATTCAAAATTATTGGCCTCAGCGAAAATAGAATTTGATGGGAAAATTAATAATTTAAGTCAAATGGTAGTATATGCTAATAGCTTAGATCGAAATATTAGAAGAACTGCAGAATTAAAAAAAGTGGAATTTATGGAATCTATAGAAGCACAAGTAGATGAAATCTATGATAAGTTGGTAAAAGTTAGAACTAAGATGGCACAAAAACTTGGCTATAAAAATTATGTAGATTTTGGATATCTAAGATTAGGAAGAAGTGATTACAATAGTTCGGATGTTGCAAAATACCGTAAACAGGTATTAGATTATGTTGTTCCTATAGCACAAAGAATTATAGATCAACAGGCAAAGCGTTTAGGTATTACAGATTTCAAGCATTATGATATTCCCGTTTTCTATAAAGATGGAAATCCAGACCACAAAAAGGATAAAGATGCGTTAGTGGCTGGAGCCAGCCAGTTCTATACACAGTTATCAAAAGAAACCAAAGAGTTCTTTTCTTATATGCAAGAATATGAACTTATGGACTTGGAAACCAAGCCAAATAAAGCTGGTGGTGGATATTGCACTATGATTGCAGATTACAAAGCGCCTTTCATTTTTTCTAATTTTAATGGAACTATGGGAGACGTTGATGTCTTGACGCATGAAGCTGGTCATGCTTTTGAAGTATACACTGCAGCAAAATATTTACCTGTATCAGATATTTATTGGCCAACCTTAGAGGCTTGTGAGATACATTCTATGAGTATGGAGTTTTTTGCATATCCATATATGAATTACTTCTTTGAAACAGATGCAAAAAAATATAGATATAAACATTTAAGTGAAGCTATTACATTTATTCCTTATGGTGTTTGTGTTGATGAATTTCAGCATTATGTTTATGAAAATCCAGAAGCAACTCCTGTAATGCGTAAAGAAAAATGGCATGAATTGGAAAAGAAGTACACACCTTGGAAAGATTATGATGGTATAGCTTACTACGAAGCAGGAAATTACTGGCATCGTCAAGGTCATATTTTTTCTAATGCTTTTTACTATATTGATTATACTTTGGCTCAAGTCTGTGCTTTTCAATTCTTTTTATTAGATAGACAAAATCATAAAGAGGCTTGGGAAAAGTATTATGCTTTATGCAAGCTTGGAGGTTCTAAGTCTTTCTTGGAACTTTTAAAAGCTGTAGATTTAAAAAACCCTTTTGTAGAGGGAACATTGAAAGATACAATGTTGAAGTTAGAGGATGTATTAAAAGAACTAGAGGTATAAAATATGACCTCATTCTACAATATTTTGAAAATTCTCTTGTTTGGAATTATAGAAGGAGTTACAGAATGGCTGCCTATCAGTAGTACTGGACATATGATTCTTTTAGAAGAAGTTTTAAATGTACAATCTATTTTTGAAGGTGGGAGAGCATTTTGGGAGTTCTTTTTAGTTGCCATTCAACTGGGAGCAATCTTGGCTGTTGTAGTATGTTTTTTTAATAAATTAAATCCCTTTGGAGGAAAGTCTTTAACGGATTCCTCAGTCCGTAAATCCGCTCAAGAGAAAAAACAAATTTGGTTGCTTTGGGGGAAAGTGGCTATTGCTTGTTTGCCTGCTGCTATTATTGGATTATGGTTTGATGATATCTTAGACGAGATATTTTATAATTCTTTAACCGTATCTTTGATGCTGATTTTTTATGGAGTTCTTTTCATTATTATGGAAATATGGAACAAGAAAAGGGAATTTGAAATTGTTGATGTAAAAGCTTTAACCTTTAAAACGGCAATATACATAGGACTTTTTCAATTATTGGCGTTAATCCCAGGAACTTCTCGCAGTGGTGTTACGATTTTAGGTGCTATGGTGTTGTTATGCAACCGAGAAGTAGCTTGTGAATTTTCATTTTTTCTTTCCATTCCTGTTATGTTCGGTGCCTCTTTGTTAAAAGGAGTTAAGTATATTTTGACAATAGAAAATATCAGTTTTGCAGATATTTCATTATTAGGGATAGGGGCAGTTACAGCATTTCTTGTTTCTTTGTGGATTATAAAATTTCTTATGCGTTTCATCAAGAAAAATGATTTTAAAGTCTTTGGAATATATCGTATCTTACTAGGACTTGTATTGTTGATATTATTTGCTTGCGGAGTTTTACAAATGTAATGCTAGAAATTAGAAGATATAGAAAAACGGATGAGACATATGTAAGAAAAATTTGTATGGAAACCGCTAAGAGAAAATATCAAAATAAACAAGTCATTTGTTGGATGTTTTTGGATTATTATCTGGAATATGAAGCAGAACATGTTTTTGTTCTTACATATGATGAAGAAGTTATCGGTTATATTGTTTGTTCGGTGAATTCTAGTTTGTATGAAAATAAAATGACAGAGACTTTTCTGCCTAAAATTTCTAAAGAATCTAAAGTATTAGGTATTTTTACAAAGCTTTGTATCAGAGTAACTGCTTCATTAAATCATCAGTATAATGGCGGATTCCATATGAATATTACCCCCAAATATCAACATTTAGGTCTTGGGAAAAGACTATTAGATGTTATGGCGTATCACTTAAAATTACATGGAATTTCTTATATGTATTTAGTTACAGAAAATAAGAAAACGAAGGGGTATGGCTTTTATAAGCATTATGGATTCGTTTCAGTGAAGAAATATATGGGTGGTCCACTTGCGATGGTTTATGATTTGCATAAGTTAAATAAATAAATAGTAATCTATACAATTTAATGCTATAATACTAAATAAAGAGGTGATCTTATGCGTGGATTCATGGCATATCTTCATAAGCATTTTTATTTAGATATTATAGTATTATTTTTTTTCATTTTAGCTTTCTTTATAGAACCCTTTCTTTCTTTAGCTATGGGAAATGGTTTTATGTTTCATCCAGTTCAACAAGTTTTTTCTGGTTTTTATAAGATTATGATTTCTCCATCTATTTTAGTTACAGATTATGTTTATATAGCAGGATTGGGAGCCACATTTTTTAATGTGTCTATAATTCTTTTATTAAATATTTTATTGTTAGACTTTATGAAGATTAAGATGAATGGTCCCATTTTTGCTGGATTGATAATGATTACTGGATTTTCTTTTTTTGGGAAAAACATTTTTAATACAATTCCCATTTATGTTGGAATTTACTTATATTCCCTCTATAAAAAAATTCCCTATCGTTCTTTCATTATTACAATATTGTTTTCTACAGGCTTGTCTCCTTTAGTGAGCTATACAATGCTAGGACTCGATTTGTATTATGGAATTTCTATACCATTAGGTATATTTTGTGGAATCGTTGCTGGATTTATTATCCCCGCTTTTGCCTCACATACCATTGTTTTTCATGAGGGATATAATTTATATAATACGGGCTTTGCTTTAGGAATATTGTCTGCATTTTTCTATGCAATTTTCAAATTTTGTAATTTATCCATAGAATCGGTAGAGTTATTCGATGCTTCTAACAGTGTGGTGTTCTACTACATACTACCTGTTTTGTCTGTTCTCTTTATTTGTTTTGCCTATATAAAGGATAGAACCGTTCATAAAACCTATGTACAGGTTTTAAAGACAAGTGGTCGTTTGATTAGTGACTATGCAGAAGAATATAGTGTAGAGTCAGTTTTGTTAAACTTTGGTTTATTAGGTTTAGTTCTTTTTCTATTATGTTTAATCTTTCAGATTCCTATGAATGGCGTTGTTTTTGGAAGTATATTTTCGATTTTAGGTTTTGCTGGATATGGCTTACATTTGAGGAATGTGTTTCCAGTTTGGCTAGGTGCAGGAGTAACAATTTTTATAGGGATGGTCATGAATGGCCAATATGAGTTGACTATTTCAAGTATTATGATGTTTGTCTTTGCTTCAGGATTAGCACCTCTTGCTGGTAGATATGGAATTTTCTATGGAGGTTTGGCAGGGATACTCCATGTTATATTTACACCATTGCTATTATCCTTTCAAGGGGGCTTTGATTTATATAACAATGGATTAAGTGCTGGATTTGAAGCCGCGCTGATTACAGTATTAGCAGAAAAAATTTTTGTAAGGAGAAGAAAGCATGTTAGAAAATCAAAAAATATGTAGAATAATAGAAGAGTTTAGTCTTTACTTATTAGAAAAAGATCTTTCAGTGTTAGATATAAAAATAAGAAAAACAGAAAGAAAAACGATAATCAGTTTTATCTGTAATGCTTTAGATGATATCTATTTGGATGAACTTGAACATATTTTCCAACACAAAAGAAGAGAAGAATTTGAAGTTTATGGCTGGGAGCTGATAGGACAAGGAGATGCAGAAGGACATGAACTCATGTTGGTAAATAATTTAATTGATTTTCATTCGTGTTATAGCCAAGACGAAAAAATCTATTTTAATTTGGTGCGTTATGAAAAAGATTAACTGGAAGCTTTACATAAAAATTGCTGGTATAGTTCTATGTATGATTACCTTTATCATCCTAGCTATCTTTATTTATTTGAATCGGTTAGAGCCTTTAGCTCTTGATGTTGCTATGCGAGATTTTAGCTACAATATAAGAGGGGATAAATATGGCTTTGGTTATTGGTTTTTTAGACTGATTACGGAATTTGGAAATGTATATATCATAGTGGGGATAGTTGTTTTTTCTATTATCGTCACGCGATGTGATTATCGTGCCATACTTTTGACTTTAGGAATTTTAGGTGCTGTGCTATTGAACGTAGGATTAAAGGAAATTTATATGCGAGAACGGCCAATAGAGGCAATGCGTTGGATGGATGAAAGTTCTACAAGTTTTCCTTCAGGACATTCTACAGCCGTGGGTTTCTTATATACATTTATTATGTATTTGGTCTATCATTCCAAGGTGAATAAAGTTTTAAAGAGGACAACTTATACTGCTTGTTTGATGATTATTCCTTTGGTTATGTTTTCAAGACTTATATTAGGAGTTCATTATTTTACAGATGTTTTAGCAGGGGTAAGTGTGGGTATTATGGTTGCTTGTCTATGTATGATGGGATTTAAATTGTGTGAAAGGTTTGACTTTATGACGGAAGGCTTATTTGATGTTGTAAGAAAAAATAAAACTGAAAATAAATAATTAGATTAAGTCTGGAAGATATGCATACTCTTCCAGTTTTTTAATTTGTAAAATATTAAAAAGCTTATTATGCTTGGCAATAACTTCTCTAGACTCTAAAAATTTTAAGCTTTCAGACAAAAGCTTTAAAGATAAATTTAAGTAGAAGGAAAGGTCTTTTAAGGACATGGTTAGATAATAGCTCGTAGACTGATTATTTATAAATTCAAAATATAAATATCGACTTATTTTTGTGATGGGGTCCTTCAGCAAAAGAAGTTCTGTTTGATTTTTCTTTTCTTGATACATTTTAGATAAAATAGGAAAATGGTCCATAGTAATTTCATCTTTATTCATCCATTCTCCAACGACTAAATCTAACGCATAATAATCATCTGTACTTATAGCATTATAAAAAATTTGATCTAAAAATAAATAATCTTTTGGTTTATAAAGCATAGTTTTAGATGCATTTGTGATATGTCCTTTTACAATTTTAAATACTTGATTAATATGCGCATTCTTATTATAGATGATTTCATTTCTTAAATATGTTTTCATAAAATAAAAAGCTAAGCTGGTTTTAGATTACAGCTTAGCATCCTCGTCTTCTTTAATTTTTTCTCTTGCTATTGCAAGCATTAATTTAATTCGGTTTTCTTGATTTACCTTTGTGGCAGAAGGGTCGTAGTCAATGGCTACTATATTTGCATCAGGATGAATGGACTTTATTTTTTTCATTACCCCTTTTCCACAAATATGATTGGGTAGACAGCCAAATGGCTGAGTACAGATAATGTTGTCATAGCCAATTTCTACTAATTCCATCATTTCTGCAGTTAATAACCAACCTTCTCCCATTTTAGTACCATGTGATAAAATTCCATTGGATAATTCTTTGGTATGAGAGAAGTATTTCATTGGAGTAAATTTTGTTGGTTTTATACTTTTAATCATTAATGTCTCGCGTCTTTTCAAATACCATATAATTAACTTGGAAATAAGTTTTTTCTTTTTCCCGTGACCATAAAATTGAGAATCATAAATTGAATTATATAAGCAGTAAAGAATAAACCCATATAATCCTGGTACCATAACTTCAGCATGTTCACTAACTAAAAATTCTTCCAAATGGTTATTTCCTAATGCTGCATATTTTACATAAATCTCTCCAACCACCCCCACTTTAGGTAGGGAATGTGATAGGTCTAGATTTAAAGAATCAAAACTTTGAGCAATTTTTTTTAAATTCTTTTTTAAAGCTCGATAGGAAACACCTTTTTTTCTTTCAAACTCTTTTCCTATATACTCTACCCAATTCATAGCAAGTTGTTTTGCGGCACCTTTTTCCTTCTCATAAGAACGTGTTTTATTATAGAGATACATAATTTCATCTCCATAAGTCATTGCGGCTGCAACTTTTTTAATTAAAGAGTAGGTCAACCTTAATCCACTATCTTTTTCCAAATTGGAAGCATTAAGTGAAACGACAGGAATATAGCCATACCCTGCCTTTTCTAACGCTTTTCTTAGGAGATGAATATAGTTAGAGGCTCTACATCCTCCGCCAGTTTGTGTAATAAGAAGAACAACTTTATCTAAATCTGTTCTATGATTTAAATTATCTATAAATTGTCCAATAACGAGTAAAGCAGGATAACAAGTGTCGTTGTGCACATATTTTAAACCTTCTGTTACAACGTCAGGTCCTTCATTGTTCATAATTTCAACTTTATAGCCAGAACAAAGAAGAGCCTTTTCAAATAATGCCATATGAAAGGGAAGCATAGAAGGAATTAAGATAGTATGGGTTTTCCGCATAGACGCTAAAAAGCGAGGGTATTCTTTAACTTCAGATTCCATCATTTTTCCTCCTTTTGTTTCAATGCGGCAAGCAGACTTCTCAAGCGAATTTTAACCGCACCTAGATTGGTTATTTCATCAATTTTAATCTGTGTATAAATTTTTCCATGATTTTCAAGGATTGTTTTACACTCATCTGTAGTAACCGCATCTAGTCCACAGCCAAAACTGACGAGTTGGACTAAATTCATGTCACTTTGGGTTGTACAATATTTTGCAGCTGCATAAAGTCTTGCATGATAAGTCCATTGGTTTAAAACACCGACTTTGAATTTCGGAACCAAATGAGAGATAGATTCTTCCGTCACTACAGCCACATCAAATCCGTTGATCAATTTATCTATGCCATGGTTGATTTGGGGATCTACATGGTAAGGTCTTCCTGCTAAAACTATGATTTGTTGGTTTCTTTCTCTCGCAGTTTTAATAATTTTATCCGCCTGTGTTCTTAAATCACTTAAATAGGCTTCATATTCTTTGTAGGCAAGAGTAGAAGCTTTTACTATTTCTTTTTTTGAAATTTTGTAAGGTTTTAAAATGGTTGCCATTTTTTGCTCAAAAATAGGTTTATCATGTATTCCAATGAAAGGGTGAATAAAATTGATAGTTTCTACATCCTTTACATTGTTTTCAATCGTTTGAGGATAATACGCTACAACTGGACAGTTGAAGTGATTGTCTCCCTTTTTCTCATCTATATTATAACTCATACAAGGATAGAAGATTGTTTTCCAGCCATCAATTTGTAGCCTAGCAATATGTCCATGTACAAGTTTGGCAGGATAGCACACGGTATCAGAAGGAATGGTATGTTGTCCTAGAGTATAAAGTTTTTCATTGGAAAATCCACTATGGGAAACTTCAAACTCTAATGTCGTAAAGAATGTATACCAGAATGGCCATAGTTCATACATGTTCAAAACGAGTGGGATTCCGAGTTTTCCTCTTTTCCCCTGTTTTGGCGTATAACTTAAAAGCTTTTTGCGAATATATTCATATAAATTCGAATTTTCATTGGTAAGTTTTTTGGCTAATGGTTTTTCACAACGATTACCACTTATAAATTTATTTTTATTACTTCCAAAGGTATTAACGGATAATAAACAATGATTATTACAAATCTGACAATTAAAGTTTTGGACAATATGTTCAAAGTGTTTCAAGTCTTCCTTGGTTATAGTAGAAGTATGTTCAATTTGCAAAGTTTTGGCATAAAGAGCAGCACCATAGGCACCCATAAGCCCAGAGATATTTGGGCATACCACTTGTAAATTTAATTCTTTTTCAAAAGCTCTTAAAACGGCTTCATTATGAAATGTGCCACCTTGAACTACAATATGTTTTCCTAATTGTTCACTTGTTGTAGCTCGGATAACTTTATATAATGCATTTTTGACTACAGATATAGAAAGCCCTGCAGAAATGTTTTCAATGGTAGCTCCGTCTTTTTGTGCTTGCTTAACAGAGGAATTCATAAAAACGGTGCATCTAGAGCCTAAATCTACTGGTTTATCAGCCATAAGTCCTAATTTGGAAAAATCAGCGATACTATACCCTAATGCATTTGCAAAAGTTTGTAAGAATGACCCACAACCAGAAGAACAAGCTTCATTTAAAAATATATTTGCGATTGCATGGTTTTCAATTTTAAAGCATTTAATGTCTTGACCGCCGATATCGATAATAAAATCTACGTCAGGTCTAAATTTAGCTGCAGCACGATAATGTGCCATCGTTTCAACAAGCCCAGCATCAAGATTAAAAGCATTTTTAACAAGCTCTTCCCCATAGCCCGTAGAAGCACTTGCCGCAATTTGAAGATTAGGAAATTGTTCATATAGTTCTGTAAATATATGTTTAATAACTTCTACAGGATTTCCTTTATTTGGTTGATATTTTTCAAATCTGATTTGTTCATTTTCATCTATTAAAACAAATTTTAAGGTAGTAGAACCACTATCAATTCCTAAATACAACTTACCAGTATAATCCTTTAATGGTAGACTATGAATATAGGCTTTTTTATGGCGGTCTCTAAACTCTTCTAATTCTTTTTCATTTGCAAATAGGGGTTGGTTATATGCATAAGTAGATAAATTAATATATTTTTTTAATTCAGCTAATTTACTTTTAATGGATATGGGTTCTTTTGCGCATAAAGCAGCACCTATAGCAACGTAAAATAGTGAATTATCAGGACAGATGCCTTGTACATTTAATGCAGTATCGAAGCTTGCTTTTAATTCGGATAAGAAGGTCAGAGGTCCACCTAAATAGGCAACGTTTCCTTTAATTTCCCTTCCTTGTGCAAGTCCGCCAATGGTTTGGTTGACTACAGCTTTAAAAATAGAGGCAGCTATGTCAGATTTTGAAGCCCCTTGATTTAATAAAGGCTGTATGTCCGATTTAGCAAATACTCCACATCGAGAAGCTATAGCATAAAGTTTTTGATGGTTTGTCGCAAGACCATTTATTTCAGTAATATCCACATTTAAAAGTGTTGCCATTTGGTCAATAAAAGCCCCTGTTCCACCAGCACAGGATCCATTCATTCTAACTTCCATTCCATCCGTTAAAAAAAGAATCTTTGCATCTTCCCCACCGAGTTCAATAATACAGTCTGTACCAGGAATTAAAGTATTTGCAGCAACGCGTGTGGCATAGACTTCTTGTACGAAAGGAATGGCTACTCCTTCAGCTAATCCCATACCCGCAGAACCAGAAATTGCTAAATAACATGCATCATCCACGATATTTTTTTCGATTAATTCTTGGAGTTTTTGTATTAAATTATCTTTTATATGAGAATAATGTCGTTTGTAGTCGGAATATAAAACTGTATTTGATTCATCTAGTACAACACATTTTATAGTAGTTGAGCCTACATCTAGACCGATTTTTTTCATAATTTACCTCCAAGAAATAACTATACAAAAATAATTATATTATAAATAATATAACAAGTCAATTCTACAGATATGTTATTTTTTTATGTTATAAAGTAGACTTTGAGAGAATATGACAAAGAATATGTATGAAAGACTTTACTTTTTGGATAGCTATTTTCCTTTTTCAAAAGAAAAGATTAAAATTACGCTTTCATATTTACTTTTATCCTTGATACAAGAGCAAATTTACGATATAATATTTAAGAAGTATAAATATTTTTTGTATGAGAAGGAATTGAGTAATATGAAAAGATTAATTGCACTTTGCTCTACATTATGTTTGGGCATTTTAATAGTACTAACAAGTTGTAATTCGGATAATTTGCCTGCAATAGAAGGAAGCTTATCCATTACAATTTTTAAAACAGCCTTGAAGGTGAATACATCTTTTATTGATACGGAAGAACATGATTTATACAATGAGAAAGTTCAACCATATGTTATAGTTGGAACAACTGGAGAAGAAGCGAAAGAAGTTTCTAGAAAAAATGTTTCTATCAGCAAATCTACGGGAGAAACGATAGATCGAAATATGTCAGGAACTGCATTAGATATTACAGGGTTAGTTGCTGATACAGAATATAATGTCAAACTGATGATTTCTAGTGGTGGAAATCAAAAAACATTGGCAACAAAATTGATTACCACTTTGAACACAGGAGAATCAGCAGAAGATCCAATTTTAATTGATAGCTTAGATATGTTATTAGGTATGAATAAGACGAATGATGCATATTATAAGCTTACAAAAGATATAGATTGTGGTGGAACATTATCCACAATATTTAACTCAAGTACATATTTTAAAGGTACTTTAGATGGCGATGGTCACAAGATTTATAATTTAAAATTTGATAGCAATAACTATACAGGTTTATTTGGTTATATGTCAGGTGCAACTGTTAAAAATTTAGTTTTAGAAGATGTTTCTTATGATGCTACACGTTCTAATACATATTTGGGTGCTTTGGCTGGATATGCTAAGCATTGTGTGATATCTAATGTTACAGTTAACAAAATGGATGTGAGTCATTCAGGGCAAACCTCTTCTTATGGATATATTGGAGGGTTGGTGGGGCAAGCCATTGATTCAACCATTGACAATTGTCATGTTAATGATTTAGATTTAACAATTCCTAAGGCTCAAAAGCAGGTATATGTTGGTGGATTTGTTGGAGAAAATGAAAATACAAGAATTACCAATTGTTCTGTTACTGGTAGCTTGAATGTGGATATAGCATATGTTTCTTCTAAAGACGGAAATTTATATTTAGGCGGCTTTTGTGGCGTTAATGATTCTTCAAAAGGAATCGAGGATTGTTTTGCAAAAGTAGATATTAGTGTTAAAGAACCTAGTAGTGTATCAACAACAGGAAATCAAACCTTTAAAGCTTTAATTGGAGGCTTTATGGGAGGAAATATCAATGATAGTGCACGTCTTAAAAATATTGCAATTATTGGAGATATCACAGTAGTATTAGAACATGCCTATCAAGCCTATGTTGGTGGAATCATTGGTTATACAGATGATCAAAATGTATCCAGACTTGAAAATTGTGTTTATCGTCAAAAAGAAAAAGGCTTAACGGTTACGTTCATGAAAGACCCTGTAGAAACTGAAGAAAATGATTCAACAGACGAAGAGGATAAGGAAGAAGATAAGACAGTTAAACAAACCGCCTATGTTTCATTAGCTATAGCCAAGATTGGTGCAAAAGTTTCTAGTACTATGTCTAATGTTATAGTTTATGATGGAACTCTTACCATACTTGTAGAAAACGAAAAATTGATTAAAACAGATTATGTGACTAGCAAAGATATTAGTCAATTTAGTCAATATATTCAAGATTTATTTGCGTAAAATCATATGGAGCCTTTGCTCCTTTTTATGCTAGTTATAGGAGATGAGATTATGGGACTTAGAATATATAATTCTTTATCTAATCAATTAGAAGAATTTAATTCTATTCATACAGGAAAAGTTAATATGTATGTATGTGGTCCGACAGTTTATAATCATATACATATTGGAAATGCGCGACCAGTTGTATTTTATGATATGTTGAAAAATTATTTAGAATATTTAGGGTATCAGGTTCATTATGCATCAAATATTACAGATATTGATGATAAAATTATTCATAAGGCATTAGAAGAAGGTAAAACTGAAAAAGAAGTTGCAGAATATTATGAAGAATCTTATTTTAAAGCATTTGAAAAATTAGGAAGTCAAAAACCAGAATTTATACCGCATGCAACAGAATACATTCAGGATATGATTGAATTTATTGAAGAACTGATAAAACAAGGTTATGCGTATGAGGTTGACGGAGATGTTTTCTTTAGAGTTGGAAAAGTAGATAATTATGGTTGCCTTTCCAATCAAGTAAGTGAAGATCTTGAACAAGGCGCCAGAATATCTGTTAATACCAAAAAAGAAAATCCGTTAGATTTCACATTATGGAAAAAAACTGATGTTGGAATAAAATGGAAATCTCCTTTTGGCGAGGGAAGACCCGGCTGGCATACAGAGTGCGTGGTTATGAATCATAAAATTTTTCATAACCAAATAGATATTCATGGTGGGGGTATGGATTTAAAGTTTCCTCATCATGAAAATGAGATTGCTCAAAGTCAAGCTTTGTATAAGAATCCTTTGGCTAAATATTGGACCCATGTTGGAAGATTAGAGTTTGAAGGACAAAAAATGTCAAAGTCTAAGGGGAATGTAATTTATGTCAAAGATTTGGAGAATAATAAAATTGGAATGATTATGCGTATGGTATTAATTTTTACGCCATATCGTAATAATTTCTCTTATTCTGAAGAAATATTTGCACAATATGAAAAAACCTTTGATAAGTGGCAAAGAGCGTATAAACAGGGGCTTTATGAATTGCAAATACAAGATATCGCTTTAAACCAAATAGATCAAAGAGATTTAGATGAATTTGAAGAATATATGAACCAGGACTTGAATGTTCAGAATGTAATGATGCTTATTGAAAAAATGGTTAAGGAATTAAATGTGGCAATCCGTTCTAAAACCTATGAAACATTATCTTTAAAATGGAATACCTTGGATAAAATATTAAGGGTATTGGGGATTCAATTATTTGTGGAAAAAATGACTCCAGAACAAATTGAAGTTTATAAGAATTGGAATGAAGCTCGAACAAATAAAGATTTTGAACAAGCGGATTTATTTAGAAAACAGTTAGTAGAATGGAATATCATTTAATGGATGCAAATTTATATAATGGTTTATGTTTGGCATATATTGGAGATGCCATTTATGAAATTTATGCACGGGAATATGCTTTATCTTTTGGATTAACCAAGGTGAATGACTTGCATAAAAAGGTAACTTGTTATACAAGTGCAACAGCACAATCTTTAGTGGTTGAGAAATTGCTTAAAGAGGATATTCTTACAGAAGAAGAGCTTGGGATATTTAAAAGAGGCAGAAATTCACATGTACATACGAAAAGAAAACATGTGGATTTGACTAATTATTTAAATGCAACAGGACTAGAAGCATTGATTGGATATTTATATTTAAAAAAGGATGAAACAAGATTAAAGGAATTAATTTCAATTTCATTTGAAAATAACTAGGAGGTACAGCTATGGCAACTTTTGATGATAAAAGCATTTTTAATAAAAAAGAAAATGTAAAAGCTAAAGAGAAACCTAAAACAGAAGCCGAAGAAGAACTTGAAATTGCAGAAGAAGTTTTAGAAGAAAATTTGAATGTAGAAGAAACTGAAACTTTGGAAGAAGAGGTTGACGCTAAGGTAATTGGGGAAGAGCTTATTGAAAGTGAAACTGTGCGTAAGCATAGAGAAAAAAGAGAAAAAAAGCAAAAAAGAATAGAAGAAAAAAATTATAATAAAATGGTAAAAAAGCATCGCAAAGCGATGAGAAAAAATCCAGAAAATATCAAAAGATATGATACAGATGCGGAAAAAGGATTGCCGGAAGAAGTTGTAGAAAAAAGAATTCTTGATAATTTGGTAAATACAACAAAGAAGGGCTCTACAAAATCACGTAAGAAAATCATTCTTTCTAATATTTTTACGTTCTTTAATATTTTGACCCTATCCATAGCAATTTGGTTAATGACAATTCAGGCTTGGACCGATTTAGTATTTTTAGTGATCGTTTCTGCCAATATATGTATTGGTATCATTCAAGAATTAAAAGCCAAAAAGACAATTGATCGATTATCTTTATTATCTGCTCCAGGAGCTGTTGTAATACGTGCTGGACAGAAACAGGAAATCTCAGTTGGAGAAGTTGTTTTAGATGATTTATTGATTTTAGAATCTGGCAATCAAATTTGTGCAGATAGTATAGTTGTAAGTGGTACAGTTGAGGTAAACGAATCTTTATTAACAGGAGAAAGTAATGCCATCATTAAAAAGCCAGGTGATTTATTATTCTCTGGATCCTATGTAGTCTCAGGAAATTGTAGGGCTCGTGTGGACAAGGTTGGACAAGATAATTATATTGAGAAATTATCAGCCCAAGCTAGAAAATATCAAAAACCAAATTCTCAGTTATTGAAATCTTTGAAAATTATTATTTGGGGTATGACGCCATTAATTATTGTGACAGGAATCACAATTTTCCTTCTACAATATTTTAATCCAGATATTGCATATGTTACAGCCGTAAGAAAAACAGCTGGTGCTATCATTGGTATGATTCCATCAGGATTATGGTTACTTACCTCAGTTGCATTATTTGTAGGTGTCATAAAATTATCACAGAAAAATGTTTTAGTACAAGAGTTATATTGTATTGAAATGTTGGCAAGAATTAATGTTTTATGTTTAGATAAAACTGGAACAATTACAGATGGTACGATGAGTGTTAAGAATGTGATTGATTATAACAGTCTTTATGGTCTTACCACAAGTAATATTGTTTCTGCAATGTTAAATGCTTTAAATGAAACAAATTTGACAGCAATGGCTTTACAAGAAAAATTTGGTTTAAATAAAAGAATCAAATTTGTAGATAAGATACCTTTTAGCTCTCAAAGAAAATTTAACGCGGTTACCTTTGATAAGATGGGAACTTTTGCGTTAGGTGCTCCTGAAATTGTATTGAAGGATCAGTTTAATCAGGTTCAAAAAGAAGTTAACAAATATGCAGCTATGGGATATCGTGTATTAAGCTTAGCACATTTTAATGGAACGATTGAGAATCAAAAGTTACCACAGAGTGCTGCTGAAATTGTTTCCTTGATTTTAATTGAGGATAATATACGTCCAGATGCAATTAAAACTATCAATTATTTTAAAGAAAGTGGAGTTTCTGTTCGAGTAATCTCTGGAGATAATCCAATTACAGTTTCTAAAATATCTGAGCGTGCAGGAATTGAAAATGCGGATCAGTATATATCTTTAGATGGACTTTCTGATGCAGAGGTTGAACGTGCTGCTTTAAAATATACGGTTTTTGGACGTGTTTCCCCTTCGCAAAAGAAATTGTTGGTTACCACTCTAAAGGCTTCAGGCAAAACGGTTGCGATGACGGGAGATGGTGTGAATGACATCTTAGCGTTGAAGGAAGCAGATTGTTCTATTGCAATTGCTTCTGGTAGTGAAGCTGCTCGTAATGTAAGTCATTTGGTTTTATTAGATTCAAATTTTGACTCTATGCCTAAGGTGGTTTCTGAAGGAAGAAGAGTTATTAATAATGTGACGAGTGTGGCATCTTTATTCTTGACAAAGACTATCTTCTCCTTGTTATTAGCTATACAGGCTATGATTAATAGTGGAGCTTATCCTATTTCTACAAATCAGTTGATTATTATTGATTTGTTTGCCATAGGTATTCCATCTTTCTTCCTTGTTTTAGAGCCGAACAATAAAGAGGTATCGGGGAATTTCTTGGGAAATATCTTAAAAGGTGCTTTACCTGGAGCTATAACCATCATGATTATATCCTTGCTGATTTTTGGATTGTCGGGAAGCTTGACACTAGATACTATATCTATACAGACGATTATAGGAATCGCAGCTACACATACTTGTTTGATGGTGTTATTTAAAGTATCTAAACCATTTAATACCTTAAGAAGAGTATTGTGTACATGTTGTTATGGTGCATTTTTAATCATAACCTTCTTGTTGCCACAATTTTTAGAGTTTAGACCATTGGTTAACTTTTCACAATATTACTCTGATAATATTAAAGAAGAGGTAATGACCTATACGCCTCAAATTGAAATAAGTAAAGACTATTATTATGTATTTAATGGGAAGGTTACAGAATTTCAAAGAGTTTCTGGAGAAATAAATATCAATATTTCATGTGTTCAGCAGGGTGGAGAATTCTATTATGCAGTAAATGGAACGAATATTGAACAAAAGGTTGTAATTCCTGAAATGTCTTTTAAAACCGATGGGAATATTGTGTTGGGTGGAAATCAGGTTTTCTATAATCGACGTACAGAAGATTCCACGTTAGAAAAATATTTTATTAAGTATTCGAATGATTTTGAAAATAAATTTTACATTGATGAAAATGGTTATTTATATATTCGAGAAGAAAACGGAACTTATCCTGTTATGAGAACTTTAACAGAAACAGATGAGTATTATAAATTTTATAATAAGTATGGTAGTAATAAAACGCAGGATGTTCATATTTGTATTATGCCTACTGTTGAATTGAAGAATGATGAAATTACAGTGATACCTAGATTATCCATGTTGAATAGTTCAGATAAAACGGTAAATAAAACTTACAAAACAACTATAACTTCTAAAGATAATTTAGATTTAAAAATTGATACTACTACAATGGAACTTTTAGTGAACGGAAATAAGTTGGCTCCAATGTTAGAAGATGGATCTTTATCATCTAACACCTATAAAATAGAAATGCCAACGTTATCTTTTGATGCAAAAGGTTATGTAATGGTAAATGGAATTGATACAAAAATTCCTGTATCAAATTTTGGTATTGAAAATATTATAGATGAAAATAATCAAGTGGCAGATACTTCTATTGTCAGCGTATTTCCATACGATGCATCTTATTATATAGTTGAAAAGGGTTCTACATCCATATCTTCTAGTAGTTATAATACAAATGTAAGATTGTCTAATCCTTTAATTTGTCCAAACGTTACTACGACTGAAAAAGGCTATTATATAATTGATGGATATTATACCAACTTTAAATCCATTTCAAATACTCCAGATCCTAAAATTGATAGCAATTATAATTTGATTTTAGGTGGAGTGGTTACAGACTACAGAATCCCAGCAACTACAATTTCATCTACGATTGGTGGAATTGTTAAAGAATTGACGATTCAAGCTAAAATATTCTTATTGATGTTGTGTTTACTATCCATCCCTTTGATGAGATTATTACAAGCTATTGTTCCTTGGGTTAAACGTCAAGTTGCATTAGTACAAAAAATATTATCAAAATTTTAATATTTGAATGAAATTGTCGAATATTGCTCAAACTATAATGGGTGATATTATGCAAGATAATTTTGAAGACAAAAAGCAAAATCCAAGTTACTTCCTTCAGCGTTGTGTTAAAGTAGAAGAGTTTTATGATTATGAATTTGGAACTGAATTTTATTTTCTTGCTCCCGTTGATGTGAATGACTTATATAATCAAAATTAATATGGTATCCCTATGTTTCTTTCATAGGGGTATTTTATTTTAGCTTATTATTTGTTATAATGATATGTGAGAAACATAATGGTGATTGTATGATTAATATATATGGGAAAAATTGCATTTATGAAGCAATTAAAGCTAATAAAGGACTTTTAAAGGTTTTTGTTTTGGACAGTATTGTGAAAAAAGATACAAAGTTTATTCAGCTTTTAAAAGATAAAAAAATTAATTTTGTAATAGAAAACAAAAAGAATATGGATCATATGTTTGGAACTGGTCATCAGGGGTATGGTGCACATCGTGAGGCGTATTTTATTTATGGTGAAGAAATTTTAGATGCGATTTCTACACAGCCTAAAAGATTATTATTACTAGATGGTATTATGGACCCTCATAACTTAGGAGCAATCTTACGAAGTGTAGATGCCTTTGGCTATGATGCAGTTATTTTGCCTAAAAATAGAAGTTGTTCTATTACAGAAACTGTTGCCCATGTCTCTACTGGAGCTATAGAGCATATTAAGATTGCCTATATAAATAGCTTATCTACGTTTGTCATAAGATTAAAAGAAAAAGGATACTGGATTTGTGGTACAGATGCCTCAGGAGATACAGAGGTTTCTACTATTGATCCTAACTTGGATTTGGCTGTAATTATAGGTTCAGAAGGCTTTGGGATGAGTAGAACTTTAGTAAAACAAACAGATTTTTTACTTTCTATTCCTATGGTAGGACATGTAAATAGCTTAAATGCTTCCGTTAGTGCAGGTATTGTGTTATATGCTTTGAGAAAATGAAGTAGAAGCTTTGTATTATAATGCAAATGATTATGAATTAATTTATTTGATTAGAGATGGGAATACCCAGGCTCTTAAAGTGTTATATGATAAATATGACCATTTGATTTTTAAGATTTACCATGAAAAATATAAGTACCAAGGTCTTGTGTTTTTAGATTTTAGGCAAGAATGTTTTATGGTACTACATCAGTCTATCTATTTATTTGATAGTCACTATAATTCTTCGTTTTGTAATTTTTATTTACTTCTAGTACAACGAAGAATATATAAGCTTTATCGAAAGGATAGTATCAGATTAAAAGAAAAATATACGAGTTATGCTTCCTATGATTATTTTGAAAAAGATAAAAATCAAGAGGTTATTTTAAAACTGGTTCTTAAAGAATTAAATGATTTAACACCGATGGAAGAAGAACTACTAAGAGAATGTATTCTTAAAAGGGGAAGCATTATGGAGCTTTCTAGAAAATATGGAGTATCTTACTATGATGTCTATAAAAAAAATAAAAATTTAAAAGAGAAAATTGAAAAAATATTGACTAATGCCTTAAATTGAGATAAAATATTTATAAGGCCTTAAAAGGTTTTTTTATTTTGAAGTTAGGAGGGATTTACGTTGCGAACTAAGGTTATATTAATTTGTGAAGAATGTTTAAATAGAAACTATACGGCAACAAAAAATCCACAAAAAACAACGGAAAGAATTGAAATAAAAAAATATTGTAAGACATGCAATAAATATACAATCCATAAGGAAACAAAATAAGGAGAAAAAAGTATGGCAGTTAAAGAAAAAACAGGTGAAAAACAATCACGTATTTGGCAGTATTTAAAGGAAACACATAAGTGGGAAAACTATGTATTTTTAATCTTTGCTGTTTTAGTGCTAGTGCTAGGTTGTTTAATTTTGACAAGTTCATTGACAGTAAAAGAAAACTTTTGGCTAATAGGAGAACATCCTATGGCATTTGGTTGGGTTTTAGTATCATTGGCTGGAGTATTTACACTTTATGGTTTATATCCATTTTTTAAACCAGCATTTCCAGAATTTAAGAAAATTACTTGGTTAACTTTTGGAAAATGGTTAGGAAACTCTATTCGTGTTTTATTATTCTTAGTGATATTTGCATTGCTTTTCTTACTTTATGATGCTTTTATTACACAAGTTCTATCAAGAATATTTGAATTATAGGAGAATATCATGAGAAGATGGTATATAGTAGGAACGTATTCTGGATATGAAAATGCAGTTAAACAGGATTTGGAAAAACGTAAAGAAACCATGAACATGACCGATAAAATTTATCAGGTTATGGTTCCAGAAGAAATTGTTGAAGTAACAGATAAAAAGGGTAAAAAGAAACAAAAGGTAACTAAATTATTTCCAGGATATGTATTTGTTGAAATGGAAGTCGAAGGTGAAATGGACGAAAAAGCTTGGTTTATGATTCGTAACACACCAAAAGTTACAGGATTTTTAGGATCTAGTGGAGGCGGAACAAAGCCAGTTCCAGTGCCAGTAGATGAAATGAATCGAATCTTAATATCTTTAGGTATTGCAGAAAAAACCGTTTTAGATTTCAATATTGGTGATCGAATTGAAATTGTGTCAGGCCCATTTGAAGGTAGAGTATTTGATATAGCCTCTGTAAATTCAGCAGCTGAAGAAATCACGGTTTTGGTAGAAATGTTTGGTGGAAGATCTACACAAATGTCTTTCAGTTATAAACAAATTCGTAAAATCCAATAATTATCTCTTGCATTATAATAGGTAATGTGATAGAATTACTTGGAAACTTTCTATGATAAAGATCATGGCGGAAGGAGTGTATTCGTATGAAAAATGGAATTCATCCAAATTATAATACAGTAAAGGTAACATGCACAACTTGTGGAAGTGTATTTGAAACGGGATCTGTATTAGGAGAAATTCGTGTTGATACTTGTTCAAATTGTCATCCATTCTATACAGGTAAACAAGCATTTACTCAAGCAGATGGACGTGTTGAAAAGTTCAATAAGCGTTATGGCGTAAAAAATAATTAATTAAACATGAGAATATAGCCCAGTTGGGCTTTTTTTCATAAAAAGAGGTAAAAAACTATGCAGTATTATTCAGATAAACCAGGGTGGATTGAAGTTGTATGTGGACCTATGTTTGCAGGAAAAACTGAAGAATTAATTCGAAGAGTCAAACGTATGGATTTTGCTAAAAAAAAATATTTGATATTTAAGCCTACTATAGATAATCGTTATGCCATTTCAGAAGTGGTATCTCATAATCAACGTAAAGTAAAAGCAATTAATATCTCATCTTCTAAAGAAATCTATAATTATATTACTGAGGATATAGAAGCAGTATTAATTGATGAAGTTCAGTTCTTTGATGAAGATGTTGTGGAAATTTGCAGAGAACTTGCGGATCGAGGCTTGCGAGTTATATGTACAGGGCTAGACTGTGACTTTAGAGGTAATCCGTTTCCTATTGTTGCTAGTTTATTGGCAATGTCTGAGAATATAACCAAACTTACCGCCATATGTGTATGTTGTGGGAATGAGGCAACTAAAACTCAAAGAATTATAAATGGAAAGCCTGCAAAATATGATGAACCAATTATTTTAGTTGGAGAAAAAGAATCTTATGAGCCTAGGTGCAGAAAATGTCATGTGATAAAACGATAGAGCATGAAAAGTATATGAGAGAAGCTCTAAAAGAAGCACAAAAAGCTTTTGATAAAGGAGAAACTCCCATTGGTGCTGTTGCAGTATATGAAAATAAAATTATTGCCAGAGCCCACAATTTGAGGGAAACGAAACAGGATTCTACTTTACATGCAGAGATGCAAGTTATTCGAAAGGCTTGTAAGAAGTTAGGCACATGGCGTCTGGAAAATGTCAGTTTATATGTCACTTTAGAACCTTGTGTAATGTGTGCGGGAGCAATGATTCAAGCAAGACTTGGCGCTTGTTATTATGGAGCAAAGAATCATCGATTTGGAGCACATCAAGGAGCAATTGAATTATTTAAAGTACCATTTAATCATCAGATTTATGTAGAAGGTGAGATTTTAGAAGAAGTATGCTCCTCTTTAATTTCTAGCTTTTTTAAAGAGCTTAGAATAAAGTCTTGAATTCAATGTATTGTTATGGTATTATAATGTAGTCCTTAATCAATTATTTACGGTGAACCAGGTCAGGATCGGAAGGTAGCAGCCTTAAGCTAGTAAGTAATGTGGTTAAGGCGTTTTTTATTGAAATAATGTCACATTCTCTTTTGAGAATGTTTTTTTACAAATAAAAAGATGTTATCTCTTTAAGAAATAACATCTTTCATACATACATTAAATAGCCCTAGTATATGCCTTAAGCCATTCTTTTTCATGATCCTCTAAAAAAGGATTGATCGTATCATAAACTTTTTTATGATATTGATTTAACCATTCTTTTTCTGGTTCCGTCAATAAAGAAACATCAACAGCGTCTAAATCTATGGGAGCATAGGTGATGGTTTCAAATCCTAAAAACTCACCAAATTCATTTTTCCCTTTTTCGACGCATAGCATTTCATTTTCTATACGAATTCCATATTTATTTTCCAGATAAATTCCAGGTTCATTCGTGGTTATCATACCTGGGACAAGCGTTGCTGCATCATTTCTTTCAGGAACAATTTGCCAGCGAAAGCCATTGGGGGCTTCATGTACAGAAAGAAGATATCCAACCCCATGCCCTGTTCCGCATTTGTAATCTATTAATAACTTCCAAATGGGACCTCTTGCTAAAATATCTAGATTTACTCCTTTTACTCCTTTTAAAAATACGGCTTGAGATAACGCAATAACGGATTTTAATACTGTTGTAAAATGTAGTTTTTGAATATCGGTGATTTCACCTAGTGCCAATGTTCTTGTGATATCTGTAGTTCCATCAAGGTAGTGACCTCCAGAGTCAACAAGTAAAAAATCACTAGGTGCTAATGTGTAATTCGTTTCAGGTGTTGCAGAATAATGCATCATAGCCCCATGTTCTTTATATGCACAAATCGTTTCAAAAGAAATATCTACAAAACTTTCTTGATTCTGTCTGAATTTTTTTAATTCATTTGTGACGGATAATTCCGTAAGATTGTTGGAATCCTTAATTTCATTTTTAACGTAATACATAAATTTTGTAAATGCAACGCCATCTTTTACATGCGCATAAATGATATTTTCTATTTCTTTTTTATTCTTGATGGATTTCATTAATAAGGTAGGATCCTGTTTGAAGCATAGGTCATTTTTCTTAGCAATAGAAGTATAAATTGAATAATTAATTTTATTTTCATCTAATAAAATGCGTTTTTCTTCTAGACCTTTTAAGTGAGTATAGAAAGAATCATATTCGTGCAAGGTAATATTATTTTCCTTTAAATATTTTTCAATTATCTTATCTATTTTTTTAGTATGTATAAATAAATGACAGGCTTCGTTTTCTATAATAGTAAAGGCTAAAAATACAGGTGTATGTAAAATGTCATTTGCTCTTAAATTATATAGCCATGCTTGATCTTCTAGACTGGATAGAATATAAGTATCTAAGTTATGATTGTGCATAATTGTTCTTATATCTTCAAGCTTTTCGTGAAAAGGTTTGCCAGAGTAGAATTCTTCTAACTTATATAAAAATGAAAATGGTAAAGCTGGACGGTCAACCCAAACTTCTGAAATGAAATCCACATCATCTCTAATCGAAATAAAAGGAAGATTTTTTGTGATTTTTTGAACAAAAGCTAAAGACATCACTTTCCCGTCAAAAGCAAGAACATCATTTTCTTTCAAATTGTTTTTCAGGAATTCTTCAATAGTAGGTACACCAGCTAAGCCTTGTTTCATCAGAACGATTGGTTTTCCTTCTAATTCTTTACTGGCTTGAATATGATATCTTCCATCTGTCCATAAATAAGCCTTTTGGGGTGTAAGTACAAGTGTTCCCGCAGAGCCGCTAAAGCCAGTTAAAAAAGCTCGACTTTTAAAATGGTCACTTATATATTCACTATTATGATCATCAGAAGTGGGAATGATATAAGCAGAGATATTCTTTTTTGCAAGTTTGTTTTGTATTTTTTTAATATTATCCATTTTGTATCACCTGGTTTTTATTATACCGCTTTTTTTTTATAAAAGAAATAGCTTTTGGGTGCAAAATCTAAATCTATGTGATATAATAAGGAATATACTATAGATTGGAAGTGGAAATAAAGTGGATTTGAAAATTTGTGGTATAATTGACATTTTATTAATTGTTTGTATAGTTGTAACTTTAATTATTGGATATAAAAAAGGTTTTTTAAAAAAAGCAATTGGTTTGATTAGTCTTTTTGTGGCCCTTGCGTTAGCCTTTGTGTTTTGTACCCAACTTGCGAATTGGCTAGAGGATGTAGGATTGGTGTATGATCCCATTTATGATAAAATTTATAATAATGTGATTACGGCGGATATTTTTCAATCGACAGATGGTTTAGGTGCAACAACACAGGATGTTTTAGTTAACATAGGAGTTCCTAAATTTTTAGCGAATATGTTTGCTTCCAATATTCCAGATGCTTTAACCCCTATAAAAATTGCTGAAAATGTTGCTCATTATTTCTCACATATGCTTACAGTAATTATAAGTTTTTTCATCTTATTTATTGGAGTGTTTATCTGCGCGATTATTTTGAAAATCATTACAAAAATATTAAGAGGCAACAAACTTATACGGTTTATTGATGGATTACTTGGTATGGTTTTATATTTTTGTCTTTTTATGATTTTTGTATATGTGGTTTTTACAATTTTCCACTATATGGAAGACTATGCTTTTTTCTCTCCAGTAAAGAATTTTTTAGACGTTGATATGAAATTAAATGAGGATACATTTAGACTTTCTAAATATTTTTATGAACATAATATTGTCTATGCTATCCTAAATATCTTTTTCTAATGGAACTGTGATTTTGTTCACAGTTTTTCTTTTATT
This sequence comes from uncultured Anaeroplasmataceae bacterium, assembly GCA_910577745.1. Lineage (GTDB taxonomy): Bacteria > Bacillota_I > Bacilli_A > Acholeplasmatales > Anaeroplasmataceae > Pelethenecus. The sequence goes on along the minus strand of CAJTNG010000002.1, from coordinate 158,135 downwards.
GCAACAGTAAATATGCTATAATATTATATGTATTTTAGAAAGGAACTTTAAAAATGAAAATTAATCCAAAATTATTTAATGTAGCTGCAGAAGCAGATCCTGTAGATGTTCAGGAATTCGACGAAAGAAAAGTTGAAATTTATATGATGGATAATTATCCAAAAATTAAGGAAGAGTTTATAAATAAAGGAAAATTTGCTGTGTGGTCCTCTATCGATGGTGTGAATTATCGAATTTTTATTGAAGAGGGATATTATAATGAATTAAAAGAATTGTATTCACAACCTATTAATAAAATATGGGTAGACTTTTGGGATACATGTGAAGGGTTATCCAATAAAATGTCTCGTAGAGTTGTTATGCCTATGACATTAATTACTATTGCTGGTGTGATTGGTTTTTCTTTTTTACCAGCTGGTAGCATCTATGCAACCTTAGCTATAATTGTTGTCTTCTTTGGTGCTATATTATTCTGTAATCGTTTGACACGTAAAAAAATATATGATGCAAATGTTGCGAGTGTAGATTTAATTAAGAAAAGCTTGGGCGGAACGAAGAAATTTGATGAGCTCATAGAAAAGCAAAAGACCTATATGGATAACTATTATGATGCCTTATATCCTGAGGAAGAAATGGAAGAAGAAACTTCTGAAGTAGAAGAGGTAAAGGAAATAGAGATGGCTACTCCTCAAGAAGTTGAAGTTGTAGAAGACTCTGCCGATGAGGAACCTACTCGCCCAGTAGAGGAGAAAGAGAATGAATAATTATATTGACAATGAATGCATAAAAACGCTAAGAGTTTTAGGCGCAGAAATAATTACTAAGGCTAAAAGTGGTCATCCTGGTATTGTTCTAGGAGCTGCACCTATTGTACATACGTTATTCACCAGACATCTAAATATTGATTCAAATGATGAAAAGTGGTTTAACAGAGACCGATTTATTTTGTCTGCGGGGCATGGTTCGGCTTTACTTTATATGATGTTACATTTTTCAGGCTTTAACTTACCGATGAAAGAATTGGCAAATTTCAGACAGAAAGATAGTTTGACCCCAGGACATCCAGAATATGGACATACAGCAGGTGTGGAAATGACCACAGGACCATTAGGACAAGGTATAGCGACATCTGTAGGATTGGCCATTGCCGAAGCGCATTTGGCAGCTAAGTTTAATAAACCTGGTTGTGATATCATAGATCATTATACTTATGTTTTATGTGGAGATGGAGATCTTCAAGAAGGAATTGCTATGGAGGCTATGGCGCTTGCTGGTCACCTTCAATTGAATAAGCTTATCGTATTATATGATTCTAATGACATTCAATTAGATGGTGCTGTTTCTTTAGCTACTTCAGACTGTATTGCAGATAAAGTGAAAGCAATGAACTGGAACTATCTAAGAGTTGAAGATGGTAATGATGTTGAGGAAATAGATGAAGCCATTAAAACGGCAAAAATGTCAGCGGATCGTCCAACTTTAATTGAGATAAAAACAGAAATTGGATATGGGGCTCCTACGAGTGGAGAATCTTCCGTTCATGGAAAACCACTTACAGAAGAAGAATTAAAAATCTTGAGAGATAATTTAGATTACCATCAAATGGCTTTTACAGTTTCTTCAGAAGTGTCAGAGTATTATAAACAAAGTATTATTGATCGGGGTATTCAAGCGAATACGAGTTGGAATTACTCTATGTCAGAATATGCGAAAAGATATAGTGAAGATTATGAGTTATTAAATAAATATATGTTTAATGATTTAACACTAGATGACTACGAAGGGTTGCCAGAATTCAGTGTTGGATCTAGTGTTTCTACAAGAGTGGTTATGGGGAAAGTTTTAGATTGGCTATCTTCAAAACTTCCAACTTTGGTAGGAGGTTCTGCAGATTTAACTCCTTCTACAATGGTTAAGGGAGCCAATGGCATATTTAGTAAAGTTAATCCATTGGGTAGAAATATAAAATTTGGTGTTAGAGAACATGCTATGGCAGCTATCACGAATGGTATAACATTACATGGTAGTCTTAGAGGATTTTGTGCAGGGTTCTTTGTATTTAGTGACTATATGAAACCTGCAATTCGCTTGGCTGCAATTATGCATTTGCCTTCTCTTTTCTTCTTTTCTCATGATACAGTTTGCGTTGGAGAAGATGGACCAACCCATCAACCGATTGAACAGTTAACGATGTTTAGAAGTATGCCAAATACACATGTTTTCCGTCCTGCTGATGCAAAGGAAATGGCATCTGCAATGCTTTTGGCAATTCAAACAGAACAAGATCCTACGATTATAGTTTCTTCTAGACAAAATTTGGAGGTATTAGATTGTACAGATTTTGATGGAGTTTCTAAAGGAGGATATATAGCATTTGAACCAAAGGGAACACCAGGTGCTCTATTTGTTACATGTGGATCTGAATTAGAATTATGTTTGAAGGTTGCAAAAAGATTAGAAGCTGAAGATGTATTTGTTAGAGTGGTTTCTATGCCTTCTATGGATTTATTTGAAGCACAAAGCGAAGAGTATAAAAACCATATCTTACCTAGACGCATTACAAAGCGTATGGCTGTGGAAATGGGGGCAAGTATGTCTTGGTATAAATATGCTTCTAAAGTTCATGGCATTGATGAGTTTGGAAAATCTATGCCACTGCATCATATTGCACAATGCTATGGATTTACAGAAGAAATCATTTATGATGAATTTATGAGTTTAATTAAAAATTAGATGCAATGAGGAATACAAATGAGTAAAGTTTTACATATTATCAAAGAACGTTGTCCTCAGAGTCATCTATGCCCATCCGTCCAAGTTTGTCCTGTACAAGCACTTTCTCAAAATGGATTTGAGGCTCCAGTTATCAATCATAATAAATGTATCAAATGTGGAAAATGTTCTAATTTTTGCCCTAAAAAAGCATTAGTATTTATAGAAGAATAAAATATTTAAAAATCAAGCTTGGCTTGATTTTTTTTGTTTTTAAATAAAAAGCATTGAATTGGAGAAAACTATAATATAGACATAAATCATGTAACTTTCTCATTTAAAATATAAAATGAACTGGAGGTGGCATCATGTATTTTTGTATAGATATGAAGTGTTTCTTTGCTTCAGTAGAATGTGCAGAACGTGGATTGAATCCGTTGACTACACCATTAGTTGTTGCAGATGGAAGCAGAGGTCAAGGGGCTTTATGTTTGGCTGTGAGTCCTTTTTTAAAAGAAAGAGGAGTAAAGAATCGTGGTCGATTATTTGAAATTCCTAAAGAATATTCGTATTTTATAGCAAAACCTAGAATGAAAAAATATATAGAATATGCTGTCTTAATTCATCGCATTTTTTTGAAATATGTCGATTCCTCTGATATCCATACGTATAGTGTGGATGAGGCATTTCTGCATGTAAAAGAATATTATTCCGTGTATGGTTCTATTCAAGCAATGGCTTTAACCATACTTGAAGATATTCGATTGACATTGGGAATTATTGCTACCTGTGGTGCAGGAGATAATTTGTATTTAGCTAAACTTTCTTTAGATATATTTGCCAAAAAGCAAAAAAATAATTATCATTATCTTTCTTTAAAAGAATACTATGCTACTCTATGGGAGTCAAAAGATTTAACCTCCATCTGGCAAATCGGAAAAGGGATAGCCCAAAGATTGCATAAATTAAATATTCATACGCTTCATGAACTTGCCCTTGCAGATCCGAATCTACTTAAGAAAGAATTTGGAGTCATCGGTTTAGACCTATATGAGCATGCTTGGGGGAAAGATACAACCACTATACAAGATATAAAATCCTATCAACCCATTTCAAAAAGTTTTTCTAGAAATCAAATTCTATTTAGAGATTATACGAAAGAAGAAGCTTGGGTGCCATTAGTAGAAATGTTATTCCTATTGTGTATGGATTTATCAAGAAAAAAAATTATGGCACGTAATATTTCTTTTTATATTGGGTATAGTAAACATATAGACTCATATCATAAATCCTTTACTTTAGATTGTTTTACAGATGATTTTTTCAAATTGAAAAATGAGTTAAAAGTTAAATATGAAGTGATTGCTGATAAGCCGATTAGACAGTTAGGAATAAGCTTACATAATTTTATAGAAAAAGAAAAAGGCAATAATACTTTGTTTTATCAACCAAATATAAAATATGAGAATTTAAGTGATGTAATTACTTCAGTTTGGCAGAAGTATGGAAAAAATAAATTGGTTATTGGAACAGCTTTAGAAAAAGAATCTACGCTTTATGAAAGAAATAAAAAAATAGGAGGACATAACAGTGAATGATAGAGAAAGAAGAGCTTCAAAATATTTACCTTTTGAATCACTTAAAGGACTAAAAGAAGAACTTGATAAGGAAGATAAAAGAAAAATGATGCAGTCTTTGCCAGATTTAAGCGATGATGAAAAATTGGAAATGAATTTTACATTATTTGATTGTTATAGTAAAAATAAAGCCATTACCATCTCTTACCTAGAAAATGGTTTATTCCAAGATTATAGTGGAGTGATCCATAAAATAGATGTGGTAAATAAACAAATAATTTTTCTTCCAAAAAGAAAGTTTGATTTAGATAATATTTATAAAATAGTTATGAAAGGATAAATTTCATTTATATATTAAACAAAAAGGATTCATGCTTGGGAATGAGAAGCATAATCCTTTTCTTTTTTAAAATCCTTGTAAGTTTTTAAAAAAAATGGTATAGTATGGAGTTAGAAAAGGAGATGAATTACCTTGTATGATGTAATTGTAGTTGGTGGCGGACATGCTGGCTGTGAGGCTTGTTTAGCTACAAGTAAAATGGGATTTAAAACCTTATTAATTACAGGTAATTTGAATATGGTAGGCTCTATGCCTTGTAATCCATCGATTGGCGGTCCTGCCAAGGGTGTTGTTGTTCGAGAGATTGACGCTTTAGGTGGTTATATGGGGAAAAATGCAGATTTATGTCAAATTCAGACAAAAATGCTGAATAGTTCTAAAGGACCTGCCGTTCGTGCCTTACGGTTTCAAGAAGATAAGATTTTATATATGGAAATGATGAAAAAACATTTAGAGGAAACTCCAAATTTGGACTTACTTGAAATGTATGTGGAAGATTTAATTATAATAGATGATAAAGCCCAAGGTGTTATTTTAGAGAATGGTAAAGAAATTTTTTCAAAAATGGTGATATTAACTACAGGGACTTATCTGGATAGCCGTATTTTACGTGGACATTGGACCTCTAAGGAAGGCCCAGATGGAGAAAAAACTTCCAAAGGATTGTCTCAAGCTTTAAGAAGATTGGGATTTGAAATCCAAAGATTAAAAACGGGAACGCCGCCAAGGATTAAGGCTTCAACTATAGATTTTTCTAAAACGAGACTGGAACCTGGAGATTCTATGGTATGGCATTATAGTTTTGATGAAGGATATGAATCGATTCTGCAAAAAAGAATCCCTTGTTATTTGACTTATACTAATGCAGAGATCCACAATTTAATTTTAGATAATTTGAAGGAATCTGCTATGTATGGTGGCGTTGTTGAAGGGGTTGGTCCTAGGTATTGTCCTTCGATTGAAGACAAAATTGTCAAGTTTAAGGATAAGGAACGTCATCAAATATTTTTTGAGCCAGAGTCTCTATCATTAGATCAAGAATATATTCAAGGCTTCTCCACTTCCATGCCAGTGGAAATCCAAGACAAAATGATTCGTTTACTTCCAGGATTAGAAAATTGTGAAGTGATTCGTTATGCCTATGCTATAGAATATGATGCAATTAATCCTCTGGAGATCAAACCTAATTTAGAAACAAAACGCATCTCTAATTTATTTACTGCAGGACAAATTAATGGAACTTCAGGGTATGAGGAAGCAGCAGGTCAAGGCTTGCTAGCAGGGATTAATGCTGGATTAAAATTAAAAGGAGAAGCACCTTTAATCCTTTCTAGAGATGAAGCGTATATTGGGGTTATGATTGATGACTTAGTCACAAAAGGGACACAAGAACCTTATCGTCTTTTAACCTCTAGGGCAGAGTATCGCTTATTGCTTAGACATGATAATGCAGATTTGAGACTTCGGGAATACGGATTTCAGGTGGGGCTTATTGATGAAGAGGCATATAGACGTTTAGTGCAAAAGAAAAATTGTATAGCTTCTTATATTCAACAATTTAAGGAATATAAAATAAAATCTTCTGACAAAGTCAATGCACTGTTGTCTAAGTTTGGTTATTCTGAACTATCAGAAAGTATTTCAATTTATTCCTTATTAAAACGTCCTAACATTCCTTATACTATCCTTTTTGAGTTGGGATTGGAATTAGATATGACCCAGCCAAATCTACATGAAATTTTGGAACAGGTTGAGATAGAAATTAAATATGAAGGATATATTGCTAAAGCTTTATTACAAGCCAACAAAATGAGAAATTTTGATATGAAGAAAATTCCTGTAGACATTAAGTATGACTTGGTGGATAACATTGCAATAGAAGCAAAAGAAAAATTAAAAAAGATTCGTCCTGAAACTATTGGACAAGCTTCACGAATTAGTGGCGTGAATCCAGCCGATATTTCAGTTTTAGTTGTTTATATTGATCGTTTGAAAAGGAGTTGATTTGATGGATTTCCACAATGAGTTAAAAAAATTATCCATAGAATTGTCAAGTGAAGAATCCAAAAAATTTGAACTTTATTATGATTATTTGATAGAAATAAACCAGGTTATGAATTTAACAGCCATTACAGAAAAAGATCAGGTTTATCGTAAACACTTTTTGGATTCATTACAAATTGTTCATGCGTTAAAGTATTTACCTCAAAACATAAGTTTATGTGATGTAGGGAGTGGTGCTGGTTTTCCCTCCATTCCTTTGGCTATCATAAATCCAAAGGTAGAGGTTACCATCATTGATGCTCTCAATAAACGAATTGGCTTTTTAACGGAGCTTATTCAAAAGTTGAATTTAAAAAATGTTTCTGCATTTCATACTAGAGCAGAAGATTACGTTAAATTAGTAGGACCAAAATATGATTTGGTAACAGCAAGAGCGGTAGCAAAATTAAATGTTTTAGCAGAGTTATGTTTGCCTTTAACTAAACTTGGAGGAATCTTTGTGGCTATGAAGGGTGCTGCTGGAACTATGGAAATGAAAGAGGCAGAGCATGCAATAAAGGTACTAGGCGGTGAAGTAGTTGATGTGCTGCATTTAACATTGCCAGATGAATTGGAAGAAAGACAAATTATCATCATTAAAAAAATCAAGGAGACGCCAAAGCAATATCCTAGAAATTTTAATAAGATTAAGGAGAAACCTTTGTAATGTATAAATTAGATGAAATTATTTCAACGAAAAAATCACATGTTTGTGGTTCTTCTGAATGGAAAATATTGCGCATTGGTGCGGATATTAAATTAGAATGTTGTGGTTGTAAAAGGGTAATTATGTTACCATCCTATGAGTTAGATAAAAAAATTAAAAAAAATAAAAAAAGTTCTTGATTTCTCATTTTGGTTGTAGTAAAATAAAAAAGCACTTATGCGAGAAGGGCTTTTGAATATGGTTGGGTAGCGAAGAGGCTAAACGCGGCAGACTGTAAATCTGCTCCTTAGGGTTCGGCGGTTCGAAACCGTCCCCAACCACCATTTCTTTAATTGTTTATATTTCTTTCGATTTATCTTGACAAGGAATATGAATAATTATATAATGATTAAGCGTATCTAAAATGGGTGCGAAAAGAAAGAATTAGTCTTTGAAAACTATATATGACGAAGAAAAACGACGAAAGAAAGAGTCAATTAAGAGTGAGCAAGAGAAGCTCAGACTAAGAAAATAAGAAATTATTGGAGAGTTTGATCCTGGCTCAGGATTAACGCTGGCGGCGTGCCTAATACATGCAAGTCGAACGGGAAATACTTTCGGGTATTTCTAGTGGCGAACGGGTGAGTAATACGTAGGTAACCCACCTGTAAGACGAGGATAGCCATTGGAAACGATGGATAATACTGGATAGGACAATGGAGAAAGCATTTTAGATTGTTTAAAGGGAGGAATCCGCTTACAGAGGGGCCTGCGGCGCATTAGCTAGTTGGTAAGGTAAAGGCTTACCAAGGCGATGATGCGTAGCCGGACTGAGAGGTTGAACGGCCACAATGGAACTGAGAACGGTCCATACTCCTACGGGAGGCAGCAGTAGGGAATTTTCGGCAATGGGGGGAACCCTGACCGAGCAACGCCGCGTGAACGAAGAAGTTATTCGTAATGTAAAGTTCTTTTATTTGCGAAGAAGAAAGTGACGGTAGCAAATGAATAAGCTCCGGCTAACTACGTGCCAGCAGCCGCGGTAATACGTAGGGAGCGAGCGTTATCCGGAATTATTGGGCGTAAAGGGTGCGTAGATGGCACAAAAAGTCTTGTGTAAAAATGCTAGGCTCAACCTAGTAGAGCAAAAGATACTTTTGAGCTAGAGTATGGCAGAGGCAAGTGGAACTACATGTGTAGCGGTAAAATGCGTAAATATATGTAAGAACACCAGTGGCGAAGGCGGCTTGCTGGGCCGATACTGACATTGAGGCACGAAAGCGTGGGGAGCAAACAGGATTAGATACCCTGGTAGTCCACGCCCTAAACGATGAGTACTAAGTGTTGCCGGAAGGCAGTGCTGAAGTTAACGCATTAAGTACTCCGCCTGAGTAGTACGTTCGCAAGAATGAAACTTAAAGGAATTGACGGGAGCCCGCACAAGCGGTGGAGCATGTTGTTTAATTCGACGATACGCGAAGAACCTTACCAGGTCTTGACATACTGTGCGAAGGTATAGAGATATACTGGAGGCTAGCACAGATACAGGTGGTGCATGGTTGTCGTCAGCTCGTGTCGTGAGATGTTGGGTTAAGTCCCGCAACGAGCGCAACCCTTATATCTAGTTACCAGCAGTAAGATGGGGACTCTAGATAGACTGCCATTGATAAAATGGAGGAAGGTGGGGATGACGTCAAATCATCATGCCCTATATGACCTGGGCTACAAACGTGCTACAATGGCTGAAACAAAGAGAAGCGAGAGGGTGACCTTAAGCAAACCTCATAAAAGCAGTCTCAGTTCGGATTGAAGTCTGCAACTCGACTTCATGAAGATGGAATCGCTAGTAATCGCGAATCAGAATGTCGCGGTGAATACGTTCTCGGGCTTTGTACACACCGCCCGTCAAACCATGAGAGTTTGTAATACCCGAAGCCGGTGGCCTAACGAAAGAGGGAGCCGTCTAAGGTAGGACAGATGATTGGGGTTAAGTCGTAACAAGGTATCCCTACGAGAACGTGGGGATGGATCACCTCCTTTCTAAGGAGAAAAGAAGAGAAGAAAAAGCGTCGAAAAGTCATATATAGTTTTGAGAGACTAAGAAAGTTTCTCAAGAGAAGAGATCTTTGAAAAGTAGATAAAAATGCGTAAAAAAAAGTCGAAAAAAAGGTTAAGGAAAAAAGGGCGCACAGTGGATGCCTAGGCACTAGAAGGCGAAGAAGGACGCGACGAACGGCGAAACGCTGCGGGTAGTTGTAAGTAAACGTAACCGCAGGAATCCGAATGGGCAAACCCACATACTAGGAGAGTATGTATCCAGGAATGGAGGCAAGACCTGTCGAATTGAAATATCTTAGTAGGCAGAGGAAAAGAAAGCAAAAGCGATTCCGAGAGTAGTGACGAGCGAAATTGGAGGAACCTGATATACCATAATACGTAGATATGATAGATGAATGTTTATTGGAAAAGACAAGCGAAGAAGGTGAAACTCCTGTAATCGAAATCATGTAGATGTAGGGTATACGGCAAGTACGGCGGGACACGAGAAATCCTGTTGGAACGAATAATGAGGACCACCTCAGAAGGTTAAATACTAGCTAGTGACCGATAGAGAACCAGTACCGTGAGGGAAAGGTGAAAAGAACCCCGGGAGGGGAGTGAAAGAGAACCTGAAACTGTGTGCTTACAAGTAGTCAGAGGGCGTTAAAGCCTGATGGCGTGCCTTTTGTAGAATGAACCGGCGAGTTACGTTATCTAGCGAGGTTAAGTGTAGAGGCACGGAGCCGAAGCGAAAGCGAGTCTTAATAGGGCGAGAAGTTAGATGATGTAGACCCGAAACCTGGTGAGCTAGCCATGAGCAGGATGAAGCGATAGTAAGATATCGTGGAGGTCCGAACTATAGCCTGTTGAAAAAGGCCTGGATGACTTGTGGCTAGGGGTGAAATTCCAATCGAACCAGGAGATAGCTGGTTCTCCCCGAAATAGCTTTAGGGCTAGCGTTTACTATAAATTTTATGGGGGTAGAGCACTGAATAGTAGATGGTCCCACCTCGGGATACTGATATTAATCAAACTCCGAATACCATAAAAGAGAGTAAGCAGTCAGACTTGTGGGCGAGAAAGTTCATGGTCAAAAGGAGAAGAGTCCAGACCGCCAGATAAGGTCCCAAAATGTATGCTAAGTGGAGAAGGAAGTGGAGATGCATAGACAACTAGGATGTTGGCTTAGAAGCAGCCATCATTTAAAGAGTGCGTAATAGCACACTAGTCGAGTGACTCTGCGCCGAAAATGTACCGGGGCTAAGCATACTACCGAAGCTGCGGATTATAGGCAACTATAATGGTAGGGGAGCGTTCTATACGAGAAGAAGATATACCGAGAGGAATGTTGGATTGTATAGAAGTGAGAATGCCGGTGTAAGTAACGATAAGATGGGTGAGAATCCCATCCGTCTGAAACTCAAGGATTCCAGGGGAAGGTTCGTCCGCCCTGGGTAAGTCGGGGCCTAAGGTGAGGCTGAGAAAGCGTAGCTGATGGACATTTGGTTTATAATCCAGAACTACTTATATAACTGAAGGAGGGACGAAGAAGGCTAGGTAGAACCTCTTAGTGGATTGAGGTCAAGATACCGAAGAAGGGAAGTAGCAAAAAGCGCTTCTAGGATTCTAGGTATCGAGGTAATGCTATACGACGTCAAGCTTCCGAGAAAAGCTTCTAAAGAAAATATATAAGTACCCGTACCGTAAACCGACACAGGTGAGTAGGAAGAGAATTTTAAGACGCGCGAGAAAACCCTTGTTAAGGAACTCGGCAAATTGACCCCGTAAGTTAGCGATAAGGGGGACACTCAAGAGATTGAGAGTCGCAGAGAATAGGCCCAAGCAACTGTTTAACAAAAACACAGGTTTGTGCGAAACCGAAAGGTGAAGTATACGAGCTGACGCCTGCCCGGTGCTGGAAGGTTAAGAGGAGAGGTTAGGAAACGAAGCTTCGAATTGAAGCCCCAGTAAACGGCGGCCGTAACTATAACGGTCCTAAGGTAGCGAAATTCCTTGTCAGGTAAGTTCTGACCCGCACGAAAGGCGTAATGTCTTTGGGCACTGTCTCAACAAGGGGCTCGGTGAAATCATAATACCGGTGAAAATGCCGGTTACCCGCGACTAGACGGAAAGACCCCATGGAGCTTTACTGTAGCTTGATATTGATACTTGGCATGTGATGCACAGGATAGGTGGGACACATTGAAGCTAGGACTTTGGTCTTGGTGGAGTGGCTGTTGGGATACCACCCTTTGCATGTTGAGCGTCTAACTTGAGGTTGTGGAGACCTAAGGACAGTGTCAGGTGGGCAGTTTGACTGGGGCGGTCGCCTCCTAAAGAGTAACGGAGGCGCTCGAAGGTTCCCTCAGAATGGTTGGAAATCATTTAAAGAGTGTAAAGGCAGAAGGGAGCTTGACTGAGAGACGAACAGGTCGAACAGGGACGAAAGTCGGACTTAGTGATCTTGCGGTACCGCGTGGAAGGGCCGTGACTTAACGGATAAAAGCTACCCTGGGGATAACAGGCTGATCCTGCCCAAGCGTTCACAGCGACGGCAGGGTTTGGCACCTCGATGTCGGCTCGTCGCATCCTGGAGCTGGAGAAGGTTCCAAGGGTTGGGCTGTTCGCCCATTAAAGCGGCACGCGAGCTGGGTTCAAAACGTCGTGAGACAGTTTGGTCCCTATCTGTCGTGGGCGATGGAAATTTGAAGAGAGCTGTCCTTAGTACGAGAGGACCGGGATGGACGTACCGCTGGTGCACCAGTTGGCCTACCAGGGCCATAGCTGGGTAGCTAAGTACGGAAAGGATAAGCGCTGAGAGCATCTAAGCGTGAAGCCTCCTCTAAGATGAGATTTCCCAAATAGTAAGATCCCTTATAGACGATAAGGTAGATAGGCTGGGTGTGGAAGCATAGAGATATGTTCGAGCTGACCAGTACTAATAGATCGAGGACTTAACCTTAAGACAAAGCATTTTTATCTAGTTTTCAAAGAGCAAAGCCTGGTGATGATGGCAAAGTGGACACACCTGTTCCCATACCGAACACAGAAGTTAAGCACTTTAACGCCGATGGTAGTATTCACATGCGAGAGTAGGAAGTCGCCAGGCTTCTCTTTGTTTATTTTTATACACGCCTGCATAGCTCAGTTGGTTAGAGCACTTGACTGTTAATCAAGGTGTCGTAGGTTCGAGTCCTACTGCGGGCGCCATGATTTTAGCCTTTCTTGGCTTTTTTATTTTGTCATCATTTTTATTTGAAAATGATGTTTTTTTTATGAGCAAAAATGTAAAAGAAAACAATAGAAATGTTTAGAATATTATTTCGCAAAATTTAAGATTATTAAAATAAAATTTTGTCGAATTACGCATTTTTGCACTAAAAATCGTCATTATTTTGTGCTATTTTTTCCAAAAAAATGGAAGAAAATTCTATAAAGAGAATGGCATTTTTTTAATTTGTAGAACTTTAATTTTTTTCCTTATTTTTTTATAAAAATTTGCATATTTTGAAAAAATATGGTATAATACGCTTGAATGAAAAAATTTAATGGAAAAAAATTATATTTATATATAAATATCTTTGTGAAAAAAAGATGTTTTTTGTAGGATTTATCATTTGTTTGGAGGTGCTTATTTATGAAAAGATTCGTAAATAAAGTTTTCAAGAAAGGAATAGTAGCAATTGTTCTAGTGACAATGTTTTTTGTTGTCATTTCATTGGCTGCGAAAAATACAGAGCAAACCGATACTGAAGTGTCACCAGTTGAAAAAGAAACGAAATCACTAGTTTTTGATGATTCAGTTCAACAAGACCATGGAATTATGCCTTTAGCTTCAAATTATAATCGTTGGTATCCAGATAGTAATTATCAACGTGATGAATATATTCAAGTCTATATTGGGTATAATGATTATTCAAATACCACCAATGGTGAAGTGACTCATATGAATGATAATGATCGAGATGGTATTTTGACTATCGCCTCTGGTTATGGGAAGTGGTATGGATATGGAACGGTTTACCCTGCCTACATCGGAGATGGAACTAATCCGGTTGGATTTAACGGAAAGCAAATCAGAGAAATTATTTTCCCAAGCACAACACTTCAGATTAGAGCCAATGCTTTTAGAAATAATAAAAGTATTGAAATTATCGATTTATCTCAATCCAGCATTACCTCTATCGGTGCTAATGCATTTGAGGGTTGTACGAATTTAAAAGAGATTAGGCTGCCAAATACTTTAACCTCCATTGGAGCCAATGCATTTAAAGACTGTACGAATTTGGTTAGTAAAGCAGAAGCAGGAAAGTATAACAATGGTTTGATTAATCTTTCTTCTGTAAAGACAATCGGTGCTAATGCATTTGAAAATGATACAAACTTGATTTATATAACTTTGGGGGAGAGTTTAACTTCTTTAGGCGCTGAAGCATTTAAGAATTGTATTAACATTGAGCAGATTGCTCTTCCTGATAGTATTACAAGTTTAGGTGCTAGAGTATTTTATGGCTGTACGACAATGCATACAGCAAATGTGAAAACGAACATTTTGAGTGAGGGCCTTTTTGAGCAATGTACCTCTTTAAACAATGTCATTTTAAATGATACTATATCAGTGATTCCAAGAGAAGCATTTAAGCATGCTTCTTGTTCTGCTATAAATTTACCCTCTGCACTTACTAAGATTTGTTATGGTGCTTTTGAGGGGTCTTCAATAAATAATTTTAAGCTTCCAGATTCTACAGTAGAGTTAGAAGCTAGAGCATTTTTTGAATGTAACACATTATCTACGTTTGATTTGAACAAGGTTGAAATCATTGGTGATTATGCCTTTGCTAATTGTGTGAATCCAACGTTTAATAGTGTGACAATCCCTGAAACTGTTTCTGTGCTAGGAGATCATGTGTTTAGTGGATGTACTAGTCTGATAGAAGCTACTATTGAAACAGATCAACTTGGAACCTATATGTTTGCTGGTTGTTCAAGATTTACTACACCAGTTTATAAAAAATTATCATCTATTACTTCAACTCCAGAAGGGATATTTGAGAACGCTATTCGATTTAAAGATCCTCAATTGCTTAATGCAAGCAATGTGGTTGAAATAGGAGCAAGAGCATATTACAATACAGGCTTTGAAACTGTAGAGGTTAAAAATTTTGTGGCTACGGTTGGTTCCTATGCTTTTGCAATGTGTAATAGTTTAACTTCTATTGAGGTTCATAGTCAGCTTATGGGAGACCATATGTTCTATGATTGTGATAATTTAACAACCATAGTTATTGGTAGTGAACCAGCTATGGTAGGAGACTATGCTTGTTCAAAATTAAATAATCTTACAAACTTAACATTATCTGGTACAACTTATCTTGGAAATTATATGTTTGCGGATTGTATTAAATTAACGCAAGTGACCATTCCATCAACAGTAACTTTTATAGGAGTACACGTATTTAGTAGAAATGTTCTGTTAGATACAGTGACTCTAGAGAGTACAATTCTTGGAGAAGATATGTTTGAAGATTGTACTTCTTTGAAAACTATAATTTTGAGCAATATTACAGAACTTACGGATTATGCTTTTAGAAAAAGCTACATAGAGCATATTACTTTACCTTCAACGATTACAACAGTTGGAAGAGAAGTATTTGCAGAATCTGCCTTAAAGACAGTTACCTTTGAAGAAGGATATGGCATCATTGGAGAAAAAATGTTCTATAAATGTTTAGGACTCACTACAATAGAAATTCCTAGTTCAGTTTCTGAGGTACGTGTAAGTGCATTTGAAGGATGTACTGGAATTGATTCTATCACAATGCTTAACTCTGTCATCGGAGAGAAAATGTTTAAAGATTGTACCTCTTTACCATCCATCAGTATTCCAGATTGGATTACTGAAATTGGAGATTATGCATTTGAGAACTGTTCTGGATTAAATAGTGGTCCTAATGCGATAACATTAGCAACTAAAGTTTTATCAAAAGGAATGTTTAAGAATTGTACGAGTATAACAGAAGTGACGATTCCATTTGGAATGACGATTGCTTCAAACGTTTTTGAAGGTTGTACAGCATTAAATACAGTGCATTATCATAGTGAAAAGATTTCCGAGGAAATGTTTAAAGATTGTCAATCTTTACAAAATTTAGATTTTGTTTATACTAGTGCAGGAATTAGCAGAAATGTGTTAAAAGAAATAGGTGTTAGAGCTTTTGAGAATTGTTCTTCTTTATCTACAATTTCTTTACCAACTTCTTTGACGACGATTAAAGAAGAAGCATTTAAGAATTGTACGGCTGTAACTAACTTGATAATTCCTAATTCTGTAACTTCTATAGGAGAAGCTGCCTTATATGGATGTGTTAATTTAGAAACATTAAATATCCCATTTGTAGGGTCTTCTCTAGCAAAATTGAATGAGAGCTATACAGATGGATCTCATGTCTTAGGTTATATTTTTGGATATGGATGGGAAGGAGGAATTGATTGTTCACAACGTTTCTCTGAAGATTCAACAGAAGAAGTTGTATATACTTTCCCTAAAACTTTATCTACAGTTCTACTTGGTAAAGAAGTATGCCTTCCATTTGGAGCATTTTCTAATTCACCTATGGTTCATATCACTTTACCTTCAGATTCTTTACAATATATTTCTGCATATGCATTTATGGGATGTCAGAATTTAGAATCTATTACAATTCCTTATTCTGTAAAATCTATAGGTGAAGGAGCATTTAAAGACTGTACAAGTTTAGTAAGCTGTGAATTGGTTACTTCACCTACAAATAATACTTCGTCATTGACTAGTCTTCCTGACAAACTATTCTCTGGATGTACTTCACTTTTAAATTTAAGAGCTTCTTATCGTGGGGAAACACAGCCATTTATAAATATCATTGACAATATCAAACAAATTGGAGAATATGCTTTCTACAACTGTAGTAGCATTGAAAGAGTATATATCAATAGTAACATTACAGCTATTCCAGCCCATGCATTTGATGGTTGTACAAATATGGTTATGTTTGGACATGAAAACAATTTAAATGAAACAGGCTTATATGTTGAATCTTTCATCACCAGTTTAGGAGATTATGCTTTCTCTAATTGTGATCGTTTTGAAACGATTACTGTGCCAAATACGATTACTGATTTTGGAACTTTCGTTTTCTCATATTGTGATGGAGTGGTATCAGCAATAGTAGAAACTAATGTCCTTCCACAAGGAACATTTGCTTTCTGCTCAAATTTAGAAACTACAAAATTATCCATTGCAATAGATAGTATAGGGGATTCTGCTTTTGATCATTGTAGATTATTTAAAAATTTAATTTTTGAAGATGACCAAACAGGAATTCAATTGATTAATAATCTTACTAGTGTAGGAGCAAGAGCATTCTATTTATGTAGCCAAGTTGAAGAGTTGATTTTAGGAGAAAATTTAAGAACATTAGGCTCTTATTGTTTTTATGGAATGACAGCATTCAGCGAATATGAAATTCCAACAACAATTACGACCATTTATGAAGGTGCTTTTGGTGGATGGACCAGTTTAACTACATTTACGGTTCCATTTATCGGTCAAACTCGATCTCGTGCAGAAGATGGAATGGAAGGCACATTGGGTTATATGTTTGGACGTCAGAAAGAAGCAGAGACGAATATTTCTGGCACCACACAATATTACCAGCATTATGATGGCAATACGAACTCTGGTTTGAGTGCCTCTGCTGTTTTCTACATTCCAACAACCATTAAAACATTAGTTATTACAGACGCTACAATGTTAGCTGGTTGTGCATTATACGCTGTAGGATTTATTACTTCTTTGATATTACCAGATACTTTAAAAACAATTTATCGTCATGCAATTGCATATTGTTCAGGATTAAAGGAATTGATTATTCCTAATTCTGTTACAACAATTTATGAGAATGCTTTAGCAGGAACTTCTGGATTGCAAAAAATTACGCTTCCATTTGTTGGACAGACTAGAGCAGGTACGGCTTCACATAACCAGACGTTTGGATATATCTTTGGTCGCCAAGGTAACGTCTCTGGAATGCGTGGTTTATCTAATGGATATTATACGGTTTACATTCCTAGTGGTTTATCTGTGGTAAATATTATGGATGAGACAGTGTTAAATAATACAGCGTTCTATAATATGTTAACGATTCGTGAATTATATATTTCTAATCGTTTACAATCCTCTACAACTCCTTTCAGATTGATGAGTAACTTGGAAGTATTATCTATTCCTTTTGTTGGTACAACTCGAGGAAATACTGGAGCTATTGCCGCAACTTTGGGAACAATGTTTGGTCAAAATTCTGGAAACGGAATTTCTGCAACAGTTCAGTATTATTCAGCATCTGCTTCAGCAAGTTTCTATATTTCAAATAAATTGAGAACTTTATATATTACTGATGAAACTGTAATTGGCTATGGTGCTATTATGAATGTTTCAAGTTTGACAAAAGTAGTATTAAACGATGGCATTACAGCAATTCATGATCGTGCATTTGAAGGATGTACTGGCTTAACGAGTATGGAATTCCCTATTTCTGTAGAAACCGTTGGCGGAAGAGTATTTGACAGATGTAGTGGATTAGAATCTCTTGTTATACCATTTGTGGGAAGTAGTGTAAATGATACCTCCTCTTTAAGTAACGAGTTTGGTCGTTGGTTTGGTACAACAAGTTTTGCTGGTTCAACTGCAATAACACAGAAATCAGCAACATATTATGTTCCAACAGGCTTAACGCATGTTGAAATTACCAATGCTAAATATTTAAACGATTATGCATTCTATCAATATGAATTATTAGAAACTATATTAATAACTAGTGATCAGTTACAAACGATAGGAAATTCATGTTTCTATGGTTGTACAAAAATAACAGAAATAGAAATTCCTTCAACTGTAACCACTATTGGGGATTCTGCGTTTGAAAATTGTATTAATTTAATGACAGTGACAAATTATGAAGGTATAACTGCTCTTGGCAATAAGATGTTTAAAGGTTGTACAGCATTACAGAATTTTGAAATTAAAAATAATATTACCTCTATTGGAAATAGTTGTTTTGAAGATTGTGTTTCTTTAGGAATATCAGAAGTTATTCTTCCTGTTTGGGATAGCGAAACCGAAGAATGGATTCCTGGAATACCAACTCCAAACTATAAACCTACTATCCAGTTGAATCAAGTGGTTTCTATAGGTAGTATGGCTTTTAAAGGCTGTACGAGTCTTGAAACTATAACTATACCAAGTTCAGTAAATGCGATAGGGGATTATGCGTTTGAAAATTGTATTTCTCTTACAACACTTGTTCATGAGAATGAAGTTTTAGGTAATGGTATATTTAAAGGCTGTATTTTATTAGATGATGTTGTTATAAATGCTGGAACTACGAATATAAATGATGAAGCATTTATGGATTGTGAATCCTTAACTAACATTATATTACCTAACTCTATTAATAGAATTGGAGATCATGCGTTTGAAAACTGTACTTCATTAAATGAGATTTTACTTCCTGAGGCGGTTGCTTATATTGGGGAAAATGCATTTAAGAATAGTGGGTTATCTTATGTAGTAATCCCAGAAGCTGTAGTTACTGTTGGGGATTATGCATTTGAAGGTTCTAGTAATCTTAAAAAAGCCACTTTTAATAACTCTGTATTAGGATTAGGTATGTTTAAAGACTGTACAGATTTAAGAAATGCCTATATTACTATTGGAGTGACTGTAATTCCTGAAGAAGCCTTTATGAATTGTGAAAAGTTAACTCTTATTGCATTACATAATCAATATTTAAATTTCACACAGGCTTATGATGCATCTTATTCTGTAGATGTTAAGGTGGAAATGTCTGAAAATACTACAGATATCCTAACTAGTGCTTTTGAAAATTGTATTGCAATTGACCATGTCAATTTCACATATATTAAACTTACGGGAGATCGAGCGTTCTTCAATACGGGTTTAACACATGTTGAAGTTCCTGCAACCATCAATCAGTTGGGAGAAGAATTATTTGCATCTTGTAAAAAATTAGCTAAAGCTAATATTTATAAAGAAGAATTATCTGTTCGTATCTTTATGGATTGTATCCTTCTAGATAATATGAACATTATAGAAGGTACTACGGTTATTCCTACGCAAGCCTTCAAAAATTGTACAAATTTAACGAATGTAGTCATACCTTATTCCTTAAGAGAGTATCATAAAGAAGCCTTTATGAATACGAATATTCCTACCATCGTGATTAATCCTGATGTTGAAGTGATTCAAGAAAGAGTATTTGCAGAATGCGATCATATTACAAAAGCTATTATATACACTTCTTTCTTAGGTGAATCTATGTTTGAAGGTGCAGACAAGCTTAAAACAGTTTGGTTATATGATCAAATTCATGAAATTGCAGATAAAGCTTTTAAGGATTGTATCAGTCTTGAAACAGTTTCCTTTATGGACAAACGTCCTGATTTTACGATAAATGATGAGGATAGACCTTATCAAAATGATACTACATGGACTTGGTGGGTAAAGGATCCAAATGGCATTCCTCAAGATACAGGTATCTCATCTATTAAAGATTTAGGCTTAGAATTTGAAATTAAAAATGGTACTTGGTGGATTGGTGGTAATGATACTGGAATCCAGGCTTCCTCTTTGAGTGGTTCACCAATTGTTGGTGATGATTACTATTATCATATTGGTTCAATCAAGACCAATGTTTTAACGATTCAAAAAATAGATGGTCAATCCTTCCAGATTGACCCAGTATCTAGAAATTGGTTTATTAATGATATTGATACAGGTATCAGTGCTTATAGCCAGAATGTGGGTATCATAACTAAAAATCCAACGGATTTCTATTACTATATTGATGGTCAAAAGACGAATGTTATGTATATTAACCCATCTACAGCAACTCCTACGAAGGGAGAAGATGGAAATTGGTATATTGATGGAGTTAATACAAATGTTGCATGGCGTTCCTTCAAGAATCCTGATTCAAGTAGTTTCTTGCAAAAAGAAATCACTTTACAAGTTACAAATCAAAAGAAGTATCCATTATCTTCTACCTTAAATTGGCAACGTTATATGGAAACAAAAGAGGACGGAACTGTAGTTTATCATTTCCATTTAATGGTTGATGGAACTACGGATATGGATTTAGTTGTTAACAAAGCTGCATATGATGCTGAAGATTATCCTGTTATAGAAAATAAAACGTATTGGGTAGTATATGGTGAAATTACAGATTTTGAGAAACAAGCAGGAGATGTTTGGACTTTTAATGAACATGATAAGCTAGAATTAAATGGTGTTGAAACAACGATTACAGCACAATTTACGGATTTAGCTAATACACCTGTTTTAAATACAACAGATTATTATTGGTATATTTCTGGCACAAAAGTTCTAAAAGGATATACGGAAAAGGCAGCTCCAGTGAAAACCTTGATGGGTTGGAATTGGGCTATTGATGGTGTTGATACAGGATTAGATGCATTTACACTTACTAATGAGAGTCCGTCTTTAAAGAATATTGTGTCTGGAGATACAGTGGTTGAAGATGACTTATATTGGCATATCGGATCAGCTAAGACATCTATTATTGGCTATGAGAATGCTAACCTATTATATAATATAGATAAAGATAGTGATGGAAATTACTATTGGTATATCGGAGACCACAAGACTATTCAAGTTGAAGTGCCACATGTAAATAACACAGATAAGTATTGGTATGTTGGAACAAACAAAACTAACATTTGGTCTGTAGAAAGAACGAATGATGTGGTTTCTGTAGGTAAAAATAACTGTTGGTATATTGGAACTCAAAATACAGGAATTTCATGTATTAAATTCTTTGAGCCAGTACCATCTTCTGAGTTTATTTCAACTACAACGATCACAGATACAAATTTACCTACTTCATTGACAAGAATAGGGGTTAGTTCTTTTGAAAATTGTAAGACGATTCGTAGAGTTTTATTAAATGGAATTGAGATTATAGATGATCGTGCATTCTATGGATGTACTTTATTGGATGATTTGACAATTCCAAGTTCTTTGACGGATTGTGGAACAGAAGTATTTAGAGGATGTTCTTCTTTAACAGATTTGACAATTGACTCTAATGTTTTAGGGGAGTATATGTTTGCAGATTGTACATCTTTAAATACAGTTGTCTTTAAGGATGGTTTAACTAGAACTCCTACAGGTATTTTAAAGGGAGCAACTGCACTAGAGAATGTGACTTTACCATCTACATTACTTATTGTAGGGGAATCTACATTCGAGAATTGTAGTAGTTTAGCTACTGTAGAATTACCAGATTCAACAACAACCTTAGAAGATTATGCTTTTAGAAATTCTGGTATTGAAACAATAGTTATTAAGAAGAATATCGTAAACATCGGAACAGAAGTTTTTGCGCACTGTAAAAACTTAAAAGATATTATCTTTGAAAATCAAACCTTAGGAGATTCAATGCTTTTGGATTGTACGGGATTGGTAAATTTAGCTTTACCAGAAGGTATTACTTCCATTGAGCCTTTAGCATTTGCCGATTGTATTAAACTGGAAACTGTAATTTTACCTACAACATTAGAGACTATTGGGTATGGTGCTTTTAGAGGAGATTATCGTTTAGAGGTTATGAGTCTTCCATTTATTGGAAAAGCAGCAGGTACTGCCACGGGAGAAGAGGCTTTATTTGGTTGGATTTTTGGTGTACCTTACACAGATTCAGAAGATCCAGAAGAGATTGCTAAAGTTGAAGATCAAAAAGCAAATATGCAAAAAGTATTACAATATGCATATGTTGATGGTGCACATACAGAAGTGGAATACTATATTCCAACCTCTTTAACGAAACTTGTAGTTTATGGTGAGAGTGTAATTGGGTATGGTGCATTTAGTAATTGTTCAGATATAGTTGCGTTATTAATCAAGGATAATGGTATAACTGCCATTGGAGATTATGCGTTCTATGGCTGTACAAATTTAGAATATTTAATTGACAAGGAAGATGAATATCCTGTTAAAAATACAGATGGTTCAACAACACATCAAATTGACAAGTCTATCCTTTATGCCGATTATGTAGCGGATAATACAGACGGATATACAGTTAATATTTATGAAGGCGTTGCCACTATTGGAAATTATGCATTCTATGGCTGTGCAAATATTACATCTATACACTTTGTAATTGATGAAGATAGAAATTCAAATTTAACTTCTATAGGAAATTATGCCTTTGCTGGCTGTTCTATGCTAGAACGAATGAATGAAGGATTTGTAAATAAATATAATTTCCCATATGATACACCTGGAGATACAAGCACAGAAAAATATATTGATAAAAACTTTACTCATATTATTCCTTATACTGTTACGAAAATTGGTGCATATGCATTTAAAGATAATGTAAAACTATTATCTTTATATGTTCATAATTCAGTGACAAGTATGGGAGAAGGTATGTTAGCTGGTTGTAGTACTATAGAAATGCTTTCTATTCCTTTCCTAGGTAGCAGAAATGCTCCAGAAACTTATAGTTATAGTAGACCAGCAGATAGAAACTATACGTTAAGTATGCTGTTTGGCACAAATAGTTTCAATGGTGGTATAGCTGTAGAGCAATATGGGATTACGGTTTATATGCCAGCTACATTAGCTACTTTATATGTTTCTAATCCAACAGGTATTTACCAAAACGCTTTAAGAAATACCAAAATGATTAAATACCTTGAAATTGAGGATACATGTCAGTATGTTGATTTTGCTTCTATGGCGTTGATGTCCAATGTTGTAATGATGAAGATTCCTTTTGTTGGACGTGCTAGAGGTAATAATGGTAATTCTGTATCTGGGTCATATCTGAAAACTGGTGTTGATAATAACTTTGGTTTTGCTTTTGGCACTGAGACAAATTCAACAGAAATGGGATGGACATCTATATATTGTTATCGTTGTGATTGGGGTTGGTCTACGCATGTTTATTTGGTAGCACCACGTTCTTTACAAAAGATTGAGTTAACACAAGAAACATTTATAGACTCAAGTGCTTTCCATGGAATGAATCGTCTTACAACAGTAATATTTAATGAAGGAATTACACAAATTGGTAGCACATGGAACTATTCTAATGCAGATAGACATACTTGGGGAGCTTTTGAAGGATGTACATCTTTAACTAATGTTATTCTTCCTCAATCCTTAACCTTTATAGGTGTAAGAGCATTCCTTTCTTGTACTTCAATAAAAGAGATTGTTATACCTGAAAATGTAACAACTATCCATGTTTATGCTTTCTATGGTTGTACAGGCCTTACTTATGTTCTTATGGAAAATAAAGTATTTGGTGTCCGTATGTTTGAAAGTTGTACAAACTTAGTGGATGTTGAAGTGAAAGAAGAGTTTAATCATATTCCTGAATATTGTTTCTTAAATTGTTCTAAACTAAAGAACTTCTATTATTCAGAAGAAACAAAACTAGCTGGTGGTATGCATTTTGTTCCAAATATTAGAATTGATCAATATGCATTCCAGAATTGTACATCTATTGTAACTACAGAGTTCTATACAAGTGAAAGAGTCAATGATGTCAGTGGTATAGCTCAAACGATTATTCAAAACAATGCATTCCAGAATTGTAATGGTATGACTAGCACAGTGATCTATAATGCCCAAATTGGAACATCTGCTTTTGCAAGTTGTAGTAAACTTGAAA
The DNA here is from genome assembly GCA_910577745.1 of uncultured Anaeroplasmataceae bacterium. Classification (GTDB taxonomy): domain Bacteria; phylum Bacillota_I; class Bacilli_A; order Acholeplasmatales; family Anaeroplasmataceae; genus Pelethenecus. Next base: position 134,015 of record CAJTNG010000002.1, on the reverse strand, counting down.
CAGCAACGATTCATGCAGGCACGATTGGAGCATCTGCATTTGCTAATCTTACGAAATTAACATTCTTGACTATGGATGAGGGTGTAACAAGTATTGGCGCAAATGCCTTCCAACAGACAGGTATAATAGAACTAATTATCCCTGCTAGCGTGGAGAGTAATATTGGAACTCGTGCTTTCTACAATTGTAATTTATTAACAGATGTTGAATCTAAAGCTACGATTTTTAGTTCAAATATGTTTGAACATTGTGACTTATTGCAAAATGTATACTACCATGATGTTTTAACTGCAATCCAGGCAAATGCGTTCTTATCTTGTCCTAAATTGAATAACTTTAATTCTATTGATATAAAAGATGGCACAAAAGCATATGATGTTGTCATTCCAGCAGATGTGACAGTTGCAGATTATGCATTTAGATATGATACAGGAATAACAAGTGTTCAATTTTTAAATAAGATTATTGAGGATTATGCTTTCTCTGATTGTACGAATTTAGCTACAGTAGTAGTTACTGAAAATTTAACGCATATTAATTCCTATGCGTTCCATAATGATACAAAATTAACTAAGTTCTATTTTGGAGAAGAGGAGTTTGAAGGTGCTAAATTACCTTCTGGTGTGACGGTTGGTGCTTATGCATTCTATGCTAACCGTGGTTTAGTTGAAGTATATGCGGATAAGGCTTATATTGCTTCTCATGCCTTTTATTTATCCAATTCAATTTCTAAGGTAACAGTTTTATCTGGTACGATTGGTGAAGCTGCATTCTATCAGAACGGAACTATACAAACCATAATTTTAGGTACTGAAACTGATGGTATTACAGAGTTGGGGACAAAAGCGTTCTATGAAACAGGGGTGGAAACATTAATTCTACCTCCTACATTAACCTTTACAAACACTGAAGATGCAAATAAACGAGGATATCAAGCATTCTATAATTGTAATAGTCTTATCAATCTAACAGTTTATGGTCCAGTGATTGCGGAAGAAATGTTTAGAGAGTGTTCTAAATTAACTAATGTTACAATTACAGAAAATTTAAAAACGATTCGTTCCTATGCTTTCTATGCTTGTTCTTTATTAGAATACTTTGGGGAAGATATTACCGAAAATCAGTTTATCGTTATTCCTGAGAGTGTAACTAGTATTGGCTCTTATGCCTTTGCGAAAACTAACGCACATAAGGTCTACAATTATTCTACGCAACAACCTACTGCGCTTTTCTATCAATGTTATAATTTGACAGAAGTTAGAGTAAGTGACAACACAGAGACTTTTGGAGAATATGCATATTCAGGAAACAGCAAGGTTGAATTGTTTAGAAACTTTACCATTGATTCCGAAACAGAAGAGGCGCCTATTACCTCTGGGTTCTGGTTAAATAACAATGTGAAGAGAATCAATGCCTATGCTTTTGAAAACTTTGATTTAATGACAAAGATTGATCTTGGTGATAATATAACCAATTTAACCTTTATTGGAACTTGTGCATTTGCAGGATGGCAAAACGTGACATCTCTACGTTTACCATTTGTTGGAAGTGGATATGGTACAACCTCAAGTGATTCTTATTTGACTTACATTTTTGGTAGTAATTATATAGATGGTATGTATGGATCTGAAGGGTATTATTTCCCAAGTGCTTGTACGATGGTGGAAATAACAAATGAGACTAGAATTGCTTATGGTTTCAGAGGTTTATCTTCTATCAAAAAACTTATATTACCTATTACGATTACCCAAATGGATGGCTATAGTTTAAGAGGCTGTACAGGATTAGAAGAAATTACGATTCCATTTGTTGGTACTACACGTGCTAATGCTGGTGCTGCAGCAACTTTCGGAATATTATTTGACTATACAACAAATCCATATCATCCTTATGTAAATGGTTATCAAAATTATTTAGTTCAATATTATACAGAACCAAAACTAGAAAAAGTAAATGGTTTAGGTGTTTTACTATCTCAATTACCTGAAATTAGTGATGATGTTAATGTTGAATTATCAGAAAACTATGATAGAAGTTATGCGTATGATATTTTATCTAATCCAGCAAAATATGACGTAAATTATCTAGTTCCAGAAGACAAAAGAAATGTCATTGGTAGTCCATCTGGTGAGGGAGAAAGTGTTTCATTATATGTTGGAAGTTATCCAAGAGGATTAAAAAAAGTTACAATTCTTGATGAATCTATCATCTCTACAGGAGCATTTATGCATTTCTCTTCTGTTGAGGAGTTCGTATTGCCTGAAACAGTAACACAAATCAAACCTTATGCGTTCTTTAACTGTACAAGTTATTCTACATTTGAAGTTCCATCTCATGTTACTGAAATTGGTAATTATGCATACTATAATTGTGATGCTTTTGAGGAAATCGTATTACCTGAACAATTAACTACTCTTGGTAATTTTGCGTTTGCAAATTGTGATGGTATTTCTCAATTGAGAGTTCCTAATACATTAACAAATATTGGCTCTCATTGTTTTGCAGAATGTAAGAATTTAGGTTCAAATTCTGCAACTGGAGAAGATCCTATTACATTTGATAGTAATTATTTAGGAGAATATATGTTTGCTGGCTGTACAAGCATAACATCTTTAAGTATTCCACAAAATGTAACTTCTTTGCCAGAAGGAACATTTATGAATTGTACAGGATTATTAAATTTAAATTTTGAAGGAAATTTTGAATCTGTAGGTAGCTATGGTTTTTATGGATGTGTTCATTTAGAGAATATTTCTTTAAATCAAACGCATACTTTAGGAGACTTTGCCTTTGCGAAATGCGAGAATTTAGTAAAGATTGAACTTCCTTCCACTTTAGAAAATATAGGAACCCATGTCTTTGCACATTGTATTGGTTTAAAATATGCACAACTAAACAATACAAAGCTTGGAAAATATATGTTCTATAAATGCTATAACCTTCGTGGTTCTGTAGAACCTGAAAATGGATTGACTTCCTCATTAGATTTCCCTGATGGAACGGAAGTGATTCCAGGATGGTGTTTTGCTTATTGTTATGAATTAGAATCTGTGAATTTCCCTTCAAGCTTAAAAAGAATTGAAGATTACGCATTCTATATGTGTAACAGAAATTTAACAAGTATTACATTACCTGATGGGTGTGAAGTACTAGGAGAACATGCATTCCAGGAGTGTACAAATTTACAAACTGTAATTTTATCAAAAGATTTAGAAACTCTAAGATCATTTGCATTCTATGGTTGTTCAAGTCTAGAAAGAATTATTCTTCCAGAAGGATTAAAAACCATTCAGGATTATGCTTTGGCAGAATGTTATGAGATTAGAGAAATCATTGTACCTCAAACTGTAACAAGTATTGGGTATGGTGCGTTCTATGGTCTAAAACAATTAGAAAGAGTCATTCTACCATTTGTTGGAACAGAACGTGGAAATGAAGTTGGAGCTGAAGCTTTATTTGGATATGTCTTTGGTTCAGACATTGTAGATTACACAGAGGCAAGTGGTGAAAAGAAAGAAAGTACGTATGTACGTGATAATATGTACGATGCAGAAACTGGATTAGGTTACTTTGTTAAATTAACACAAATCGGAAAACTTTTAGTTGAAGAAGAGGTTGCTCCAACAGCAGAGGAAGGAGAAACTCCAGATGCTGGTGAAGAGAAACCTAAAAAGTATAGAAAAGGTACCATTGATTTCTATTTACCATTATCTTTAAAGACTGTTATAATTTATGATGAAATCACATTTGGTTTTGGAGCAATGTCCAATTTCAATTGGTTAGAAAACTTCTATTATTATCAAATAGATTTTACAGATTATACTGCAGAAAAGAATTTTGTTTATGTTGAAGATATGACTTCAACCTCTACAGAAAATTTCTTAGATTATTCATTCTATAATTTTGATGGTCTATTAGAAAGTTCATTTATTAGAGAACAAGAGGGTATGCCTTATTTTGGTTTCTTTGGATCTGAAAAGATGATAGGAAATTATGCCTTTGCGAACAATACATTTGAAAAGTATAACAGTAATACTATGACTCCACTTTCCACTGTAGTATTCGCAGAATCTATTGTTGATATTAGAGATCATGCCTTTGTTTCTACTCCTTATTTACAAACTGCAATATTTGAAAATAAGGTCACAGGGACATATACTTTTGCCAAAACAGGTATTACAACGGCTATATTTAAGAATGGTGGAGAAGAAGGTGTTACAATTGATGATGGTGTCTTCTTCAATACAACGATTACAAATATAGAATTAAATGGAAGCTTCATTAAATCCATTGGTAATTATACTTTCTATGATTGTGATTCTTTAGAATTAACCAATGAAGGATTAGAAGGTCAAACTGCAGAAAGATTCTTTACAGATATTGAACATTTAGGGGATTATGCATTTGCATATTCTGATCATGTTCATTCTATTAGACTTCCTGAAAGTTTAGTTTCTGTGGGTGCTCATAGTTTTGAGCATACAAGCTTAAGTATTGTTGAATTTAATGGGGCAACCGTCATCGGAGATTATATGTTTGCAAATAATGTAAATATATCTCAAGTGACGATACCAGCTAGTGTCACTTCCGTTGGGACCCATGCTTTTGCTTATTGTGCTGGATTATGTGATGTAGATTATTACTCTTCTTATATTGGAGATTATATGTTCTATAATTGTATCCATTTAAGTGCAGCTGGAGATAATGTGAATGATTCTATGGGTGCTTTAACGTTTGCATTTAATAGTTCAACGAATGGCAACATTCCAGTTTCTTCACAAACGAATCTTTACACTTCCTATATATCTATAGGCAGTGATATGCGTCATATTGGAAAATTTGCCTTTGCATTAAATACAGTTGTAGAATCCATAATTGTAGCTGAAGGATTAGATTATTTGGGTGCCTATGCGTTTGCATTTACAGGGGTTACTGAAATTATTCTTCCTGAAACCTCATCATTTATAGGTGAAGGTGTTTTAGCAGGTTGTGATCAAATTATAACTGTGACTATACCATTTGTAGGTAATTCTATTGGAAATACAGAGTCTAAGGATTCCTTATTTGGATGGTTGTTTGGAAGCTATGTTTTTGATGAAGAATTAAGAGGATTCTACTTTGAATCTTTATTAGACAACATCAATGAAACTTCTAATGTTGGTGTGGCAGATCGACCAGATGATATATATAAAGGAACTGAAACAGAAGCAGATGACAGAATTTCAATTGACATTCCCTATAAGTCTTTGATTAATGAATCCGTTTTTGAATTAGTTGTTCAAAAATGTTCTGATATTTTATCTTATAATTTCTATATTCCTAATACCATTCGTACAATCAATGTTACAGAAGAAACTGTATTAGGGTATGGTGCGTTTTATAATTTATATTTTGTAGAACAGATTAATCTGCCAAATACAAAAGAAGTTATAGCTCAAACTGGCAAAGCGCATGAAACTTTAACTAGTATCAATAACTATGCGTTCTATAACTGTTATGGCTTACCATATATGGAGGTTCCAAATTCTGTTTCCTTTATTCTTGCAGGAGCATTTGAAGGTTGTTTAGGCCTTGAAAATATGGACTTACCATTTGTCGGAGGTCGTGCTAACGTTCATGAATCTGCTGACTCTGTATTTGGATATATCTTCGGATTACGTCCTTTTACAGCAACAAAGGATGATGGAACTGTATTAGAGGCTATTCCTACAACACAATATTATATGAAACAAAATAATGTAAACATTGATAATTATCGTGTTTACTACTTACCTCCTAATTTAACAGAGGTATCTATTTGGGTTGAAACTACCATTGCCTATGGTGCATTCTATAATTGTGCAACATTAAATTCAATCAATTTGTCTGATACTGTGGTTACAATTCAAGATTATGCATTTTATGCTTGTATGGGATTAGAAGAGTTAATTATTCCTTCTAAGGTTAGCCGTTTAGAAACTCATGTCTTTGAAAATTGTCATAATATTACAAATATTCGTATTCCAGATGTAGTGGATGGAGATTCTTTAAGAACGGGTGTTACTTATATCGGCGAATATACTTTTGCAAATTGTTATTCTCTTCAAACCTTAGAAATTCCTACTTCTGTAGAAGAATTAGGATATGGAATCTTTACAGGTTGTATTGCTTTAAAAGATTTAACGATTCCTTTCGTTGGTCAAAAGGCTAGAAAAATAACAGACCGTTATTTCACTACGACAAGAGACGTTAAGGGAGATGAATTAAATAGCGGCTTTGGTTGGTTATTTGGTTCATTTGCTCCAGGATGGAGAACAGAAACAGTGGAAGGAGAAACACAGACTATAGTTGATCCTTACACGAAGATCTATCTTGTTAAATATTTTGAAGATAAAGAACTTATCATTGATGAAGAAATAGTAACTTTAACATCTTCTAGTTCAGAAGAAATCTTCCAAAAAGCATTGAGACAATTCAATGATGCCCATTTCTTACAAGCTTATCAAAAGACTACGGGTACTTATACAAATCCTTCAGTTACAGAGGAACGTTATATTACCGCAGATTCATTGGATAAGTTAGAAGAAGATATTGCTTCTAAAAATGCGGATAGAGAAGGATTCTACGTATCTAAATCTGTTAAAAATATTGTTTTAACTAAGACAGATATGATTTTAGATGAGTCTTTCAAAGATTGTCCTTACATTGAAACTATTGATGCTACACAATGTGAAAAATTATCTTATATTGGTAATTTTGCATTTGGTAATACATTAATGTTTGAGGATGAAAATGGAAAACAAAATGTATCTCAATTGAGAAGCTTCACAATGAGTACAGATGATAGTTATCCAAATTCTCCTGCCACAGCACCTTCTACAGATCGATTAATAAATCCATTAGTGTTAGTGTTTGTTGGACATTATGCATTCTACAACAATTGTAATTTAGAGCATTTCATGATGCCAAATACAGTGGAAGAAATTGGAGATTATGCATTCTATTGTACTGAAAGTTTAAGATATGCTTTATTACCTGCTCGTTTACAGCAAGATGCTATTGGTAAGTATTCTTATGCAAAGAGTGGTTTAACAGATATTCAAATCTTAAATGAGCAGCTTGCAGAAGGTCAATTTATGAACTGTGATTCTTTAGAATACATTTTAGTTCCACAATTGAATTACACCATTGGTGCTAGAGTATTTGAAGACTGTGATGTGTTAAAATATATCATTTATTTAGACAATCGCATCTCAGAAAAAATGTTCTATAATTGTAATGCTTTAGAAGATTTGGTAATTCCAAATCAAGTAGAACAGGTTGGAGATTATGCGTTTGCTGAATGTGATAGTTTGAAATATGTTCATCAAGAGAATAATGTAGTTGGTCAATATATGTATTATAATGACAAAGCACTTTTACATGTTTATCATTCTGCTTCAGCTAACTATTTAGGTTTCGATGAAACTGGTAAGCTAGTTATTGGCATCAATGAGGATGGAAGTTTTGTTTATCAAACGCATGACCATGCTACAGATATCATCGGCTTTAGAGATGAAACAGAAACGATAGGACAACATGCCTTTGAGAATTGTACATCCTTGATGGAAATTGTGCTTCCAACAGGGGATCAATTTGATACAATATCTAATGCAGCATTTAAGGGATGTTCTTCTGTAAAAGAAATTAATATTCCTAAAAATATTGTTCAAGTCAATGATTCTGCCTTTGAAAACTGTGTAGAAGTAGATACAGTAAATCTACCTCAAGATGGTAAATTAGCTACAATTGGTTCTAAAGCCTTCAGTAATTTACGTAAAGTTGAGTCTTTAATTGTTCCTACTACTGTAACGAAGATTGGAGAAGGTGCATTCTCTAGATTAGTAAGTTTACAGGAATTAAGTATTCCATTTGTTGGTGATGAAGGTAATCCAGATATTGAAAATACACAATATAATTCTTTATTTGGTTACATTTTTGGTTATGCAACGAATGAAGATGGTCAAAATCCAGATTCTGATGATGAAATGTATAAAGTTTGTCAGATGTATGGTTCTGCAAGTTCCTACTGGGTATATCTACCAGTTTCCCTAAAAGAAGTTACAGTATACGGAGAAATTCAAGATCAACTTCGTTATGGTGCATTTAGTGGATGTGAATATTTAGAAAGAATTTATCTAAGTAGTTCTATTAAGAAAATAGAAGAATATGCATTTGCAGGCTGTTATCGTCTACAAGAAATGGATATGACAGGATTAACTGAATTAGAGTACATTGCGGCAAAAGCATTTGAACGTTGTTTATCTATCACGAATATCAGTTTCCCTAATACAGAAACCTTTAAGAAGATAGGTGCAGATTGTTTTGCTTATTGTGTATCCTTAGAAGAAATTGCACTTCCAAACAGTTTAGAAGAAATCGGTGCACACATTTTTACAGGCTGTAAAAACTTGAAGACTGTTTCCTTACCATTTATTGGTAGAAATCGTGATGTTGTAAATACAGGTACAAATGATTCAACATTTGCTTATTTCTTTGATAGTAATCGTCCAAATTACTATGATTTAGATAAGGCTATGAATCCTATTGTCGATCCAAATCAACCAATTCAAAGTGCAACGGATACGTATGACTACACAAATTTCGTAGAAACAGTTCAGTATTTCAGAAATTATACATTACCAAATTATGATGTTCTTCCATTCAATGCTTCTACAGAAGATACTGAATCTGAAGAAGAATTCGATTATATTTCTGGATTTATTCCAAAATCCTTAAAGACAGTAACTATAACATCTGAAACAATTATTGCCTATGGTGCATTTATGAATTGTGAAGATATTGAAAAGATTACATTGGTTAATGAAGTTGAAGGAATAACATTGACGGTTATTTATGATTACGGCTTCTTTAATATGGATTCTTTGATTAATCTAAACAAGAAAGAAACAGGTGTTCCTGAAGCAACTTCAGATATTGAAATTTTAGATACCATTAAAACGGTTGGCAACTATGCATTTGCAGAATGTAATAGTATCAAGAATATCTATACGCCAAGAGCAGATATTGAATTTGGCTCATATGTCTTCGCATATGAACATGGATTAACCAATCTACAATTCAGAACCGAAGAAGGATATAGAGGATTTGTTCTTAAATCTCATATGTTCTACTATTGTGATGCTTTAGAAGTATTAGTTACACCTCAAGATATTGATGTGATTGGTGATGTTGAAGACTATGTCTTTGCCTTTGCGTTATCTTTAACTGATTTAGATTATAATGATGACAAACTTGGCAATCATATGTTTGATTATTGTATCAGCTTACCACAAGTGACGATTCATGAATGTGTAACAACGATTGAGTCTTATGTCTTTGCGAATAATGAAAGCTTAGCATCTATTACTTTCGAAAATGGTATCATAGGACGGTATATGTTCTATAATGATTTATCATTAGTTGAAGTAAAAGTTCCTGCTAGTGTCTATGAAATTCGTTTTGCAGCCTTTGAAAACTGCTATAATCTTGAAACTATTGAACTTCCATTTGTTGGTCAACATGATGCAGCAGATCAAAGCGTATTTAATGGATATTACTATAATGGTAATACAAAAGAATTAGAAGAAATTACAGATATCTCTTTATATGAAGATTATGTTGAGTTAGGTGTTTCTAATTCGGTATTTGGTTGGATTTTCGGTAAACTTCGTGCAGATGAAACATTAGATACAAATCGCTATTCCTTAATAGAACAGATGTGGACTTTGCCTTCAGAGGTAGCTGAGGATGAAACAAATACAGAAATCTTTAAGATTTCCAACTCTATAAAGAACGTTTCTATCATTGCAGATGAAGCAATAAGCTTTGGTGCATTTAGTTCTACAAAGGTATTAAATTATACATTTGCAGATACGCAAAATGATGTGAACAAGGCTACAACTGAATTTGGACCATATGCTTTTGCATATAGTGCAATCACTACCTTAAATATCCAAGATCATCCAAATTATAATATTAACATTCCTTCTAGTGTTGCTATGATCCGTGATCGTGCTTTTGATTCATGTCAAAACATTACGACCATTCGATTAACGGAACAGCTAAGAGATGACACTTGTGAAACTTACGTATTTACAAATTGTGATTCCTTAGTTGAAATCCTATTTGAAAATAGTTATATTGGAGAGCATATGTTTGATGATTGTGATGGTTTAGTATCTTTAACAGTACATGAACCAATTGTAACTATTGAAGATTATGCTTTCGCTAATTGTGATCGTTTAGCTGACTTGAAGTTTGAAAATAATATAATTGGTAGATATATGTTCTCAAACTGCCCATCTTTAGAGGTGGTTGTAGTAGACAATTGTGTTAAAACAATTGGCTATGCGGCTTTTGAAAAATGTTCAAATATTGAAGCAATTTCACTTCCATTTGTTGGAAAAGAAGCCAACAATAATGAAACAGTTGAAAACTTATTTGGTTGGATTTTTGGTTTCGTTGCAGAACCTTCTGTTGAAGAAACTCCTTCTATAATGTTTACAAAAGAAGCAGAAGTTACTAAGAATACTATGCTTGAAGAAGAGCAAATCTATAAGCTTGAAGCTACAGACTTCTTAAAGCAAATGGTATATTTACCTAGTGCATTAAAATTAGTATCCATTACGGATGAAGCTTATATAGGATTTGGAGCATTTAGTAATTTAGATATTGAAAGAATTAATTTATCTAATGATACAGTGCTAACGATAGGAGATTATGCCTTCTATAATTCTGGAATTCGTTTTATGAACGATTCACAAGTCTATTCTTTAGAACAAGATCATTATAGAATTAATCTTCCTGAAAGTTTAACATTATTAAAATCTCATGCCTTTGATGGTGCTTATAATATGGAATCATTAAGAATTATGCAAGCTTTATCTTATGATTCTACAGACTCTAATGCTATAGTACCTATTGAAACTCATGCGTTTGCGAATGAATTAAATTTATCTGATGTAAAATTTGAAAATAATTTTATTGGAGAATATATGTTTGCAAATGACACAGGATTAGAAGAACTTGTTGTTGATGCATGTGTAGAATATATTTCAAATAGCTTCTTGTTTGAAGTTGCCCATTTGAAAAAATTAACCGTTCCATTCATTGGTAGAACAATGAAAGCTTATATGGGAGAAGATGGAACTATAGATTACTCCTTCAGAGACAAGGATTCCGTACTTGCTTGGTTCTTTGGTGAGGAAGAAGAAATTAGAGAAGACTATAAAGAATATATGTCAAAAATAGTACAAGAATACAATGAAGACTTGACCACTTGGGCATATATGCCAACGTCTTTGACAGACTTGACAATCACTACTGCAGATTATGTAAGCTATGGTGCATTAGATCAGGTTAGAACATTGACAAATGTGACGTTAGAAACCGATGCTTTGAGACTTATTGATAATTATTCTTTTAGAAATACAGGAATAAGAAATATTAGAATTCCATCTTCTGTTCTAGCATTAAATAAAGGTGCATTTAAAGAGGATTACAGATTACGTTCTGTACGTTTTGATGCAGGATTTGAAATAAAAACTATTGCAGAAGAAACATTTATGAATTGTCCTGCCTTAGTATTGACTGGGTTACCTAATACTGTTGAAAGTATTGGAGATTATGCATTCTATGGGGACATGAGCATTACGAAATTTAAAGTTTCTGAAAATGTTCAAAAGATAGGGTATGCTGTATTTGGCTTATGTACATCTTTAGAAGAATTAGAACTTCCGTTTGTAGGTGCTCATAAGTATACAGAAACATTTGAAGAATTAATTGATGAGACTAGCAGATATACGCATGATTCTAAAGAAACAACATTAGGCTATATCTTCGGAACTACAGGTAATGAAAAGACGGCAGACGCTCCACAAGTATGGAATGATGCAGACTTTGCGGCTTGGAAAGAAAATACGTCTTATGTTGATACGTTAGATCAAAGATATCAACTTCCATCTTCTTTAAGAAAAGTAACAATTACAAGTGGTATTGGTATCGGCTATGGCTCTTTCATGAATTGTGCAGATATTGAAGAAATCATTTTACCTAAAGAATTAAAGTTCATTGGAAAATACGCATTCTATGGTTGTTGGAGCTTAAAGGGTATTGATATTCCGAAGGGCGTTGAAATCGTTGGAGATGGTGCATTTCAAAACTCTGGTTTAGAATCAATTGAAGTTTATAACCCAGTAATTGGAGATCATCAGTTTGCTAACTGTAAAAAACTTCATACTGTCATTGTTCATGATACAGTAGAAGAAATTGGCTTTGGTGCATTTACAGGATGTACATTACTAGAAAATTTAACTTTACCATTTGTAGGTAAGAAAAATTATACATCTAATGATCAAACAGTGAATTATGAAACCTCCTTTGTTTATATCTTTGCTACAGATGTACTTCAAAATCAACGTGAATTTACACATGAGCATAGTGGCGTTGAGTACAAGATTCCTGTTACAACTCTAGCACAAGAGCTTGCTAGAATGAATCGCGTAGAACAAGTGTTTGTAGATAGCTTATCCTCTACGTATAATACGGATGAACGTTGTGTTGGTTATGTTCCAAAATCATTAATTAATTTAACCATTACAAGTCAAAAAATCTTTGCAAGAGGATCTATGATGAATCTTGCAAGTGAAACTGAAATTCCAGATCCAATTAATAACTATGTATCTGTTACAGATGCAACAGTTACGCATCCAGTTCCAGAATTTATTCATTTGAATTTATATGATGCAAATCATATCAATGAAAATTCAGATCCAACTGTTACAGAAATTGGCTATTCTGCATTTGAAGGTTCTGAATTGTTTAAGAAGATTGTAATGCCTAACACAGTTGAAAAGATTGGTGTTAAAGCATTCGCAAATAATAAGAAATTAGTAAATATTGGAATTAGTGAGAATTTACATCGTATTGAAAATCAAGCCTTTATGAACGACTCTGCCTTACTTTTAAACACAGTTCCTGATTCTGTTCAAGAAATAGGAGATGAAGCGTTTGTTGGATGTGAGTTGATAACTAAATTTGATTTCAATCAGGTTGAATGGATTGGAGCTAAGGCTTTCAAGGATGGAAAACTTGCAGGTGCAGGTACGATAGATGAAATTACAGGAGAATTATTGAATGGAATTCATTTAAGAAATGTGATTCGGATTGATAATGAAGCATTCTACAATAATGATGGATTGTCATTTGTTACTGTACCAGCTTCCGTTGAAGTATTAGGTAAATCCGTATTTGCTTATTCTGATGGTATTACAAACTTCGCATTGCAAAATACCTTAATTGGTGAACGCATGTTTGATTCCTGTCTTGGATTAACCTCTGTAATCATTCCAGTAAATATTACAAAAGTCAATGCCTATGCTTTTGCAAACTGTACGAATATTGGTAAGGATATTGCAGAAGATGTTTTGGCAGTAACATTTGAAAACAATTATATTGGTTCTCATATGTTTGATCGTGATATTCATATTGAAAAAGTAGTGATTCCAAGCAGTATTACTACAATTGATGATTATGCTTTCGCAAATTGTTCTGGTATTACAGATATCACATTTGAGAACACATTCCTTGGGGAATATATGTTCTACAAGTGTACAGGATTAACTTCATTAGTTGTACCAGAAAATATTGAAGAAATTCGTATTGGTGCACTAGAAGAGTGTGAAAACATTACCAACTTAACTTTACCATTTGTTGGTAAAGAACGTGCAAATAATAATAAGGAAGAGGCTTTATTTGGTTATATCTTTGGTAAAGCTAGAGAAGCTGAAACTTATATAACTACTACACAAAGTTATTATGTAAATAAGGATATTTACTATAATGATGTAGTATCTAACTATTCTCCTGATCCTCGCTTAACTGCAGAAGAACTTGGAGAGTATCAAGATGTTGAATTTAAAATTCCAGCAAAACTTTCCTCCGTAACTATTACAGATGAAACAGTTGTTGGGTATGGCGCATTTAGTAATGCATCTAATTTAACATCTATTGAATTTAGTAATACACTTCAAATGATTGATAACTATGCCTTCTATAATTGTACAGGCTTAACCAACTTTGTTGTTCCTGACAATTTAGAAGAAATTGGTTATGCAGCATTTGAGGGATGTACAAAACTTGAAGTATTACAAATTCCATTTGTCGGCAAGATTTTGAATAATGCGGATACAATGGTTTATAATACAGAAACAAATGAGCTTCATGGAGAAAGAGCATACTTCGGTTGGATTTTTGGCCGAAAGGTGACATCTGCTTCCTTAAGACGTATGGATCCAACACGCTTAAGCTATAATATTCCAGCTACACTTAAGAGGGTAATTGTAACTAGAGAAATTGTTATTTCAGATCATGCATTTGAACATATGGTTTCTTTAGAAGAGATAGAATTACCAGATTCTTTAGTAACCATTGGAGACTATGCTTTCGCTAATACAGGATTATTAAGCATTGAAATTCCTGCAAGTGTAGGATCATTAACAACTGAAGCTTGTTTATACGAAACGATAGAGGAACAAAATTATGGTTATATTGGTAAGGGTGCATTTATGGATTCTTCTAATATGGAAACCATTACGTTCGTAGAGCCTTGTCAAGTTCGTGAAATAAAAGATTCAACATTTGAAAATTGTGAAGCTTTGAATATTACTTCTTTACCTAGAAGTATTACAAAGATTGGTTCTAAAGCATTCTACAACTGTATCAGTTTAGAAGAATTCACAATTCACAATGTCGTTACAGAACTTGGATCTTATGCCTTTGCGTTTGATGAGGATCATCGTGCAGATTCTAATTTGAATACAGTGACTTTTGAAGAAACTTGTCAGTTGGAAACAATCAGCGAAGGGTTATTCCAAAACGCTTCTGCTTTAGTAATGCACGAATTACCAGCTTCTATCACAAGAATTGAAGACTATGCATTTGAGAACTGTAGTGCAGAAGGCTTTAATGATTTCAAAGTGACGAATGTCGTTGAATTTATTGGTGCCTATGCATTCCATGATTGTACTAATTTAGTAACCTTTGGTTATCCAGCGGATAGTAAAATTACTTTAGTAAGTGAAGGAACATTTAAGAATTGTTCAAGTCTTGTTATGGATTCCCTACCTGCTTCAATTACAAGAATTGATGCTTATGCATTTGAAAATTGTAGTGCAGAAGGATTCACAAGCTTTACAATTTCTAACAATGTGACTTATATTGGCCATGAAGTATTTAGAGGATGTTCTCATCTAGAAGCCTTGACTATTCCATTTGTTGGTGAACAACAAGGTATTTTAGAAAATCCTATGGATACAGAAGGTTTAAATAAGAATGTATTTGGATGGTTATTTGGTTTAGTTAAAGTTCAGACTTTCGCTTTATCTCATGATAAGAATACATATGATGTTGTTTCAAGTTTAAGAGAAGTTCATGTTGAAAATGATACTGCTATCGCAGATGAAGCATTTATGAACTGCTCTCATATTGAAGAAATCACATTAAATGAAGGCGTACAGACGATAGGCCAAAAAGCATTTAAGAATACAGGATTGTTGAGCTTTATTGCTCCAGCAAGTCTTACATCTATTGGATTAGAAGGCTTTATGGATTCTTCAAATATGGAGTCCTTCTTATTCAAAGGTAAGTTAGTAACCGTAATAGAAGAATCTACATTTAAGAATTGTGAAAGCTTAATTACATTTAATACATTTGCTGAAGATGCAATAGGTTTCCATTTATATGAAGAAATCACTTCTTTAGGAAACTCTGCATTTAGAAATACAGGATTCATAGAGGTAGTTGTTCCTAATACAATCCAAGTTTTAGGTACCTATATCTTTGCTGACTGTGCTGCATTAGAAAGAACGGAAGTGTATACAAACGTTCTTGGAGAACATATGTATGAAAATGATTATGTTTTAACTACCGCATATTTAAGATCAGCTTCTATTCAAAGTGTAGCTGTTGCAGCATTCAAAGAGTGCCACAGTCTAGTACATTTGAATTCTGAAAGTGACTTTGTCTTGAATTCAACATTACATACCATTGAAGAAGAAGCCTTCTATGGTTTAAGATCATTATCTAAATTGGAAATCCCAGAAAATATTAAAACGTTAGAAGAAAAGTCTTTCGCATATTTAACTTCTATTGTATCTCTTGAGCTTAAAGATAGTATCAATTATATTGCTCTAGGTGCATTTAATGGAATGTGTGAATTGGAGGATTTAAAGCTTCCATTTATCGGTGCTTCTCTAACTGCTCCAAATGGTTCTAAGGAATCTTTATTTGGATGGATTTTCGGTGTAGATGAGTATACAGATTATCCTAAGGATAGTGCCCATACATCTAGTCATGGGGTTGCTTCTAAGCAATACTCTGTAGAGGATGGCAAGACATATACCTTCTACCTTCCTTACAAATTAACGCATATTGAGTTATCAGACCAAATTACAGAAATCAAAGCTTATGCTTTCCAAAATGTAACCATGGTTGATGCGATTGATATTCCTAAGCACGTAGAAGCTATTAGAACGCATGCCTTTGCAGGCTGTTGGGATTTAAAATATGTTGAAATTCCTACACCTACTGAAGTCATTGAATATCAGGCATTTATTGATATGGAATCTCCACAAGAACTTGCAATTGAAGCTTCTTGGAATGAGGCAGAAGGAGAGTATACACTTGATCCTGATTATGAGCAGTTCTTCATTATTGCTCACTATAAGCCAAATAATTTACCTTCTAAAACTCAACCTGTAGACCCTAAAAATAGTAGACCTGCTGGATGGCAGTTATATGAAAATGGTTTACGTGATGGAGAAGATGAAAATAGAAAGTACTGGGATTCTGTAGAGGGTGCTCAGGCTTATCCATATGATTATGAGGAAGGCATTGGAACAAGATGGCATACTAAGTATATTGTGTATGTAGAAGACAGAGAAATCTTCATTTATCAGTATGATGAAGCAGCAGGTGGATTTGTTATCATTGGTTATACGCAATATTTCCTTGGAGGAAACATTATTGTTCCTGCCACTTATGCTACGAAACCAGTCGTTGGTATCAAAGCAGATGCTATTGCAAGCTACACAGATAAAGCTAATATGTATGAAAATGATTCCTATATTCCAGTTGAAACATTTGAAATTGGAGAAAATGTGAACTTCATTGAAGAAAATGCTTTACCAGGTGATATGCCTATGATTGTCTATGTTAGAAAGACAAAAGGAGATGCTAAGCAGTATGCAGGCAGAGAAGATGACTGGATTGGTAATGATGTATATGATGGAAAAGCATTAGTATATTATGGTTATTTAGATACAGCATTTACTGATGATGCACAACAAAATCTAGAAATTAGAGAGCATGATGATGAACATTCATGGACATTATCCAGTGGTTATGCTTATCAAATTCTAGTTACAGGTTTAAATTTATCTTTAAACCCAGAAGATGAAAATATTACATATACTGGTGATGCTATTAAGCCTCATCCAATTGTAGAAATACCAGCGGTTCAAGTTGGAAATGGAGACGATGTTGAAGCATTGAAACCAGATCTAAATTGGTATGAAGGTGGAAACTATCGCTTAGAATATGAAAATAATTTAGATACAAATGAATTGTCTGGAGAAACTCCAACGATTGTAGTTATCTCTAATAATGCTAGCTTTGCTGGTAGACAGGAAATCAACTTTAATATTATTGCTGCTACATTAAATATTAGTTTAAAAGATTCAAAAGAATATGATGAATCTATCTGGACAAAATCTGATTGGGCAGATGAAGTTTCTGGTTATGTTGGTTCTTTGGGTGGCCAATTATCTGGTACTCTTGGAACAACTGGAAACAATACAGTAGATTACTACAAAGAAAATAATAGTACATTTGGACCTAATGATGCAGTTTATGTTGATGGTGCAGATGCAACTACATATCTTGGTAGTGATGCACACTATACATTTAGATGGTTAGAAGATTGGCAAGTCTTCTCAACAGATGGATATAATCGCAATATCACGCTAAACTATAATGTTGTATTAAAAGACGTTGAAGTTGTAATTCGTCCACAAAAGCTTGTAGCTTACTGGTCTGATTTAGATTCTGAATATGAGGGCAGTTCAATTAAATTACCAACTGTTCAAACCATTTATCCAGATACTAAAGTACCTCTATTAGTAACACTTGATAATTCAAATTCTAATAAACCATTAGGTGTAGGTAGCCATATAGCAAAAGTTATAGTGGATGAAAATCGTTTAAAACCTGATACTCATGGAAATGTTCATATTAATTATGAGCTTTCTCCTAACACAAGCTCTTTCACAATTAAGAAAATTACAGTTACTCTTCCAGTTGTAAGTACAGGATATTATTACGATGGAACAGAGCAGGAGATTGGAATTTCAAGAAATAAAGACTTATATGAAATTTATTATGGATATTATGAAAGATATGATGCGTCAGGTGCTTTAATTGAACAAGATGGATTATCTGGTCAACATTTGGATTTATTAAATGAAGACAATATCCAAATTGAGAAAGAAGAGTTTAAAATCACTTATACCATTACACTTGAGGATGGAGGTAAGTGTAAGCTTATCTTTATTCAACCAGAAGATTCTAAATTCTATTTTGAAGAAATTGGTAGTTATTATCTTTTTGCAATATTAAAAGATCCTTCTTTATATCAATGGGATGACCCAAGAGATATCTATTTCCGTAAAGAAATTGTTCAGTTAATTGCAAGAATTGAAAAGCGTGAAGCTATTATTAATATTCCAGAGAATTACACAGTAGAATATGCTGGTGGACAGACATTAACTTTTGATGTGGATAGTTCAAATATAGATTCTCCATTTAGTGTATTAAACTTAATGGATGGTCACACTTTGACTGCTCAATTCTCCTTTACACCAAAATCTGCAGGTGTTTATAATTATAGTGATATGATGATATCAGATTCATTTAGAATTATAGATGCTTCTGGTAAGGATGTAACAGAATTATATAACGTTGCACTTTCTGGATCTATCAAAGTAGTATATACAGAAGCAAGTTATACATTGGAGTATTATGAAGGAGATTATACAGGGCAGACCTACTTCTTTAAAGTTCTTCCTGACAATCCTTCCTTTAAGGTTGAATATAGCGGTAACAATATCGACTTCACAACTACACCTATCGCCTATAGCGAAGCAGGAAGTTATACTTATTTCTTCCGTATTACAGGTGAAGAATGTGAAACGACTTATGGTAAAGTTGAATTTACAATCCATAAAGTTAATTCAACTATTCAGGTATTAAATGATGAATTTACAAAAACTTATGATGGAAATCCTTTTGTATTAAACTATACAGTAGATGGAAGTCTAGGTGCTGTTTCAGTGAAGTACTTCAAAGGCAGTATTGCTTATGGATCTCCAGTAGACGCTGGAATTTACCGTGCAGTCATTACGGTTGCTGCAGATGATTCTGGAAACTATTTGAAGACAGAATATGAAGTGGAAATTGAAATAGTAAAGAAAGATTTAACTTTAACTTTATCTGAATCTAAAGATTATGATGGCAAAATATATAATGAAACCATTGTGGTTGAAGATGAAGCTCTAGCAGAAGGTCTTACAACAGAATTTATTGTTACTACAGCAGATTCAAAAGTTGGAAGATATTCTTTAGAAGCTGGAACTTTAACCGTATTAGCTAGCATATTTGATGCAGATGGTAAACAAATTGTTAATAACTTTAACATTCAATATGAAACTGTAGAAGTTGAAATTTGTAAGGCAGATGCAACCTTTGATTTAGGAGTTATGGATTATACATATTATCCAAATACTCAAATCACATTACCTGAAATTAAAACCACTGCAACAGACTATTCTATTTCATTTATCTATCCAGATGGTATAGAAAGAACAGAATTACCTTCATCTGCTGGTAGATATACAATTAAGATTGTTGCCGAAGGAAATGACAATATCCAAAACACAGAATTTACACAAGAATTTGAAATTAAAAAATTCGAATTGTTGACAAGTATTGCAAATGAAAGTGTTGAATATAGTGGTGAAGAAGCTACTCCAGAAATTCAAATCTTTGTTAATCCAGAAAATGTTCAATTAAATATAGAATGTTTTGGTAATGACTTGATTAATGTTACAGGAGAAACTTTAACAGCAAAGGTTAGCTTACCTGCTGAATTTGCTACAAATTATACGCTTTCTTGTGATGAATTTACTTTCCAGATTGTGAAACGTGTTGTTAAGATTTCTTATCGTGTGGAGCATGTAGAATTTATTGATGCATTAGTTCCTCATCAAATTGAAATTACAAATGATATCTTAGTTAACCCTACAGAAGTAGACGTAGTTACAGGTCATTTATCTACAAAGAGTGGTGCAATCGGAATTTACAATACGAAGTATCAATTCATCTATTCTATTGATTTTACAAGAGATGGAAAATCTACAATAGATAACTATGAAATTCAATTTGATTGCTATGTTGCAATTCGAAACAAACTATTTACTTATGAAGTTGAAGAACAAGAAAACGATACATTGACAGAGGAAAATGGTACTTATATCATTACTCGTGATTATACAGGAACAGAGTATTTGCCACAAATTCATGTGACAAATGAAGATGCTCCATATCCATTTATTACATATAGTTTAGATGGTATCAATTATCGTACAATGTTAGAGTTAGTAGATGCTGGAGAATATACTGTATTCTTTAGAATTGATGCAGTAAATTTTGAATCTCTATATGGCGAGTTTAAAGTCGTGATAAATAGAGTACAAATCACATTAGATGCAGTTCAAGATAAGGAATACATCTATGGTGGAAGTTCTATTGATCTAGTTTACTCCTTCACTCCAAGTAATGTAAAAGTTTATGTTCAACCTATTGTCTATGGATATGACAATAGAGGAAAAGATGATGCAGATATCAATGATTCTATTATCTTAACTCCTCCAGTATTTGTTGGAAATTATGTAGCTCACATAGAAGTTAGATCAACTGCTAACTATGATGGCTGTCAGGGTGATATTTACTTTAAGATTGTTAAGGGGGATGCCCAAATTGAAATCTCTTCAAGTTATAAAACACATATTTATGACGGAGAGCCTGTAGAATATCCTTCTTATACATCCTTCATTTTAAATCCTAAAACAACTTTCATTTTTGAAGAACTTGTAGATGGAGAATGGATCACTCTAGAAGATAGACCTACAAATGTTGGTAAATATCGTGTTACGGTAATTATTGAATCTAACTTTGGGTATGATACTTCTGAAGCAACCATGGAATTTGAAATTTTACCTGTTGATGTAACAGTTTCATGGAATACAGCATCTCTAGTTTATAATGGAACTATTCAGTATCCTCAAGCTTCTGCAACTGGTCTTGATGGAGAAGCATTAGAAATAGGATATGTTCCTAATCCAGATGCTATTATGATTGGAGAGTATCAGGTTACTGCTTATTCTTGCAATCCAAATTACAAAATAACAAACGCAATTAATACATATACCATTCATAAGAAAGTCATCACAATTACAGAATATGATGATTATTATGTTGGCAATGGAATGCCTTGGGAAAAAGCTTACAACAATGACAATGTTTCAGGTATTGCAGATACTGATGAATTTACTGCCACTTTAAAAACCGTTTCAGGTGCTTTAGGGGAATATGTAATTCTAGGTGATGATTTAATTTGGAATGTTCAAATTTTTGATAAGTCTACCCACTCCATTGATGTTAGTTTAAATTATGAATTCATTTTCAATGTATTTATAAGTATAAGAGAAGCCCCAATTCCTTATGAATTTGAGGATTTAGTTGTAGACTATACGGGTGAATATCAAAGTCCTACTTTAGTATTAGGTATAGAAGATGTAAAAGTAACTTATGTATTATCTGATGGCACTGTAACAGATGAAATACCTGAATTTATGAATGCTGGTTTTTATGAAATCCAATTCATATTAGAAAAAGAAGGATATGAAACTTTAAATGCAACTGTTGAATTCATCATCAACAAGATTGACCCTGTAATTATAGTATCTATTGATTCTAAGGAGTTTGATGGTAAAGATATTCGTGTCTTTGCTTCTGGAAATTCTTTAGGAAAAGTGTCAGAGGAAACAAATGAAATTTATACTGTAAAGAAAGGTACTCCAGCAATTCCATCCATTGATGTTATTGATGCAGATATCTTAGATTTTGATGAAGATATAGAGTTCTATAGAAACTTAATTTATAGAATAGAATATATCAATCTTGCTACAGGAAAGCATTTGTCTGAAGCACCAATTGATGCAGGTCAATATAGAATGGTTGTTACAATGTTAGAAACTGACAACTATTTAAGTAAAGAATTTACTGCTGATTTTGAAATATCTAAACAATTATCACGTTTTGATAAAGAAAAAGTAGATGGTGTAGAACTATCTATAGATGCAGTGAAGGGATTATCTTCACAATATGGCCAAGATTTAACTTATTTAGAATATACAATGATAGGAACTGGTGTGGTAAATATTGTTTACATCAACCCTACTACAGGCGAGACTTCAACAATCAAACCAACAGAAGCTGGTAACTATATTGCAAGATTCTATGTTGAAGAGGCTAGCAATTATGAAGATAATATCATTGATGTTCCATTCATCATTAGTCCTCGTCAACTTGCAATTCAAGGAAGATTTGAACATGTTTACAATGGTTCAGTTTGGTCTAAGAGTTTAAGTGATGAAGGCTTCAAACTTGGTTATATAACACCAAATGGAGATTTCTCAGATTTAGAATTATCTGAATTGAATAATGTTTCAATGACTGGTACCATTTCAACATTAACGGATACCTATGGTATTCATACAGATTTTGTATTAGATAATTTAGAATTATTTATTGATGGTATCAAAGTTGATTCTAACAATTTCACAATTGAATTCTTCGATTTAGTTGTGGAAATCATTAAGACAAAAGCTGAATTTGAAGCATATCCTCCACAAAACTTGATTTATGATGGAACTGCAAAAATGATTGAATTTGATATGTCTAAAGTCATAGGAAATTACACCGTATACTATAGTTTAGTGGAAAGTGATAATTTAGATGATTATAGCAGTTCAATTACTTTTGTTAATGCTGGAACATATAAGGTGTACTATTTCATTTTGTTTGATAATTATTCAGAATCTACTGGCTGTATCGAATTTACGATTGAGAAAGCAGAACCAACTTTAGAATTAGTTAAAGAAATGGTAATGTTTAATTCATCAGAAATAAGATTTAGTAAAGAAGACTTTGCTTCTAACTCTTTGGGAAATATTACTTATGTTTTCTATGATTTAGAGGGGAATATCTTATCAGGTAGTCCAATAGAAGTTGGCAGTTATAGAATGGTTATAACTATAGCAGAAACAGAAAACTATATTGGAAAGACCATAGAAGCTATTTTTGAAATAACTCCTGCTATTCTAAACTTAAAGTGGAATAATACAAGTCTTGAATTTAATGGTAAAGTTCAATTACCTAGCGTATCTACTCCAGTAGATGAAGACCTTTTAGGTTTAACTATTGAAGTGGTTGCAGGTGATGGAAAGAGCATCGGCTCACACACTGCAAAAGCCGTAATTTCTAATAAGAACTATCGTATTTCTGCAGAAACAGAAACTGTACAGTATGAAATTACACCTGTTGTGGTAGAATATATTCCAGAAATCACAATGGAATATACGGGTACAAAACCTGAACAGAATCCTAATGCTCCATATACTTATTTGGATTGGGAGAATGTAGGTTCAGCTGTTGGAAGTTATGAATACCGTATAATGTTAGAAGATCTAGTGAACAATCAATGGTCTGATGGTAGTCAAGAAACGATAAGAAACGTTCGCTTGAATATTGTTGAAAAAGACATTGCCTCTAGAGATGTTAGCTATACACGTATGCCTTCTCAAGTGTATACTGGAACTAAGATTGAACCAACTGTTATATTAATTTACAGAGGAGAAAGATTGGTTAAGGGCGTAGACTTTGAGGTTACTTATGAGAATAATATTAATGTATTCTCAACAGCTAAAGTAACAATTACAGGTATAAATAACTTTACAGGTACAATTGAGGATAGCTTCTACATTGATAGTAGTGTTATAAGATTAGCTGAAGATTCTGATTATAAATTTGTTACGGCCTATGGTCCAACCAAATTTGTAGAAGAAGATCACAAGAGTTATAATCAAAGAACAAAGACATTAATTACAAATGTGAAAGCCCAAACTACAATCAAAGACTTCTTGAATAATTTCATTGAAGCTCAAAGATCTAATGTTAAGATTTACAATGGTTCAAAATTGATTAATGCCGCTTTATATGATCGTATGTTTATCGGAACTGGAATGACAGTTATCTTTACAAACGATTTTGGAACGACAATTGATTTAATTTATGTGTCTATTCTTGGAGATTTAAATGGTGATGGTCGAATTGACGTTTCAGATTCATCTGCATTACTTCAAGGTATTTCTAACAATTCCTTAACTTATCATTTATTCTATGCTGCTGATATTAATAAAGATGGATTTGTGAACGTAAGTGATTACTTAGCATTGACGGAACATATTAATGGAAGTAAGAAAATAGAAGAATAAAATTAAACTGGAAAGATTAAACTTTCCAGTTTTTTCTTTTTTGGAAATAAAAGTAAAAAATAAAGTTTTTTTTTAGAAAAATAGTCTAAGTGCATTCAATAATAAGCCTTTTTTTGCTGAATTTCGCGGAAAAATCATTGAAAAGGTTGACAATTAGGCGTATAATTAGAGTGGATTATTATGTCAAAATTTAGTTTATAGTTTTTAGGAGGTTAGTTTCATGAAGACCAACAAAAAAAATAATACTTTAAATAAACCAAAATTTTCGAGAAGAAAAATTATAACAAGTTCTATTATGGGACTAAGTCTTTTGACGGTTTTAATTTATTCTTTGGTATTTAGTTTATTAAATTATGAACCGAAGCAGCCAGGAAAAAATGAGCCTGTGGATATAACTTATACCTATACTGAAATTCAAGAAAATGATATCAAGTTTGATATTCTGGAAGAAAAAGATGGCGTTCCAGTAAGCTATAAGGTTACTGGATTATATGATACTGCTTTTAATTACCCAATAAATCCTGCAAATAATGAAGCTTTGTCTTTAGTAATTCCCGCAGTTTATAATGGATGTCCAGTAAAAGAAATTGCTATTCCTATCAGTGGGACATCTGTTAAATTTGCTAGATGGGCAACTGCAGCTGTTGCTTGGACAAAATATGAAAATGTTCGTAAAATTATTATTCCAAAAAGTGTGGAAAAGATTTCCTATGGTGCATTCAATGCATATAAAAATGTTACCTACATGGAACTCCCATTTGTAGGAACGGTTAAAGGGAATCGTAATGAAAATACATCTTCATACACAAGTTCTTTTTATGCAATCTTTGGTGATGAAGAGTGGATGTCTATGTCTACCTATGAGTTTACCAATAGTATAAGAGATGGTTTAACATTTGAACAAATTATAGATAAAACTGCAGGTACAGGAAATGGAACCATTCCATGGCATCATGTAATTAATGAATTTGCTAATCGCTATATGAATGTACCAGTCCATTTAAAAGAAATATATATCACAGATGAATACACGATACCCGATCAGGCTTTTTTCTATTCTCCTGCCTTAGAAAAAATTTCTCTTGCATGGAGTCCTAATATACCAGATGATCAAATAGATGGAAGAAAAATAGGAAATCGTGCTTTTGATACTGCCATAAGTTTGACGCAAGCTATATTACCCTCTGAAATTCCAAGTTATGGAGAGGGTATATTTAGTCAATGTTATAAATTAAAATCTGTTGCTGCTGGTGGTATTGAAACAGGAGATATTTCTTATACGGAATTAAATGATGATGTACCTGATAATCAAGTACATTTGCCACTTGAAGGAGCTGGTTCAGTCAGTGTTCCAAGAACTATAAATTTAGATACTTTTTATGCTTGTAGTTCGATTGAATCTATGATTATTCCTAAGAATGTCACAAAAATTGAAAGACACGCTTTTGATTCTTGTACGAATTTGAAGAACGTTCAATCTTCTAACGATAGCATTTCTAATGATACAGAACTTGCTAATTGTTATATTCCAGAAGCAGTAGAGTATATTGGAGACTATGCTTTTAGAAGCTGTTATAGTTTGAAAAATATCAATGTACCTAACCAAGTAAAATATATGGGAGAAGGCGTTTTTAACAATTGTACGAGTCTAGATACACTTACTTTGCCATTTATTGGAAAAGAACGTGGAAATGGTAAAGTTCTTCCAGAACAGATTACAGATCCAAAAGATAATACGTTACTTGAAGCTATGTTCGGTTGGATTTTTGGTACAGATGGAAATACAGAGTCTGGTGCTTTATATATTGCTTTCCAAGCAGTAGATGGTAATCCAGATCAAAATCGTGAAGATTATATGCCAAGAGAATCCTATTATATTCCAGCAAGTTTAAAGACTGTAACAATCACAGATGAAACGGTGGTTGCTATGGGAGCATTTATGTATTGTACGTCCATTGAATCTCTTCAAATTAGTGGATTTAGGGAGGATACAAATGGATTGAGTGTAATGCAGATAGGAGCAGGAGCTTTAGGCGGATGTACAGGATTAAAGAGCTTAAGTATACCATTTGTTGGTCCTAAAGAATATCAATTGAATAGTAATGGCGTTAGAAATGGTAGTGGATCTGTAAATTATCAATTGGGATATATTTTTGGTACATATGTATATCCAAATACGATTTCTGTTCAACAAGGAAAGGCTTTTGGTCAAAGTATTTATTATTATTTTGCGCCTGAATTAGAAACTGTAGAATTGACACATCAAACTTATGTTCCGGCTTCCGCTTTTTATGATTGTGCTACTATCAAAAATGTTGTAATTGGTAATGAAACAATTGGTTCTCAAAGAGCTATTTTTTCTGGATGTTCTAATTTGGAAAGTTTAACAATTCCCTTTGTTGGTATGGGTAGAGGATTATACTCTAGATATTATAATGGCGCTGTCCAAAACCCTTTCTGGGATGGTTATTGGGATTACTACTATGGATATGATTTTGATATAAGAAATTCATTATCTTGGTTATTCTCTAGAGTAACTTCTAATGAGCATTATCGTAATACGCATAGTGTTCCATCCACTTGGGGACATTGGGATTGTTATATACCAGAAAGTTTTAAAAATGTTACAATAACAGATGAAGTGTATTATGAAACCCATGCATTTCGAGGATTTAAATCTTTAGAAGTTGTAGATCTTCAAAAAGGGCCAAATGTAGATATTGATCATATGCATATGGATAGCTACATCTTGACAGGGTGTTCCTCTGTTTCTACTTTACACTTACCATTTATTGGTAGGGATCGTAATGCAACCTCTGTAAACTCAAATGCATACACGGTTGGTTATTTATTTGGAGATTGGTCTTATTCTAATTCTTATAATGCGAATGGTTATTATGTTCCAAAAGATTTAACAACCATCACTTTTGAAGACTATATGACTTGTATTTCTTCTAATGCATTTAATGGAATTTCCTCTTTGGTTTCCGTTTCTAGTACTGCTGATGGTCATCAAGCTAGAATTTCACAATTGGGCTCTTATGCTTTTGCCAATTGTACAAATTTAACATATGTAGAGTTACCTGCCGCGAATTATACTTACATAGGAAATTATGCTTTCCTCAATTGTAAGACCTTAACTAAAATTTCAGATTTTACTCCAAGCACAGTGACGCAGATCGGAGAAGGTGCTTTAAGTGGGACTTCTATCTATGAAGTTGATTTGAAGAAGTATTATTACTTAGGAGATCGTGCTTTTGCCAATTGTTTACAATTGACAAGTATTGATTTTACTGACGCAGGAACACAATCTGGACATAACCTTAAGAGATTAACAAAAGTTGGGAACTATTTATTTGAAGGGTGTACCAATTTATCGGATGTGACATTGAGTGATATGATGTCATCTGAAGGAGATGGAAGATCCATTCAGTTTGTTTCTAACTATATGTTTAAAGATTGTTTAAGTTTAGAAACGATTGATATAGATGGTAAATTATCCTATATTCCTGCTGGTTTATTTATGGGTTGTTCAAATTTGAAAGATGTAAATTTCAATCCTACTTCATCCTCTATTAGTCGTATAGAACAAGATGCATTTAATGGATGTAAATCTTTAACTACTTTCATTTTGCCTGAAAGTTTACAAACGATTGGTAATAGAGCATTCCAAAATTGTACTGGTTTAACCTCTATGCGTATTCCTAGAAACGTTAAAGGAAAAGATTCTATTCCTCTTGGAACAGATAATACACAAGATCGTTATGATACTGGTGTATTCTATGGTTGTGATGAAAATAAATTTTATTTAGAAGTATTTTTACCAGAACCATGGCCTTGGGGATATAACTGGAACTGTTATTTCCCAGTGTATATCATTGGTGATCAAACAGAAAATATGTTTACCTATGAATATTGTGCAAATCTTAAGGGATATTTAATCAATGGTTTAAATGTAGATGAGTTTGATTTTGTTACACCAAGCTCACATTTAACTGTCAATGGAACATTAATATTCCCTTCTACGAAAAACGGGTTACCAGTTTATGGATTAGTGGAGAACTGCTTTGCAGATTATTACTTTAATGCAATTGTTGATGGCAAGAATACTTTAACCAGTGTACATCCATTCTATGATGTTACGGATTATGTTTTAGGTGCTAATTTCGTAACGATAGGTGAAAATGCCTTTAACTTTATTGATTTAGAGCTACAACCAAATCTTGGAACGAAATATAGAAATATATATTCTCAGAAGACTTCTGTCCAAGCAAAAGCCCAAACAGGGTATGAATGCCATTGTAAAGATAATAAGAATGGTGATGAAGTAGTTAAACACAATGCATATCCAGGCTTATGTTATAATTCAGAAGTAAATTATGCTTCCAATTCGATAGTATATTACAAAGAAGCATGGGCATTTAGAAATTCAACTGCTGGAGATACAACCCCTGTATTCTTGATGGATGCATTAGTATTTGAGTTGGATTCTGAGTCTTACCAATATAATTTGGGAAAAGAAGTAAAACCAATTATCACGAAGGTTTCTGTTAATCCAAATTATGTAAAATATCCTTATGACTATCCAGAAGCATTTGTAGACAATGACCAAATCTATAAAATTCTTTATGACAATGGAGAATTAATTTTAGAATCATTTAAATTGGTATATTCTAGAAATGTAAATGTAGGAACTGGTAATATCGCAGTAACTTCTAATACCTCTAAAATAAGTGGTACTAGAAATATTTCTTTTAAAATAAATCCTAAAAAGATTGATATATTCTATGAATCTGGACCAAATGAAAATAGATATGGTGCTATAGCGCCAGGATTACCTGCCTATACCGCACAGAATCATTTCCAAAGTTTAATTCATCAAGGGACAACCATTGATCCAACTAACATTAATCAAACAAATTATCCTAACCTTGCCAATATTTTTGTTAGAGAATATGAATATAATGGAGATCCTTGGACTTTCAGTAACTTTGCTGTTGGAGCAAACGTTTTTGGTTTACCTGATAACTTCCATTTCTATGGCTCCTTAAGAACTACATCTAAAGATGTTGGTTGGTATTGGGTTACCTCAAATGTGATTGAATATACAGGGATGTTTGCTCCTGGTATATTAGATGATGCATTACATGGCGGTAAAATTGAATCAATTTCAGGCTTTGAATGGAATGTCAGACCGGTGATAACCAATGCAAATGGTGTAGATGTTACAAGTAACTTTGAGGTGAATTTAACCTTAGCTGTTTATATTAAACCTTTTGAAATAGAAGAAGTCATCTGGGATGGTACGTGGAATGCTGTAGAGAACCTGTATGAATATGAATATACTGGATCCTCTATTGTGCCAAAGCCTATCGTTAAAAATGCTACAGGAAAGGTATTAGACCCACAATTTAAAGTAGAGGTTTCTCCTTCTCAAGCATTAATTCCATCTGATACAGTATATACTGCTATAATAACTGGCTACGACACTAAAAATTTTGTCTTTACCAAATATTCAACGAATGCCATTTTAGACTACAACTACATCCTATTTAAAGTTGTACCAGCAAAACTGAAAATATCGATGGATGTAGAAAGTTATTTGATTGGAGAAAATGAATTAGAATTCTCATTTGATGATTTCCAGAACTGGTCAAAATATAGTACACTTTATAAACTTTCTGTAAGGGGATTAGGCTTAAATAGTTATATTACGGGAAAAATTTATACGACGAGTCCTAATTCTTATGCAGGATGGGGAAATACAACCTATCGTTCCATAGATCCATATGATAATAATTCCATCATTTGGGATGAAGCAGGTGGAAATGGATTTAAGGTATTTCTAAAAAGTGGAGTTACTGGTGTACCAGATCAAGATATTACAGATTATTATGAACTTACATTAGATGCTAGTGTAACAATTGAATGGAATAAATTTGATTATAATTATACAATTACACAGCATGATCTACCTACACACACCATTACGGGTGTAAATAAAGGCATGGGTATTAAGTCTTATAATGAATCTACAAATTCTACCTATATAGAGTTTGGTGCTGATGGATATGAACATACTTTAGATATTCAGTTTAATAATGTTTTAACTCCAACAGCTGTAAATAAAGTATTTACAAGTAATGGAACGCCTTATCACAATTTCACATTCAGGGATTTTGGGGAATATACTTTGAACTTAACCTTGACGAAAGATCGGTTCTATCCTGTTAGTAAGAATGTTACGATTTTGGTAAATAAGGGGGAATATGTATTTACAAGTCTAGATAAAGAATATGATAGAGATGCAGTAAACCCTCTTAGCAATATGGTAAGAAGACCTGCAGATTTAGATATTAGCAAATTGCATTTTGCATATTATAATCGTAATGATACAAATTATAATTCGCCATTGCCAGCAGCACCTTCTGAAATTGGTGCATATAAATTTACATTAACTACAGATCCTGGTCATAGTATATACTTTGAAGACTGTGATGCATGGCCAAGTCATACAAATGATAAGAAGCAGGCAGATTTTAACATTTTGCAAAGACGCCTTATCATAAAAGTTGTGGATACCATTTATCCATATGATTCTAAAGAATATGATGGACAGCCATGGATATATGCTGCAGTTGGAGATACAACTAGTAGTCTAAACCTATTACCTGGTGACTCTTTGACAGGAACATTTATGTCTAGAGATGCAGAAATTGGAGTATATGATGGAGAACGTAATGGTGACTTCATTATTGCCGCAACAACTTCATGGAAAATTAACAACTCTGCTTTAGGGGAACAAACCAAGAATTATCGTGTGGTTTTTGAAGGTAGTTATGAAATTTTACCATTAACCTTTGATTGGGACATTGAGGGTGAAAACGTAGAATATGATGGACGTTATCATTATGTTCATACAGAGGTTAGAACTCCTGCCTATGGATATACACTTTACTATAGTGAAAGTGAATTACCATTAGAGAGCAATGGATGGAGTACAACACCAACGTTCTATATTGAACCTGGTATTTACACAGTATATGTAAAGATAGAGGCTCCACATTATAGATCAGAAGTAAAGGTTGCTGTAATTGAAATTACAGGTAAGCAGATTCAAGCAGATATTGATGATCCACAGGTAGTTCATTATGATGGATTCTCACATGGTATAGATATAGATGTTACAGATCCAATATGGGGATATAGTATTAAGTATGCTCTATTTGAAGGTGACTTCAGCAATGTTGATTTAGAAAATTTAACGTATACAGAGGTATGTCCAACATTTACAGAGATTGGTACTTATAATTATTATGTAGTCATAGAAGCTCCAAATTATCAGCCTTTAGCCAAGGTAGTCACTTTGAAGATTGATAATTTGGGTCCACAAACAGGTGTGGCTGTTCAGTCCTATTCAGGGGAATACGATGGAGAATACCATGGACCACTTTTAGATTTTAATAATTTAGTTGCTGGTCTAAAAATGAATGATATATACATATCTTATCATTTAGGAGATGCTAGTGAACCAAATCCAGATTGGTTATCCATTTCTTCTTTAACTGAAATATCCTCTGGAGTTTATAGTATTCCATTATTTAAGGATGCAAATGAAAGTGTCACACAGCCATACAAGGTTACGGTTCGTGTCCAAGCTCATAATCATGCTTTAATAGAAGTTACTGTAACAGTTCTAATTAAACCTTTAAAATTTGCTTTGGCTACAGAAAATTTCTCTGGAGTATTCGATAATCAATATCACACAGCTATACTAAAAGCAACAAACCCAGGGCATGTACTACAGCTCTATGAAGATAAATTACAAGAGGCAAATCCTTCTTTAGTGTATAGATATTATTTTACAAATACCATCACTGGAGATGCTAAAGACTATGTCACTCTAACTGTGAAATATAGTTCTACACCAGCTCCAGGTGGAAATACAAGTGGATTCTCTTTAGTTCCTTTACGATATAAAGATGTAGGAAACTATAATATATTTATAGCAGTAGAAGCAGAAAACTGTGAATCTGTTACATTGATAGGTACTGTAGAAATTCTATTCAATAATAACCCATTTGCAGAGTTTGATCCTAGTCCATTTACCATAGAATATTTAGCAAGAGCAGTACAACTTTCTGATATGCCATTTAAGACGGAGCATGACTGTGCTTCTCCAGTTTTAAATTTCTATGTGTATATTCCAGATGGGGATACGATTGATTTTAATGGATCTCTATCACAGTTCCCAATTGCAAACCCTATGAGTCTTGGAGAATACCATTTGATTCTTGAGTTGAAGGCAACGAAAAACTGTGCTGCTAAAACAATTGTGGTCGATTTCAAAATCATTCCAAGAACTTTAATTTTGGAGTATGATGAGGAAATTGAATATACAGGTGAAGAAATATTGCCAGAAGTTAAGGCAATCACAAACACGCCAGATGTTGTGGAGATTAGACGTGAGGCTTATCCACTTGGCGTAACTCCTATTGAGGTAGGAGATTACCAGATGAGAGTGTCTCAATTGGTAGAAAATGAAAATTATGTAATTGATCCAAATGATCAAATTTTACCATTTAAAATTATTAAGCGTAAGCTTTATGTCACAGTAAGAGATGAGATGCAATACACAAATCCACCTACAAAATGGCATAAGAGTGATAATTGGGAAGTGGAAAATATTTTAGCAAAAGATCAATTTACGGCTGAGATGGAAACCGAAAGTCCTCAGCGTGGAGATTATGCATTGGTGGGAACTGCAACATATGATGCTGGTTCAACTACACCAGACTATAAGGACAATATTACAATTAATGGGGATATTATGTCTGAGTTTGCATACCAAATCAATATTTTGAATATGTTGATTGAAACTCCAGATGATGCTGGCGGATGGAAAACAGCAACCTATTATGATGTCATTTTAGATGTTCGTGTTTCTATTAAATATCCACCTTTAGAGATGGAAGTTGAAGATCCTTCTGTATGGTACTATGATGGTGCAAATCACTCCTTAAAGTTTAATATTACTAGTACAGGTGTTGTATCTATAAGTCAACTTTACTGGACACTTACAGAAGAAGAATATGAAACTTTAGATCCAGCAGATATGAAGATTCCTGAAACAGGTGTAACAAATACATTCTTAAGAAGAGAAGCAGGAACTTATTATGTTGGTTATGCATATCATGCTACAAATTATGAGGATTGTATTGGAAAGGCTAAATTAGTCATTGAACCAGTACAGTTGGAGATTGAAGTAGATCCATTTGAAAAAATCTATGATGCACAAAAATCACAGGTAACCTATAAGATTTTGAATTTAGTAGAGAAACCTACAAGTATCTCACCTAAATACTACTATATCCCTGTGCAGGAGTTAAAAGATAATCGAATTGAAGTTATTGACTTAATCAATTTCTTCAAGGATGGTATGCCTGCAACCAATAAAAAGCTTTATAATCTTGTGGATAAAGCTCCAACCTCTTTATTAGATGCTGGAACCTATTATGCATTTGTATACATTAAGGCAACTGCAAACTGGATGGATGCGGTAGGGGTTAAAGAAGTTACCGTGCATAAACGTCCACTTTACTTTAATTATTTAGGCAATAATCCATTCATTAAGATTCAAGCCTATAATGGTCATAAAGTTGTGATTAATTTTGGAGATTTATTTGAATATGATCGTTCAAGTACATCCAATAATAAGGTAATTAAAGATGCTGGTCTTGTAGCAGGTCATAATATTGATGACGCAACGCTATATATTTATTCTATGAGAACCTCTTCCGCAAATGCAAGAGGTGAGAACGGACAGAATGGTTTGCCAATCAATGATTTTGATTTACCATTGTCTAGTACACCATATCAGGATGATGGAGATTTTGAATTTAATGATATGCTCATTACGGGAAATGCTTCACGTAATGTAAATTATGCGAATAATTATTACCCAGTGATTAATACGGATAGTAATGGAGACTTTTTAGTACAAGTCATCATTACACGTGTTGCTTTACCATACTTTGAAGTTCAAGACTATATTCCACGTCAATATGATGGAGAAAGAGCCTTACCATTATATCGTATTCCTTTAGATGGTGCAGGTGAAGTAATCAGTTTCTTCTATAAGGTTGATGAAGCATTTAATCGTTTTAACAACTATGTTTCACAAACAGAAACGGATGTGACAAAATTTGAATCCTCCACTCCAGGAGTCTATATTGATGGCTATTATCTAGTATATATTTCTGTGAAAGATGGACAAAATTACTATGGCTGGGTTGGTGATGTTGCAGAAGACGCAGATATCGGTAATGGAAAAGATACCTATTATTCAGGTGATGATGCCAAATATAAGTTTAAGAAAGGGTATGTCAAAGTTATTCCAGCGGATGTAGAAGTAAAATGGGAATCTTTGGATGAAATGTTTGATATAAACGAAGATGGTGAAGTAATTAAACATCAACCAAAACCTTACATTACAGATGTTTTTGGACAACGCGTAGATTTAGAGTATGATGCAGAAAATGCATTAACTGGCGTACAAATCGACAATATGACGACTTTTATTGATCATGCTGGTAGTTATAATGTTTTAGCTAAAATCGGCGTTACAACCTCTTTAAATAAGATGAATTATAACCTGGTGCATCCACAAGAAGTATTCCATGTCCAAAAGAGGTCTTATCTAGTATCAGAGACCACAACGGCAACTTGGTTACATACCAACTGGACCAAGACATATGATGAAAGTTATTTCGATAATGATCCTAATCCACAGATCCCTTGGCTAGAAGGCTTTAATTTAAAGCTGACTGTTTCAACGATTTCTGAAAAAGCGGGATTATTCTATCGTGCAAATCAATTTGTGTCTCAACATAAAGTAACTTATAACGGAGTAGATTATAGTGATTCATTTGAATTTAACTTAGACTTCTTAGTCAACGTTATAAGTAATGAATTACTAGTAGAAGATAGAGATATCGAAGTATTTTATGATGCAAACTATCATAATCCGAATATAGAAGTGTTATCTT
Organism: uncultured Anaeroplasmataceae bacterium; assembly: GCA_910577745.1. GTDB lineage: Bacteria > Bacillota_I > Bacilli_A > Acholeplasmatales > Anaeroplasmataceae > Pelethenecus. Next base: position 98,278 of record CAJTNG010000002.1, on the reverse strand, counting down.
ATCAAAATGGATATATTATTTCTTACTTTATAGTACTTTGTAAAGAAGATGGTAGTTATTATATTGGACAAGTTCCTGGAGAGGATATCCCTATTGTGTATTCTCCAAATATTCCAACGACGATTGTAGATATTGATGGACTTTCTCGTAGAACGTTTAGAGATGTTGGATATTATAGAGTCTTCTATAAGGTCGTAGTCGGAAATGAAGAGAGTGCAGAAACTGGAGATATTGTTTATGGACAAACCGATGTTCACATTCTTCAAAATGAGTCAGAAGTAAGTTTTGGGGATACGGGGTTATCAAGAGTTTACGATGGTGTTGCACCTTCTATTGAAGAGTTACAAAATCGTATTATTGGTAAATATAACGGAACAAAAGGCCAATTAAGATTTACTTATTATAAGGCAGGTAGCGACCAAGAGATTGATACACCTGTGGATGTAGGACAATATCAGGTAAAAGTAACTTCAGTAGCTGACGGTAATGAAAATTATGTTCAAAACTATACACCGTTAGAACAATATTTAAACTTTGAAATAACGCCTAGAGAAATAACTCTTCATGTTGGTACGGACTGGCAAGTCAATGATGATATTTTGAATAATCAAAATAACCGTTGGGCTGCACATGGTTCAAATTCTGGATTGACAGATCCAAATTACCCAGGCTTATTCTTATATGGAGATGGTATGACTGAATTGAGAAATAATTCAGCATCACAATCCTACTATATTCTTACAGGAAAAGATATGGGATTGGTTACTTCAGATGTTCTCAGATTCTCTATAGTATCAGAGACAAACTTGCCTCGAGGCAAATATTATTATAAAAATGCTATTGCTACACAAACTGGCTTTACATTTGATTATAATGGATATAAGTTTGCTGTTACATGGGATGTTTACTATGATGGAACCATAACTCCATCAGGTGGAACTCCTATTACAAATCCTGACAAATCTGAAAATTATAATTTCATATTAGATTATTATCTAGATGTTCATTATCCTTATATGAATGTAGATGTTAGAGATATGGAATATGAGTATGATGGAGATCCAAAGACGTTGGTAGGAATAGATAAAAATATTCATGTCAATTTACCAGATGAAGCAGATTGCGAATTCTTATTTGGAAATTCAAGCAATAATATCATTTTAACAAGCTATTCTCAAACCAATCCTGGAAAATATTATGTATATTTCAAAATAAGTCATCCGGGATATGAAAATTATGAGGGAAGTACGGCATTAACTATCAAATATAAGAGTCGTGATGGAATGCTAGAAGTTACTAATGATCTTGGTAAAGTTTATGATAATGTTGCGTATGATGGCAGTTCACTCCCAACCGTTACTTGGAAAGTGGCACCATCACCAAATGATCCATTACCACATAATTCCACTTGGAAGATGGAATACTTCCTAGCAGAGCAAGTAGGATCTGAATGGCGTAAAGTAGGTGATGCTTTACCTAGTGTTCTTGATGCTGGTGATTATTTCTATCGTTTGGTAATTCCAGCTGGAACGTATTATTCAGAAACCGTAATTGAAAAGCATTTTACAATTGCAAGAAAAACATATACCATTAGTAATCCAGTAGATGGAAGTGGAAATCAAATTCTAATTAAGAAACCATATAATGGGTTAGCTTGGTCTTACAATTTGGCTTTGAATCCAGATCATTTTGTGATTGATGGATTACTTGCAGATCATGCATTAAAGGTTGCGAATTTGATTAGTAATAGTTCAAATGTTGGTATTTATTCTATGGATTCTGTGACAAATCAAGGAATCTATATGGAATTTAATTCTGGATTTGATTATGTGATTTGGGATGCGGTAAACAATAGAGACGTTCGTGATAACTATACCTATATTATAGATGTCACAGTAGAAATTGAAAAAGCGGATATGACGCTTAAATTCCCAGATCAAATTGTTTATAATTATCCAGGTTCAACTGGTTATATTACTCCAATTGTGAAGCTGATTATTCCTAGTGAATATTCATCAAATATGGAATATTCATTAGATGGTATCACATGGCAGTCAGAACCAATCAGTGTAAGAAATATAGGATCATATACACTTCATGTTAGAGTCTTAAACGTTCCAAATTATAATGATATAACTTTGGAAAGGTGGGATTTTAAGATTGAAAAAGCTATGAATGTTTTAACAATGGAAGATTTAACTAGACCTTATAATGGAAATGTTATGGAATATCCAATCATTCATACATTGGATCGACCAGCCGCTTTAGCGGATCCTACATTAATTCCAGGATTGAAGATTAGTTGGTTCTTCTTTGATGAAGGAACACAAAATTATCAGTTGATTGGTGATGGATCTACACCTCCATCTGCGGTTGGTAGATATGCTATAAATATTATATATCCTTCAACAGCCAATTATCAGGGTATGGAACAGATGTTCTATTTTGAGATAACACCACTTAAGGTGTCTATTGATTGGTCATCTATGAAGGGATTAGTTTATAATGCACAGGAGCGTAGAGCAAACTTTAATCTAGTTGCCGATTCAAATTCAAGCTTAAATTTATTAGGTATGTTATCTGAAGGTATTGATTATAAGATTACTTATTACAAAGATAGTGCAGAATTACCTACTGGTGTATTGCCAAAGAATGCTTCAGAAAATTATAAAGTGAAGTTTGAATTTATTAATGATGCAGCAAAGAATTATTCCTTTGATTTAGAAAATTCTGTCATTTTTAGTACAAATTCATTCTCTATTGCAAAATGTGAGATAATGATTTCAGGTGCTAAGAATGTTCAGCATAATGGTAGCAAGGCTGTCTTGCCTCTTCCAGAGTTGTCTATTTCTGGATTACCATCTGCAGTTGAATTCTTATCTGGTGTTATTACTGCAAGAACAGAACAAGGCACATATAGCGCAGCTGGAGTTCTTCCATTAAATAACTTCAGTACAAACTTTAGATGGATTACAAATACGGTTGAAGGGGATAACCCAGTCATTCAGTTTATCAGTGATGGTCAATCAGATTCCTTAGATAACTATCGTATTTCTGTAAATTTAACGATAAATATCAATAATGGTAAATTCTCTTATTCCGTAAGTAGAACAGAAGTAGAATATGATGGAAATCCACATCAATTTAAATTTGAACCTATTTTTGAGGCTAGTGATCAAGGATGGGTAGAATATAGTATCAATGGTGGAAGTACTTGGGTTTCTGATATGCCAAGCTTTATCAATGCTTCAAGTCAGCCATATCATGTAATTGTACGTGTGCATTCCACAATGTATGGAGACCCAGACAATAATTACTTTGTATATTTAGGTGCTGATCCAACAGATTCAGACTATCATCAGTTTGAAGTTGAGATTCATAAGGCTCAAACGATTATTACAGCAGATCATATTGATTTAAACAAGATCTATGATGATAAAAATATCGTTAATCCACCTGTGTACTTAAATGGACCAGATAATAGAGATTCCAATATTATTTATAATTATTATTGGAAAGATGAAACTAACGGATATCAACCAGTAGATATTATCTCTGTACGTAATGCAGGAGAATACCGACTAGTCATTACAGTTTCTGACTCTGAAAATTATTTTGGTACAAATGGTATTTCTAGTGATCCAAATGCTACAGCGCTTCCTATTGAAATTGATTTTACAATTTCAAAGAGAACAGCAGTTGTTTCTATGGAACCACAAAGTAAGGTTTATGATGGTTTCGTTTGGAAAGCCTTAGTAAGCAATGATATCCAATCTGGAAGTTTAGCCGATATTGTGGGTGTTGCAGGTATTGCAGAATCAGGATTATTACCTAATCATATTTTAATGGGAGTAGTTCAAACCGTTTCTGGAAATGCAGGAGAATATAAAGTTTCTGACCATTTCCGATGGGAAAGTGAATACTCTGTTACGGATACTTCTAGTATAGTTGTTGGGGATCGTGATGTTACGAATAACTATAATATCTTATTTGACTTGAACTTAACCATTCAAAAGGCAAGCTTTGATATTAAAATTCATAATTATAAGGGTCAATATGATCCAGCAAACCCAACACCAAAGAGTATCAATATAGAATTCTTAACTTATCCATTTGTTCAAGGGTTGTCAACTCCTGAGGACTATCAGTCATTGATTCGTTATTCTGATCATGAAGATGGATTCAAGGATTTATCAATATTTGATTATATAAAACCTACGTATGTCGCAGGGGCTCATATTGTTTACTTCGTAATTGAAGCGCCTAACTATGAGACATATTTAGGTCAAGGATTAGTAGAAATTTCTTCTTTAACGACAGGTATTACCATTTTAGATTATGATGGTAAAGCCCAAGATAAGGTATATAATGGTGTTCCATATAATACCGATTCTATCAAAATTCAATTATCTGATGGAAGTGATCCTTCTACAAGAACGATCACATATGAGTTCTTCAATAGTGATGGAACGCCTCTTACAACTCCACCTACGGATGCTGGAGATTACTATTTCGTAATTCATGTTTCTGCTTCAGCAGATGATATTTATGGTCCAGCAACCAGTGATGAAATTAGTTTCACTATTGTAAAACAAGAAGTAGAAGTTGTATGGAAGGCAACCACAGAAATATTGAATGCGGATGGTACGATTACATATAAGATGATTTATACAGGAGATGTCGTTACACCTAGTGCAACAGCAACAGGTATAATTGGAGAAGCTCCTACAACTTCAGATTATCCAATCGAATTAGAAATCACAGTAGATCCAACCAGTGGATCCAGTATCGTAGCCGGTGGTCCTTATAGAGCAAAAGCAAATATTAAGAATACAATAGATGCAAATAACTATAGACTAAAGAATGATACAATTGAGTATGAGATTACAGCTCAACCTGGTGGATTTATTCCAGATCCAGATGATCCAAATCCAGGTGCATTCCCACCAGATGATCCTCTTCCACCAATGGATGATAATTATTGGGGTATCGACTTTAATAAATATCAAAGAGATCCTTTTAATGGAAAACCTTTTGATTATATGGATGTTGTTGAGAATAATCGTGTATTTGTAGAGATGTTCATTCAATTTGTGAATGGTGCACCAAAATCCTATACACTTACTGTAGATATTCATACAGGAGAAGTAATAGAGGTAAACAATACGCCACTTCCACCGAACTCTAAATTTAACTTTAAATTTGAATTCCCTAAAGTTGAAGATGAGAATGGAGATAAAGTTACGAATATAACAACACCTACAACCAATATTAAGGCTGTGTTGAAAGATCCTTTAAATACAGCATGGAATATTGATGGAGAAGTGAATGATAAACCAATAGCCTTATATATAGACGCAACAGATGTAAATCCAGATCCAAATGATCCAGATAAATATCCTGTTGTTAAGTTGGATAAATCATCTTATGAAAAGACATATATCTTTGATGGAACTCCAGTTACATTTGAAGTAGATGTATATCTAACCTATGGACCAGACTCAAATAAACCAGATGTACTATTAAAAGAAAATAAGGATTATGAAATTGTTTGGTTCCAAAATGATGTAGCATCTGATATACCAAATGGAATTAAGGGATCCTTTGTTGTCAAAGGAAAGCAAGGTTCAGGATATTCCTTTATGATTGGTGATGAAACATCTACTCTATATACAGATCATGCGGATTCGTTTACCTTGTTGGCTGCATATCCTTCAAGATTTGAAATTAAAGAAGATAGTATTTATAAGTTTGTTAAGATAGATCAAGATTTTACTCCATCTCAAGAGAATGTGACATTTACTGTGCTAGATAACACAGAACGTACAGATTTAATTAAAGATATGTCTGACGCAGAAATTGGTGCTTTACCAATTCGAATTGGAAATACTCATGATGGACAAAAAATTAGACATTTATTGGATCAGTTGAAAAATCCAAAAGAAGATATTGTGATTTATGGTGTGGTTGATGATTCTGGAACTCAAGTGAAACTTTATGATGAGTCAGATGAAACAATTGATATAGCTTTAGCAAAAGAGGCAATTATTACTAATGGATTACAATTATCTTTATACAAACATGATATGCCTCATACTAATGAAAACCAATTAGACTATATTGAATTATTATTGTATGGCGATTTGAATTGTGATGGTTTTGTTAATATTAGTGACGTTACTAGAATTAAACAAATTATGAGTCAGGCTAGTGATGTAGATTGGATTAGTGAAACATCTATAATTTATCAAGCAGGATTAATTAATTCTATGTTGAAAGGTACAGGTAGTCCAATTATTTCTGTCAGTGATTTGACAGTTATGACTCAACATTTAGGTCAAACAATTGATATTAACGCTGATTTTTATGAGGAATGTGATTGTTATGGAAAAACAGAAGAAGAATAATTGTATCTTATATAGTGTATCTTTCTGGGTATTCTTCTTAGAATACCTTAGAAAGAAGATAAAAACAATGGTTTATAATACCATTAAGGAGTGTTTATATGAAAAAACTATTTAAAAAATTGGCATTAATACTTCCAGGACTTTTGTTAGTAGCGTCAGTTTTTACGTTAATAGGATTTGATGGAAAGAGTAATTCTGTTGAAAAAAGTGATGACGAATTAAAAACTGAAAATATTAATCAGTCTGTTTCAGGTTGGAATGGAAGCTTATCAGTGGTTTATTCACAGTCTGCTTGGTTAGATTCTACTGCATCTAATGCAATAACTGAATTAAGTGGTTTAACTGAATTTTATGTCAGTTTTTATGTAAATGTTGTATCTGGAATATATGAATATCAATTGAGATATCAGCTTGATGCGACAAAAGTTGCTGAGGTTACGCCTTATGCTGGAACATTTTCTGGATTAGCAGGATGTGCTCCAGATCAAGTTTCAAATATGTTCACTGGTAATGCGGACTGGGATTCTAAACTTGCTTCTAGTATGCAAAATGTGCCTTTTGATAACTCAACAACTTTTGCGTATTCTGCACCTAATATAAATATGTTTGGAACCACAGGAAGTACTAGTAATGTAACTCCAGGTAAATATTGCTTAGGAAAAGCAAAAGTAAAATTAAAAGCAGGGGTTGACACTTTTTCTGCAAAAAATTTAATGTTTGTTGTATCTGGAAGTGATGGAAATAAGAATCTTCCTTCTGGTGATTCGGCATTAGATACTGAAATAGGTGCAGGGCAATTATCAGATAGCATCGATATTTCTGGTACAATTAAAGGCCAAACAGAAAGTGGAACAAGAAATTATTCTAGTACTGCAGGAACAACTGTAAACTTAACTGTTCCTGCGAGTACAGGTTCATCAAATAATGCAACCTTAACTATTAAGGTTGCTGATGGAGGAACCGTAAACAGTTTTACAGGTTCTAATATTACAGGAAGCAATGGTACTTATACCCTTGCTTTCTCCTCTAGGGGGCAAACAATTAGTGGTACTGCGAATGTTACGGCACAAGATGGTACCACAACAGGATCCTATACTATAAATGTAAAATGGGAACAATTTGATGAGAAACGGTTAACAGGAATTACTATCGTTCAAGCGCAAGGTTCTTATACCCCTAATTTTACATTTACTGCAGGGAATAATGATAATCAAACAGTAACAACTACAGTAAAGGTTTCCTCAACGACATCTTCTGTAAATATTACACCTTCTGTGGATTCTACTAAGGGGGCTACTGTATCTGTCAATGGAAATCCATTTACAGGTTCTGCAGTTAATCTTCCTGTTAGTAATGGAACGACAGTGCAGGTTATTGTAAGAGCAGAAGATGGAAGCACAAAACAATATAATTACACGTTTAATGTTGTAACTAGTGATACATCATTAAGTAATGTTTCTTTGAAGAATGGAAATAATGCGTCTTTAGGAAATGCACAGTATAATTCTGGAACAGGGCAATGGGAAGTAAGAATTCCTTATTCTACGAATGACAATCCAAATAATATTGTTAGTGTTATTGCAACACCTACAAAAAATGGTAATACGGTTTCTTATAGTCCTACAAGCTTATCTTTTAATTCTAATCAAGAACAAATACAAACGATGAAAATCACGGTTACTGATAAGGATACTGGTGAAACCAGTGAAGTGACATTAGTTGTAACTCGTGAATTTGGAGATACAGATAATGGAATCAATATTCACGTTTATGGAACGGGAAGCACTAGTCTATCTGACAGTGAATTATCGCAAACAACGCCTTCTGGAGCTAAACCAGATAATTATTATTATAGTATTAAATTAAGTGATTATCCTAAGGTTAAGTTTGATTTTACTCCAACATCTACTGCTTCAACACAACCCAAAATTGAATTCAGTGATAACAATTCTACATGGAAAGAGTGGAATCAGACAGCAGCAGCTGCTTCCTATACAGTTGCCGCTGCAGGAAGTACATATTATGTGAAAGTTACACCTTCTGCTGGATCTAGTGCAGCTAAGGTTTATACCATTCACCTAATGCCTGTGGATGAAAGAGATACAGATCCAACTTTAAAAGAATTATATATTACATATATTGATGCAGAAGGGAATACACAAACACCTTCTGAAAAAAGTAATCAAGTTTTTGATAAAGCAAAACCAGGATCTTATACGTTTGTTGTTCCATTTAATGCAGGAGCAATTACAATTCATTACTCTCAAAATTCAGTAAAAGGTAAAGGTGTATTTAAAACGAATACATCCTCCGCATCAGGCAATGTTGGTGTTGCAACTTTAGCTGCAACTAGCATTACTGCTGGTTCAAGTAAGCAATTCACTTATTATGGTTTAGCGGAGAACGACACTTGGTCTGGAAGGTATACTCTTACCATTCAAAGAGAAAGAGGTAGTTCAAGTGCTTTCTTAAATGATTTAAAACTAAATGGTGTAACTGTTGAAGGATTTACCACATCTGATGTAGATAAAGTGTATACCATCATTGTTTCACGTGGTCGTCAAAATGGAAGTACTATAGGTTTTTCTTATACGCCATGTGCTTATGCAACTGCTACACATCCAGGTTCTAGTGGTATAACAGGAAATGCGGATGGAACACTTTCTGCTTCTGGTACAATGTCATTTAATAATGGATATACTTCAACAACAATCACAGTAACGTCACAAGATGGTTCTGTAATTCATACTTATGAATTGAAGGTATATTCCGCTGATGAAGGACATGATTTATCGGATATTCAAATTTTAAATCATGCACAATCAGGAATTACAACGAGTGGCGGTAAAGAAATTCCTACAAACATCGTACATCAGTTAAATGCTCAGGGGAATCAATTATATACAGAGGGAGCATCTCCTGCAAATAATCCTGTGAACTTGACTGTACCATTTTCTGTAGAAAAAGTGTTCTTTAATGTAATTTCTTCCTCAACTTATGCAACGATTGAAGGTCATGGGACAAGAAATCTTATTCCTGGTGGAGTAACCCGTGTAAAAGTGCAGGTTACAAGTGAGTATGGAGTTATGAATCCGGCAGCACAAGATACTAAATCAATAGAAATAATTTTTAATATCACTAGAGAAGCTGCAGATAGTGAAAACAAATTAGCTACTTTCACAGCTGAATCTAATGGAACAACTTCAACTAATACAAATGTTACATTCTCTCCAACGCAAAATGCGATTGCAGTTGCGGATGTAGATCCAACAGCTACAAGTATCACAGTAACAGTGACTAAGCAATCACAAAAATCTACAGTTTCCATCAATGGAGATACGAATGATGCATTAACTTTAACTATACCTATTACATGGCCGTCTGCTCAAACGGGTACAGTTACATTCCCAATTACGGTTACTGCTGAAGATAATAGTACAAGAACATACAATGTTACAGTTTCCCGTGAAGCTATTAAGTTAAATAATAATAATACAATTGATAATATTAGAATTGAAGGAACGATTCCAGGTCAAAGTCCAGCAGATTATTCTCCTGTAAATATGCTCCCTTCTTCCTTCCCTCATAATAAAATCATTGATGGACATGTAAATACAATTAATGTAGTGGTAACTACACCTACTGGTGTAGGTTCAACCGTGAATTATGAATATTCTATTCCGGGAGGAACTACGCAAACTTCCTCAGGAGCTACATTAACGATTTCTAATGTTCCAGTAGGTGTAACAAAGATTATTGTTTATGCAACAGCAGAAGATGGCACAAATGGTACAAGGTATGAAATTAACTTAACAAAGCCAGCATTATCGAATGATGCTTCATTGATCAATATTAATGTTAATGGCGTTGTGAAACCTAATCCTTCTCCAGCATCTTCAACAGAGTTCCTTTTACCTAGTGGAACAACCTCTGCTCCTATTACAATAACTCCAACGGATAAAGCAGCAAAAATATCAGTTTCTGGAACTCAAATCACACAAGATCCTACAACGGGTGTTGCGAGTGGTACACTGAATTTGAAAAAAGGAAATAATGTAATTACTGTAACTGTAACTCCAGAAGATGGAAGCCCTGCAACAAACTATCAAGTAGAAATATGGGTAGAAGAGAGTACAGAATTAGGCAATTTATCAGTTACAGATCATACAATTCTTCCTAATTTTGCTCCAAATATCACAACATATTCTTTAACAATTCCATATACCACAAATGCTTTAGAAGTTGTATATACCTTACCAGCATCTGTTGATCCTAGTTTGGTAGATGTTACAATCGCAGGATTTGTTCCTACAAATGGACGGTATACGGTAAATGTACCTAAATCTATGAGTATTGATGTAGTAGTGAAGCAAAAGAATTCTGATCCTAATGCAGGTAGTACAACTTACACAATTAATGTAACAAAACAAGCTGCAAGTTCAGATAACTTATTGTTAGATGTATTTGTGGATGGCTCAACGGTGGACAATTTCTCTCCAACTACAAATGATTATGTAATCTTGATGCCTTACAACACGTCATCTATCACTTTCTCAGGAATTAAAGTATCAGATGGAGCAACTTATACACCAACTTCAACGACTCCAGGTGCTTTTACAACATCTTTAAAACCAGGTGTGAATAAGAAGCAAATTGCAGTTACATCTGAAGCTGGAGGTGCTCCAAATATCTATAATTTCTATATCATTTGCGCAGATACAGATAAGGATATTATTAATATTGAAATTTTAGATGCTTTTGGAAATCCTATTTTAGATGTGGATGGTAATCCATTTGTATTTAATGCGAACACTACAAATCCAGCAGATTTCGTAGTTCCAAATACAGTTACTACAGCCAATATCAAAATAACTAAAAATACGTTGTACTCTGTGCTTTATTTAAATGGAAATGAATATAAGCATGACGCATTAAATGAATCTATTCTTGTGAATTTAACACAAATGGGTAGTACCAATAAGAATACATTTGATATCTATGCAATTAGCCGTTTCTTATGGGAATTAAATGCGGATACAACCATTCTTCCAAGACCTACACAGACAGAAATCAATGATAATACATCTGCAACTTATTCTATCAATATTGTAAGAGCAGATTTAGATAATGATGCTACATTAAAAGAATTACATGTTTTAATTAATGGAGTAGATCATATTGCAAACTTTAATCCATTAACTGAGACTTATGAAGTAGAAAATGTTGGAAATACGGGTTCAGTTACGATTCAGGCAATTCCAGCTAAAACCACTTCAACAGTATTGACAATTAAGGACAAGAAACCAGATGCTAATGGTAATGCAACCATTGTATTAGGCGATAGTGCAAATAATGGATATTTAATTCCAGTACCAATTATCGTTCAAGCAGAAGATGGAACTACGAAGACATATGAAGTAACATTGGCTCGTGGTCCAATTGATGTAAATTCTGATAATAGTATTGTAAATATTCGTGTATTTGACAGTAACCAGAAAGAATATTTGACATTTGTTGCTGGTCAAACGACACCTTTCGAGGTTAATATCCCAGTAGGTGTTAATGACTATACCATTTATGTGGAAGGAATCAATGGTTCTGTTGCTAAAATTTATATCAATAGTGCCCAATTAAACATCTTACCTGAAAGCATCGATTCTGATGATTGGGGTACAACTAAGACCTATATCATATATGCAGAAAGTGGTAATGGTGTGAAGGGGTTAGAATACACGATCAATGTCCATATTGCAGAACCTGATAATGATAAGGATTTAATTTACTTAGAAGTTCATGGACAAGTTTTAGTTACGAGTCCTACAGATTCTACAGGTCCATATGAAATTAAGGTTCCTTATGAAGTAGATAATGTAGACTTAATTGCTAGAGCAAGTAGTGATAAAGCAAATATCCGTGTAAATAATGGTGATCCAAAATTACATGAGTTTACAGGAAAACAGCTTTTAACAGAGGGCTACAATTCTATCTATGTAGAAGTAACTGCAGAAGATGGTTTAAGCAAGAAATTATATCAAGTTTATGTTATTCGTGCTCCTAAAGATCCAGAATTATTAACGCTAGGGGTTAACGGAGAAAAGTTACTAGATATGGATGGCTTTGGAACTCAATTTGATCCAACTGTAAAAGAATATAAAGTAAATGTAATTTATTCAACAGAAATTGCAGATATCTTTGCAACTTCTTCTGAACCATCTGATACTATTACAGGTACAGGGGCTAAGAATCTTCTTGTTGGAGAAAATGTTTGTGTTGTAACAATTACTTCCGCTGCAGGTGTATCTACAGAATATACTTTATATATTAGAAGATATTCTGCATCTTCTGCAAATGCAGATGCTGCAAGAGCTTGGATAGAAGAAATTTCTCAATTTGAGAAAGACTTTAGTCCATTACAAACTATCGGATATGAATATACAGTTCCAAACGGAATAGATAATTTAAATGTACATTTTGAAGCTGAAGAAAATAAACCAACCAGTGATGGTTTACCAGCAGCAACTGTGACTTATTATGGAGATAAGAATTTACGTCCAGGCTTGAACAACGTTGTTGTTGTTATTACGGCTCCAGATGGAATCACTTCTAAAGTTTATGTCATCAATGTAACAAAAGAAGCCATGAGTTATGAAGTTTCTAACGAAAAATATACAGACTTTACGATCGAAAATATTTCAACTTCCACAGATCCAAACAACTATAAAGTGAATATTGGAAATGTAAAATCTGTAGATGTGAATTTCGAAGATTTAATCAAAAATTTAGCAGAAGATCCTGATAATAACCCATTGACCGTTACTGTACTTTCTGATGTTAAATCTAACCCAGCTGAAGTTATCTTAAGTGTATCTGATGGTGAGGTTACAGAAATCGTAAAATTAACAATCGAATCTACTGGTAATCCATCGACTGTGGATGTTGCAGGTCTATGGCCATTATACTTGATTCTTGGTTTAATTCTATTAATCTTAATTTTCATATTAATCTGTGTTAACAGAGATAAGTTTGGAAAAATTGCCAAGAAAACTCATGATAAAACTGACAAAAAAAATAAAAAAGAAGACCAGCAACAAGGTGCGTAAAGGAGAGATGAAAAATGTTAGATAAAGTATTATTCTCTCTGGGAAGCTTTGATGTTACTGTAAAGGTATTAATCCTTTTAGGAATCATTATCGTATTGATTATTGCAGTCATCGCTTTTAGAAAAAATTATATTTTACAAGTTAGATTATCTCAATGGATTGACCCTGAGAGTGGAATTCACAATTCTCAGGGCACTCCCATTGTGCTGAATAAAAGACGTAAAAAACTGAAACGTGCTTCTAAAACGAATGAACCTGCCCTTGTGATCATACGCATTGATAATTTGGGTCCTCTATATGTAGGATACAAGAACAGAGAACAATTGATGCGTAGTATTGTAGCACAGTTCCGTTATGATTTACATGAAAAAGAATTTGTCACTCGCATGGATTTTGATAAATTTTGTGTCGTTATGACAAATCGTGATCGTGAGCAAATTAAAGAGTATATTGTATCATTAAATAAACGTTTAGATGAGTATGAGATAGAAAACTATGGTCTTTATACCTTTTATTTGACTTGTGCGGTGTATGAAAATGCACAGTTAGAGCATCCAAGACAGGATTTGGAACTTGCGATTGCAACACTTTTCTATTCTATTCAAAGAGATGGAAATATTTATTATTATACGGAAGATGTATCTGCAAAAGTTAAACAGATTCATTTGCTAAATTCTACAAAAGAACAGGCATTAGAAAATCATCAGTTTATTCCGTATATTCAGCCTAGAATTGACTTTTCTAATGGAAAAGTGGTTGGTGGAGAACTTTTAGTTCGCTGGGCAGATAATGATCAAAATATTCGATATAATCCAGATGATTTTGTTTCAATCTTTGACAGTAGTGGATTTATCAGAAAAATTGATGTGTTGATGTTCACAGAAGCTTGTAAATTGATTCAGTCTCTTGCTACAGCAGGATATACAGATCTAGTGATTTCCACAAATTTCTCTAGATTCACCTTGAATAATTCGAAGCTTCCTGACATGTTAGTTCAAATTTCTCGTCAATATTCTGTAAATCCTAAATGTATTGAAATTGAAGTTTCTGAACAAGGATTTTTAGAAAATGCATATGGCTTTTCAAATACAATTCAAATTCTTAGACAAAATGGCTTTAGAGTTTCATTAGATAATTTTGGAAAAGAGCATTCCTCTTTGTCCTTATTGTCTAACAATTATTTTGATACCATTAAAATTGACCGTTTCTTTTTTGAAAATAATTTGAATACTGACAAAGAAAAGCATGTTGCGAAGAATTTAATTAATTTACTTTCAAAAATTGATTGTACGATTATACTTCAGGGAATAGAAGCAAAACAGGTTTTAGATTATGTAGCAACTTTCTATCGTACATTAGAATTACAAGGTTACTACTTTTCAAAACCAATTCCACTACCAAAATTTGAACCATTCCTAAAAAATGTATTTGAGTTTGATTATCCAGAGATTATGGATTCTGCTGAAGCTTTATCTAGACTTAAAGAGTTAGAAGCTGGAAAGAACACAGAAGATGGTTCAAAGGTTGAAACGACCATCCAGCAAACACCTAATGGTGGAACCTCTATTAACATTTCAGGTTTGGGAGGAACAACAACCATTCCTACTATGCCAAATAATGATAAAGAGATTGAGGAACTTCGCCGTCAGATGGATGAAATGCGTCATCAATATCAAATGTCTTTAGAGGAGCAAAGAAGACTTGCCCAAGAAGAAGAAATGAAGCGTCACAATGAAGAAATGAGACGTCTTCAAGATGAATTAAGAAAAGCCCAGAATGCTCCTAAGAAAGAGGAGAATACTTCTGAGTTAAATGAACTTAAATTAGAAATTGAAAGATTAAAGTTGAAACAAAATAATCAGCCACAGCCACAACAACCTCAGACGACAAATTACTACTCTAGAGATTATGGCTATGATACTGAAATTTCTAGATTAAGAAGAGAAATGGAAGATTTGCGTTATTCTAGTAGAGAACGCAGATATTATGATTATGATCGTTCACAGATTTATGTGACCGATCGTAGGGATAGAGAATTTGAAATTTTACAACGACAAATCGATGATTTAAAGGAAAATCAGAAGAATCAACCCGTTTTCAACATTGATGAGTTAATTGAAAAATTATCAAAAACTCAGGACAATTCAAGATATTTATTGGAAAAAGCAGAAGCTGAAGCTAAATCCTTAAGAGAAAGACTAAAACTAGAACGTGAAGAACGTGAAGAGTTAGAAGCTTTAATAAATGAATTAAACAAAGTTCCTGCAGAACCTGTTGTAATTGAAGAGGAAGTTGATTTAGAGGCTTTAGAAAAAGAACAAGAAGAAGCTGACAAGAATCTGAACCTTGACTTATCGACCTTATCTAAAAATGATGTTTCGGATGATGACGATGAGGATGAAGAACCAGATAAACTTGTAAAGCCTAGCTTGTCATTAGAAGAATTAGAAGCTATCATCCAATCTTATCGTGATAAATATGAGGATGAATGGAATCAGCATGCGAAAGAAGAATTACAAGATGGGTACTGGGAAATTATTGATGGTTTAAAATACTACCGAAGCACAAGACAGACTTTTAAAGAAAAGATTATGAATGCTTCTTCTGAGTTAAAGCAGTTATATAATATTGTTAAAAATGAAATTATGAAATACGCAGGTGTTTCTAACCGTGTAACAAATTATTATGATTGTTTCTATTTAGGAAGAAAGCAAATTTGTAAAATTTCTTTAACCTCTAAAAAGGTTAGAGTATATCTTGCGGCAGATCCTACAAAATATCCTGAACGTCAATTCCCACATAAAGACGTTTCTGCAAAGAAGGCACATACAAGAACGCCTTATTATACAATGGTTAAATCTCAATTATCTGTTCGTAGAATGAATAAGGTCATTGCGGATATTATGGCAGAAAGTAATGTTACAATTAACGATAGCTATAAGCCAGTGGATTACGTGACAAGATTTAAACATTTAAAAAGTGAAGTAAAATAAATCTAATTGACTATCCTCATTAGGATAGTCTTAGGTTGTAAACAAAAGAGTTTCTTGATTCTTTTGCTTACAACCTAAGAAGAATAGAGAAAGGATGAAATTTATGAAGAAAAAAAGGATTTATATTAGTGTAAGTGTAATTTCAATCCTATGTATTATACTTGGTCTATCTTTAGGAATCTATTATGGTGTTCTTAAGGATAATCTTACAGATGACTCTCATACTTTGCCATTGACAGCAGGTATATTTAATCCTTCTGGAGAATTGACTGCTTCTTGGCAAGATTTAGAAAGCGAATCTAAAATTATTGTAGAAGAAGGTGTTTTGATCAAATGTGATACAACCCTTTCAGGTAAATTGGTATTACCACAAGATGCAAATATCACGAAAATTGGATTTCAAGCTTTTAAATATTGTACATCTTTAGAAGAAGTGATATTACCCGAGGGACTTACGACTATTGATAAAGATGGGTTCATATCTTGTTTGGCATTAAAGAAAATTAATATTCCCTCTACTGTGGAAAGCATAAAACTAGATGCCTTTTATAACTGTCAAGCTTTAGAAGAAGTCGTGATACCCACAGATAGTTCTTTAAAAGAAATTGCTTATGGGGCATTTACCTATTGTTTTAAATTAAGAACATTATTTATACCTTCTACGGTCACTATGATTGATGAGAGTGCTTTTTTAGGGTGCAAGAGTTTAGATAATATAGTATTACCAGCCTCAGTAACAAGTATACCTTCGCATTTATTCAAGGATTGTGAAAATTTATCAACGATTACCTATGAAAATGTAGAAGAGATTTCTCCCTATGCCTTTTATAATTGTAAGAAATTAATTACGTTTGATTTTTCTAAAATTAAAAAAATAGGAGAAAGTGCGTTCTATGGAAGTGGATTAGTCCAGGTTGTTCTTTCAGAAGATTTATTAAGTTTGGATAAACAGGCCTTTCAAAATTGTTATAATTTAAAAACAGTGGAATTTAAAGGTGCTACTGTAGAGTTGAATACAAGTATTTTTGAGGAATGTATTCTTTTAGAGCGAGTGATTTTACCAAGTGAACTGAATAGGATTCCGGATTACACATTCTTTGGATGTGAGTCTTTAAAGGAATTATTTATTCCAGAGCATGTGACTTGGATTGGAAGATTTGTATTTAAAGATTGTATATCTCTTTCCTTAACCTTTGCTTCTAAAGCAAGCTGGGCATATTCTAAAACACCAGATTTTAAAGAGTTTACATATATTTCATTTTTCTCTGTAGATACTTCAGAAGAAATTATAGAAAATAAGAAGAAATTAATTGATGGTTTAGAAGATCATTACTTTAAAATTATTGATGAAGAAATTACAGAGTAACTTGGAAAGTAGGGATGAAGCTAGTTCATACCTACTTCTATTTTAGGAGGAATTTTTATGAAGAAAATATGTATATTATTTGGATTATTACTAAGTCTATTCTTAGTTGGTTGTTCTCAAGATACAACTGTGCCAACCCCTAATCCAGATCATAAAGCTCAAATCAAGGAAATTCAAGCGGTAGATGAGAGTGGAACATTGATTCAAGAAGTTTCAGAATATCAGGCAATCACATCTTATAAAGAATATTCTCATAGCAATATTCATGTGAAAGCTATTTACGATGATGATTCTACGAAGGATGTAACAGCCTTTGCCACTTTTTCTAAAGTGGATTTATCAAAAACAGGAAAAGTAGATGTGAAGATTACATATATGGGTTGTGAGACCTCATATATTTTAAATATTATTGAAAATAAGATTAGAAGTATTACACTCAATACATCTTTGGCAAAAGTGGTTTATAAAGTTGGAGAAAGATTTTCCTCTACTGGTTTACTTGTAAGAGCAAAATATTCAGATGATACGATTTCTGTGATTCAGGATTATGAAATAGAAGTCTCTGACCGTTTTAATGTAAAGCAGGATATAAGTCATGTGTTTACAAAAACGGGTCATTATGATGTTATTATATCTTCTCAGGGGGTAAAAAGTTATTATGAAATTATTGTCTATAGTAATGCATACTCTTTAGAAAATGAGTTTGATCTTTCCGAATACGGGAAAGATTTAGAATATGATGCTAGTGGTACATATTCCTACAAAGCAGAAACAGAGATATTTAAAGATGATTATTCCACCTTATCTGTCAATAAATCAGTCTTTAGAAGCAAAAAACGAGATGGAAGTGATATTTCCTTGTCTTATGATGGAAATCATTATACGAAGGCATTAGAACTATCCTCAGAAGAAGATGCAGTATTAACTTTAGCTCAACCAACGGAGATTCTTCTTTATGTTGGTGGCATAAATGGGCGTGGTGTGATTTTCTATCAGGAAGAAGAAACTTATTCTGCCATTGGAAATGTGAATGAAAATGTATCCTTATTATACATCAGCTTACCTGCAGGTGTTTATAAGATGCTTACCAATTTAGACACAATTAATATTTATAGTATGGTCTTTAATTATGTAGATGGAGAAGCTCCCATCATTACGGATATTCGTGTAGATACAAGTCAGACCAAGCTGAATTATAATATTCATGAAGGACTAGAGACTGAGAATTTAAAGGTATATTCTATTTTATCCGATCTAACGGAACATGAAATTTCTTTAGCGGATATAAAATTTTCTTTAAGTCTTAATGGAAATTCTAAAACAGCTTTAGATGAAGCAGGAACGTATACTGTAACGATCCAGTACAATACATTTTCTACCTCCTTTGAAATACAAGTGAAAGAGACTAAAACATTTCAAAGTTTAAAGCTAGATACCTCTGCCGCAAAACTAGTTTTTGAAAATGAAGTATTCTCTTTTGAAGGGATAAAAATATTTGGCGTGGTAGATGGAGAAGTCAAAGATGAACTTCCTTTAGCTGATTTTGCCTTTACATTAATCTTGGATGAAAAAATTGTAACAGATTTCACAGTTGCTGGCACTTATACAGTACGTATATCTTATTTGGGAGAACATATTGTGACAGGGAGTAATACTCTAAATTACACTGTGACATATACTACAAATTAAAACGAAAGAGACAGGATGATTTTTTATCCTGTTTTTTTTATAAATTTTAGGTTTATTTTTAACAGGGAATAGAGTATAATAGTAATGCTAATGATGTAAGAAGAAGGAGATACTATGGAAATAATTCAGACAAATCATAAGGTTTATATACAAAATGAAGCAAAAGAAGAGATTGCTTATGTAACATTTCCAAGCCTAGACGAGGCAACAGTTCAGATTGACCATACCTATGTGGATGAATCTTTAAGAGGATTAAGAATTGCATCAGATCTTATGGCAGCTGCTTATCAAGTGATTAAACAAAATAAAATGAAAGCAACACTCTCCTGTTCTTATGCAAAGCATTGGTTTGACAATCATCCAGAGTGTCAAGATATTTTAAAATAATGTCCCTATACCTCAGTTGGATAGAGGAATCGCCTCCGAAGTGATCAGCCGATGGTTCGAATCCATTTAGGGACGCCAGACATCTTTTCCAATCAATTCAAAGATTGGATGTATATATTTTAAATGTGAACTATATTCAAGTTCACTTTTTTTTATTTTGAATAGTCCTTCTAGTTTGAATCCATTTTATAAAACAAAGCAAAAAAAGTTACTTTCTTTCAACTATTCAACATTTTTTTCTCAAAGGAATCTTTAAAATGGAAGGGAATAGGAGCGGGAATATGGAAGAAGAACTTGGGATAATAGATTTATTTAAAATCTTATATAAAAATATTTTGTACATTGTATTATTTGTTGTTTTAGGGATAATTACAGCTGTGGTGTACTGCTGTTTTTTGATGGAAGAAGAATATGAGTCTAAAGCAACGATTATGTTAACGATATTCAGAGAAGGAGAAACCGTTGAGTATGATTTTAATAATTCTTTAATCATAATTAAAACGGTATCTGAACTTCCCAAACAGAGTATTATCTTAGAAAAAGTATCCGTAAAATTTGGAATGGATATGAAAGAATTGGCAAAGGCAATCTCTGTAAATAACCCCTCTTCGTCTTTAGTTCTGGAGATTAAATGTAGAGCAGATACGGATGAAAAGGCAATGTTACTTACTAATACGATAGTTGATACATTAATTGAGGAATGTGCTACAAATCCTGAACTTGCGATGATTGGGAATTCCTTATTAAAAACATCTACAGCACAAAAAGGAACGTATGTAGGAGTTAATAAAATTTTTATTGGAGTTGCTATTGTCATTGTTTTTGCTGTACTAGGTGGCGTTCTGGCGATAATCGTGGAAATATTAAGCAAGAATAGAAGAATGAAAAGAAAAGATTTTATAAATATCTCAAATCAACTTGAAAATATTTGAAATAGTTGTAAAATAAGATAGTAAAGGATGTGATAAAATGTTCATTGTATTTATTATAGAAATTATATTGACCTTTATCGCATTCGTTTTACTTGTAGTGGATATTATTTTTACCTCAGTTCCTTTAACCATCGTGATGATATCTTTTCAAGCAATAGTATTTATCGGATGGATGTTTACGTTCTATTATTTTGTAAATAAAAAGAGAAGGGAAATCTTTTCTGTGAAAATTTCTTGTCTTAGCAGAGGAAATGATAAACTCGTAAATTTATTTGTATTATTAGATTATATAGAAGGTAGAGAAACCAATTTAGAAGTTGTAAAAACCTCTTTAGCAGGAATATATTTTTGCCCCTCTTCTATGAAAAGGCATCCAGAAAAAGCTAAGAAGAAGGAACTTTATAATTTACTTATAGAATATTATCTGACACTAACTAAGGATAAATATAAGGATAGTTTTATTTGGGATTATAATATAAATTTCTTTACCTGGAGATGTATAGGGGTTACATCCTTAATCGGAACGATAGGTATCTTTATTTTAATGATTTGCTATAACAGTATACCAAGTCCAAATGATGTTTTATATACAGCCTTATATTTTATTTTTGGAGCTTTATTGATTCCCTTACTTGCCAAATTTTTTGGACATATCATATAAAACTATAGATTTTGAAAAGCATTTATGTAAACGTTTTAATTAAATGCTTTTTTTCTTTATAAAGAAATCATTTAATGGTATAATTATTGGTAGAAAAAAATCGACCAAAGGAGTGATTTTTATGTTGAGATTAGAGAAAATCATAAAAGATTATAAAGTGGCAGATACGTATGTTCATGCCTTAAAAGGGATTGATCTTGCGTTTCGGAAGAATGAGTTTGTTTCGATATTGGGACCATCGGGTTGTGGAAAAACAACTTTATTAAATATCATTGGTGGTTTAGATAAATATACGTCAGGAGATCTCTATATTAATGGAGTGAGTACAAAGCATTTTAAGGATAAGGAATGGGATATTTATCGTAACCATAGAATTGGTTTTATTTTTCAAAGCTATAATTTAATTCCTCATCAGACGATTCTAGGAAATGTAGAACTTGCTTTGACTATTGCGGGATTATCTAAAGAAGAACGTATAGAACGTGCGAAAAAGGCCATAGACCGGGTTGGATTAGAAGGACAATATCATAAGCGTCCCAATCAGTTATCTGGCGGACAGTGTCAAAGAGTTGCTATCGCAAGAGCTTTAGTGAATGAGCCAGAGATATTGCTTGCTGATGAACCTACAGGTGCGCTTGATACGCAAACTTCTATCCAGATCATGGAATTGATTCAAGAAATTTCGAAAGAAAAATTAGTTATTATGGTAACCCATAATCCAGATTTAGCCAAAGAATATTCTACACGTATCGTTAGATTGTTGGATGGCCAACTCGTAAGTGATACAAATCCATATTCGATGGAAGAAGAAAGAAAGGAATATGGAAGCGAAGAAGATCTTGGACTAAATAAAACAGAGAAAGCAAAAATGTCCTTTTGGACAGCCTTTAAGCTTTCCCTTAGGAATTTATTTACTAAGAAAGCTAGAACCGCTTTGATATGTATTGCTGGTTCTATAGGAATTATAGGGGTATCCAGTGTTTTAGCTGTTTCAAGTGGTGTACAGGGCTATATCACGTCCATGCAGGATGATATGCTTTCTGGTAACCCTGTAGAAATTGCTGAATCGGCTTATGATTTATCTGCCATGATGACAGGAATGTCCATGGTAGATAAGGCAGAATCCTTAGAGATTGTGGATGGAAAAATTAATGTAAGTTCCATTTTGAAGCATTTAATCAGCCAAAGTGAATCTATGTCACAAATGCAGATTAAAAATAATATTACGCAAGAGTATATTGACTATGTCTTAAGTATTGATGAGGGGTATGCAGCGGCCATATCTCTAGAATATGGTATCGATGTTTCTAATAATATTTTCACAAATTTTAAGATTAATGAAAAAGATACAGAAAGCTCTAATGTTTCTATATCTGCTATTAAAAACATTTATACCTCTGTATTAAAGGAAACTGACTATGCCCAATATGCAAGCTATGTTACCAGTTTAACCAGTGTATTTCAACAGGCTCCAAATGACAAGGACTATGTGTTAAGTCAATATGATCTATTATATGGGGATGCACTAGCAACTAAGGATAATGAAATCATGATTGTTGTAAATGATGATCAAGAGTTGACAGATTTGATTTTAGCACATTTAGGCTATTTCAGTCAGGAACAATTTATCAATAGTATATTAAAGTATACGAATACATCTTTGAATGAAGGACAAGAGAATGAAGTCAAGTATGACCCTTCCATTGATAGAAATCGATTCTCTTATGAAGAACTTGTAGGGAAAAAATTTTATTATTATCCAAACAATCAGCTTTACAAGAAAAATCCAAATCCGATAACTTCTGTATATTCTCCTTTTACTTATAATTATAAAATGCAGGAAGCAGAGGGAGAAGAACTTGTGATTAAGGCGATTCTTAAGCCAAAAGAAGGGATTTCTTATGGATGTATGAGAAGTGGATTTTTCTATACAGAGGCGTTCACTAAGAAATTTATTGCACAGGGATTAACCTCTGAAGTTGTCCAGTATTTAATGGATAGTGAGTATGAATATTTTGGGGCATATAGTCAGCAAGAAGCTAAATTTATTACCTATCCATATACCTTTCAAACTCCAGATAAGTCTGAAATAAAATCAGAAATAGGATATGTTGGAACTGTAAATGCGATGAATGAGCTATTAGGAAATATGATGGGGTCTTCCTCTTCGAATGCTGCAATGTATACAACACTTTCTTTAAGACAACTCGGGGGAAGTGATATTGCAAATCATATTTTAATCTATCCTATTAATTTTGATTTGAAGGATGGTGTGACAAAGCATTTGGACCGATGGAACAGTGATGAAACCTTAACCTTTACCAATCAAGCGGGACAAACGATTACTTTGACAGCCTTAGATCGTGAAAAAATAACCTACACAGATAATATTGCAGTCATTATCACGATGGTTAATAGTTTAATCAGTTTGGTTACCACGGCATTAATTGCCTTTACCGCTTTATCTTTGGTGGTTTCCTGTTTCATGATTGCTATCATAACCTATGTATCTGTCGTGGAACGTGTGAAGGAAATTGGGGTCATTCGTTCTTTAGGTGGAAGAAAGAAAGATGTTACTCATCTATTCAATGCTGAAACATTTATCATTGGGTTTGCGGCAGGTACGTTTGGAGTATTGGTGACCTATATCTTATCCTTGATATTAAATTTGATTGTAAGTAGTTTGACAGGCGTATATCCAATTGCTTCCTTACCTATTTGGCAGGCACTCATTATGATTTTAGTAAGCGTCTTGCTTACAGTTGTTTCTGGTCTGATTCCTGCTCGTTCTGCCGCTAAAAAAGATCCAGTGGTTGCGTTAAGGACGGAATAAATATGAATACGGAAGAGTTAGAAGCCTTTAGAAAAGAGTTTCATGCCTTAGCTCCTATATTAGAAGTACTTGCCTCTAAAACTCGGCAAGAAATACTTATTCAACTTTCCTATGTATATCCTGAAGGATTACGTATCAAAGATTTAAAAGTACAGAAATGTATTACTCGTCCGACATTGTCCCATCATATTAAACTATTATTGGATGCACATTTGATTGGTTGTAAAAAGGCAGCCACTAAAAACTATTATCATCTCTCTATCAAAAAGCATATGTTTGATGATTTTAATACCTTATTTCATCGTCTTTATACATTTTGTGAAGAGGAAGAAGATGCTACATCCGATTAAGCATTGGTTGACGATTACTAAACATCGTCATAAAGTTATGTGGTATTGTTTTCAAGTAGGGATTGGAATACAGGGCTTACGACATGACTTATCTAAGTATTCATTTCTTGAATTTTGGCTAGGCGCAAAATATTATATGGGGCATCAATCTCCAACAGCTAAAGAAAGAGAAATTAAGGGGTACTCTCAAGCCTGGCTACATCATAAGGGAAGAAATAAGCATCATTTTGAGTATTGGACAGAGTTTAACGGGCAGACATATGTTCCTCTAGAAATACCTATTAAATATTTAAAGGAAAGCTTTTGTGATCGGATTGCTGCTTGTAAGGTTTATTTAAAACAACAATACACGCCAAAATCACCGCTAAACTATTATTTAGAAAATAATACAGATTCTATCTTATTTCCTACCTCTGCTAAAGTTTTGAAGAGTTGGCTTTCTTGGATAGATCTCTATGGGGAAAAGAAGGCTTTTCAGATGGTTCGGCGCATCAAAACATATGAAGATATGAAACAAGAGGATACGTGGTCTTTATAGCTTTCGTATCCTTTTTCTTGTTTATCGCATATATTTTTGATATAATAAATAAAGATAGTGAAAGGATTACAGAATATGAAGTTTGATTTACATAACCACACAAAGTATTCGGATGGGCTCTTTAGTCCTCAAGAACTCTTAAAAATTGCAGAAGAACATGAGGTTTCCTGTTTTGCAATTACAGACCACGACAATGTCTTTGGTTGCGATGAAATACAAAAATTATCCAGTTCCTCTCCTATAAAAGTGATTTCGGGAATGGAACTATCTACGGATTATAAGGGATATTCTGTCCATATCGTTTGTCTTTTTCCTAAAAATATTGTTCCAGAAGAATTGAAACGTTTTTCTAAAGAAAAAAAAGATGCGCGTCAAAAACGTGCTATACAGATGATGGAAAAAATAAGAGATATCTATGGTCTTAAGATTGATTTAGAATCTTTACTTAAGGAATCAGAAGTGATTACTCGAGCTAATATGCTTTATAATATAGCAAAATGTAATCATTTGTCTCATAAGGAAGCTGAAAAATATATTGCCAATGATTCTAAAGCTTATCTTCCTTCCACGAAGCTTTCTACAAAAGAAGGTCTTGATTTCGTAAAGGCTTGTGGCTGCCTAACGATTTTAGCACATCCATGTTTATTACCTAAGGATATTGTGGAAGAAATTATTCAGTTCGGCGTAGAGGGTATTGAGGTTCGATATCCTAAAAATAAAGAAGAAGATGAACCATATTTTAGAGATTTGGCTAAAAAATATCATTTGCTTATTTCTGCAGGTTCAGATTTTCATGGAGATCAAGGTACAAAACATGCAATGATTGGAACTTCTACATTGAATGAAACTGAAGTTCAACCAATCTTAGAAAGGCTGGGATTAGATTGATTATCAAAAGTGCAGAATTTATAACCTCCGCAGTGAAAAATTCGGGATTACCTGTACATGAAGGAATTGAATTTATGTTCTGTGGAAGATCCAATGTTGGAAAATCCTCATTTATTAATGCTTTAACCAATCGCAAAAAACTTGCGAAAACTTCGTCAAATCCAGGAAAAACTCAAACATTGAATGCTTATCATATCAATCAGCAGTTTTATTTTATTGATGTTCCTGGATATGGATATGCCAATGTCAGCAAAGAACTTAAGGCTAGCTTTGGTAGAATGATAGAAGCGTATATTACAACCAGAGAACAGTTAAAACTTATTTTCCTTCTGGTAGATGTTAGACATAAGCCAACAGAAGATGATGTTTTGATGTATCAGTTTTTAAAATATTACGATAAAAATGTTTGTGTGATTGCTACAAAAGCTGATAAAATTAAAAAAAGTGAACGTGCTAAAAATAAGAATTTAATTACGAACACTTTAAAATTAGATGCAGAGGATACTTTGATATTGACATCCTCTGAAACAAAAGAAGGATTAGAACAAGTCTTGCAGAAGATGGAATGCTATTTAACTTAGGCCCTAGGGCCTTATTTTTTTTATAAATAGTATTTTTTCTTTCACACCTGAATAGACTTAAATGGTGATATTATGCAATTAAATATTGAGAAACACAATTTTTGTCAATTAGAAGGAATAGGAAGTATTAAGAATCATTTAGAGAAATTAACAAATGTAGCCATACAGGATGCCCATGCTTTAGGTAACGTGGAATTAAACATATCTTACAATGATTTTGAAGGATTAGAATGTTTTAAATCCTTAAGCTTTCCATTTGATTTGGATTTAAGTGAGTTAAAAATATTAGAAATACAATTGGGAAAAGTAGATGTATTTTTAATTGAGGGGCAAGGATTAGATATCAACTATGAACTTGTCATCAATTATTTACCTATTGCAGAAGAGATAAAAGTAATTGAAGAAGAGCAAATTGAAATTCTTCCAGATAAACAAGAAGAGGATTTAGAACAAATCAAGGAAGATATGATGGAATATTATGCAGACAAATTGGCAAGTAATTTAAGCAGAAATGATCAAGTGATTACAACTAAGACCCATGAAAATGTAGCTTCCTTTTTGAATTTTTTTGATGCAAAACAAAGCTTCTATAAATTAAAATGCTTATATGTGGAAAGAGAACAGGATTTAGAGGTAATTGCCAAAGAATACAATGTGAAGCTGGAGCAATTGCTTGCAGGCTATGACAAAGAGTCCCATAAGGTCATATTTAGACTCAGCTAATCATCCTTTTTCCATTGTACGTTCTTCAAGTTTTGCCGAATATGAACTGATTGAAACAAAAGATAACCATAAGTATTTAGTAAAATATGTTTCCGCCAAGGAGTATCAGACCTATTTAGATCTCATAACATTTTCCAAAAGGCTAAAACAGTCCATCTATGAAACGAAAATTCAACAAGGTTATCTTTTGTTTTTTGAGTATGAAAGTTTAACAGAAGAACAAGTACAAGCAACGAAAATTGTCAGCATTTTAAGAGAAGTACATGAAGCTTCAAGTTTTGAAATCAAGTTAAAAAAAGAGCATATGGTAAACCTGAATAATATTTATAAGGTGCTAGATAATAAATTCTCCTATTTAGAGATGAGAATACGAGAGATTGAAACGAATCCTGTGAAGAATGATATCAGCTGGATCATTTTATCAAAATATAATATTATACTGGATGCCAAATTGTATTTGTATGATTTACAGACGGATATATTTAAAGCTGTAGATCAGGGACAAATCCTCCCCTATGGAATCGTCTATAAAAAGATTTATCCTGAACAGTATAACAAGCAACGTATACTGCCTTGTTTTGCGTTGTACTATGCCCCAATCTCAATGCTATATTGTAGATGTTATTTACAGCTTAATGCAGATTTTTTAAAGGATGAAGTAAAGCGGTTAGATCCATTTAATCAAAAATATTTCTGTTTCATGTGCCTTTATATTATGGTATTAAATGTTAATTTAGAAGTAATTTTAAATAATTATAGCATTTCAAATTATCTTCTGTTGACAAAAAAAATAAGATGCTTTATGGCATCTTTTAAAGAAATTATGGAAAAGTAGAGAAATCTACTTTTTTACTTTTTAAAGAAATCCATGATTGCATCCTTGAAATTGAAAAATATTATATAGCCTGTTACAAGTAAGGAGATTGCTGCTAGAATAATAAGATTTTGTGTAGAAAAGAAGAAGATGGTTATAAACAATTGATAAATTAAAATGGTTCCAATAATGATTTTATAGTATTCCTTTATATAAGCTATCAAATTAGACATGATATCACCAATATACTATATGCTATAATTAGACAAAAAATGATTTTTATCTATAAAGAAAATAAATCCTATTCATTTTTTAAAAAAATAGGCTAGAATACAAAAAAAGATTGACTATTTACTAAAAATAGTATATCATTATAATGTTGTAATATGCACCACTTAGAAAAGGTCTGAAATGATGCGAAATCTACCTTAATAGTGTGTCTTAAAATATATATAGGAGGTAATATGACATGTATGCAATAGTAGAAACTGGCGGAAAGCAAGTTCAAGTAGAAGTTGGACAGGCAATCTATGTAGAAAAATTAGAGGTTGCTGAAGGTGAAACTTATACTTTTGACAAAGTTTTATATGTTTCTAGTGAAGGAAAGCCTTTAGTTGGAACACCTTATGTTAAGGGTGCTACTGTAACTGCTAAATGTGAAAAACAAGGACGTGGAAAGAAGATTGTTATTTTCAAATATCGCCCAAAGAAGCATTCAGCATCTAAGAAAGGGCATCGTCAATCCTACACTAAGTTAGTTGTTGAAGCTATCAACGCTTAAGATGACAACATTTCAAGTTATTCGGAAAGATAAAGAAGCTGTATTAGAGGTCAAAGGACATGCAAATTATGATACCTATGGGAATGATATTGTTTGTTCTAGCATCTCCACGGCTCTAATTGTTACAGCAAACCTGATTGAGAGATTAAACTTAAGTTACAACATCATAGATTTGGTTTGTGAAGAAGGATATTTTCGCTTACAGATTAAGACGACAGATTTTGTTACAAATACAATTTTTAAAAATTTGGAAGATACATTAGAAGAAATCTCAAAGCAATATCCAAGAAATTTAAAATATATTAACTAGGAGGATTTATTATGCTAAAGCTTAATTTACAATTATTCGCATCTAAAAAAGGTGTTGGTTCTACTAAGAACGGCCGTGATTCAGAAGCAAAGCGTTTAGGCGCAAAAGCTAGCGATGGACAATATGTAACTGCTGGTTCAATTTTATATCGTCAAAGAGGGACTAAAATATTTCCTGGCAATAATGTTGGACGTGGTGGCGATGACACTCTTTACACAAAAGTAGCAGGTGTTGTTAGATATGAACGTAAGGGTCGCGACAAAAAGCAGGTTTCTGTTTATCCAGTTGCTTAAATAGTATAACATCAAGTGCCCAAAAAGATTGGGCATTTTTCTTTTATGGAGGTGAAATGTATGTTTGTTGATTTGGCCAAAATGGAAGTAGAAGCTGGAGCGGGTGGCGATGGAATTGTTGCTTACCGCAGAGAACTAAAGGTGGAGCGTGGTGGTCCATTTGGAGGAAGTGGTGGAAATGGAAGTTCTATCATTTTCTTGGGAGATGAAGGTTTATCTACTTTATTAGATTTGAGATACAATAAAATATTAAAAGGAGTTCCTGGAGAAAAGGGACGACACAAAGGCATGACAGGGGCCTGTGCTGAACCTACCTATGTCAAGGTTCCTGTTGGAACAATGATTTTTGATGATACAACAGGAAAACTCATTGGAGATATCACCAAGCATGGACAGGAAGTTTTAGTCTGCAAAGGTGGTAGAGGTGGTCGTGGAAATATGGCGTTTGCTACAGGCATACTGAAATGTCCTGATTTTTGTGAAAAAGGTGAACCAGGACAAAAACGTGTGGTTCGCTGTGAACTTAAAGTGCTTGCCGATTGTGGTCTTGTTGGGTTCCCAAGTGTTGGAAAATCTACATTAATCGCTGCAGTTTCTAAGGCAAGACCTAAAATAGCAGCGTATCATTTTACGACACTTGTTCCTAATTTAGGTATGGTTGAAGTACCTGATGGAAGAAGTTTTGTCATGGCAGATTTGCCAGGAATTATAGAGGGTGCACATCAGGGTGCAGGACTTGGTCTTCAATTTTTAAGACATATCGAACGTTGTAGAGTCATTGTGCATATGATTGATATGGCGGCAGTAGATGGAAGAGATCCATATTCTGATTATTTAATCATAAATCAGGAATTAGAAAACTATAAGATGAACTTGGGGAAACGTCCAAGAATTATTGTGGCAAATAAAATGGATCAACCAGAGGCTAAGGAAAACTTAAAGGAATTTAAGAAGCATGTTCAGGAGCCTATTATTGAAATTTCTGCGTATACCCAAGACAATTTAAATGAATTACTTTATAAGATTGCAGATTTATTAGCTGTCACAGATGAATTCTCCTTATTTGAAGAGGAAGAATTAGAAGAGGTAGAATATGGCTTATCCGAAGAAGAGCCTTTCTTTACCATTGACCGTCAAAGTGATGGCGTTTACAATGTGACAGGAGCCAAATTAAAGCGATTATTTGAGATGACAGATTTTGATTCTGACTATGGTCGTCTGCGGTTTGCAAGACAATTAAGAACCTATGGTCTAGATGATGCTTTAAGAAAATTGGGGGTTCAAAATGGAGATACCGTTCGCATCTTTGATTTTGAGTTTGAATTCATTGACTAACAAAGAACTTATTTTAATTATCTTAGCTTGCATAGAACTTGTGATGTCTTTAGTTACGGTCATCCTCTATAAAAATGATAAGGTTAGAGCTAAAAAAAGAATGTGGCGAACGAAGGAAAGCCTATTATTAATTTTACCATGGCTTATGGGTGGACTTGGTGGTTTTATGGGAGTCTATTCCATTAGACATAAAACACAGCATTGGTACTTTCCCTTAAATAATGTTTTAGCTCTTATCACGCAAGCCGCCTTATTTATCAGTTTAGCTATATTACTCTAACATCCCTTTAGTGAATCTAAAGGGCTTTTTCATTGACAGATAGAAGGGGAGATACTATAATAAAATTAACAAAGAAGTGAAATGAGGCTAAATAGAATATGAAATATATTGTAGTAATTGATCAGGGAACTACCTCAAGCAGAGCGATTTTATATGACTTGGATGGGAAAGTTGTTGCTCAGGCACAGCAGGAATTCAAGCAAATCTATCCACAACCTGGCTGGGTAGAACATGACCCAATTGATATTTTATCAAGTGTTAGAAGTGTCATTTCCACAGCACTGACAGAAGCAAGAGTTAAGCATTCAGAGTTAATCGGAATGGGGATAACGAATCAGCGAGAGACTGTTGTTGCATGGGATAAAATCACAGGAGAGCCTGTATATAACGCCATTGTTTGGCAATGTAGAAGAACGAGAAATCATTGCTTGGAATTGAAAGAATATGAACATGAAATCCTGAAACGAACTGGATTAAAACTAGATTCCTATTTTTCGGCTAGTAAAATTGAATGGATTTTAAAGCATGTGGTTCAGGCTCAAAAGCTTTTAACAGAACAACGATTATGTATTGGAACCATAGATACCTATTTAATGTGGCAGCTTTCAGGTGGAAGAATTTATAAGACAGACTATACGAATGCTTCTAGAACTATGCTATATAACATTCATAAGTTGGAATGGGATTCTTATCTATGCGATATGTTTGAAGTTCCAAGGCAGATACTTCCACAAGTATGTCCATCAAGTGATTTCTATGGAAATACAGATAAAGAGATTTTAGGATTTGAAGTACCTATTTGTGGTGTTGCAGGGGATCAGCAATCTGCATTGTTTGGACAGTGTTGTTTTACTAAAGGAGATTTAAAAGTTACTTATGGGACAGGGTGTTTCTTGTTGATGAATACAGGAGATGAGCCATTATCTTCTAAGAATGGACTCATAACATCTTTAGGATGTCAAACCACTACTACCCCATCTTATGTTTTAGAGGGAAGTGTATTTGTTGGCGGTGCCGTAATTCAGTGGTTGAGAGATGAACTGAAAATCATTTCCAGTGCCGCAGAATCAGAAGCCCTAGCAAGAACAGTTTCTGATACAAATGGAGTTTATTTGGTTCCTGCCTTTGTGGGATTAGGGGCTCCATACTGGAACTTTGAAGCTGAAGGGTTAATCACAGGAATTACGCGAGGAACGAATAGGGCTCACATTGCAAGAGCAGCTCTAGAAGCTATAGCATTTGAGGTGAATGATGTAATTACAGCGATGCAAAAGGATTTGGGCGTGGACATATTAACCATTGAAGTAGATGGGGGTGCCGTAGAAAATAATTTTTTAATGGAATTTCAAGCAGATATATCAAATGCTACCATCGCAAGACCTAAAAATAGGGAGGTAACGGCTTTAGGTGCATTTTATCTTGCCGCTCTTGCTTTACATATTTTTGATGATTTGGCAGAAATAAAATTAAAGAATCCTATAGAAAAAAGCTTTTCACCAAGAGTAACAAAAGAAGAACGTCAAAATAAATTAGAAGGATGGAACAAAGCAATAAAAAAATCATTATTATAGATATTATGCATTTATTGACGGATTTTGTCAGATTTGTTTGCTTGCTTTCTTGAAGTGAAATCAGATATAATATATTTAGAAAAGTATGCGCTAAAGAAGGTGAATTTCAAATGAAAAAACATATGCAGTCAAACTATTTTTATATGTTAATGATATCGATGGTAGCTCTTATTTTATCATTATCAGAATATGTAACTATCCTTTTTGCAACAAAATATTATTATATTCCAATGCTAATTCATATTGTAATCTTTATTGGTTTATTCGTTTACACTTTTGTATTTAGAAAAAAGCGTTACTTTTATAATTTATTGATTTTAATCTTCATAGTCACTTGGATGTTGACATTATCATTAATGCCTCAAGATAAGACAATCAACATTGGCAAGGAGATGATTTCTGTTCAACGTGATAAAATGTTTGTTTTAGAATTTAGATTTCCTGGGTTCTTTGAACAGTATGAGTATGAATATAATGCTGTTACAGGCATTGCAGGTTCTATGTTGAAAAAACAATTTTATGGGTTAGATTTAAATCTATTAATTTCTATTTTTATGGTTATTTTAAATGGTATAATGCTATTTTTCAACTATAAGAAAGAAGGTCCACAAGAACTTATCCAAATTGAACCATCAGGGTCCTTTAGAAAATCTCCATATGCTTTAATGGTACTTGTCTCTGGCATTGGATTAGTTCTATCTTCTATAGAATGTATATTTTTGACTTATGCACCTTTAGGTGCCTTGATTGTAATGATTGTTGGAAGTCTTCTTTTTATAGGTATATTGATTTACATTTTATTAAGTTATCAGAAGAAGTTTCTATATAATTTTTTAATTCTTACATTCATTTTTATATGGATAGTTTATATAGGAAAATATCTTTTGCTAAGCCAGCATCAAATAAACAATGGAAAAATGTATTATGAATTAGGATTTATATTTCCGTGTCTAATTACATTAAAAGGATTTGATTTTTTGTCCCATGAGGTATTATCTACAACTATACTTTATGGATATGCAAATTGGTTGTTTTCCTTTGGAATGGTAATTGTAACAAGTTCTATTCTATATTATAAAGAAAAGATAGTCTGTAAAAGAAAATAGTATTAAATTAAAATAAGCTACTAGTGAGTATAGAGTTGAGTTCCATCAAATTTATACTCATTTTTCTTGTTTTTTTAAAAAGTAATGGAAGTTTTTTAGAAATTAGTTTATAATAGTGTTTGTAAAAAAGGAGTGTAGATGGAATGAAAAAACCAGTTATGTTAATTATAATGGATGGTTATGGACTAGCAGATCCAAGCAAAGGAAATGCTGTAAGTCTTGCAAAACATCCAAATTTAGATCGAATTTTTAAAGAATATGATACTAAGACATTAGATGCCAGTGGTGAAGCAGTAGGACTGCCAGAAGGTCAAATGGGTAATTCTGAAGTAGGTCATATGAATATAGGTGCCGGAAGAATCGTTTGGCAATCCTTATCAAGAATTAATAATGCAATTAAAACAGGAGAATTTAATAAGAATGAAGCAATTGTTGAGGCGATTTTGAGAGCAAAACAAACGAATAAAAAGTTTCATATCTTTGGGCTATGCAGTGATGGTGGTGTACATTCTCATACCTCTCATATTATTGCGATTGCAAAGCTTGCCCATCAATTAGGCTTAGATAAAGTTTATTATCATGCATTCTTAGATGGAAGAGATGTTGCTCCTAAAAGTGCTGCTATTTATTTAAAGAAAATTATGGATGAGGGTAACGTTACGGTAGCTACCGTAGGCGGAAGATATTATGGTATGGATCGTGATAAGAACTATGACCGTATTCAAGTAGCTTATGATGCAATGACCGTTGGAAAAGGAGAGTTTTATCCTAATCCATTGGATGGAATAGAAGCATCTTATGAACAAGGTGTAACTGATGAATTTATGGTGCCTTTTGTAAGCTCAAAAGAAGGATTAATAGAAAGTGGAGATTCTATCGTTTTTGCGAACTTTAGACCAGATCGTGCGATTCAGATTTCAACTTGTGTATCTAATCCTGAAGGAATTGTTTATAATGCAGAAAAACCTTATCGTATGGATTTAACTCATGCGCCAAAGGATATTTTCTTTGTATCTATGATGAAATATGCAGATACGGTCCAAGGGCCTTTAGCCTTTGGTTTACAAAAGTTAGATAACTTATTTGGAGATGTAGTGTCTAAAGCGGGTTTAAAGCAATTGCGTATTGCAGAAACTGAAAAGTATGCGCATGTTACCTTCTTTTTTGACGGTGGTGCTGATAGAGAGATTGAAGGTGCAGATCGTATTTTAGTGAACTCTCCTAAGGTAGCTACCTATGATTTACAGCCAGAAATGAGTGCCTATGAAGTATGTGATAAGGTAGTTGAAGCAATTCATAGTCAAAAATATGATGCAATTATTTTAAATTTTGCAAATTGTGATATGGTTGGGCATACAGGTGTCATTCCAGCAGCAATTCAAGCTGTAGAAGCGGTAGATGCATGTGTTGGACGTTGTGTTCAGGCATTAGATGAAGTTGGTGGTGTTGCCTTAATAACAGCAGATCATGGAAATGCAGAAAAATTATTAGATGGTGAGGATAAACCATTTACAGCTCATACGACAAATCTTGTCCCTGTAGTTGTTACAGATAAAAATATTCATTTATGTGATGGTATTTTATCAGATATTGCTCCTACATTACTTGAATTGCTTGGCGTAGAAATCCCTTCTGATATGACTTCTACTTCCTTAATTGTAAAAAAATAAAGTCAAAAAGCTAGATTAATTCTAGCTTTTTATACTATTTGACAGTATACAGATATTTTGATATAATTGTTGTGAAAAATAAATATTCCTCATATTTTTTCAATTTGGAAAAATGTGTACAGGTAAATATACTTCGGGGTTTGGTGAAATTCCATATCGGCGGTAAAAGTCCGCGAGCTATAAGCATGAATAGGTGCAATTCCTATACCGACAGTAAAGTCTGGATGAGAGAAGTAGAATAAAAAATCTTTTTTTGTTTGCATATCCCCGCCAGTATGGGGATTTTTATTTTGAAGAAAGAAGGATGGATTATGAGAAAAAAATTTTTTACCGTTAAAAGGTTAAGCTTTATTGCTGTATTTGCAGCACTATCTATTTTGTTCTATACTGTGGTACCAAAGATTAGTTTACCTATTTTTCCTGCTTTTTTAGAACTTAACTTTTCTATGATCCCTATTGTAATATGTGCTTTTATGCTTGGACCTATTGATGGAGCAATTTGTGTGGTATTAAGATTTTTAGTGAAACTTCCAATGACACATACAGTCTGTGTTGGAGAAACAGCGGATCTTTTAATCGGCTTGCCTGTAGCATTATCCGCAGGTATATTTTACAATCATACACAGTTTAAATTAAAGGAATTATGGGCTTTCCTGTCAGCCTTTCTTATATGGGTTATGATGGGAGTATTTACAAATGCAGCTATCAATATTCCTTTTTATAAAACTGTATTAGAGGGAGGAATGCAAGCCATTATCGGTGCTTCTAATGATGCATTTCAATTAATTAGTGCAGGAAAAATCCCAGTAATCACTGAGAATAATTTTATGTTCTATTATATCTTTTACGCTGTCATCCCATTTAATATGATTTTGGCAGCCATCGTTTTACTAATCACATGGCCTGTACATAAAAGGATTAAAATTTTATATTCCTCCATTGGAGAAAATAAATCAAACGATGTCGAAGAAGATTAAAGTCTGGATTAGTAAAACGTTTTCTTAAAAAATGATTTTAAGATACTAGGAAAATGTATTAAAAATATTGTATAATACATACTGGTAGAAAAAACTAGAATATTAAACTAAGGAGATGTAAATTTTTATGCCATTTATTCAAAGCATTTATGCTAGAGAAGTATTAGACTCACGTGGAAATCCAACAGTAGAGGTTGAAGTTGTAACTGAAAGTGGTGCATTTGGACGCGCACTTGTTCCAAGTGGTGCATCTACGGGTGAGCATGAAGCATTAGAATTACGTGATGGAGATAAATCACGCTATTTAGGAAAAGGAACTACAAAAGCTGTAGCCAATGTAAATGATATTATTGCTCCTGCATTAATCGGTTTTGATGTAAGAAATCAAGTTATCATTGATAACAAGATGATTGCATTAGACGGAACAGACAATAAGGGAAATCTAGGTGCAAACGCTACATTAGGTGTTTCTATGGCTTGTGCTCGTGCTGCTGCAGATTATTATGGAATGCCATTATATAATTATTTTGGTGGGACTAATGCAAAGCAACTTCCATTACCAATGATGAACATTTTAAATGGTGGTGCACATGCAGATTTCTGTATTGACTTCCAAGAAATTATGATTTTACCAGTTGGTGCTCCTTCTTTAAAGGAAGCAGTTCGTATGGGAGCTGAAGTATTCCATGCTTTAAAGAAAATTTTAAAAGCAAACGGATATGTTACAAGTGTTGGTGATGAGGGTGGTTATGCACCTAAATTATCTAGCAACGAAGAAGCTTTTGAACGTGTTGTTGAAGCTATTAAGGCTGCTGGTTATGAACCTGGTAAAGATATTTGTTTAGGTATCGATGTTGCTGCATCTGAATTCTATGACGCAAAAACAGGTATGTATACTTTAAAAGCAGATGGTGGTGCATTTAACTCTCAAGATATGGTTGACAAGTATTATGTTCCTCTAACTGAAAAATTCCCTATCATTACGATTGAAGATGGTCTAGCAGAAGATGACTGGGCTGGTTGGAAATATTTAACTGAAAAGTTAGGTAGCAAGATTCAATTAGTAGGAGATGACTTATTTGTTACAAATACAAAGCGTCTATCTAAGGGAATCAGCTTAGGTGTAGCTAATGCAATTTTAATTAAGGTTAACCAAATCGGTACTTTAACTGAAACTTTTGATGCAATTGAAATGGCTAAACGTGCTGGTTATACTGCAATTGTAAGCCATAGATCAGGGGAAACTGAAGATACAACAATTTCTGATATTGTTGTAGGTTTAAATGCAGGTCAAATCAAGACTGGTTCTGCAAGCAGAACAGACCGTGTTGCAAAATACAATCAATTAATGCGTATTGAAGATGATTTAAATGGTCGTGGAGAATTTGCAGGAACTAGCGTATTTGCTGGTAAAGACTCTATTTATTGCATAAAGTAATTTGAAAAAATTAAACATTTAGGAGGAGGATTCCTCCTTTTTGTTTATAAAAAAGGAGAAGTAAAGTGGTTTCAACGAATGATTTAAAAAATGGGATGGTCATCGAATACGATGGCAAACTCATGCAAATTTTAGAATTTATGCATGTGCTACAAAATAAAGTTGCATATGTTCGCGTTAAAATGAAGGATTTAAGAACTGGAACAGTGACGGAAACAGCATTAAAGGGAAGCGATTCAGCTTTTAAAAGATGTTACATTGAACGAAAAGAAATGCAATACATCTACAATACTGGAGAAGCTTTTGCTTTTATGGATATGGAAAGTTATGAGCAGATTGAAATTCCTGAAACAAATTTATCATGGGAAAAGAATTTTATGTTAGAAGGATCAAATGTAAATATTACGTTTTATGAAGGTGAAATTTTAGGTGTCAGTCTTCCAGATAAAGTAAAACTTAAGATTGCTGATACAACGCCTGCTGTTAAAGGAGCATCTACAGACCGTAAAAAAGCGACTTTGGAAACCGGACTAGAAGTAACCGTTCCTGCTTTTTTAGAAAATGGTACAGAAATTATTATTTCTACCCTAGATGGTACATACGTTTCAAGAGCTTAATAAGAGGAAAGACAAAGAAATTTATGGTTAGCGTTTCTTTGTCTTTTTCTGCTCTTTACAACAGAAAGAAAATGTGATAAAATGCATTATGGTAAAAATATAGCAGTTTAGCCAAGCGGTAAGGCAACGGACTCTGACCCCGTCATTCATAGGTTCGATCCCTATAACTGCTGCCATATGCTTGCTTAGTTCATCGGTAGAACGTATCCATGGTAAGGATAAAAGGCTAGTTCGATTCTGGCAGTGAGCACCAGTAAAATATAATGCTGAACAGCAATAAAAAAAAGCTTTTTGAGAATTCAGAAGCTTTTTTATTTTTACAGTAAATTGAAAAAGATTTAAGAGTTATGATTGTCATTAGGGGTAAAACATGGTAAAATATTTTGAATGGTTGGAGGAGAAATTCTATGGTTATACATAATGAAACAACTTTTACGAGTGAGGAGGCTATTGCTGAACTGATTTCAATTTCTAAAAAATATTATATAAAAAGATTTTACTTTCCAATTGTTTTAGCTTTATTTGGGATAATTATCTTAATCATCGTTTCTTTAGAGGGGAACAAGACAGATACCTATATTATAGGAAGTATATTTTTAGTTTTGTCTTTAGTATTTGTTATATTGAATATAATATCTCTTCTTCGAGTTCCAAAGCTTGTCAGAAAGAAGAATCCAGATATTGAAGCATATGGTATGGTAAACTCCTTTGTCTTTAAAGAAGAGAGCTTATCTATAACAGTAAAGGTTGGGTCTTCTGTAAGGAAGCAAGAGAGCTCTTATGCTCAACTCAAAAAAATAGTGGAATACGAAGATAGAATTAACTTTATCATGCATACAAATACGATGCATATCTGTAAAAAATCAGGTTTTAAAAATCAGAAAGAGATGGAAGTCTTCTTTTATGGTCTTTCTAAGCATAATACAAAGATAAAAAAGAAAATCCGATAAGAAAAGTAATGCACAAGAAATTGTGCACTTTTTTTAATTTTGTTTTGAAAGTGACATTTTTATGGTATAATATATAAAAATCAGTAATATATTATCAAATTTTAGCAATTAAGTGAAAAAGATGGGTGTACGGTTATGAAATATTTAAAATTGATTG
This sequence comes from uncultured Anaeroplasmataceae bacterium, assembly GCA_910577745.1. Lineage (GTDB taxonomy): Bacteria > Bacillota_I > Bacilli_A > Acholeplasmatales > Anaeroplasmataceae > Pelethenecus. Next base: position 58,531 of record CAJTNG010000002.1, on the reverse strand, counting down.
CAAAGGGAGCTGTCATAGGTGTAGGGATGATTATACCTGGAGTTAGTGGAGGAACTTTGGCCGTTTTATTAGGTATTTATGAGGATTTAATACTTCATATTAGTAGTTTGAGGAAGAATTTTAAGGATGGTATAAAATTTTTATCTCCCATACTATTAGGAATGATATTTGCTTTTTTAGCAATGTATTTTCCCTTGAAATTGGCATTAGAACATATTCCTTTTGAAATATGTATGGTATTTTCAGCTATGATGATTTGTTCTACTCCAAAAATATGTATGGAAGCATATCATAACGGATTTCAAAAAAAAGATATCCTCTTTGTGGTGTTATCTTTTGCATTATGTTTGGGCCTTTGTTTTATCCCTATGGGTTCAGATATAGAACTTAATTTCTCTATGGCTTGGTATTTCTATATTGTTCTTTTTATGGTAGGTGTATTGGCCTCTGTTGCTTTAGTAGTTCCTGGAATTAGTGGTTCTATGCTCCTATTAATCCTTGGTCTTTATCTTCCTCTTTTAAATACAATTTCTAATATAAAAAATAATCCAGGAGAATCTATAGCCATCTTGGCTATTTTTGCAGTAGGACTAGTTATTGGTTTTTTTACCATTGCGAAGCTGATGCGCTTTTTATTGAAGAAATGGCAAAGGCAGACCATGTGGGCAATTGTTGGGTTTGTGGTTGCCTCTATTATAGCCATTTTCTTAGCTTTTGATTTTAAGGAATTCTTAACTCCTCTTCATATTGGACTTGGAATTGGTGCTTTTATAATGGTTTGTGTTCTATATTTTGGTGTATTATTTTTATATAAGAAGAAACAAAACAAATTGATAGTAGAAGAAAATTAAAAAATATATAGGCTTGACTTCTAATTTTTTATATGACTCCATATACTGTATTGGTGATATATATGAAGAAAACGATTCTAGCCTTTTTTTTACTCTTATTTTTAAGTATTGCAAGTATAACTATACAAGCTCAAGAAGAACAACTAGAAGAAGATACTGTAACAACGACCACGCCTGATTTATGCAAAGGAAGTACGGCAGCCATTCTCATTGAAACTAGCACAAAGACAATATTATTCAATAAAGAAAAAGATCGACGGTTACCTCCAGCTTCTATGACAAAAATTATGACCTTGTTGTTAATTTATGAGGCGTTAGAAGCCAAACAAATTACAAAAGATACAGTTCTAACCATAGGAGAAGCACCGACAAAAGTAGAAGGATCGAAGGCCTTTTTATCTATAGGAGATGAAATCAACGTAGATGAACTTCTAAAATGTATTTGTATTGCTTCTGCCAATGACGCCGCTTTAGCTATGGCAATGCATCTTGCTGGTTCAGAAGAAGAATTTGTTCATAAAATGAATGCTAAGGTTCAAGCTCTTGGTTTGAAAAATACACATTTTTCAGATTGTACAGGGTTAACAAGTAGAGAGCATTATACTACAGCGTATGATTTGGCAATGATATCTAATGAACTGATTTCCAAATACCCTGATGTTTTGAATTATACGAATATCCAAGAAGACTATATCCGTAAAGATACGGCTAAACCTTTTTGGCTTGTCAATACAAACAAGATGATAGGAAGAGTAAAGTATCTAGATGGATTAAAGACAGGATATACTTCTTTTTCTAAATATTGTATTGCACTTCATATGAAACAGGAAAATATGGGACTCATCAGTATTGTCTTTGGATATGAAAAGCCTACCACAAGAAATGCGGAGTCCTTAGAATTATTACGTTGGGGGTATGCGAATTATAAGCTTGATAGAGTGGTAGCTAAAGGAACCATAGTGGATTCCGTGGATCATATTCTCTATAAAAATAGAATTAATATTATGGTAAAAGAAGATATTTATCATTTGACATCTCGGAAAGACCAAATAGAGTATCAAGTAAAATATGAATATGAAATTAAAGAAAATTCTTGTACTGGAACTGCTCAAGTTTATTTAAAGAATGAACTTCTGAAAACGGGAGAATTGATGACAGAAGATTCTGTAGAAAAGAAAAATTTTATAGAACTCATGTTTTCTATTCTAAAATCATGTTTCTTATAATAAAGGTATTTTTATACCTTTATTTTTACTTTTCTTAAAAAATATGCTAGAATAGAGCAGGTGAGAACGTATACGTTAGTTTTTATCATTTGCAAAGGATATCTAAACTTATACAATGTAACCAAAATCAAAGACAGTACTGGAGGATATCCATGGAAAAATATCAAGAAATTGAACGAACAATTATAAAAACATACCGTGCCCATCTTTGGGCTCCCTTTATAAAAGCACTAAAGGAATTTCAACTTCTAAAGAAAGATGACAAAGTTTGTGTCTGTATTTCAGGAGGAAAAGATTCCATTCTGCTCGCAAAACTTTTTCAAGAATTGAAACGTCATTCTGATTTTGAATTTGAAGTAAAATATTTAGTGATGAATCCAGGCTATAATGCTAAAAATTTAAAGAAAATAAAAGATAATTTAAGTTTATTACATATTGATGCGACTATCATTGATACAGATATTTTTGAAATTGCCAATGCTCAAATCAAGAATCCCTGCTATCTTTGTGCTAAAATGAGAAGAGGTGCCTTATATAACCTTGCAAAACAATTAGGCTGTAATAAGATTGCATTAGGTCATCATTTTGATGATGTGATTGAAACAACATTGATGAATATGCTAAATAGTGGTTCCTTTCAAACTATGCTACCTAAACTCCATTCAGAAAATTTTGAAGGTATGGAACTGATTCGTCCTATGTATTTTATTAGAGAACGCGATATTGTTCGTTGGGTAAATTATAATGAACTTTCTTTTATAAACTGTGCCTGTAAATTTACAGAAAACATCGATCATGAAAAGGATTTGACAGGTTCTAAACGCGCAGATACGAAAAAATTGATTAAAGAACTTTTGAAATACAATCCTCTTGTGGAGAAGAATATTTTTAAAGCAGCATTCAATGTGAATATGGATAAGATTCTAGGATATAAACACCAAAATGAATATATCAATTTTTTAGATCATTATGATAAAACTGAATCAAAGTAAAGGTTAGCTCCTCTTTAAGTTGAAGGAGTAAATGATAGAGGATATACAAGTCGAAGCATCTCTAGTCTTGTATATCCTTTTTTATATAAAGTAGGTGTTTTTTCTTTTGAAAATGATTGACATCAAACAAAAAAACATCTATAATAGTGTTTAGATTTTTGAAAAAAATAGGAGTAAGTTATGTATCATATTGGGTTGGAAATTAAGAATTTTAATAATGTAATATCAAGAAATATAATGAATTTGAAGACCTTGTCTTATGTACAGGAGATTACAGGAAGTAATGGATATATATTACAGTATTTAGTAGATCATGAAACGCAATGTATCACCCAAAAAGATATTGAAGCTACCCTTGGAATAACACGCTCGACAGCTTCAACTGTATTGTCTAGAATGGAAAAAAAGGGTCTAATATCTAGAAATATTTTAGAAAGTGATAGTCGTATCAAAGAAGTAAAAATTACGCAAAAAGGAAAAGATATTGCCTTTCAAATTGCTACAGAAGTTGCTGATTTTGAAAGGAATATTTTGAAAGGGTTTAAAAAAGAAGAAGTTTTATTGTTTTTAAACTTTATTAAACAAATGAAAGAAAATATAGTAGGAGGACAGAATGATGATTAGAATATTAATGAAAAGTATAAGAGAATATAAAGTGGCTTCTTTATTGACACCTCTTTTTGTTTCTTTAGAGGTTGTTATGGAATGTTTAATTCCTTTGTTGATGTCTTATATTCTTAAACTAGCCCAAGCTACTACCCCTGATACCACTTTAATTATTATATTAAGTTTATTTATCGTCGTTTTAGGTGCAATTTCTTTAACTTTTGGTGTATTATCAGGTAAGTTTGGAGCAATCGCATCCTCAGGTTTTGCAAAAAATTTAAGAAAAGATTTGTTCTATAAATCTCAAGAATTTTCGTTTGAAAACATTGACCATTTTTCATCAGCAAGTTTGGTAACACGAATGACGACCGATGTATCGAATATCCAAATGGCGTATGGAATGATCATTCGAATTACAGTTCGCGTTCCTTTAATGATGATTTTTTCTATAGTTTTATCTTGCATAATTTCTGTAAAAATGGCGCTCATCTATGTGGCAAGTGTACCTATTTTAGGTATTATTCTATTTATCATTATTAAATGTGCAATGCCAGTCTTTGATAAAGTATTCCACAAATATGATAATCTAAATGCTTCTGTAGAAGAAAATATTAAAGGAATTCGTGTAGTGAAGACCTATGTCAGAGAAGGCTATGAAAAGGATAAATTTAAGAAATCTTCAGAAGATGTTCGTCGTGATTTTGTAAAGGCAGAACGGATTGTAGCCTGGAATCAGCCAGTTATGATATTTTTTATGTATGCTGCACTGATTGCTGTATCCTTTTTAAGTAGCTATTTGATTGTGACTACCAATCAAACAGAGCTTGGTATAGGTGATATCTCAGCTTTAATAACATATGGTACCCAAATTCTAATGAGTCTTATGCTGTTATCTATGATTTTTGTTATGCTATCTTTATCTATAACCTCTATGAAACGTGTGGTAGAGGTTTTAAAAGAAGAAAGTACAATTCAAAATCCTAAAGAACCAGTATATGATTTAGAAGATGGAAGCATCGATTTTAAAAATGTTTCTTTTAAATATTCTAAAGATGCAGAGAAGTTTGCTTTAGCTGGCGTCAATTTACATATTGCTTCAGGTGAAACAATAGGCATTATCGGAGGTACAGGATCTTCTAAAACTACATTTGTAAATCTTCTTTCCAGACTATATGATGTGACGGAAGGTGAAGTTTTAGTAGGTGGAATCAATGTAAAGAAGTATGATTTAAAAGTTTTAAGAGATAACGTAGCTGTAGTTCTTCAAAAAAATGTGTTGTTTTCAGGTACTATTTTGAAAAACTTAAGATGGGGGAAAGAAGATGCTACACTAGAAGAGGCAAAGGCTGTATGCAAGTTGGCCTGTGCGGATGAGTTTATTGAACAATTTCCTGAAAAGTATGATACCTATATTGAGCAGGGCGGTACAAATGTATCTGGTGGACAGAAGCAGAGATTATGTATTGCAAGGGCACTATTAAAGAATCCTAAAATATTAATTTTAGATGATTCTACAAGTGCAGTGGATACAAAAACAGATGCCGTCATTCGTAAAGCTTTAAAGGAAAATATTCCAAATACAACAAAAATTATTATAGCGCAAAGAGTTTCTTCTATAGAGGAAGCGGATCAGATTATAGTACTTGATGGTGGTAAAGTTGCCGCTATTGGAACACATAAAGAGCTTTTAGAAACAAATGAAATTTATCAAGAAGTCTATAATTTACAAAATAAAAAGGGGGAATCTAGTGATGAATAAGAAAAAAAATAGTTTCAAAACTTTAGTTCCCATTGTGAAACGACTGTTCAAATCCTATAGAATTCCTTGTTTGATTGTACTGCTTTGTTTAATTCTTACCGCAATTAGTACGATTGCTTCTAGTATATTTTTACAGCAAGTAGTTTCTGTAATAGAAGAAGCTATGAACAATGATCAGGGACTTATGGGAATGGAATTATTTACTGCAATTAAAGATGATATTCTTCAAATTCTTTTAATGATGGTATGTGTTTATGCTGGTGGATTCTTATCCTCCATTGTTTATAATCAAATTATGGCAGTCATTGGTCAAGGATTTTTAAATAAGATTAGACTAGAAATGTTTAATAAAATGGAAAGCTTGCCAATTAAATATTTTGATCGCCATCAGCATGGAGATATTATGAGTCATTATACCAATGATGTAGATGCTTTAAGACAGTTTGTATGCCAATCACTTCCTCAATGTATTTCCACCCTTTTAAGCATCATTTTTGCTATAGGAATTATGCTGACTTATAGTCTATGGTTATTTTTAATTGTCTTTGTTGGCGCAATTGCTATGCTTTTAGTTACAAGAAGAGTAGGCGGTAATTCTGCAAAATATTTTATGAAGATGCAGATTAGTGTTGGTAAAGTGGAAGGCTATATTGAAGAAATGATGCATGGAGCTAAAGTAGTTAAAGTTTTTTCTCATGAAGCAGAAGTGAAAGATGAATTTGATGCAATAAATGATCAATTATTTAATGATACGAAACATGCAAATCATTTTTCTAATATCTTGATGCCAATTTTAGGAAATATAGGAAACTTACAGTATGCTATGATTTCTATTATAGGTGTTTTATTCTATGTCTTTGCATTGCCTAATATTTCTATTACAGGAATCAGTGTGATGAGTATGTCCATTATCATTGCTTTCTTACCTATGTCTAAGCAGTTCAGTCAAGCTATTTCTAATTTATCCCAGCAAGTTTCAATGATTGCGATGGCAATGGCTGGAACACAGAGAATTCTGGATTTACTTGCAGAAGAAGAGGAAAAAGATGAAGGCTATATTACCTTAGCCAATGTAGAAGAAAAAGAAGGAACTTTTGTTGAAAGTGATCAGCATACAGATTCTTGGGCATGGAAATTTGTCAATGCATCTGGTCAGACCGAATATCGTACTTTAAAGGGAGACATCCAATTTCAAGATGTGGATTTTGGGTATTATCCAGAAAAAATAGTTTTACACAAGGTAAATATATTTGCTCATCCAGGTCAAAAAATTGCATTTGTAGGAGCAACGGGTGCGGGGAAAACAACGATTACAAATCTAATAAATCGATTCTATGATATTCAAAATGGAAAGATTTTATATGATGGAATAGATATTTCTAAAATAAAAAAAGATGACTTAAGAAGAAGCTTAGGTATTGTCTTACAAGATACAAATTTGTTTACAGGAACTGTAATGGAAAATATCCGATATGGTAGATTAAATGCCACGGATGAAGAGGTTTATGAGGCAGCTAAAATTGCCAATGCCTATGATTTTATTTCAAGACTTCCTCAAGGCTTTCATACGATGCTTTCAGGAGATGGTGCAAACTTGAGTCAAGGACAGCGTCAGTTAATCAGTATTGCAAGAGCGGCTTGTGCTGACGCTCCTGTAATGATCCTAGATGAGGCAACCTCTTCTATAGATACAAGAACTGAAAGTCTTGTTCAAAAAGGAACCGATCAATTGATGGAAGGTAGAACCGTATTTGTTATTGCCCATAGACTATCTACAGTTCAAAATTCAGATTGTATTATGGTTTTAGACCATGGAAATATAATTGAGCGTGGAAGTCACAAGGATTTGATTCAGCAAAAGGGTACATATTATCAACTATATACTGGAGCTTTTGAACTGGAATAATACCTTGGAGGATTCGCCATACTAAAAAGGGAATTGAGGTGAAGAAGATGCATAAAGAAGAAACAGCTACTTTGTTTGCGACTTTAGGTCATCCAGACCGTGTAAAAATAGTAAAACTTTTATATCACAATGATCAACTAACTCTTCCACAATTAATGGAACGAATGAATTTAGAGGTAAATGACTTACAACTTCATTTGCAAGCTTTACATACAGCTCATCTGATTTCTATGGATACCCAGTATTGTGCATGTAATAAAGAAGTTATCGATAGATTAATGTCTTTTATTTCCACAAAATGTTCTTGTTGTTAAGAGAACCAAAAAAGAGGAATTCTACATAAATTCCTCTTTTTTTAAATTTAAAATAAGCTAAGTTGTTCAAAACTTTCTTCTTCATATAAGGTATGTAATTCATGAAAAATATCATCTATTTTATATAGAATTCCATTTTGCTCACAGAATTTTACAAAGTAATCATAAAGATATTTGTGATAAATTGAATTGCACTCGTATGATTTTCCAAATTTTTTAATATATTCTTTTTTGAGTTTTGGGAAATACTCATCTAATTTCTGATAGTAATATTCTCTGTTTCCTTCACGTAATGTAAGACCAAATCCAAAACAGATAATCCCTTTAACTTTGGCCTCTTTACAATAAGCTAGGATTCCTCTTAAATTATCTAAAGTGTCATTGATATAAGGTAAGATAGGAGAAAGCCAGACATAGGTATCGATTCCAGCCTGATGTAACGTTTTTAGTGTTTCAAATCTTTGTTTGGTAGAAGAAACATGGGGTTCTAGAATAGAACATAGGTTTTCATCATAGGTGGTTAGAGAAATGGAAACCCGTGCCTTTGCTCTTTGGTTTATTTTTTTCAAAAGCTCTAAATCTCTTAAAATTGTAGAAGATTTGGTTTGAATATTTACGCCATGACCATATTTATAAATTAATTCTAGCATTCCTTTTGTCATCTCTAGAGACTTCTCTAAAGGTGTGTAAGGATCAGACATAGAACCAGTAGAAATTATTACTTTTTTTCTTTTCTTTTTTAGTTCCTCTTCAAGAAGTTTTAATGCATTAGATTTCACTTCAACATCCTCAAAATCATGATCCATATTGTAGCATTTACTTCTAGAATCACAATAAATACAACCATGCTCACATCCTCTATACAGATTTAGGCCATTGTTGGGGCTTAAAATAGTACTAACTTCTTTATAATGCATAAAATCACTTCCTTATTCTGTGAGTATTATAGCATAAAAAACACGAGTTTTTTCAAAAAAATTCAAGAATTTCTTGACATTATTTTTTTATTTGCTATAATAGTCAATGCAAGTAAAAATGGACCCTTAGCTCAGTTGGTAGAGCAACTGACTCTTAATCAGTGGGTCTGGAGTTCGAGTCTCCAAGGGTCCACCATTTAAAATAAGTTGATTTTTCAAGATAATTTGGGCTTCCGTGGGGACGTAGCCCATTTTGTTTTTATAGGGGTAGACCCATTCGACTCTATGGTCAGTAGGTCTCACTATTTTTTAGCACATAATAGCGGTTATTAATCTCTTTAATGTGCTTTGTAGATAAATGTACATAACGCTTTGTCATCTCATAAGTAGAGTGGCCTAAAAGAAGTCTTACAGACTCGAGGTCAGCACCTTCCTCCATTAAATGTGTAGCATAGGTGTGTCTAAGCTTATGAGGGCTAAGCTTCTTTATCTCTAACTTTCTTTTAATTTTTTTCAGGATTTCTCTAACAGCATTAGCTGTGTATTGAGAACCATCTTTGGAAGAGAACAGAAGAAAGTTATTTTTTTTGTTTCGTTCCATATTCTGGATGATTAAATCCTTTATATGATTATCTGTGATAAAGATAAATCTCGGCTTTTTGCTTTTGGTTTGTTCTAGGTATATCTGATTGTTTAATAAATCCACATTATCCTTTGTGATACGTGTAAGCTCTGTAGTACGTATTCCAGTTGAGATTAGAAGATGAAAGATTAGTTGTGATTGGCATGATAAAGTCTTGATGTATGCAAGAATCCTATCTAAGTCATTTTTCTCTACAGTAATTATTTGAGGAACTGTTTCTGAAAGGAGATCAATTTTAACAAAGGAGTCTATATACTCATTCCTAGCAAGAAAATTTTCAAGAGTATATAGAGCCTTTAGTTCCTTGTTCAATGTAACATTTTTTATTTTTATTACTTTCATTTTAAAATTTTAATAAATTAATGGAATCAAGTTGACAATATTTAATTTTTATTGTATTATATTTGTGTGATTGACCCTTGGATACCCGCGTGGCCCAAGGGCTTTTTATTTAGTATAAATCTGAATTCTTCATAAATATAAAAAAAATCTAAAAAGTTGGTTTATTTTCTAATTTTCTACATAAAATGATATTGGTGATACCTATGAAGGTAAATACGTTATTAAGAAGTGCAAGATTAAATCCTGTAAAGTATAATCATGAGGTTTCAAAATTAACATGTGATAGTAGATTATGTGAAAAAAATTCTATTTTTGTTGCGATTGAAGGAAACCATGTGAATGCGAATCAGTTTATTGAAGATGCAATTGCGCATGGTGCAAAAACTATAATTACAGAGAAATGTGACATTAAAAATGATCAAATTAATTACATTTATGTAGATAATGCTAGAAAAACCTTGGCTTTACTTGCCAAGAAGTACTATAAAGATGTCTCAAGAAAACTAAAGATTATTGGAATTATAGGAACGAATGGTAAAACTACAACTGCCTCTATTGCTTATAATTTTTTAAATTTTATGCATATTTCAACTATGATGATTGGAACCAATGGTGTATTTTTTTCTGGTTATGAAGCAAACATAAATAATACTACCCCAGACATATTAACATTATATGAATATATGAAAATGGCTAGAAAGCGAAAAATTTCTACCATTGTGATGGAGGTATCTAGTATCTCTGTAGATCAGTATCGTATTTTCGGAATAGACTTTGATGTTTTAATTTTTACAAATTTTAGTCAGGATCATCTGGATTATCATAAAACAATGGATAAGTATTTATATTGTAAATTAATTCCTTTCATTAAGTTAAAGAAGACAGCATATGCTATAGTGAATACGGATGATGAAGCAAGCAAAAAAGTTTGTAAATTTACAGATGCTAAAATTCTTAGTTATGGTTATAACAAGGCTTGTGATTTTTTAGGAACTTTAAATTATGCAAATGAAAATGGAATATCCTTTTATTCTAAAAATTTATTGTTCAAATCTAAGTTGTTAGGAGAATTTAATCTTTACAACACTTTGTCTGTGCTTCCATTATGTGATGTATTCAAAATTTCTTACCTAAATTACGTAGCATTTTTATCGAATTTTGAACCTGTAGATGGAAGAATGAATCGGATTCAAATGGATAATAAATTTATTTTAATTGATTATGCTCATACTTTTGTAGCTACCCAAAAAGTAATTGAGGAAGCTATGCGGTTGTGCAAGGGGAATTTGACGATTGTTTTAGGCTGTGGAGGAAATAGAGAAAAGGAAAAGCGGTTTATGATTGGTAAATATTTAAATGATATTTCTGCCCGAATCATTTTAACTACAGATAATCCTCGTTTTGAAGAACCATTAGATATTATTCACGATATTAAATCTGCCATTACAAAGGAAGTGGAGGTTATCGTCGATCGAAAAATGGCAATTCAAAAAGCACTTGCTAGTCTTGAAAAAAATGACTATTTACTAATATTAGGTAAGGGTTGTGAAAAATATATGGATATTAAGGGAGTAAAATATTCCTATTCAGACCTGGAGGTAATACATGATTGGATTCGATGTCATTAAGGTATTAGCATTATCTTTACTATCTGTATTTTTTTATAGTATCTATGTGAAATGTTTTCGTAAACTGTCTCAAACGGAAAGAACTTTGGGACTGGATTCCCATAAGAAGAAGAATGGAACCATTACAATGGGCGGTATCATCTTTTTAGTACTGCCCCTTTTTTTTGTTTCTCCATCAAAGGAAACGCACATGATTATTTTAGCTACATTAGGATTCGGTCTATTAGGCTTTATTGATGACCTTTTGATTGTGATCTTAAAAAAGAATGATGGCTTGCCAGCATCTATAAAGATTTTAGTTGAAATATTAATTTCTGGTATTATTTTTTTCTTTTATCTAAAGGATAACAATAATACAACACTGACTATTTTTTCATTTCAAATGGATGTCAAATGGTTTTTTGGATTATTAATATTATGGATCCTTGTTGCAAGTAGCAATGCATGGAATTTAATGGATGGAATTGATGGCCTTTGTTCAGGCTGTAGTATACTTTTTGGTATTGGCTTGATGATCATAGCATATCGCCAAGAAAATTATGCTATCCTGTCCTTACTTCTTGCCCTACATATTTCTTTATTTGTATTTTGGTGTTTTAATCTTCCAAAAGCCTTTTTATTTATGGGAGATGTTGGCGCATTAGGACTAGGTGCATTTTATGCGATAACCAGTATTTATCTAAATTCTATTGGATCCTTCATTCTTATGGCTTTATTATTTATTTTTGAAGCACTTTCTGTAATTCTGCAAGTTGCGTATTTCAAGAAAACGAAAGGAAAAAGACTATTTAAAATGGCACCCTTTCATCATCATTTAGAAGCCTGTGGTTTAAAAGAAATTCATGTTGATCTCCTTTTTTACACGATACAGGGTATTTTAGTTATCCTTGTTTTAGCGATGGTTTAGTGCCTTGACAAACCAAAATTAAATTTATATAATAGACTTATATTATAAATTTGATTTATGGAAGTGAGCAAAATGAACGATCCGAGATTGTTGACATTATTAACTTTAGTTCAAGTCAAAAATTATACGAAAACGGCGCAACGACTGTTTATTACGCAGCCAGCGGTAACTCATCATATCAAATCCTTGGAAACAGAGTTTGATATTGAAATTTTTTCTAGTAGAAAAACGTTTGCTCTTACGAAACAAGGGACCATTCTGGTCGAATATGCAAGACGTATGATGAATCAAGAAAGAGAATTGACAGAAGCAATCTCTGATTCTTTACAATTGAAAAAAACATTATATATGGGCATTACAAATACAGCCGTAACGATTTGTTCTAAAAACCACTTGTTAGATGATTTATTTACAATTTATAATTCGGATGCTAAACTAATTACATTGCCTGCACAAGATATTTTTGATGATTTAAAAGAAGGAAAAATGGACTTTGCTATTGTTGACACTAATTATGATGATAATCTATTTGATGGGATATTACTGGATACGATGAGCATTGTTCCTGTATGTCATAAGAATGGAAAATTTAAAGAAATTAAACGTGTTACGAGAGAAATGTTAAAAAATAATCCTTTGATTCTAGGGGAAGAAACAGAAGGAATGACGTTAGCTACATTTCATAGTTTGAAGGCTTGTAATATTAATTTATCTCATGTTCCAACCTTTCATTCTAATTCCCCTTTGTTAATGACAACTTTATTAGAGAGTAAAGATGGTATTGGTTTTCTTTATGAGGATTATATTGAATTATTTTCAAATGTTAAAAAAATGGATCTCATCAATTTTAAAGCTTCTCAAGGAATCTATTTGCTATATAGTCAAAATAGTTTTGATCAAACGACTTTAAAAGAATTACTAAAAGTTTTGAAGAAGTGGAAAGAAAAATGATGATAGAATTACTTTATGAAGATAATCAAATTATTGTTGCTTATAAACCGAAAGGCGTATTATCTCAGGCAGATGGATCAGACAAGGAGGATATGTTAACTCTCTTAAAGGCATATATTAAGGAAAAGTATCATAAGGCAGGCAATGTATATTTGGGTTTAGTGCATCGATTGGATCTTTTCACGAGCGGTATTATGGTTTTTGCCAGAACTTCTAAAGCAGCTTCTAGATTAGGAGAGCAGGTCAAAAATCGCTTAATAGAAAAAAAATATCATGCCATTATAGAAGGAGAACTTACAGGATCTGCTACCTTGCAATGTTTATTAACTAAAAACGAAAAGGAAAAAAAAGCATATGTGACTTCCAAAGGACAGGAAGCAATCTTGGAATATCAGGTACTTTCTACGAAACAGTATAAAGAAAATACTTTGACGCTTGTAGATATCACGTTAAAAACTGGAAGATTTCATCAGATTCGTGCACAGTTTTCTAGCATAGGGCACCCCCTGTTTGGAGATATAAAATATGGCAGTCAATTTCATATGGATGCATTTGATTTTCCGTTAGAAGCCTATCATTTAGGATTTTATCATCCCGTAACGAAAAAGTGGCTTACCTTTGAAAAAAATACTTTGAAATTTTAGAGTGGTTTTTTACCACTTTTTTTCATACTATAACTATAGGTGGTAGTATGCAATTTGAATATTATAAAAATATTTTAGCTGTCAACAATTATCGGCAAATTAAACAAATCGATAGTGATTTAATTGTGCTTGAGAATTTAAGCATACAGGGAAGTAATCTGAGAGTATTAAAGCTGGATAAGGATTGTATAATTATTAAGGGAGTAATAGTCAATATAAAAATGGGAGATGCATAAATATGATCTATAAGATTCAAATGAAGAAGGATGACTATTTCAAAATTAGTAACAAAATTATTTCAAGTAATCTAAGCATTAATGATGACGAAGTGACTTTTGAAATTGAAGGTGGTTCTTATAATATTTTAAAAAGGACAAACTATGAATTCAAAGTAATAGAAAGTCTACGCTCTAAAATTCTTCGATTTTTATCTCGGTATGGTTTATTAATCACTGGAATTCTTTTTCTTATATCCATCCTTTATATGAATATATACCGAGTAAAAGGAATTGAATTTAATCGCGCTACCCCCATAAATGCTGCAATTGAGTATCGACTGAAATCGGCTTATCGAAGACTTTTTTGTTTTGATTTCTGCAGTTTAGATTATCAGGATTTTTCAAAAAAAATGCAAAGAGAATATTTTGAGTATCCTTTTATTAATGTGGAAGCAAAAAATAATGTCATTCATGTTTATATCGCAGATATTGATGAAGCAAATTATAAAGTAGAAACACCTTTAGATGGAAATATAGTTGCAAGAAAAGATGGTGTGGTGGATGTATTCTATGTTTATGCAGGAAAAAGTGTAATCTCTAAGAATAAATATGTCCGTGAGGGAGATCTTTTGATTGAAGGCAATTCTCAGGTTCGAGGACTCGTAATGGCTACGACTTATGATAAGATGGAGATAGAGATTGCTAAAAAGAGTAAAGAGGAACACCTTACTGAGGAAAACTCAAACTATTTTACTTTATCTTTATTTAGTTTAAATTTTTCTTTAGGAAAAAAGACTTCTTTTGACTTATATACTCAAAATGAAAAAATGGTTTTTAACTTATTTGATTTTTTTTCTTTGAAAAAAATTGCAGAAACGAAAAAAAATGCTATAATAAAAACATATAGTCAAGATGAAGCTATAGTTCTAGCAAAAGAAAAGATAGAAGAAGACTTTAAAGCGCATCAAAATAATAATTTAGAAAAGGTTATTGCCATTACGAATACCAAAGTAAATGAAACAGAGGATTCCTACATTTTCACTTTTATTGTGAAAAAATATGAATCTATTGGTGCCTTTCTTCCAAGGAGTGATGTAAATTGAAATTAAAATGTTCTATTCCAAATGCCAGTGATGCAAAAAATATATGTGGAATACAGAACGATAATCTTAAGACCATAGAAGAAATATTTTCCTGTGTTATCGATGTACATGGAGATGCTGTATTATGTGATCTGACAGAAAAAAGTCAAATAGAAACTTTAGAATGTTTTATGCAAGCACTCATTGATATGTCAGAACTTGGCATTCATATTACGGCAAGGGACATCATCTATCTTAAGAAAATTGTAGATTCTAACCGTCTAGATATTTACTTTCATTTTTTAAAAACGCGGAAGCCGATTGGATATACACAAACCAATAAACCTGTGTATGCTAAGACTTTGAAGCAAGCGCAATATATCAAGGATTTAGAAAATAAGGATTTAATCTTCTCCATAGGTTCCGCAGGTTCAGGTAAAACATATTTGGCGGTGGTTTATGCAATAACCCAGTTAAAAAAAGGTGCTATAGGTAAAGTCATCTTGACTAGACCTGCGGTAGAAGCAGGAGAGTCTTTGGGATTTTTACCAGGAGATTTAAAAGAAAAGGTTGATCCATACTTAAGACCTCTTTATGATGCGTTATATGATATGCTTGGTGTGGAAGGTACAAATGCTCTAATAGAAAAACAAGTCATAGAAATTGCACCTTTAGCGTATATGAGAGGAAGAACTTTAGAAAATGCAATCATCATTTTAGATGAAGCCCAGAATGCTACGGTAGAGCAACTCAAGATGTTTTTAACTCGTTTGGGCTTTCACTCAAAAATGATTGTTACAGGAGATTGTTCGCAAGTGGATTTACCACAATCCAAACGCTCTGGATTAAAAATAGCTTCAGATATGCTAAAGGATTTACGAGAAGTTGCCGTTTTAGAGTTTGAAACCTTTGATGTTGTTCGACATCCACTCGTAGGGAAAATTATTGAAAAATTTGAGAAATTATCAAAATAAGGGAAAAATTTCCCTTTTTTCTTTTTTTGGATATGTTATAATACATAGTGAGGTGGAAAAAATGATACAGAAACTTTTTAAGAAAATTAAGGAATACAATACAATCATTATACATAGACATACAAGACCTGATTTGGATGCATTAGGCAGTCAAAGAGGATTGGCATTAGCTATAAAAGAAACCTATCCTAAAAAGAACATTTATATGGTAGGTGATATGAGTTCTAGATATGCATTTTTAGGTGAAATGGATGAAATTGAAGACTCTATCTATCAGGATGCTTTGGTCATCATTTGTGATGTAGCAGTACAGGCTTTGGTTAGTGATACTAGGTATACCTTGGCAAAAGAAGTTTTTGTCATTGACCATCATAAAAATCCGAGTGATATCACAGATCATGTAATTTGTGATCCTACAAAGGTGGCTTGTGCAGAACTAATTACAGAAATGCTTTTAGAAGAAAAATTTAAACTATCTAAAGAAGCTGCCACAGCTTTATTTGGTGGTATCGTGACAGATAGCGGAAGATTTCAATATGGAGAAACTACTGGAAAAACATTGGCTATCGCTGGCAAGCTTTTAGATTTAGGTGCAGACAAAGAATTTATTTATAAAAATTTATATACTGAAAGTTTAAAAGACCGTCAGTTGAAAAATTGGTTTGCTGCTCGTTTTGAAACAACAAAGCATGGTGTGGCTTATCTTAAAAATGGCGCAGAAATTTTTGACCAGTTTGATGTAGATTTCTTTACGGTATCTCGTGGAATGGTTGGCGTAATGGCAGGGATTAAGGAAATTCCAATTTGGTGTAATTTTACGTATGATTCTGCAAATAATAAAGTTGTAGGCGAATTTCGTTCTAGAGAACTTTCTATAGTTCATATTGCAAAAAAATATGGTGGTGGTGGGCATGACTTGGCTTGTGGCGCCACAGTAGAGAGTTTTGAAGAAGCAGATCTCGTAATACAAGATTTTGATAGGTTGTTGATGGAATCATGTTAGGAAAAATACATTCTATTGAGTCCTTTGGAACAGTAGATGGTCCAGGCATTCGATATGTCATATTCTTAAAAGGCTGTTCGCTTAGATGCCAATATTGTCATAATCCAGATACTTGGACTATGGATCATGCCAAAGAACAAAGTGTAGAAGAAATTGTGGAACAAGCTTTGCGATATAAAAGCTATTTTGGACCAACGGGAGGAATTACTGTATCTGGTGGAGAGCCCTTATTGCAAATAGATTTTGTAATAGAACTATTTAAGGCATTTAAAAAAGCAGGAATCCATACGGCTTGCGATACGTCTGGTGTGACTTTTAGCTCACATGATCAAGAAACCTATCAAAAGTTTATGGAATTGATTCAGTATACGGATTTATTTCTTTTAGACATCAAGCATATCGATCCAATCGAACATCAGAAACTCACAGGAAGAACCAATGAAAATATTTTAGAGTTTGCAACGTTTCTTTCCAAGCATAATAAAAAAATGTGGATTCGGCATGTGCTAGTTCCAGGGATTACCCTACATGATGAATATTTAAAAAAATTAAAAGATTTCATAGAGACTTTAGATACGGTAGAAAAAATTGAGGTTTTACCATATCACACGATGGGAATCGTGAAGTATAAAAATTTAGGGTTATCCTATCCGTTAGAAGCTGTCAAACCTCCTACGAAAGAAGAAGTTCTCCATGCAAAACGGATTTTAGGGGTGGCAAAGTGAAGTTAAACCTTAAAAATTATCAGGAGGCACTCCAAGGAATTTCCATTATTGAAGTTTCTGGTGAATCTTGTGCCAATTGTCTTTCTTTACTTCCGATTTTACATCGTATTGTAGAAGCAAGAAAGGATTGTGTGCTTCACCATTTAGAGGCTTCCTCAGAAACTATGGAACTGATTAAACTTTTTAAAGTGGAAGCAGTACCTACGATTCTGATTATGGACTATTGTGAAGTATATGCACGATGCAGAGGGTATCAGCCATCAGAGATATTAGAAGTATGGATTGATGCTAAAATTCAAGAATTGAAAAATATAAAGAAGAGGGATATAAATGTATAAAGGTTGGAAAGGATTTAACCTTGGTAAATGGAGCAATGATGAGGTGGATGTTAGAGATTTTATTCAGAGAAATTACACACCTTATGAAGGAGATGCAAGCTTTTTAGAAGGTCCTACAGAAGCAACTAAAAAATTGTGGGATATCATTTTAGATTTATCTAAAAAAGAAAGAGAAGCTGGCGGAGTTCTTGATGCGGATGTAGATATTATTTCTACACTGACAAGCCATGCTCCGGGATATATAGATAAAAATTTAGAAAAAATTGTTGGTTTACAAACAGATAAACCTTTTAAGCGTGCGCTACAACCATTTGGAGGAATCAAAATGTCTGTGCAGGCTTGTGAAATGTATGGATTTAAAGTTACAGAGCGGGTAAAGGATATTTTCACAAAATATAGAAAGACTCATAATGATGGTGTTTATGATGCCTATACACCTGAAATGCGTGCCGCTCGATCTGCCCATATCTTGACAGGACTCCCAGATACCTATGGTAGAGGAAGAATTATCGGAGATTATCGTAGAGTTGCCTTATATGGTGTAGACTATTTAATTCGGCATAAAGAGATGGATAAATCTATCATTGATGGCGAAATGCTTCCAGAAAAAATTAGAGATAGAGAAGAACTATCTGATCAAATTAAAGCGCTAAAAGATTTGAAAACTATGGCGTTATCCTATGGCATTGATTTATCTGAACCTGCCACTACTGCGCAAGAAGCAATTCAGGCATTGTATTTCGGATACTTGGCTGCTGTAAAGGATCAGAATGGTGCAGCGATGTCCATTGGAAGAAACTCCACATTCTTAGATATTTATATAGAAAGAGATTTAAATCTTGGACTTATCACTGAAACAGAGGCTCAAGAGCTCATCGATCATTTTGTTATGAAACTCCGCATCATTAAATTTATGAGAGTTCAGTCTTATAATGAGTTGTTTTCTGGAGATCCTACTTGGGTAACTGAATCTATTGGTGGAATGGGTACAGATGGTAGACCACTGGTCACAAAAACTTCATTTAGAATTTTGCATACTTTAGTAAATTTAGGACCGGCACCAGAACCTAATTTGACCGTATTATGGAGTAAGAATTTACCTATGAATTTTAAACGCTTTTGTGCAGAAATCTCTATTAAAACTTCTTCCATACAGTATGAATCTGATGATTTAATGCGACCAGAAATGGGAGATGATTACTGTATTGCTTGCTGTGTTTCTTCTATGAGAGTTGGAAAAGATATGCAATTCTTTGGAGCTAGAGCCAATTTGGCGAAATGTCTTTTATATGCTTTAAATGGTGGAAAAGATGAATTATTAATGGATAAAAAGACAGGATTACCTCTACAGGTTTCTCCTAAATTTGAATCCATTAAAGAAGATACGCCTTTAAATTATAAAGATGTCATAGATAAATATGAACAGATGATGGAATGGTTGGCTGGCTTATATGTGAATACCCTAAATTTGATTCACTATATGCATGACAAATATTCTTATGAAGCTTTAGAAATGGCACTACATGATACACAGGTTAGAAGATTCTTCGCAACAGGTATTGCAGGCTTGTCCTGTGCAGTAGATTCCTTATCTGCCATTAAATATGCTAAAGTAACCCCTATACGAAATGAATTTGGAATCATTACAGATTTCAAAACAGAAGGAGATTTCCCGAAATATGGAAATAATGATGATCGTGCAGATGATATTGCTGTATGGTTAGTTAAAACCTTTATGAATAAAATTAAAAAGCATTATACATATCGTGATTCTGTTCCTACGATGTCAATTTTGACCATCACATCAAATGTGGTTTATGGTAAGAAAACAGGAAATACGCCTGATGGTAGAAAGGCTGGAGAACCTTTAGCACCAGGTGCAAATCCAATGCATGGACGTGATGCGAATGGAGCATTAGCTTCTTTGGAAAGTGTCGCAAAACTTCCTTACGAATATTCTAAGGACGGAATATCTAATACATTCTCCATTACTCCAGAATCTTTAGGAAAGGATGAATAAAACCATGTCTAGAGTAGATAATTTAGTTCAAATGCTTGATGCCTATGTTGGCAATGACGGATATCATTTAAATGTCAATGTTTTCAATCGTGAAACATTATTAGATGCACAAAAGCATCCAGAAAAATATCCACAGTTGACGATTCGAGTATCAGGTTATGCTGTTAATTTTATAAAATTAACAAAAGAACAACAAGATGATGTTATTAATCGAACAATACATGAGGCAATGTAAAGCTAAGTAAACCTACTTAGCTTTTTTGCTGTTTCTTAAAAAAATGCTATTTTTTTGGGTTTTCTTCAAAAAGAAACCCTCAATAATATTGAATTTTTGACGATTTTATTATATTATTATATATAAAGTATCTTTCTGAAAGGATTTGTGATTTTATGGAATATATTGAAGATAAGGAAATAATAGTAATATTCAATAAACGAATGGGTTTAGATACCGTTGCCTCTAAACTAGCTCTATTAAATGGGGAACAAATTAAAAAGTTTTTTATGGAAAGAACTGTAAAAATTCCAAGAAAATTAAATGCAATGGCTTTAACCAGTGCTTTGAATGAAAGTATTAAGATGTTAAACTCTCATTCGTTAACCAAAGACGCTTTTTCTAAACTTGAAAATTATGCAAATTATACAGAATTTCAATTACAAAACTTATTTGAAAAAATTGGTTCACAGGAAGATTATTTTTTATACCGTAAAAATCTATGGAAGTTATTGATTAGAAATCATATTGGAATTAACTTGTTAGATGGAGAAGTGACAAGATTAATTAATACTAAAAAATATGCAATGGATAGTTTTATTAACTTTGAAAAAGCAATTTTTGAAGTTACTTTAGATCTTGCCAAAGAGTTTGACGCTTATCCGGCTTCAAAGTTTGAGGAACTTTTGAAGTTGAGTTTTTCACAAGAAGAGATTAGAATTCTTGCTTTAAAGTATGGCTTTGATATTCCTGCTAGATTAAAGAAAGACGACTTGTTACAATATGTTCGTGCCATGATGAAGGCAAGAAGAAAATTGACGCTTGCCCTACAACGAGAATTAAAAGATATGACGATTGTTCAATTAAATACCTTCTGTCAGTTACAAAACTTAGGTATTTCTTCTAATATGAAAAAAGAAGAATTGATTGCACTATTCTTATTTTTAGCAAGACAAGCAAAATTTCCAAAGATTGAAGCTAAAAATCTTTTAGGTATGAGTTTTACTATGCCATTAAAATTTAGAGTAGATATGGATGTAATAGATAATTTTAAAAGAGGAGTTCCAAAAAAGGTTATCCTTTTAGAAGAAGAGGAACAAGCGAAACTAGAAGAGTCTTTAGAGGAATTGGAAATCAAAGAAACTCCTAAAAAACGTCCATCCAAAGATGATATGATTTCTGATATTATTAAAAAGTTACTTCCTTATTTAAATATTGATGAGGATACAGCCAGATTAGCAATTAGTCATGGCATAGATTTAAAATTAAAAACTAAAGAAACTCCCGCAACGAAAAAGACTGCGGCAACCCCTCAAAAAAAAAAGAAGTAATTAAGACAAAGAAGATAAGATATACCATCAATCAGCCAAAAATTTCAAATCAAGAGCTTATTAATGAAATTCTAGCCAAAATTCAGAAAATTCAAGATAGAAAATTGGAGACTAATCCAGAAGAAGTCATCCAAAAACCTATGTTAGAAGATGCAATCAAAGAAATTATACATCAATTGGAAGAAGAAAAAGCGAAATCCGAACGTGCTGAAAAAAAAGAAAAAGTACAAATAAAAAAAGAGCCTGTGAATGAAAAACAGAATGATTTTTATGATGAGGATGACGATTCTTTTGATGATGATTTTGATGATTCTTATGATTTTGAACCAGAAGCTGATGAAGAGTTTGAGGAGCCGATGGAAGAAGAACCTAATCCTCAAACGGAACATCAAGAGCTGATAGAAGCTGAGGAACCTAATCCTCTGCAAGAAGAAGTGAATCCAGAAGATGATTCTATGGATGAACCACTGGAAACTACAGAAGAACTGCCACAAGATTCTATAGAAGAAACATTGGAAGCTACAGAAGAACCTAAAATGTCTCCTATAGAAGACGATATAGTGGAAGCTATAGATATGGAAGAGGAAGTTGTATCTGAGACCATTACAATGGAAGAGCATATTGAATCTTCACACGTGATTGTGGAAACTGAAATCATCACACAAAATTTAGAAGTGTCAGAACCATCAAATGTTTTTGATATGGAAAATTTAGAAAACGAAAGCTATGATCCTGAATTTGAACCAAAGGATGAAATTATTGATGGAACCTCAGGTGTAATAGCTGAAGATGTTTCTATTGAAACCCACGCCACAATAGAAAATCAAGAAGAAGAGTCATTCCTTCCGGCCTTATGGATGGAACAGGCAGAATTTGACAATACAATAGACGATTCAGAGATGCAGGATGCTTCTCAAGAAGTTTTGAATGAAGATAAAAAAGGGGAAGTGCATTGTATGCCTGAACCTAATCCTTATTATCAAAGTAAAAAATTAGAGTCTAAGAAAAAAATTTATCTATCTGTGTTAGCTTGCCTTTTATTTTTAGGCTTTGCAATCTCCATATTTTTTATAATTAAGGCTTTTATGTAAAGAGGTTACTATGAAGGAAAAAGAAGTAAAATACACTCCAATGATGGAGCAGTATCTAGAAATAAAAAAAGACTATCAAGATACCATCCTCTTTTACAGAGTTGGGGATTTTTATGAAATGTTTTTTGATGATGCTCATACGGGAGCCAAAGAACTAGAACTAGCATTGACAGGTAAGGATGCAGGGGTAGAAGAACGTGTTCCTATGTGCGGAGTTCCTTTTCATGCTTATGAGCCTTATGCAGAACGCCTTATTTCTAAAGGATATAAAGTTGCTATTGTAGAACAAGTAGAAGACCCAAAGGCTGCAAAAGGCATTGTCAAGCGAGGCGTTGTAAAGATTATTACTCCAGGAACCATTGATTCTGGATTAAACGATAAAGAAAACAATTATATTGCGGGTATTCTCCAAATGAAAAGAGAATATCTTTTGTGCTATTGTGATTTAACCACAGGAGAAGGATATATTACCAAAGTTTCAAGCT
This sequence comes from uncultured Anaeroplasmataceae bacterium, assembly GCA_910577745.1. Lineage (GTDB taxonomy): Bacteria > Bacillota_I > Bacilli_A > Acholeplasmatales > Anaeroplasmataceae > Pelethenecus. Next base: position 35,364 of record CAJTNG010000002.1, on the reverse strand, counting down.
TTGAAGTTCTAGCCAATGAGCTGTTATCCTTACGTATTAAAGAGATTGTACTTTTAACCTCTTCTTCAATACGAGGATTAGAAACCTTTGCCAAACAAAATCAAATTGTAATTTCTGTGGTAGAAAATGGGGATATACCAGAATCTATTTTATCAATTGTGAAACATATAGAACCTGAATATCATCCAGTTGTGGGAATAATCATTCAGTACTTTATGCAGACGAAAAAACAAGCACCAACGCATTTAAAACCAATTCATAATTATATTCATGAAAGCTACTTACATTTGGATGCTTTTACAAAAAAGAATTTGGAATTAGCAGAAACCTTACGATACAACAATAGAATGGGATCCTTGTTGTGGCATCTAGATACCTGTGAAACTGCAATGGGGTCTAGAATGCTCAGAAAATGGATTGATAAACCATTAATGGACCTTACAACGATTCATGCTAGATTGGATTTTATAGAATGTTTTAATTCTCACTATATAGAAAAAATGCAGATTAAAGAGTATTTTAAAAATGTATATGACCTAGAGAGAATTATTGGAAGAATTGCTTCTGGTAACGCAAATGCAAAAGATTTGGTTTGGCTCCGCAAATCCCTACAAAATATTCCTGAAGTCAAAACATTATTATCTTCTTTAGGAACCACGTTCACTAAACTTTATAGTGATGAAATAGAACCGCACCAAGAATTATACACTTTACTTACTCGTGCACTTGTGGACAATCCTCCACTTTCTGTTAAAGAAGGTGGTATGATTCAAGATGGATTTGATGAAAAATTAGATGAAGTTAGATCGATACAATCCAATAGTAAACAATGGATCTTGGAGTATGAAAAGAATCAAAAAGAGCTTACAGGAATCAAAACCTTAAAAGTAGGGTATAACCGTATTACAGGGTATTATATTGAGATTTCAAAGGGGGCTCTTGCAAATCTTCCAGAAGATATTCAATATGATCGAAGAGCTACTCTAGCAAATAGTGAAAGATTTATCTCAAAAGAACTTAAGGAATATGAAGATATTGTTTTACACGCCAACGATCAAATTGTATCTTTGGAATATGAAATTTTTGCGAAATTAAGACAGGCTGCAACCACTTATATAGAAAGTTTACAACATTTAGCAGATCATCTGGCAACGATTGATTGCTATATTGCTTTAAGTGAGATCGCTGTAAAATATAACTATGTACGACCTACGTTTAATCGTGAAAGAAAATTGACGATAGTTGATGGAAGACATCCCGTTTTAGAAACCTTAATGAAGACAGGATATATTGTAAATGATGTAGAGATTAATACATATAATATGATGCTAATTACAGGACCAAATATGAGTGGTAAATCGACGTATATGCGTATGCTGGCTACAATAGTTATTATGGCTCAAATGGGTTCCTTTGTTCCAGCGAAATCTGCAGATTTGATGCTGTTTGATGCCATTTATACACGGATTGGTGCTTCAGATGATTTGGTTTCAGGACAATCTACTTTTATGGTGGAAATGATGGAAGCCAATTATGCGATTTCCAATGCTACAAAAGATAGTTTAATCTTATTTGATGAAATTGGACGTGGTACAGCTACTTATGATGGTATGGCTTTGGCACAAGCTATCTTAGAGTATGTACATGAGAAAATTGGATGTGTGACATTATTTTCGACGCACTATCATGAATTGACTGTGTTAGATGAAAAATTGAAGCGTTTGAAAAATGTACATGTAGAGGCAAAAGAAACCGAACAAGGCGTTGCATTTTTGCATAAAGTTTTAGATGGACCTACCGATAAAAGTTATGGTATTAATGTAGCTAGTTTAGCAGGGTTGCCAAAATCTTTACTGGCTAGAAGTAAAATGATTCTAGAAGCCTTAGAAGATCAAGCAAATATAAAAAAAGGTATTTCTTTAGATTTATTTAATTTTGAAGAATTTGATAATAAAGAAGAAGTGAAAAAGGAAACAAAAGGTGAACAGTTACTCAAAAGATTGAACGAAATTGATATCAATCGTCTTACTCCAATTGAAGCTTTGAATTTCCTTTACGAGTTAAAAGATTTAGAATAAGGGAGGTGTATTCATGGGGAAAATTGCTAAAATGACTCCTCATCTTGCCAATATGATTGCTGCAGGAGAAGTTGTTGAAAAACCGAGTAGCGTAGTAAAAGAGCTTGTGGAAAATGCGATTGATGCACATGCTAAAAATATTTCTGTCTTCCTTCTTGAAGGTGGATTGAAAGAAATTAAAGTAGTAGATGATGGAGATGGAATGGATGCAGATGATGTCCACTTGGCCTTTCATCCTCATGCGACTTCCAAAATTAAAACAGAATATGACCTGTCTAGAATATTGTCTTTAGGGTTTAGAGGAGAAGCCATTGCCTCTATTGCTGCAGTGAGTCAAATGCAGATTATTTCCAGTCAGGACGGAAAAGAAGGGTATCAGGTAACTTATGAGGCTGGAACAATGAGATCTAGTTCCGTAACTTCTGCGAACCGAGGTACAGCTGTTATAGTCAAAAATCTTTTTTTTAATACTCCAGCCAGACTAAAATATTTAAAATCGGCAAAAAATGAATTTGCTAGTGTTATGTTTTTTATGGAGAAAATTTCTTTAGCTCATCCTGAAATACGTTTTACAATTTATAATGATGATAAATGTCATTTAAAGACAACAGGTTCCTTGGCTTTACCAGCGTTAATGGGGGAAATCTATGGAATTGAAGTGGCAAAAGCCATTTTAGAAACAGAATTTGTAATTGATGGGGTTCAAGGAAAACTATTATTGATTAAACCAGAAATCTATCGCTCTAATAAATTGGAAATCAGTTTAATTGTCAATGGCAGATATGTAAAAAATTATAAAATTTCCAATGCCATTATAGAGGGATATAAGACATATTTACCCATCGGAAAATATCCGATTACAGTGGTATATTTAGAAATTGATCCTATGCTAGTTGATGTCAATATTCATCCTAGCAAGACAGAAATTAAAATTTCAAATGAAAAAGCTATTCTTGAAACATTGATTGGAGAGGTACGAGCTAGTTTGGAGAAGGCTACACTTATCCCTACAAGGGTTCTACCTGTGCAAAATCAGAATGTTGGTTATGAAAAAATGAATATATTTGAGCTTCCTAAACCAGTTTTCAAAGAAAATGAAATTTTGTATTCTACGGAACCTGTGAGAGAAGAATCAAAGTTTGATGTGCCTAAAGAGACTATGGAATCTGTTTCTATGGAAGAAAATTTCGTTGAAAAAGAAGAACTATCAAAATTACCTTATATGGAATATGTAGGTCAAGCTTTTGGTACTTATTTGATTTTTCAAAATGATCAAGGATTATTTTTAATGGATCAGCATGCTGCAGCTGAAAGAATTAATTATGAAAAGAATTATCTCCTTTTAGGTAATCCCCAGCAACCAACCACAGAACTTTTAGTTCCCATTTTATTAAATTTTACGAAGAGTGAAGCCCTATTTTTAGAAGAACATTTTGATGAGTTTTTTAAATTAGGCTTTGAAATAGATGCCATATCCACCCAAGATTTTATTGTTCGAAGAATTCCTTTATGGGCAAAAACGGAGCAGAAAGAAGTCATACAGGATATTTTCTCTATGCTAATTCTCCATAGAAAAGTAGATGTAATATCTTTTAGAGATGAGATTGCAAAACAAATGAGCTGTAAGGGATCTATCAAGGCAAATCATGCTTTGAGAAGAGAAGAAATAGATGCGCTAGTAGAAAATCTTTCTCAATGTAAGAATCCCTTTACTTGTCCTCATGGAAGACCGACCATTATAAAATTCACTCAAGAAGAGCTGGAAAAAATGTTTGAAAGGATTCAATCATGAAACATAAGGTGATTGTCGTAGTTGGACCTACCGCCGTTGGAAAAACAAAAGTTGCCATTAAACTTGCTAAAACGTTTCATGCAGAAATCATTAGTGGAGACAGTATTGCAGTGTATAAGGGATTAGATATTGGCTCTGCAAAGCCTACTACTGAAGAAATGTCAGGTATAAAGCATCATTTGATTGATATTTTAGAACCCTATGAAGACTATAGCGTTGCAGATTTTCAAAAGTCTGCTAGAAATATATTAAATCAGCAGGATTTATCTATTATTTGTGGAGGAACTGGATTATACATACAGGCAACCTTGTTCAATTATGAGTTTCTTAGTGAAAAAAGAGATGATTCGTATTCTTTACAGTATCAAGCGTTATCTAATGAGGAACTATTTGCTTTACTTAAAGAAAAAGATCCTTCCATAGATGAAAAAAAGCTGCATCCTAACAATCGAAAAAGAGTATTGAGAGCTTTAGAAGTTCTAGAAACTACGGGAAAATCTATTCATTCTTTTAATCGTAAAGCAGAAGCAGTATATGATTATTTTATTTGCTATTTAAAAGCGGATCGAAATACTTTATATAAGAGAATTGAACAGAGAGTTGATGCGATGATTGAAGCGGGGTTGGCTGAAGAGGTTAAGGCATTGGCAGAACAAAATATATATCCAAAAGGCATTGGCTATAGAGAATGGGTACCCTATTTTAAGCAGGAATGTAGTTTGGAAGAGGTTACGGAAGAGATAAAAAAGAATTCGAGGCATCTAGCAAAGCGTCAAGAAACCTGGTTTCAAAATCAAATGGATAGTCATTTCTATGCAGTGAATTTTGATGACTTAGATCAAACGATAGATATAATCAAAAAAGATATACAGGTGTGGTTGGAAAAATGATATTATATTTAATTGGGCTTCCAGGTGTAGGAAAATCCACGATTGGAAAAGCTCTATCTCAAACCTTAAATTATGAATATGTAGATATGGATACATATATTGAACAAAAAGCAATGTTATTTGTTGATGAAATTTTTCACCTTTATGGAGAACCCTATTTTCGTGCATTAGAAACAGAAGTGTTAAAGGAACTTTCTAATAAAGAAAATTTAGTTATCGCCTGTGGTGGTGGAATTGTGAAAAATCTAAAGAATAAGGCTTTGATGAAAGGAACATGTATCTATTTAACTGCTCCAACAAGCGAAATAGAAAAACGCCTAGTAGAATCTAATATAGAACGTCCGCTACTAGCCACCAAGACGTTAAATGACTTATATTTCGAACGGAAAGCTCTTTATGATAATTTTAAGGATCTTGAGGTAGAAAATATAGATGTTGAAACAACCATCCAAAAGATTTTAGGAGGATTGAACATATCATGAAAAAAGTTTTAATCTTAAATGGACCAAACCTTAATATGTTAGGGAAACGTCCAAAGGAGCACTATGGCAGCAAAACATTGCAGGATATAGAAAATTTACTCCTAAATCAAAATCAAGGGATGTTTGCTTTAGAATTTTATCAAAGCAATTATGAAGGAGATTTAGTTACTAAAATACAGAATTCCTTGGACTATTTTGCCATACTCCTGAATCCAGGCGCATATACTCATACTAGTATTGCCATAAGAGATGCTTTAGAATTATTTTCAGGTTTTAAAATAGAGGTTCATCTTTCTTCTGTAGATGAAAGAGAAGCATTTCGACAAATGAACTTTATTAGAGATATTTGTCATAAAACGTTTAGTGGAAAACAAGAACAAAGCTATCTTGAGGCTTTACAATATTTAAAAAATTTAGTATAGGAAGTTTAACGAAAAACGTTAAACTTTTTTCTTTCTCAAAAGTGACAATTTCTAAGTAATGTTTTTTTATTCTAAGTTTTTACTATATTACTTGAAAAATTGGAATATTCATGCTATTAATTAAGTATATGATTTTTTAAAAAAATCTAGTTAAAAGGTTTAATTTTCGTGTTTCTTGTCTTAGATTAAGAATAAAAAATCTAAATTTGTAAGATTTTATAATTCTTACTCAAATTTATATAAGGAGAAAAAATATGAAGCGTTGGTTTGTAAAATTTTCAGGAATCGTTTTAACTGTATTTTGTTGCTTGCTATTTGTTGCCTGTGCATCAGAAGACGAAGCACCTCAGGATCATGTGAAACCTGTCATCAGTGGTCTAACTACAGTAAAACTTATTTATGGAGAAGAATTTAATATTCTTGAAGGCGTTAAAGCATCCGATAAAGATGATGCAGGAAATGAAAAGGATATTACGACATATCTTCAGTTTACTGCCCCTTCTGATGTAAAGGTAGAAGATGGGAAGGCCAAATTCACCTCTACAGGAGACTATATCTTTACATATTATGTTGAAGATGATTCTGATAATCTGACAATTGAAAATCGTAAGGTTGTGGTTCAAACTGCCAATGGGGATAGTGTTGCCCCTGTGCTTCTTGGTATGACACCTGTCAGTCTTACGATTGGAGAAGAATTTGATATTTTAGAAGGTGTTCAGGCATTGGATAAAGATGATGCTGGAAATGAAACAGATATAACGGAGCATATTCAATATACTGTGCCATCCAATGTTGAAGTAGAAGACCATAAGGCCAAATTTAGTTCTGCAGGAGAATTTATGGTTACCTATTATGTTAAGGATACATTGAATAACCTTACTATTGAAAATCGCTTAGTATTTGTTCAGCAGGTAAGTTTTGATACAGTTGCGCCTGTGCTTCATGGAACAGAGACAAAAATGATTGATTTTTCTACCGAATATTTTTATGTTATGGAAAGTGTGCAAGCTTTAGATGAGAATGCGTTTGGCGAAACAGTAGATATCACTAGTGACATTGAAGTCATATTACCTCCAGAAGTAACAATGGAAGAAGGGGTTGCTAAATTCCCTAAGGCTGGAGACTATACATTTACGTATTATGTTACAGATGCCGCAGACAATCTTACAATAGAAACTCGTAAGGTAGAAGTGAGAAATATCTACAATTGCTATTGGGTGAATGCTACGCTGCCTGTCTTATATTGTGCATTAGATATGGTAAGTAATGATTATAAATCTTTGCTCGTATTTACTAGAACCGATACATTAAATATAGATGTTTTAGATGACGATAGATTTATTTATAAAGCAAATGGTGCGGATGTTGCTGAGTTAGAACAAGCTAAAAAATATATGTCTAGAATAGCTACCCTTGATGAATGGAGTTATTTTAGAGCATTTCTATGTGATGCCTTTAATCAAATTGAATTATTTTCCTTTATACAATATGGTATTCCAGAGAGCAGATATGAAATTAAACTTGTTTCAGATGGTTCATGGACATATAATACAGCCTTCCCATATAGAGAAGATGGTTCATGGACCAAATGGGAAGAAAACCAGAGAATATATGATGGTATTTTAAATCTTGCTCGAAAGGGAGAATATGTCCATAAAAATGACATTGCTGGAGTCCCTATCTATACATTAACTTTTGAAAATACTGTGGCAGGATCTCACTATTATAGTGATGCACAGCTTAGCCAGATGCCAATTATGGCTGCCCAAAGACATAATGTAGAAATGTGGTGTGGCTATCCTGAAACTTTGAAGAGTAAAGATCCTAGAGTTCAAGCGGAAATTGATAAAGCCCATATGCCAAAGATGGCTCCAGATCAGATGTATGCTGATTTAACCGAAGAACAAAAAACGGAATTTTTAAAGATTGTAAACTTTGATAAGAAAAATTTTGACTCGAATTATTTTGAGGCAGAAGGAGACTATCTAATCATCACTGGAACCAATCCAGTCACTGGAAGTTTTACGGAGGATGAATTTATTCGTCTTTTGGATCAAATTGTAGAGGATTATAAAGGATATAATATTCTATTTAAACCACATCCTTCTGCAATTCCTTCTGAGACAGTAAGTCCAAAGATTTATGATTATCTAACTACAAAGCATATTAAAATTTTACCAGGAAGACTTCCAATGGAAGTTATATCATGGGTGTACCCTACAGTGAAGATGGGTGGTTTTGATTCCTCTTTGTTTATGGCAGTTCCACAAGGAAATACAGAGTTTTTTATAGCTGAAGATTCTTCTAAGCTTTCCGTATTAACTAAACAGTTATATGATGAAGGGGCTTTTGGAAATCCTAAATTTTACTGGATAACGAATTAAAATAACTTTATTATGTACAACTATGTGAAAAACTTTTACATAGTTGTATTTTTTATATACATAAATTGGTAAATTTTACCAATTTATGCTATAATAACTTAAATATTTTATAGAGGAGAGAGCGCTATATGAAAAAGAAATATTTAGATCTAAATGTGCATGATGCCTTATTATATAGGTTGAATTTTATATTCGAGGAATTTGAAAATATATTTGTTTCTTTTTCTGGAGGAAAAGATAGTGGGTTATTGCTAGAACTCGTATTAGCGTTTCAAAAACGATTTTATCCCAAACGTAAAATTGGTGTTTTCCATCAGGATTTTGAAGCTCAGTATAATTACACGACGAAATATGTGGAAGAAACATTTGAACGATTAAAAGATGAGGCAGAGTTATATTGGGTTTGCCTACCTATGGCTACTAGAACAGCGTTGAGTAATTATGAAATGTATTGGTATCCTTGGGATGATAAAAAAGAAAACTTATGGGTTAGACCTCGACCAAATAAGGAGTATGTTATCACTTTAGAAAATAATCCTATGACTACATATCGCTATAAGATGCATCAAGAGGATTTGGCAAAGCAATTTTGTCGATGGTATAAAATTACTCATAATGATGCACCTACCATATGTTTATTGGGAATTCGAGCAGAAGAATCTTTACAAAGATATAACGGCTTTTTAAATAAAAAAAGAGGATATAAGCGTAACTGCTGGATTACTCAGCAATTTAAGAATGTCTGGTGTGGCTCACCACTTTATGACTGGGGAACACAAGATGTATGGCATGCCATAGCAGAAGGCGGATATTCGTATAATCAATTGTATGATATCTTATATCAAGCAGGTGTAAAGCCTTCTCAGATGCGTGTTGCCTCTCCTTTTAATGATTATGCAAAGGATAGTTTAAACCTTTACCGCATTATTGAACCTGATACATGGATTAAATTGCTTGGAAGAGTAAAAGGAGTAAATTTTGGAAGTATTTATGGAAGAACGAAAGCTTTAGGATATCGAAATATAACATTACCTGAAGGGCATACATGGAAATCCTATACCAAATTTTTATTGGCTACTTTACCAACAAGAGTTCGAAATAGTTATGTAAAAAAATTTAAAACTTCTATAGATTTTTGGCATACCGTGGGTGGTGGCTTAGAGGAAGAAACCATCAAAGAGTTGGAAGAACATGGCTATAAGATAAAACGAAATGGTGTATCCAATTATACGACATTTAAAAATACAAGAATCATCTTCTTGGGAAATATTCCAGATCATACAGATGATATAAAGACGACAAAAGATATTCCAAGTTGGAAACGTATGTGTTATTGTATTTTGAAAAATGATCACTTGTGTAGATTTATGGGATTTGGTTTGACAAGAGACCAGCAAAGAAACATTGATGTAATTAAGAAAAAATATGAAAGTTTAGAGGAAGTGGAATAAAAATGAAAAGTCCAGTTTATAATGTGTTATCTGTTCCTATTGAAAAAGTAAAACCTAATGACTATAATCCGAATTCTGTTGCGCCACCTGAAATGAAACTGCTATATGATAGTATCAAAGAAGATGGATATACCATGCCGATTGTTTGTTATTATGACGAAGAAAATGATGAATATATCATTGTTGATGGCTTTCATCGCTACAGAACGATGTTAGATCATCCTGATATCTTTGAACGCGAAAATGGGCTCTTGCCTATTACAGTTATAAAAAAATCTTTAGATAATAGAATGGCAAGTACCATTCGTCATAACCGAGCTAGAGGTGTTCATAATGTAGATCTGATGAGTAACATCATAAAAGATTTACATGAGCTTGGAAGATCAGATGCCTGGATTTCAAAGCATTTAGGTATGGATAAAGATGAAATCTTGAGATTAAAACAAATCACAGGACTAGCTGCACTTTTCAAGGAAATGGAATATTCTAAAAGTTGGGTGCCAGATGATTTAGAAGAAGAAATATTTAAATCAGAAGAAACAGATCCTTTGGTTATCTCCAAATAAAAACGATTACAATTGGGGAAATCTTGAATTCTTAAGCTTTTGCGAGTATAATACATTCTTGTCGAAAGTTAAGGTGTCAAACGATGAAAAAAGATATGGATATGTTATCGGGTCCTCTTTTTAAGAAGATTATAATTTTTACAATACCTGTTGTATTGAGCAGTATGCTACAATTGCTTTATAATGCAGTGGATTTAGCCGTGGTTGGTCAATTCTGTGAAGAAACTTCTTTGGCAGCTGTGGGGTCTACAGGCGCCTTAACCAATTTAATTATTAATTTATTTATAGGAATTTCAATAGGTGCCAATGTATCAGTAGCTAGAGCCATAGGTCAAAAAGACGAAAAGAAGGTTCATCAGTTAGTTCATACTGCAATCCTGTTTTCGGTATTTGCAGGTATTTTCCTGACAATTTTTGGAGTTTTAACTGCAAGATTTTGGCTTGAATTGATGGATACGAATGCAGATTGTTTAGATTTGGCAGCATTATATTTAGAAATTTATTTTGGCGGAATGATCTTTAATATGGTTTATAATTTTGGCGCTGCCATTTTAAGAGCAATTGGAGATACAAGAAAACCACTATATTTTTTAGGTATTGCTGGACTTGCGAATGTCGGATTAAATTTTCTTTTGGTTCTAGTATTCCATTTAGATGTTGCAGGAGTAGCAATAGGAACTATTGTTTCTCAAGCTATCTCTTCCATCATGATTATTGTTTGTCTTATTCGGCATAAGGGGATAATCCATTTAAATTGTAGAAAATTAAAGATATATAGAAAACCTTTATTGGAAATGGTAATCATTGGTTTACCAGCTGGCATTCAAGGCTCCTTATTTTCCATTAGTAATGTGTTTGTTCAGTCTGCGGTAAACTCTTTTGGGTCCGTAGGTGTTGTTACAGGGAATACTGCCGCATCGAATGTAGAAAATTTCGTTTATGTTGGGATGAATTCTTTTTATCAAGCCTGTATCACTTTTACAAGTCAAAATTATGGTGCCAAAAAGCTTAAGAATTGTAAAAAAGTATTGCTGTATTCCTTACTTTCGGTTACAGCGACTGGGGTCCTATTAGGTGGCGCTGTTCTCTTGTTTAAAGAGCCATTACTAGGAATCTATGGTTCGACAGGAGAAGCATTAGAGGTTGGAATAACAAGATTATGGATCATATGTTCTACCTATTGCTTATGTGGAATTATGGATGTTTTTGTGGGTGGTCTGCGCGGGTTAGGCTCCTCCCTTATGCCTATGGTGGTATCCATCATGGGCGCATGTGTGTTCCGACTCGTTTGGATTTTTACAATTTTTCAAAATATTCATACATTAGAAATTTTATATATGTCTTATCCGATTAGTTGGTTTGTTTCTGCTGTGATTCTTTTTGGATGTTATCTTTTTGTTTTTAAAAAAATTAAGAAGCTTTTTGCTATAGAGGAAAGCACGCTAGAAAGTAGTGTGAAGATGGATGATTGATAAAGATTTGAAATATAATTAAATATATGATATAATAATAAATAGAAAATTTTTAAGGAGAATTTTATGGTATCAAGTAATGATTTTAAAAATGGTATGACAATTTTGTATGATGGGCATATGTATAAAATTTTATGGTTTATGCATGTGAAACCTGGAAAAGGTGGTGCTTTTGTTAAGACCAAACTTAGAGATTTAAGAACTGGTGCAGTAATTGACTTTACATTTAATGCAGCAGAGAAAGTTGAAAAAGCAATCATTGATAAGGTTACAATGCAATATTTATATGACTCAGGTGATGCATTGGTATTTATGGATATGGAAACTTATGAACAAGTGGAAATTCCTCATTCTTTAGTTGAAGAAGAAAGAAAATATCTTGTAGAGAATATGAATGTTGAAATTGAAAAATTTGGTGAGGAGATTCTAGGTATCAACTTACCAGATAAAGTAACGCTTTTAGTTACAAAATGTGATCCTGCAGTAAAAGGGGATACTAAAACAAATGCATTAAAAGATGCATATGTTGAAACTGGTTTACTAGTAAAGGTTCCTATGTTTATTGAAGAAGGAGAAAAAATTATAATCTCCACAGAAACAGGGAAATATTCTAGTAGAGCTTAATTTTAGGAGTGTAGAGAATTGGATATACAAAGGTCGTTTTTCTTAGCTGAAGCACAAAATATAGAATTTGATGTTCCAGTATTTATTTTGATGGTAGTATGTATTTTTTTGTCTGCTTTTTTCTCAATGGCAGAAACTGCATTTTCAAGTGCAAATGTTGTTAAATTAAAAAGTATGGTAGAAGATAGAAAAAGTGGGTCAAAAAAAGCTTTAGCCCTTGCTGAAAATTTTGAGAAGACAGTAACCACCCTATTGATAGGGAATAATATTGTAAATACTGCTCTTTCTACAGTCGCTGTTGGCTTTTTTATCAAACTTGTCATTTTTGGGAATTATGTAAGTTTAGCTTCTACTTTGATTGTTACAATTATATTGCTTATCTTTGGAGAAATTTTACCAAAGACCATAGCTAAAAATAATCCAGAGACGATTGCCTCAAAGGTTTCTTATATTGTCTATGTGCTACAATTGATTTTTTATCCATTTGTCATGTTATTTAGAGGACTTCAAAGATTGGTTTCTAAAAAAGGCTCTGAAGAGGACAAGAAAACATTTGGTGAAGAAGAATTCAACATATTAATTGACGAAATGGAAGAAAGTGGAGCCATTGAAGATGGAGAGGCAAACTTCATTAAAAATGTTTTGGATTTAAAAGATCGTAGTGTGGCAGATATTATGGTCCCTAGAATTGATATGGTGGCTATTGATTATGCCTTATCCTTAGACGAAGTAAAGCAATTTTTAATGGATTCAAATTATTCAAGAATTCCTGTTTATAAAAATGATAGAGACCATATTGTAGGTATACTTTATGTTAGAGATTTCTTTCCAGCTTTAGTTAAAAATTCTAGAATGTCTTGGAAAAAATTAATTCGTCCTGTAAAATTTGTTTCTTCCCAAATGAAGGCAGATGATTTGATTGTAGAACTACAAAAGTCAAAAACCATGATTGCTATTGTAAGTGGTGAATATGGGGATGTCATGGGATTGGTTACCATGGAGGACGCTTTGGAAGAACTTGTTGGTGAAATCTATGATGAACATGACGTTGCAGGGGAAGATGATATTTTATTTGAACCGGCAGAAGATGGCAGTTATCTCGTTGATGCAGAAATGTATGTAGATGATTTGTTTGAAAGACTAAATATTGGAGATGTTCCAGAAGATGTTCCATCTAAATTGTCTGGATGGCTTTTTGCAAAATGTGAAAGTATACCAGAGGTTGGCTTTCAAATGAATTATGTTGCTTGTTACACTATGCAGAACGAAGAAACGGATGCTTATGAGGATTATTCCAAAGTGATGGAATTTACCATTGCTGAAGTGGATGGCAGAAGAATTCATCGAATCAAGGTAGTAGTACGAGATGCTACAGAAGAAGAAATCGATGAATATCAAAAGAAAGATGATGAATAATTTATAAATCGGCTAGGATGGCCGATTTATTTTTTTTATATTTAAAGCATTAATATTTTTAGCAACTCATACAATTAAATGGTGATTTTATGATTGTTTTAACAGGAGGTAAAACGGGTGGGCATATTATGCCATTGCTTGCAATTGCTAAAAAACTAAATCAGGTATGTTATGTTGGAAGCTATGACTCTTTGGAAGAACGATTATGTAAAGAACATCATATCGATTTTATTGGAATGAAATTAAAGAATAATCGTGTATTTACAATTTTCAAATGCTTTTTAAAATTGAAATTAAAAAATGTGAGTGCCATTATCTCCACGGGAGGATATGTTAGTTTCCCTGCCTTAATTTATGGAATTCTCCATCGTATTCCTATTTTTTTATTGGAAGAGAATGTCATTATGGGAAAAACAAATCATTTTTTTTCTTTATTTGCGAAACAGGTGTTTTTGACCTATCCGTTAGAAAAAATGAAAAAAAAATATAAGGTTGTGGGCTTGCCGATTCTTATGGAAGAGATGAGTTATCTAAAATATAGAAATTATACGTTTGATATTTTAATTATTGGTGGTTCACTAGGCTCTAAACCATTATGTGATTTGGTTCATCAGCTAAATTCGACCTACAAAATATGTTTGATTGCTGGAAGATATTGTGAGGAGTATAAGGATATAGACAACACGATTGTTTTAAAATATGTGAATGATTTACCAAATCTAATGCTTCAATCTAAACTGATTATATCGCGTGCTGGAGCTTCCACCACTTATGAAATTTTTTCTTTAGAAAAGCCTTGTATCATTATTCCTTCTAAAACAACAAGTAAAAATCATCAGTATTTAAACGCACTATACTTTGAGAACAAAGGATGCTGCAGGATGGTCAAAGAAGATAATGCAAAAGAAGAAATTTATTCTGAGGTATCAAGAATTTTAGATTCAGAGTCTATTATGGTGAATATGAGAGATTGTCAAAGAAAATTAGTTGTGAGAAATAGTTGTGAAAAAATATTGAATGAGATGGAGAAATTATGAATTTTGAACAATACGTTTTAGAACATGAACTTGGCTGTATAGAAAATAAATATAAATTTAAAGACTTGACTACCATTGGGTGTGGAGGAAGCATTCAGACACTCTATACTCCTAATAGTATAGAATCTCTACAAAAGGCGTTTGCCTATATTATGGAACATGAGTTAAAATACTTTATATTAGGCAATGGAAGTAATGTTTTGGCTTTGGAACATCCTTTTGATGGAATTGTGATTCACTTAAGAAAATTACACTATACCTTTACCATACAAGATGACATATTAGAATGTAGTGCCTTTTATCCTACCATTAAGCTTGCTTATGAACTGGCTACAAAACAAATTGGGGATTTGTCTTTTTTGGGAGGAATTCCAGGGCTTTTAGGTGGTGCTATTTACAATAATAGTGGAGCTTATCGAGATAATATTAGTAACCATTTGTTAGATGTCACGTATATTAATAGCAATGGGGAACTGGTTACCGTTCCACAAGATTCTTGTGCTTTTGGTTATCGCAAAAGTATTTTTCATTATTTAGATGGAATTATAATCAGTGCTAGATTTAAGATAAAACCTATGGAAACCTTAGAAGTTTTAGAAAGAAGAGCAAAGGAACGTAGATTGGCTCAGCCTTTGGAAACTAAGAATATGGGATCTATTTTTAAAAACAACCCCTTAATTCCTGCCTGGAAGGTTATTGATGCATTAGGCTTAAGAGGATTTGAACTGAATGATGTTGCTGTAAGTGCTAAACATGCAAATTTTATAATTAATTTGGGGAATGCCAAAGGAAACGATGTTTTAAGTCTCATTCAGTATATACAGAAGAGATCGGAATTAGAATTGGGTCTTAAAATGATTTTTGAAATAACAGTTGTAGGATAAAGAGAATTTTTTCTCTTTTTTTCTTTTCATTTGTTAGAATTATATTCTTGTAAAAAAAGTTAGAAAATAATCTTTTATTTTTTATATAATCGTATTGAAAAAAAATGACATTTAATGTAAAATAAAAAAAGGAGTTTACCTTGTAAAATAGACGATGGAGGGGTAGTTATGATTTTTGATGAACTTGACTCATTAGAGGCAGCTAGAACAAAAATAAAAGTAATTGGTGTTGGTGGTGCAGGAAAGAATGCAATCGACCATATGATAGAAAATGAAGTTCATGGTGTTGAATTTATTGCTGTCAATACAGATGCTCAAGACTTAAAATATTCTAAAGCAAAGAATCGTTTGTTAATTGGTAGAAAAACGACTAGAGGCCATGGTGCTGGAGCAAATCCAGATGTTGGAAGACAAGCTGCCATTGAAAGTGAAGAAGATATACGTGAAATGGTTAGTGATGCAGATATGGTATTTATTACTTGTGGTATGGGTGGAGGAACCGGAACAGGTGCTGCTCCAGTCATCGCAAAAGCCGCAAGAGAGAATAATTGCTTGACGGTTGGTATTTGTACAAAGCCTTTCTTATTTGAAGGACCTGAACGTATGAACAATGCTATAGCAGGTTTGACTGCGCTAAGAGAATATGTTGATACATTAATTGTAATTCCGAATCAGAGACTATTACAAATTGTTGATCCTTCAACTCCTATGCTTGAGGCATATCGTGAAGCAGATAATGTATTGCGAAAAGGTGTACAGGGAATTGCAGAAATCATTTCAATTCCGGGAATGATCAATGTAGACTTTGCAGATGTTCGCCACGTTATGGCAAATTCAGGAACAGCCTTGATGGGTATCGGAGCTGCAAGTGGACCAGACCGAGCTTTAAAGGCTGCCCGCAATGCAATTCGTTCGTCTTTATTGGAAGTTACTATTGATGGTGCAACTGATGCTATCGTAAATTTTACAGCATCTGAAAGCTTGGCAACTAAAGAAATTGAGATTGCCTTAGCAGAAATTAGAAACAATTGTGACAAGGACTTAAATATCATTTATGGAACAGCCTATAACAACGATTTAGGGGATGAAATGATTGTCACGGTAGTTGCTACTGGATATGAGTTAAAAGCCCAGAATAATGGATATGATGATTTGGCTTCAGAAATTTATAAAAATGTTTCAGAAGACAATATTGAATATGAGGGTTTAACTTCTCATTATCATGATGAAGAAGAAGAGGAAGACTTTGAAGAGGAAGAGATTCCTGTAGATGCAAAGACTCAACAGATTTTTGATATAAAATCTTCTAGAAGAGCCGAAAAACAAAAATTAAAATTAGAGAAGAAGCGAATGAAAGAAGAATCAAAGCATAAGACAAATTCCTTTGACGATGAACCCAAATCAACGACAGCATTCCCTTCTTGGTTAAAAAAATAATACAGAAAAAGCATCCCTTCATTTTGGGATGCTTTTATAATTGTATTTCAATTTCCTTTAAAGATTGTCTTAATGTATTCAAATGATGTTTCTGTTCAAGAATAATGTTTTTCTTTTGATTATACTCATTTGCAAATTTATCCTGACTAAGATGAGCTCTTAATCCAGATATATTTTTCTCAATTCTTTTTTTCTGTAAATTGAACTGATTCTTTGCTTCTTTCATATCTTCATGCAGTTGTACATTTTTCTTCTTTGTTTCACGATTTAATATTTTAGAATTAAATTTAAACGCAATAGGTAAATGCTCAATTTCCTCATTTTTGGTTTGCAAGAATACTTTGAGTTTATAATTTAAAATATCTTGCTGAGTAATCTGTTCATTTTCTAAATCTAATTTGTCAACTCTGAATTTTTCCTGCATATCCGTATTTAGTTTATTATGATACTGTAAAATTTTTTGATGATTATCTACAATAGCATAATAAGAAGTAAAGAATGCCTCAGTAGTAGCATGATACAATAAATCTGAATTTCCACTATTTGTTTGAAATTTTAGATTTTCTAAATCTAATTTTTTATCATACTCTTTCATCGTCTCTTCAATTAAAAGATTTTGTTTGCTGATTTCAGATTCATAATTGGATATCGTATCCTGATATTCTGTCTGATATTCATGGATTGCTTTATTATATTGGCGATTATACCTTTTGATTTCATATTTAAATTCGTTAGAACAGCATTGCATACGATAAGCCATTTCCACTTCAATTTCTTTTAAGAATGTATCATGACTTATGGAAAGTTTCATATTGACATAAGATAGAAGATGGGTAAGTTTTTTAACAGTTCTCTCCACATTAGTTAAAAATTTTTTACTAGATGTAGAATGAATTAATTGAGTATCTTTAAAGATTGTAATTCTATCACTAACATTTTGGAAGAAAATAATTAAATTTTCTTTGTAATTCTTATAAACTTTAATATCATCATGGATCATTTTGCGTATTTTTTGTAGTTCACGTTTATGGATTTCATTTTTAATCACAAGTGAATGATTCAATTCTACTAAATCCGCATTGTGTAAATGATTCATTCTATTGAAATTGTCAATTTTTTCTTTATAGTCCTTAATTTTTAATTCCGTTTGTTTCACGGATAAATGAGTAGAAGGATCTAGTTTCTTTTTTCTCAACTGATTTGCATGAATCAGCATTTCATTGTCATTAATCAAAGTATAAATTTTTTGCCGGAAATTTTCAATTGTTTTATTAGAACTATCCATCTTGTCTAATATTTCACTTTTCTTTTCTTTAATTTCTATTTGTTGTGCATTATGAGAATCTTCTAAGGCATCTAAAGAAGATTTATATTTAAAATTATAAATATATTCCATTTTATGATCTAGCACTTCAAATAGTTCTTCTTGGGCAATATGTAAAATTTCTTTTAAAATTTGAGCAAATAAAACGAAAAATGAATTTAATAAAGACTCTAAATAGTTAAAGTTATCCGCTGTTGGAGTGATATCCTTTAAAATTACATCAATAATTTCAAACACGGTCTTTTTAAAAGAATCAATGAAACTGAGATAGGATTGAATTAACTGTCCAGCATACTTTATATCGTTTTTTTGTAAACTTGAGATATAGTTTTCTTTTGTAAGCTTTAAATCATTGTTGTTGATAACTTGCGTTTTTATTTTAGAAAATTTTTCATTTAACTCTTCCCTCTTTATGGCAAAAGCAGTAGAAACATTATTTTTTTCTAATAACAGGTTTTCTAAGCTGGCTTTTAAATTTTTGTATTCTAAAGCCTTTTGATTTTCTAATTCAAGTTTTTTATATCCATAGTCTTTGGATAATGCGATATTCTTGACATTGTAATCATATTGGGAAGCATTATACTCTTTTAACAATTTATTCTTTTCTATTTCTAATAAATTGTTTGTTTCTTCCAAATGAAGATGATTCTTAAATGATTCATCTAGATAGGTTAAAGACACGGCATGAGAACGTTCTAATATCTCAATATTCAGTTTAAGAGCATTGATTTTACTTTGAATGGTTTCTATTTTTTTGTAATAGTTTGCACTAATACCATCATAATTTCTTTCCAGTAACTTGGTTCGAATTTGTGACTGGCATCTTAATAGGTTTGCTTGTTGAGCAAATCTATAGTTTGCTGTTTTTACAGTATAGTTAAAGTTGTTTTCAAAAATATTATCTGTTTCTTGGTAATATTTATTATCAAATTGTTCTTGATCATTTATATTCTTAATATCAAAATTTTTATCAATTTCTAAAAAATTCTTATCATTTCGGTTACTTAACAACTTAATCGTATGATCCTTAGTCAGTTCTAATAGAATCAATTCTTTTTCTTTTTTTAAGGCATTAATTCTCACTTGGTGCTGCTTGTTTCTAAAGCGTAATAAATGATGTGTATATTTATCTAACTTTGCAGTAGTAGAAGATGCATAAATCTGTTCTAGTTGATTATGAAACGTTTTTGTCTTATTAAAAATATCTGTATAATACTCTCGTTTTATCGCATTTGTCTTTTTCTCAAATTCTTTTTTTATTTTTGATGTGCTTTCATCTATAATATTGATTTTTGTAACAAATTCTTTTAATAAGGCTTGAGATTTTGCCTGATATACGGTTTTTTTGTTTTCTCGCTCTATACTAGCCTCATTCATAGACTTGTTATATTGACTTCTTGCTTTATCAATTAATTTATTTTTTTCATCCGCTATTTTTTTGATGTTCTCATTTAAACTAGCACTTTCCTGTCGATACTTTTCTTTCATATTACTTTTTTCAAGTTCTAAAGCATTCGTGATTGCAAAAAGTTCTTTTTCTTGAATGGCTACATAATTTTTTAATTTGTCCAATTCCTCCTGCTGTTCTAAAAGAAGAGTTTTTCTTTCTGCTTCATAGGAAGTATATAGGTTTTCTTTTATGAGATCAAGAATTTCGTTATTCTTTTTTACAACTTCTAAATAGGACTCTTTTGCTTCTTCCTTGTGATAATCAAAGCGTCGTTTTGCTTCCTCAAAATCATTATCTAAGATGATTCTGTTTTGTTCAGAAGTAGCTAAAAAATAGTTAAATTCCACTTCTAATTGTTCAATGGAATAGTTACTATCTTTTCTAGCAGCCTCTATTTTTTGTTTCAGCTTTTGGCAGGCATCAATATGACTTTTGGTTAAATTTTTAATATTTCGGTTTAAAGAATCGTTTAAAGATTTTATATTTTGCTCGTAATGAACTAAAAGTGAATTGTTTTTTTTGTCAAAATCTGCCAAATATACGGCGTGCTTTAAAAAGGATTCATTGAGTTTATTTGTCCATTTGTCTAGGATTTCTGTTAAACTGGAAAGTTGAAGAGAAGTAATAGGATCATTTTCATCAATGACTGAAAAGCCATTAATTAAATTAGAATATTCTTTTTTAAATTTTTCTACACTTTTAAAAATAGGCATCCTAAATTCCTCCTTTCAACTTGTGATATCATCTTTTCTATTATATAATTATTTTAAGAAATAGTCAAAGAAAAAGGGTGCAAGATTATGAAATGTTCTTGTGAAATAGAGCTTAAAGCTCTATATATTCAAAAAAATAAATATACCTTATGTCCTAAATGTGGTCTTTTATCTAAAATTTCAAGCTTATCTATGGAAGAGGAAAGAAAAAGATATGATTTACATCAATGGGATGGGAATTATGTAATCTATATGCAAAAGGTTTATTCTGAAATAAAACCATGGGTTCAAGGATATTGTTTGGATTTCGGCTGTGGAAAATATCATACACTAGCTAATCTTCTAAATGAAGATGGGATTCCCTGTGCATATTATGATTTGCATTATTATCCAAATCAAGAAGTCGAGATTTATGATACAATTCTTTTAATTGAAGTATTTGAGCATCTAAAAGAACCATATGATGTTTTAAAGTCTTTAATTTCTAAATTGACGGCAAGTGGTAGAATTATAATAAAAACAAAACCCTATGATGGACAAAATTTAGATCATTGGTGGTATTTACGGGATGAAACACATATGAATTTTATTTTAAAACAGACGTTCTCTCATTGGGAACTGAATCTTAAAATGATTTATCAAAAGGGAGATATTTTTGTTCTAAAACGCATATAATATCTTGGTGATTATATGTTAGAACATATTGTGAAAAACGGTGAAACGATACATGATATTTTGAATATGTATCATTTGGAACTGGAAGAAATCAAAGATATTAATCTTCATATCACAGATTTATTTCATTTGGTCAGTGGTATGAAAATTAAGATTCCAGTCATCAATAAAGAAATCGAACAAATTTTAGATAATACAGAAAGCTTCGTTCAGCAATACTATCCCAAGGTACATGAAGTCTTTGAAGATGCACCTAGCCTTAATCCAGTAGGGAATCCACCTTTAGAAGAAGAGGTGCCAGAGGCTAGTCAGGAAACTTTTATACATTCACCAAGAGAAAAAGAACCGATCTCAAAACCTATCCCTAAAGGTAGACCCTATCCAGGGATATTACCTCCAAAAGGTCCTTACTCCCATAAAAAACGTTAGTCAGGAAAACATTTTGTTTTCCTTTTTTGTTCAAAGGAAGAACACCTTTCTAAAGAAATTCATCTTTAATTTTGACAAAAAATATGATATGATTAAAAAGGTGATATAAATGTATGGATACATAGTTGGCGTAGTTACAAAAATAACGCCTAAGAATATAATAATAGAAAATCATGGAATCGGATATCTGCTCATTGTGAGTAACCCTTATAATTTTTCAATGAATCAAGAATACAAAGTATTTTTACATCAATACGTACGAGAGGATATCATAGATTTATATGGGTTTCAGCAGGAAGAGGAAAAGGATTTATTTCTCAAATTACTCTCTGTGAGTGGTATTGGACCTAAAAGTGCTTTATCTATTTTAGCTACAGGAACTGTTTCGGAAATTGTTAAAGCTATAGAAACCAGAAACGATACTTATTTAAGAAAATTTCCAGGGATTGGTGCAAAAGCAAGCCAGCAAATCATTTTGGATTTGAAAGGAAAATTAAATTTGGTAGAAGAACCAAATTTCCAAAATACAAAATTAGAGGATGTGGAACAGGCCTTACTGGCTTTAGGCTACAACAAAAAAGAAATTGGTAAGGTGTTGCCTAAACTGGATCAAACGCAAGATGAGGGTATATTGGTGAAACAAGCCCTACAAGCCTTAGTAAAGTAGGTGTAAGATGTGAGTGATGAAAGAGTAATAAGTCCAGGTGTAGTAGAGGAAGAAGATAATCTTTCTTTACGTCCTCAGACTTTAAAGGAATATATTGGACAGGCTTCTGCAAAAGAAATGCTGGATGTCTATATAAGAGCAGCATTAAAGCGGAACGAATCTTTAGATCATGTTTTGCTTTATGGACCTCCAGGGCTAGGGAAAACTACCCTTGCTCAAATTATTGCCAATGAACTTGGTACAAATTTAAAAGTGATTTCAGGACCATCTATAGAAAGAAGTGGAGATCTTGCGGCCGTATTATCTACATTGCAAGAAGGGGATGTGCTGTTTATAGATGAAATTCACAGACTTCCAAGATATGTGGAGGAAGTTTTATATAGTGCGATGGAGGATTATGTTTTAGATATTATGGTAGGGAAGGATAACACTTCAAAAAGTATACGTGTAGATCTTCCACCTTTTACATTGGTAGGCGCCACGACTCGTTTTGGAGATTTATCGGCGCCCTTGAGAGACCGCTTTGGAGTGGTCTTGCGGTTAGAATATTACACATTAGAGGAATTGAAGGCTATTGTATCTAGGACAGCGAATGTGTATGGGACATCAATGGATTTAGAAGCTTTGCAGGAACTTGCGAGTCGTAGCAGGGGAACCCCGCGAATTGCCAATCGACTCTTCCGCCGTGTTCGTGATTTTGCAGATGTTAAAAACGAAGGAAAAATAACTTTAGATATATGCAATGAAGCTTTAGGCAAATTAGGCATTGATAAGAATGGTTTGGATTATACAGATCATCGTTATTTAAAAGCGATCATTCATACGTTTAAAGGTGGACCCGTTGGTGTAGAGTCTATTGCCGCAACCATTTCTGAAGAGGTTTCTACGATTGAAGATGTTTATGAGCCATATTTGTTACAGGAAGGATATATTAAACGTTCTAGCCGAGGAAGGGTTGCTACAGAAAAGGCTTATGAAGAACTTGGGATACCATACTTAAAGGGGTTATTTGCATGATAAAAACTACAGATTATAACTATGACTTACCACAAGAACTAATTGCACAGACTCCATTAAAAAATCGAAGTGAATCCCGGCTAATGGTTTTAAATCGTCAAACTAAGACGATAGAGCATAAAGTTTTTTCTGATATTTTAGATCTCTTGACACCAAATGATGTATTGGTATTTAATGATACGAAGGTCATTCCTGCCCGTCTAATTGGTGTGAAGGAAGAAACCAATGCAGTAATAGAACTTTTACTACTAAAGGATTTAGGGAATAATATTTGGGAAAGTCTAGCTAAACCACAAAGAAGAGTTAAAATAGGCAGCATTATTTCTTTTGGAAATGGAGAATTAAAGGCCAAATGTATCAAAAAAGAAGAACAAGGCATCTGTCACTTTGCATTGCTGTATGATGGAATTTTGGTTGAGATTTTAGATCGACTTGGGCAAATGCCACTTCCTCCCTATATTCATGAGAAATTGGAAGATAAAAATAGATATCAGACGGTATATGCCAAACATCCAGGGTCTGCCGCCGCACCTACAGCAGGGCTTCATTTTACGGAAGAATTGTTAGAAAGACTAAAAGCTAAAGGTGTGCAATTTATTTTTGTAACATTACATGTTGGACTTGGCACCTTCCGACCTGTGGAAGAAGATGATCTGACAAATCATGTGATGCACGAGGAATATTATGAAATATCGAAGGAAGCTGCCGCCGCACTCAATCTGGCCAAGGCGCAAGGAAAACGCATTATTGCTGTTGGTACAACATCCACAAGAACTTTAGAATCCGCATATTGTGATGGCTTCCAACCGACTTGTGCAACTACAGATATTTTTATTTATCCAGGATATCAGTTTCAAGCAATTGATGCGCAAATTACAAATTTTCATTTGCCAAAGTCAACTTTGATTATGCTCGTAAGTGCTTTTGCAGATCGAGAATTTATACTACAAGCCTATCGTGAGGCAGTCAAAGAAAAGTATCGTTTTTTCTCTTTTGGAGATGCGATGTTGATTGAATAGTAAGGAGAAGAATTATATGAATCATAAAGAATTTTATAAAGAAAATAACCCTAAAGTTTTGATGATCATTAAAAATTTAGGTCAAATCAAACTGGAACTATTTCCAGAGGTTGCCCCAATCACAGTCCAAAATTTTGTAAATCTAGTAAAAGAAGGCTTTTATGATGGCTTAACGTTTCATCGTGTCATTTCTGGATTTATGGTTCAGGGGGGAGATCCTTTAGGCAATGGTACAGGTGGCTCAAAGGAACACATCAAAGGGGAATTTGCAAAAAATGGTGTGAACAATCCGTTAAAGCATACAAGAGGTGTCATTTCTATGGCAAGATCTATGTTCCCAGATTCTGCGAGTTCTCAGTTTTTCATTATGCATAGAGATGCACCACATTTGGATGGTTCCTATGCTGCATTTGGAGAAGTATACGAAGGTTTAGAAGTTGTCGATGCCATCGCAGAAGTGGAAGTTGATCGTAATGATAGACCCTATGAAGACGTTATAATAGAAAAGGTTGTGTTACTTTAATATGGCAGCGGTATGGTATGAATTAAAACATATTTGTAAACAGACTGGGGCAAGGTATGGTATATTACACACACCACATGGTGACTTTGAAACTCCTATTTTTATGCCTGTTGGAACAAAGGCTAATGTCAAAACTCTCATTCCTAGTGAAATAGAAGAGGTAAGTGATGGACTTATTTTGGCCAATACTTACCATCTTTGGCTTCAGCCTGGAGATGACCTGATTGCTGCCGCTGGGGGCGTAAGAGGATTTATGAAATGGGATCATGCACTTCTAACGGATAGTGGTGGATTTCAAGTCTTTTCTTTATCAAATATTAGAAAGATTACAGAAGAGGGTGTAGAGTTTAGGCATCATAAATCAGGTGAAAAACTATTCCTATCTCCTGAAAAATCTATTGCAATTCAAAATAATTTAGGTGCGGACATCATTATGAGTTTTGATGAATGTCCTCCGTTTCATGCAGATGAAAAATATTTGAAAGACTCTATAGACCGAACCATACGCTGGGCCAAGAGAGGAAAAGATGCGCATAAGAATCCAGACACTCAAGCTTTATTTGGAATTGTTCAAGGCGCTGGAAATAAAGAGCTTAGAAAATATTGTTTAGAAAAACTTATGGAGATTGACTTCCCAGGATATTCTATAGGTGGCTTGTCCGTTGGGGAATCAAAAGAAGAAATGTATGAAATGCTAGAATATCTTAAGACCATTATGCCACAAGATAAGCCACGATATCTTATGGGAGTAGGGTCTCCCGATGATTTAATCATAGGATCTATGAATGGTGTTGATATGTTTGACTGTGTCTTGCCATCTAGAAATGCTAGACATGGTACAGCTTTTACCTCTTATGGAAAGGTTCAGGTAAAGAATCAATCTTTGAAAAATGATTTTACTCCATTAGATCCCGAATGTGAATGTTATGCTTGTAAAACTTTTACAAAGAGTTATCTAAACCATCTGATTAAATCAGAAGAAATTTTGGGAATGCGGTTATTGACACTTCATAATTTATCCTTTTTAAAAAAATTAATGGCTCAAATTCGACAAGCCATTAAAGAAGATCGCTTATTAGATTTTAAAAATGATTTTTTCAAAAAATTCGGATATACAAAGGACTAGGCAGTAGGTGTAGATGCAGTGCATAGTTCTACAGTGATTGGTTCGAAGCATTGAATCCCTTTAACCTCGTCTAAATCAAGAACCATAGTTCTTAGAGTTGCAGTTAAGCCTCCCTCGCCTTCAGTTAAAAGTCTTAGTGTTACATATCTTCCACAGCGAATAGATTCGATTCTAAAGAAGTTTGTAGTTGTTCCAGTTAAGTCAGTTTGCCCAGCAAATAAAGTTCCACAACTTGTTAGGAAGGATACTGGAATGGTATTATTTGCAGGATTAAATAAGGAACTCTCACAGCTTATACAACGAGTTTCTCCTACTGTAACAACTTCCTTTTGAAGACGATCAATTTTTGCCACTGTTTCTTTAATATAGTTGCACTCGCAATCGTTAATAGTTTCGATTGGCATTATTTTTTCACCTCCTATCATAAGGTATGAGAGGAAAGAAAGAATTGCTTAGACAATTGACGATTTTCATTTAAAAAAGATTGATAAACTTTAAAAAAATTATTATAATATACCTATAAGGAAGTGGTTTTAGATGATAGCAGCACAGGAAGCTTGGGTATTACCCGTAATGATTTGTTCCATGATTTGTTCTTTAATTCTTTTAATTTTATGTATTTCCCTTATTGTAAAGAAAAAAAATAAGAGAATCAAGGTAGATGAAACCTTTATATCCTCTCTAGTCTCAGCACTAGGAGGTAAAAAGAATATTTTAACTGTTAAGAACATTAATGGTAGAGTAAATTTTGAATTAGAGGATGCAGAACAAGCAAATTTAGAAACTTTAAAGCAGTTATCCACAGCAGGAGTATTTATAACAAATCAGACGATTAAATTATTATTTTCTTATGATTCAGATTTGATTTGTCAGTCTATTCAAGCAAGAACAAAGGGAGAATAAAGAATGCAGACAAAATCTTTTAAAATCTTGGTGGATGGCGGTTTAGATGCAAGAACTGCAACCACTTTAGTAAATTTGTGTATGCAGTATACGTCGGAAATCACAATAGAGGTTTTACGAAAAAAAATAGATTTCAAGTCGATTATGGGAGTTATGGCTTTAGAACTTACTACAGGCTCTGAAATCACAATTTCAGCTTTTGGGCCAGATGAAGCAGAAGCAATGGATGCAATTCTGCAAAAAATTATGGCATTAAAGGTAGGAAAAGAAATTTAAATTATTGCCTATAGGCAATAATTTATTTCATTTAGGAGGAAAATATATGGAATTTAAAGTAGAGGATTATGTAGAAGAAGGTTTAATTTTATTAGCTAAACTGATTTCTTTTAAAACAGTTTTACATCAATATGACCCAAAAGCAGAAGCTCCTTTTGGAGAAGAAAACAAGCAGGCTCTAAAGTTTATTCTTGAAACTGCTAGTCATGAAGGATTTACCACTTATAATGATAGGAATTATGCTGGACACATTGAATTTGGAAAGGGAAAAGAAACGTTAGGAATTCTTGCACATTTAGATGTTGTACCTGTAGAAGGACAGACTTGGGATACAGCCCCTTTTCATTTGACGATTCGGGACAATCAACTATTTGGTAGGGGCGTAATGGATGACAAAGGTCCCTTGGTGGCTGCTTATCTAGCTATGCGTATGTTAAAGGATCAAGAGTTTCAGCCAAATAAAAAAATTCGCTTAATTATGGGATGTGATGAAGAATCTGGGTCACGTTGTTTATCGCATTATTTCCAAAATCAACCTTTACCAGAGTTTGGATTTTCTCCTGATGCCGAGTTTCCACTGATTTATGGAGAAAAAGCTCATATGCAATACAATTTTGAAGGAGCATTAGATTCTAGTGAAATCATCAAAGAATTTCACTGTGGAAATCGATATAATGTTGTTCCTGCTCTTGCCTCTATGAAGCTTACAAAAGATTTGACTAACGAATATTTAGCCTATTTAAAAGCCCATGGCTATGAAGGTAAAGTGGAGAAAGACCTGTATATTGCCTATGGTAAAGCTTCTCATGCCATGGTTCCAGAAAAGGGACTGAACGCTAGTTTTATTTTATTTGATTTTTTAAATGAAGTATCCCCATCCACATTATCTAAGTTTTTTGTGAAATATTTAACATTTGACCCTTTTGGAAAGAAAATTGGGTATGACTTGTTTGATGAAGAGATGAAGGAGCTGACGAGCAATGTGGGGATCGTCTCAATACAAGATGGCAAGATAGTGATTGGAATGGATTGCCGTGTTCCTCGCCCTGATCACCAAGAAAAGATGGAAGAAAAAATAGGGGTTGCAGCAAAGGATGCAAATCTTACTGTAAACATTCTAAGCTTTGGTGGATTCCATTACGTAGATCCTAATAGTTTTTTAGTAAAAACTTTAATGCAGGTTTATAAAGATGTTACA
The DNA here is from genome assembly GCA_910577745.1 of uncultured Anaeroplasmataceae bacterium. GTDB lineage: Bacteria > Bacillota_I > Bacilli_A > Acholeplasmatales > Anaeroplasmataceae > Pelethenecus. Next base: position 7,109 of record CAJTNG010000002.1, on the reverse strand, counting down.
AATGATGATAAAGCACAGCCAATAACCATTGGTGGAGGGACATATGCAAAGTTTATTAAGAATTGTGTAGCTTATGGTCCATTATTTCCAGAAAGAGAGGATGTTTGTCATATTGCAAATGAATATATGCGATTAGAGGATTTTAAATCTGCAATTGAAATATATGCTAAAGCAATTTATGAGCTTACGAAGTAAAAATGCGGTTAAGAAAAATTAAAAATGCGTTAGAGCATTTGACTGTAAATACAGCCTATTTTATTCCGAATCCCCAAGATTTTAAAGGCAATTGGAAAAAAGTCTTTAATAATTCAAATCCAATTCATATAGAAATTGGATGTGGAAAAGGTAAATTTATCAAAGAACTTGCCAAGTTAAACCCAAATATAAATTATATTGCCATTGAGAAGTATGATTCAGTTCTGCTTAGAGCCATGGAAAAAATAGAAGAAGAAATGATGCCTAATCTGAAACTGGCATTACTTGATGCCTCTCAGCTGACAGATTATTTTTCAGAGGGGGAGGTTTCTTTAATCTATATTAATTTTTCAGACCCATGGCCTAAATCTGCCCATGCCAAGAGAAGATTGACATATAAAACCTTTTTAGCAAGTTATGAACAGGTTTTATCTGCTTCAGGGGCAATTTATCAAAAAACAGATAATCGAAAATTTTTTGAATATTCCTTAGAATCCTTTAGTGAAAATGGCTGGAAAATTTCAAAGGTTTCTTTAGATTTGCATCAAGATCTAGATTTCTTTAATATACCAACAGAATTTGAAGAAAAGTGGTCAAAATTGGGACCAATCTATCGACTAGAGGCAAGAAAAAATGGCTAAATACGTTTTGATTGGTGGAAGAAGTGTGGAATTTTTAGAAGATTTTTCTCTGGAAGAAAAAATATTTGAATCTTTGGGAAAATCACATCCGAGTATATTATTTATTCCTATGGCTAGTCATAAGAATTATGAGTCTTCCATTCAAAAATTTCGTAAATTAACGAAGCAGAGTGCTTGCAAAATTGAAGTTTTAAAAGATGTAAATGATTCCCTTTTAGAACAGAAAATACAAGCTGCAGATGTGATATATTTCGGTGGAGGATGTGCAGAGGAATTAATTTATATTGTAAAACACAGTCCTCTAGGGGGATATTTAAAAAAATATGAAGCTTCAGATAAAATCTATATGGGGATTTCTGCAGGCGCCATTTTATTTTGTAATTTTGGAATGGGCGATCGATATGTGTATACCACGGGATATCAAACCTATAATTATCAAATGGTAGAAGGGTTACATATATTAGACATTACCATATGTCCTCATTATAATCATGAGGGGATAGATTGTTATAATCAAGAAGTGAAACATTTTACTTGTGATGGATATGCATTAGAAGATGACACGGCTCTTCTCATAGATAAGACAATCCGTATCTATAAAAGAACACCTAAGAGGAGTGTATATCGCTTTACTTATGAAAAGTCCTATCTGATGGAGCCTTTATATGAGGGGAACCTATGAAAAAATTAGCAATTTTAGGTCCAAAAGGAACGTATTCAGATCAGGCGGCTTCTTTGTTGGAGGAAGGCTATGAAAAATTATATTATCCAAATATTTTAAAGACATTATCTATGGTGGATAGAGAGACCTTAGCTTTGGTTCCATTTGAAAATACATTGGATGGATTTGTGATGGAAAGTATGGATTACATCTTAAAAAATAAGTTACGAATTGTTCGGCAGGTCAAGCTAGATGTGGATTTTTATCTTGTAACCTATGAGAAGAATTTGTCGGATGTAAATCATTTGTATGTTCAGTTTAAGGCATATGGACAATGTCAGGATTTTATTCTTCAGCATCAACTAAATCCTGTGATTACCCAGTCCAATATAGAGAGTTTGCATCTTTTAAAGGCAGAGTCTAAAAGAGGTTTTGCTGCCATTGTTCCAAGTCATGTCGATACGCAAGAATTTTCTCTTGTTATCAAAAATATTCTTGGAAATGTTCGGGATGAGACAAGGTTTGTTTTAGTGCAACAACAAATGGAAATTATGGATGCAGAGGAATATCATTGTTCCTTAGTGATTAGTCCCTATTCTGATGAACCAGGAAAGTTATTTTCTATTCTAAAGGTATTCAATGATTACCAGATCAATCTAAATTCTATCCTTTCTAGACCTAGGAAAGATAAGATGGGAAACTATATATTTTATTTAGAATTTTTTATTTCCAAAGGAAATATAGAAGTTATAAATGAGATAAAAAATAGAATCGAACAACAAGAGTCTTGTCATTTGGAGGTATTAGGCCTCTATAATAAAGTAGAATAGTCTTCCTTTTTTAGGAAAAAGATGGTAAAATAACAATAGTATAAAACGATTAAATTTTTATAAAGGAGAAAAAAATGAGAGCAATTGATATCATTATTAAAAAAAGAGATGGTTTGGAATTAACCAAAGAAGAGATTGAATTTTTTATTCATGGATTTACAGAAGGCACTGTAGATAATTATCAAGCTTCTGCCTTGACTATGGCAATCTATTTTAGGGGCATGACAGATTTAGAAGCGACGTATTTAACAGAAAGTATTTTACATAGTGGAGATGTGTTAGATTTAAGTGCCATACATGGTGTGAAGGTAGATAAGCATTCCACAGGTGGAGTTGGAGATAAAACCTCTTTAGTTGTTGGACCTTTAGTTGCCTCTTTAGGTGTAAAATTTGCAAAAATGAGTGGCAGAGGCTTAGGACACACAGGAGGAACTTTAGATAAGCTAGAAGCCATTCCAGGATACAACATTTCTATTTGTGAAGAAGACTTTGTGCGTCAGGTAAATTCTATTGGAATCGCCTTGGTTGGACAGACGGGGCAATTGGCTCCTGCAGATAAAAAGCTTTATGCTTTAAGAGATGTTACAGGAACCGTGGAGTCCATTCCACTTATCGCCTCTTCCATTATGAGTAAGAAATTGGCAAGTGGGGCAGACGCTATCTGTTTAGATGTAAAAGTGGGAAGCGGTGCCTTCATGAAAAATGTAGAAGATGCAACGAAACTTGCTACACTTATGGTGAACATTGGTAAAAATTGTGGCAAGGATATGACTGCAATTTTGACGAATATGGATGAACCTTTAGGACTTGCAGTAGGTAACTCTTTAGAAGTGATAGAAGCTATCAATACATTGAATGGTAATGGACCAAAGGATTTTACAGACTTATGCTTAGAGGTTGCTGCCCATTTGGTTTTATCAGCTAAAAAAGCTTCTACTTTAGATGAGGCTAAGAAGCTCTTATTGGAACAAATAGAAAACAAAAAGGCTTTAGAAACTCTTGCTGCTCTTGTAGAGGCTCAAGGTGGAGATAAAGCATATATCTTAAATCCTGAAATGTTTCCTAAAGCAAATTATACATTTGAGGTCAAAGCCCAAGCGGATGGCTATATCAGTCACATTGATGCTTTAGCCATTGGAAATGCAGCTATGATGCTAGGAGCAGGTAGAAGTAAAATAGGGGATGCTATAGACCACAGTGTAGGTATAGTTTTAAATAAAAAGGTAAATGATAAGGTATGTAGAGGTGAAACATTAGCTATTCTTCATGCCAATAAAGAAGATGTCGTGGAAGAAGAACAACTTCTTTTAGAGGCATTCTGTATTTCAAAAAGTCAAGTAGACTCACAATTAATTTTGAAAATTATTAAATAGTTGTTGAAATACACTTTTATAAATGATATAATTGTTTAGAAGTTTTAAGATAATTTAAGGAGATTTACGCCTATGTTATGGATAGATTATATTGTATTAGTTCTTTCTGTATGCTTAATTGCAGTTGTAATGATGCAAAACTCAAAAGATGATATTAATGATGCCTTTAATGGTAGCAAGTCAGAATTGTTCAAAACTCAAAAGACGCGTGGAGTAGAGTTATTACTGCAAAGAATAACGATAGCTTTAGGAATACTTTTTGTGGCATCCGTAATTACATCTGTAGCCTTACACTAACTTGAGATTTCAATCGAAATCTCTTTTTTTTACTTAAGGAGGTGAAAAAATGGAAGAGGAAATATTAAGACTTTTAAATCAGGGAATTACGCATTTTGAAGAAATTCAAAGAATTCTAAAAGTAAATAAAAAACTCCTATTAGACGAATTAGATGAACTCGTTGAGAAAGGAATCATTTATCATAAAACAAAAGGTATTTTTGGGATTATAAAAATTGGAACCCTTGATCTTAAAGCTTCTGGATATGGATTTCTTTTAGTTGATGGAGAAGAACAGGATTATTTTGCTAATAAAGATCAGTTGGAAGGAATATTTGATGGAGATCAGGTTTCATTTTATCCTTATAGAAGTGGATCAAAATTACTAAATGCTGATATCATTCGAGTCGTGGAGCGTGGACATACGCATATCATAGGAACCTATAAGAAGAAAATGCGTAAGGGAAAAGAAAAAGCTTATATTGTATCAACGGATCCCAAATTTCCTATCAAAGCCATTGTTAAAAAAACTCCATATCCCTTGGAAGAAAATTGTGTCGTTTATGGGAAACTTTCTTATGTTGGTACGGCCATAGAAACTGAAATATTAGAAATGGTTGGGCATAAGGATGATCCAGGGATTGAAATCAGCCAAATCGCGTTGGAATATGGATTTAGAACAGAATTTCCCATGGAAGTGTTAGAACAAATTTCACATACTAAAGAAGAAGTGCAACCTTCAGAGCTTGTTGGCAGAAGAGACTTTAGAGACCGCCTCATTTTTACAATTGACGGAGATGATTCCAAAGATTTTGATGATGCTGTAGACATTATAAAAAATCCTGATGGTAGTTATGAGCTCGGCGTTTATATTGCGGATGTAGCTGAATATGTAAAGGAGAATACCCCTTTAGATAAAGAAGCCTTGTCTAGAGGTACTTCTGTGTATTTGGCGGATCGTGTGATTCCTATGCTTCCTCATAAACTATCCAATGGGATATGCTCTTTAAATGAACAAGTAGACCGATTGGTACTTGCTTGTCTTATGACAATATCTAAAGAAGGTAATCTTCTAAATTACGATATATGTGAAGGGGTAATCCGCTCGAAACATCGAATGACCTATAAAAAGGTCAATGAAATATTGAAGGGGAATTTAGAACTATGTCAGACGTATTCTATTCTTGTAGAACCCTTACAGCATATGGAACAATTATCTAAGATAATTCGTAGGAAAAGGTTAAAAAAAGGCGGATTAGAATTTGAAGTCAAAGAGTATAAATTTAAACTAAATGAAGATGGTTCACCGAATCAAATTCTCCCCATAGAACGAGAAGAAGGAGAAAAGCTGATTGAGGATTTTATGCTGATGGCTAATGAAACTGTGGCATATCATTTAAATATTATGAATCTACCATGTATTTACCGTGTACATGAGAAGCCAGAACAAGAAAAATTATATCAAACCTTTGGTGAAATTCAAGCCATGGGGATTTCTGTAGATTATCCCAAAAAGGGAATTTTTCCAAAACAGATTCAAGAAATGCTAAATAAAATTGAGGATTCTCCTCACAAACCAATCCTAAATCAACTCTTATTAAGAAGTATGATGAAAGCTAAATATTATGAATCTTGCTTAGGGCATTACGGACTTGCTATGCAGTATTACTGTCATTTTACATCTCCTATTCGTAGATATCCAGATTTATTAGTTCATCGTATTTTGAAAAATGTGTTATTGCATCCCAAGAATTTAGAGCAAGAAATAGAACATTTTACGAATTGTATTCCTGAAATTGCGAAAAGAAATTCAGTGAGTGAAAGAAAAGCAGTAGACTGTGAACGGGCAGTAAATGATATGCTTTATGCTTGGTATATGGAAAATCATATCCATACCCAGTATCAGGGTGTCATCACTTCTGTCACCTCTTTTGGACTATTTGTAACACTGGATAATGGAGTAGAAGGCTTAGTAAGTTTAGAAAATATGCAAGGATATTATACATATTTTGAAAATTCAAAAAGTTATTCTAATGGAAAATACACGTATAAGCTTGGTCAAAAAGTGGATGTGGTTGTCATAGGTGCAAACAGAACGACAAGAAAGATTGATTTTATGTTTATAAACGATTATAATCTTTATGAGGAATAAAATATGAAAATAGTATGTTCAAATAAAAAAGCAGGCTTTGAATACTTTATTTTAGATCGGTATGAAGCAGGAATCAAATTAACTGGTACGGAAATCAAATCGGTTCGTGCAGGGAAATGTAATATCAATGATGCCTATGTTTTAGTAAAAAACAATAAACCCTATCTTGTGAATATGCATATCGCCAAATACGAAAAAGGGAATATTTTCAATCATGATGAGTTTCGAACTAGAGAATTATTATTACATAAACATGAGGCAGTAAAGTTGGCAACCAAGGTTAAATTAGAAGGTCTTGCTATTGTGGCACTAAAAACCTATTTTGAGGGGTCTTTGTTAAAAATAGAAATTGCTTTATGTCGTGGTAAAAAATTAAATGATAAGCGTGAAGTATTAAAAGAAAAAGACAGTAAAAGAAGAATTGAAAAAGCAATGAAAGATGCAAGAAGATATTGATTAAATATCGGATTTCCTCTATAATTGCTTTGTATGGGGGCGTTTTAGGATTCGCCGTGGTAAGATAAGCCATATAAGCACGTAGCAGTAGTCTGCTTTAAAAACGTCGAGGTTAAATAACCGCAAACAAAACTCATTTATTTGCACGCTCTAACACTATGAGCGCTGCATACGCTTGCTAATCTAATTCAAGCGGCTTTTCTAAGATGTTTCCTATAGCACATTAGTAAAAGCGTCAACTATATAGGATATATAGATGTAGTGCTACTCTAACTAGATTTATGAATATGAATAGAGTGTAGCTAGGTTTTGGCTTGTTTATTTGCTTAGACCTAGTGAAGGTTTCAAATAAACTAAACGTGTAGAAAGTATGGTAGACATTGCTGCGTACGGGAGTTCGAGTCTCCCCGCCTCCACCATATTTGTAGTACGAAAAGGCTACAAACTAAAAAAAGCTCAAAAACATATGATTTTTGGGCTTTTTTTAGTGGTTTTATGGCAATTTTAAAGAAATTAGCATCTAGT
>CAJTNG010000001.1:31458-641862 GCA_910577745.1 uncultured Anaeroplasmataceae bacterium | reverse complement strand
TAGACAGATATATGTGTGATGAGAATCAGACATTACAAACAGAACAGGGTAACACCATTTATTTAAAAGATTTATCTTATAAAGAAGAAAAAGGTGAACTTGTATCTTTACAGTATTATGCTTCTTCCGAAGCTAAGCCTTTAGAGATACGTATTATTGAAAAAAATGGGACCTATTATATTTCGGGCAGCGAAAAATTAAAATTATTGGAGGAAACGAATCTTAAAGTTTTAGACCAGCACTATGAAGCATTGAAGCAGGAACACATAGAGCAGTTTGAGTATGACACCTCATGGTATAAGGATACTACAAGAAAAGAGAATCCCTTTAAGAAGTTTGGTAAAGCAATACTCAAGAGTTTCAATAAAATGCGTTTTGCTAAGAAGCGTGCTAAATTTTTGTATTTCGCTTTTGGTATTATAGGTGTACTTTTAGCCATCTGTACGATAGGCTTTGCAAATTATGTGATTGTTGATGAAACGCATATAAGTCTTGATGAGGCATATTATCAGTTGGAAAGTGATAAAATTTTAAGTGATACTACGATTTCGTCTCAATTTGAGAAAATGATAAATAATGAAAGCATTGAAAGTATTTCTAGTATTAAATTTATACAAGCTCAATTTTCAAAAAAAATCAATTTTTCTGAATCCATATTATACTCTTTTGAAATTCCTTTAATAGGATATTATGAGGCAAATCATGTACAATTATTATGTGGACAGGAACCAGCAGTAGAAGAAATCATCCTTAGTAAAAAACTTGCGGATCAATTTATTAAGAAGAATACATATTATTATCCAACATATGACAGTCTGCTTGGTATTGAATTACAACTATATCAGGGGGGCGCTGTCACGAAAGTAAAAGTGAGTGGCATTAGTGATAACCCTCATAATTTTGGATATTTAAATGATGCAACATATATGAAAATGAATGCCTCTTCTTGGCAACAGGTATCTAGTAACCAAAGATTGTATTCTATTGAAAAAAAATATAATACATATAATATTTTAGAGGGCAGAGATTTAACTGAAACAGATTTAGAAAGTAATAATATTTTACTTTCTTCTAAATATCCAAATGCAATAGATAAATTGGATCAAAATGTTATTTTGGCAGATAACAAAACATATCATGTGGTAGGAATATTTGAATTTGTTGATGGAAACACAATTGCAGACAATTTTATAATTCATCAAAACAAGCTAGATAGAGCATTTACTTATTTTAAGGATAGATGTTTTACATATGAAGAGTATAAATTAGTGGAAGGACGATTGCCAGAAAAAGATACGGAATGTATAGTTTCTGTCTATTGTTCCAATGAGATAGGTGACAATCTAGATGGTATTGAAATTGTTGGCAAATATTATGCAGAGAATACTACCTTAGGTTTTGGGGCATTATTTACTAGAACCAGAGTTATACTTTCAATGAACTATAATGGTGGCATTACTTTTAAAGTAAAAGATCTAGGAAAAATAAATGAAGTTTTAGAAGAAAAGTTCTATGTGGTCAATTCATATGAACATATCATAAAGGGATTAAAAGAAGACCAGTACACATCTCTCTTAGTATTTGGCATATTATCTTTAGCTCTTATTGTTACAATTTCAATCTTTATTTATTTCATAATGCGCAGTAGAATGATATCAGATATTTATCCTATTGGTGTTTATAGAAGCCTAGGCGCATCTAAATTTAAATTATTCCTACAGTTTATATCCGATATTTTTGTGATGGTAACCCTAACATCTTTACTAGGATATATCTTTACCACCATCATTTTTGATACAATTGCTGCAAATATAAATAATACATTATCTATGAACGCTTTAAAGAGCAGTATCTGGATAAGTATTTTAGGCGCTTTATTACTTTATTTGTTGAATTTTATCTTTGGCTTATTACCTATCGTAATGTTGATGCGTAAAACTCCTGCGGAAATTATTTCGAAATATGATATTTAGGAAGAAAAAAAGTGACAAACAATTGTCACTTTTTTGATTTGTAGAACAGAGATTTAAATGAGATAGTTTAGCACTTAAATTCCTTCTTTTTCATATACTAGGATTAGGGAGGTATGTATAATGAATGAAGTCCGTGAAATTGTTACTAAGGCAGTAGTAGCTAAAGGTAAAAAGGCTATGCATATAACGCACAGTATTAATACAACAAAGCATCCCTATTCAGTATTAGGATGCTGGATAATTAATCATGAGTTTGAAGCAACCAGAAATAATGACCTTGTAGATATCAATGGCGAATTTGAGGTTAATATTTGGTATTCTACTGAAGAAAATTCTAGAACAGATGTTTTAAGAGAAAAAGTAGCCTATAAAAAGGATATTAAAGTTAAAAGAATTGTCAATGAATATTTAAAAAACAGTGATGATGTATTAGCAAAGATTTTAAAACATCCAACAGTAACGAATGCCAAAATCATAGATAATGAAATAAAGCTTGATATTGATTTAGAAATTCTAGCTGAGGTCATCGGAGAAACAAAGATGCAAGTCACAGTATTTACACCTGTTGTAAATGAAGATGAAGATATTGATGATTTGGATATTGAAGTTAATGAAGATTTTTTAAATGATAAGTAGTAGAATCTAAAGGAGTGGATCACTCCTTTTTTTTTGAAATCATCAAAGGAATGAAAATTTGACATAAAGAATATTTAGTGATAAAATATGAGTTATAAAATAATATTTAGAGGTGTTTCGATATGAAAAAGGTATGTATAATATTACTTTTTATGTCAATTTCTATTTTATATGGAGTATTTCTTACTTCCTGTCATGAAATGAAATCACTAGATAACGAAAAGAATGAGGGAAATGTGCATGTTCATTCTTTTAATGGAAAATATTTATTTGACGAAAATGCACATTGGCAAGAATGTTCTTGTGGTACGAAAAGTGAAATGATTCACCATAGTTTTAAGTCTGATCATATGATGCAGATTGGATATATTGTAAATGAAAAACAAATTTGTAGCGTATGCCAATATGAAGTACCTTTGTCTTCTCATCAGCATACCTATTCCAATAGTTGGAGTTATGATGAAAGTATACACTATCATAAAGCAACTTGTGAACATACAGAAGAAAGAACTTCAGTAGAAGCTCATACATTCAGTGCATGGATGGTTATAACAGCAGCTACAGAAGAACATCCAGGAGTACAAAAAAGAATTTGCAAAAGTTGTAATTATGAGCAGGAAAAAGAAATCCCCGCTTTGTTACATCAGCATACCTATTCCAATAGTTGGAGTTATGATGAAAGTGTACACTATCATAAAGCAACCTGTGAACATGCAGAAGAAAGAACTTCAGTAGAAGCTCATACATTCAGTACATGGATGGTTGTGACAGAATCTACAGAAGAACATCCAGGAATCCAAAAAAGAGTTTGCAAAAGCTGTAATTATGAACAACAAAAAGAAATTCCAGCTTTAGAACATAGACATGTTTTTTCAAATGAGTGGATCGTGGATGTAGAACCTAGTTGTGAAATTAGTGGAAGTAAATCCCGTCATTGTATAACTTGTGGAGAAAAAACGGATCGTATAGAATTTCCTGCATCAGGTCATAGCTATACTTTGTGGCAAGTGGATTGCCTGCCTACAGTAACCTCTTCAGGGGTATTAAAGAGAGTATGTCAAAAGAATTGTACTCATGAGGAGATTTACGTACTGCCTCATTTAAATGAATCCGATTATCAGTATGAACTGATAGAACCAACTTGTGAGATGTCTGGGTTTGAGCAGTATATATTCTTACTAGATGATCAAGAAATAGAGGTTGTGAACGAACTTGCTGCTACAGGACATCAACCTAATGTGATCTGGGATTTTGATGACAGAACGCACTGGACAACCTGTAAGGAATGTAAAATAATTATAGATGATTTAGAACATGAATTTGATGATAACGATACTTGTACTATATGTGGATATATTCATAATTTAGGAACCCCAGGCTTGTATTATATTCTTACGGGAGATGGAAGCAGTTATGCCGTTGAAAAATATTTTGGCATAGACCTAATTGTTGAAATTCCTGAAAAACATAACAATTTGCCAGTAACTAGAATTTGTGAAGATGCCTTTTATAAACAAAATATTGTAGAGGTACAATTGCCTTCCACTATGCTTAAAATAGGGGAAAGAGCATTTAGCCAATGCTTCAAGTTGTCAAAAATTAATTTTCCTGATGGACTTGTTGAAATAGGAAATAGTGCTTTTTCTAGTTGTTTTGAGTTAAAAGAAGTAGGTTTTCCTAATACACTTCAATTTATTGGGGATTCTGCTTTTTCTGGTTGTTTCAAATTGAAAGAATTAAATCTGCCAGATAGTGTAGTAAGTATAGGTGCTTCAGCTTTTAATGCCTGTCAAGGAGCAGAAACTATAAAAATTTCTAAAAATGTAAATTATATTGGTTCGATGGCATTTCAGTCTTGTTTTGATGTTACTCTTGTGGAAATACCAGGGACTGTGAAAGTGTTAAATTCTGCCACATTTGCGCATTGTAATTCTTTAGAAACTGTGATCGTTTCAGAGGGTGTAGAAGAATTGTCTAAATATGTTTTTGGTGAATGTAAAAGTTTAAAAGAAATCGTATTACCAAAAAGTTTAACTCAAATTGCAGATGGAGCTTTTGATAATTGTGAAACATTACATACCATTTATTTTACAGGTGTAAAGTCACAGTGGGATAACTTAGTCGCAACTGGATTTAAGAATTATAACTGTTCACCAAAAGTTTATACCTATTCCATTACAAAGCCTTTAGGGAATGGGAATTATTGGTATTATGACGAAAATCAAAATATAACAAAATGGTAATGGAAGTAAAGGAGTGAATAACTCCTTTTTCTTTTGTTCAACAATAAAACATAAATTTTACGGTTTAACCATATAGTTATATAGGTTGGTGATATTTATTGAAATAGAATTGAATGGTTTAAAATTAAACTATGAAGTGGAAGGTGATGGGAAAGAACTTATTCTCCTGCATGGGTGGGGAGCATCTCTGCTGACTTTTTCTAAATTGGCTAAATCGTTAAGTAATCATTTTAAAGTATACTCTGTAGATTTACCTGGCTTTGGGAGTTCAACAGTGGGAGTTCCGCTTTCAGTAGAGGATGTTGCGGATGTTCTACATCAATTCATTATGAAATTAAAAATTGGAAAACCCATTCTTTTGGGACATTCCTATGGGGGAAGAGTAAGTATAGTGTATGCTTCAAAATATGAAGTAGAACGACTTATTTTAGTTTCATCGGCTGGGATTCGACAAAAGTTAAAATTTTCAAAAAGATTTAAAATTAAAGTTTACAAGTTACTGAAAAAATGTCATCTGCCTGTAAAAATGGGGTCTACAGATTATCAAAATGCGGACAATGTCAAACGTATTATGCTTATTAAAGCTGTCAATACGGATTTAAGAAAAAATATGAATGCTATTAATGTTCCCACATTATTAATTTATGGTAAAAATGATACAGTAACACCATTAAGTTTAGGATATAAAATTAAAGAAAATATTCAAAACTCAGAATTGATAGAAATGGAAGAATGTGGCCATTTTCCTTATCTTGATCGTCCTAGCTTTTTTATGATAATTTTAATGAGTTTTTTAATAGGTGAAGATTATGCTTATTAGTGTGATATTATATGCTATAATGAAACTTTATTTAATCTTTAATATCTATCAACAATCCCACTACCAGTTTAAATTTTATTTTAAGCACTTTTTATATAATTTTTTATTTTATAATTTATTTCCAATCCTTGTTTTAAGTATTGGAATTGCAGAAGAACTTCTTATCGTAACAATAATATGCTCCATCTACTTGTTGTTATATAGTATTTTTTACTTGATAGCTAGAGTGCACTTGAAGTTTACGAAAAGAATAAAAAGATTAATGATATTAAGTTTCTGCTACTTGGGAATTGGATTAATTCCCTATGTAGGACTTTATTTAGTATTGTTTATAGAATTCAGCATCTTTCCAGTTTTATTAATAGAACGAGTGATTTCCTATAGCTTAAATATTCCTTATTTAAAGAGAGCTAAAAGACGAATTCAAACCTATCAAGGCAATGTTATTGCAGTCACAGGTTCTTTTGGGAAAACACCAACAAATGGGAATTGAAAATCCGTTGATTTTTCGCGATATTTTCAATTTCTATTTTTTATTTTGTTTTTTTAAAATCGTGAAAAGATAAAACGACTACATCGATTTACCAAAAAATGAGACTGAAGCGTCAGTGTTGAGGTTTTATAGCAGATCTGTAGACGTTTTATTAAAATAGTTTGTAATTTTATTTTTTTAAGATTTTCCAATATTCGACATAATTAGATGAAAAAATTATATCATATGTCGAACGTTTAAATGTGGTTAAACGTTTAAAGAAAAAATCGCCTTTAAGTGACAAAAACGTCGAAAAAACTCTAGGATTTGACATTTAACAACAAACCTAATTTTGTGCTATTATGGCTGTATGAGGTGATAGCAATGCCTAAAATTGGGAGATGCCTCAAATTTGCTGTGTCAGCAAATTTATTAAAATATTTGTACAGATGTGGTACTATACCATAACAAGGTCAACTAAATTATAAAACAAAAGACACAGACAAAGAAGAGTGGATTTCTATGATTCACGATATCTTTGTCTTTTTTTATTTAGAAAGGACCTGCAGATGAAAAATAGAAGAAATATATTTAAAACTTTAGAAGAAAATGTGCCAAAAGAATTTGTAATACGAGTGAAAGAATTATTTGAAGAAATCAGAAATACTTTTCAAAATTTTTCTATTTTTGAAGAAGATTTGTTATACATTAAGTTATTTTCTTTGCTCTATGATGCCTCCAATCATAGATATACCAATATGGAATTATCTTATGAATTACATCTAGATGTTAAATCAATAAAAAAACTAATAAATAAAATTGAAACCTTTGTAATGAATTTTATCGCATTTTACTCTTATTATCATCCTTTGAAGCAATATATACAAAAATAGAACGATTTGTCAAGACCCAATTTGCCCCCTTATAAATTTAAAAATTATGTTACACTAAAAATGAATTAGGTCGCTCCTAATGAATTAAATTTAAGATCTTAAATAGAAAAATTAAAGAAAGGAGAATAAAAATGAATGAAATAGTTGTAGGCGTAATTGGGATTATCGGAACTCTATCAAGTATAGGTTTTGCCTATTTGGCATTTAAAAGAAATCATATGGTTGACACAAAAAAAGATGGTAAATCTGAAGGTGTATTAATCAGTGATATTGGATATATAAAATCGAGTATTGACCGAATGGAAGGAAAGTTAGATAAAGTAGAGACAAATTATCAGAATTTACTATCTAGATTGATACGTGTAGAAGAGGCTCAAAATGCTTTAGAAAAACAACTTGAACATTCAAGTTTAAAATGACGATGATGGAAATGATGAGTATTCCTGTGATAACGATAGTATGTTATCTGATTGGAGAATTTTTCAAACTTGTTATATTAAGAAAGAAAAAAAGATACAAGTACATTCCCGTAATTGTTGGCGGAATAGGAGGGGCACTTGGGTTGATTATCTATTTCATAAGTCCAGAATTACTATTTAATACCACGAATCCTTTTATGGCAATCGCTATCGGGATAGTGAGTGGACTTGCATCGACTGGTGGAAATGAGCTAATCAAACAAATTTTAAAGAAAGGAAAAGATAAAGATGTTTCTTAAGAATAAGGAATATAATCCGAAAATCGACTATCTCTTATGTAAATATTTAATAAAAAATCTTCCAGAGCCTATCGATGAAAATCATCTTAAGGATTGTTTTTTTAACAAAGCATCTTGCCAAACTGAAGCAGATTTAAATTTGTGTATGATAAGAAATTTCTTTTTACAACAAGATTTGTTAACTTTTCATAAAAAAGAAATTCAAATGTTATTTGAATATTTAGAAATTTCTTATGAATTTAATGGCTTTATTGGAAAAAGGGTAGAGGAAAAAGTATTTTATATCCTTCAGGATTTACGAAATATAGAAAATAAAAGATTAATTATTAAAGTTCTCTTAGTCATGGTTTATATAGAGGAAAAGGGGGAAATTCTGCTTCCCTATCCAAAGGGTATATCTTCCTTGCTTATGGCTAGCACCATTGAGGATGTAAAAAGAATCTTAGCTTATTTAGAGAAGAAAACACAAAAGTTAAATAGAACACATGATGTAAGATTAAATTCTAAAATTCCAAGTATTCTTAAAATTTTAGCACCATATTTTTTAGAAATAACAGGATATTTGGGTGTAGGGGTTTATGGTTCCTTTTCTTTAGGTACAACCAATAAATATAGTGATTTAGATTTATTAGTCATAGTATCTAAAGAATCTAACGAAAGATATGCAAGAAGAAAATCTAAACGATTTTTTAGAGCATTTTTACCTTTATCTATGGACATTAAAGTTACTACATTAGAAAAAATGGAAAGTGAACTTACAATTGGAATGAAAAAAACATTAAAGATAATAGGAGGGTCAGTACAATGGAAGAAATCTATGAATTAACCAAAAATAAAAGAATTTTTGTTAGAAAGAAAATCTCTAATTTTTTAGAGAAAGCTTTAAGATATTGTGGTTATGATTTTAATCATGATGTTTTTAAAAAAATTATTTATAGTGAAGATGAATATAAGACACCTGTAGAAGAAAAAATTAAAAACACTTATGATGCTTATATATACCTTTTAAGCAATGATAAAAATATGATTTCAAAAAGTTTATGGAAAAAATTTTACTATATTTATGCCGAAGAAGAACTAGAACAGTTTTTAGCCATAAAACTTTCTACAAAATATTTTCATTTAAATCATATGTCACCAATTGAACAGGCAATTGAGTATCATCTATATGTATATCAAGAACTAAAGGATTTAAAAGAAGAAGACAGACTTATGCTTTCTTTAATGGTCTTCAATTATATTTTAGTTAGAAATCAAATTCCTTTAGTTCAGTTATTTAAAAAGGAATATATAGAATATGAAAAAGCCAGAGAGTCTTATTTTAAAGGAAATAAAACAGAAATGCTTGAGTTTACTATAAAGCTGCTAAAGAAGAATCCATATATGGAAAAAAGTTATTATAAGAATTTGGTTCCAGTTTCCTTATCCGACGTTATAAATTTTGTTGAAAATAAAAAAGAAGAATTAAAAACAAAATATAAGGTCAAAAGCCTATGGATACATGGGTCTTTAGCTAAAAGAATTGAACGAATGGATTCAGATTTAGATTTCTTTATAGAAATGTCATTAGATTTACTTTATGAAGAAAAACTGGCAATAATTCAAGAAATAAAACAAATTTTCTTTGATCAATTTAAAAGAATGATAGATCTTCATGAAATTGTTGAATATCTAAATGATGATATGATCAAGGAAGCAAGAACAACCAAAAGATTAATTTAAAAAGGAAAGAAGGAAAAAGGATGGCAAATAAAGGGCTAAAAGGATATACAAAACAAATTAGTCAAACAATAGGGGAAGTGGCGAAGGGAGTAGTAAATGTAAATAAAGAGGATGCAAATCTGCATATTATCATACCGATTATAGAGACAGAAGGACCGAATAGGATGGACCTTAGTTTGATTTATAGTTATTATGATAAGGAAAATAAAAAGCATTTTGGGAAAGGATGTAGTATAAGTACATATAAAGAATTTACAGACAATGAGACGTATATACGAGTCAGGGAAGCAGATGGAAGTGGGATATCGTATTGGGATGATAAAGGAAATCATGAGTTTAAGACGGAAGAAAACAATATAACAATATGGAAACATGTAAAAGAGATACCAGGAGACAGTGAAAAATATAGCTATGAGTTTAAAGATCAGGAAGGAAATAGAATCTGGTATAGGCAAGGGAACACATATTACCCAACATCCATAGAGTATGCAAATGGTGAGAAAACTATTTTTGATGGATTAAATATGGATAATGGGCATGGAGAAAAGATAACGTTTAGTGAAACAGGACGAAACACATATAGTAGAGTGACCTATACGCAAGATGGAATGAGAAAGAAATATGTTGATTTTGAATATGACACAAGAGAAAGAATAACAGGAGTCAAGCAATATAAAGAAAACCAACTAGTCAAGCATATAAGCATAACCTATGGGACGAATGAGATGGTAGTGAAAGATGAAATCTCAAAGGATTATGCCAAATATATCTTTAGGGAAGAAAGAGTAAATCAGATTGTAGAAGTCGTGAATGAAAGAGTAGAAACAGCAGTAAAGACCACGATTGCGTATGAAGATGGAAGAACAACTCTTACCGATCATGATGGAAGAAAGGTATATATTTACTTTGATAAGAATAACTTTCCATTATTTGAGATCGATGAAGATGGGAATGCAGTAGAAACGGAGTATGATAAGAGCACAAAACGATTAGTATGCAAGAGTTCAAACATTCCAACAAAGCATAGATTAACAACGTTATCGACACCGAATATCAGTAATTTTTCAAAAGGAAGCGGGATTACAACATCCATTGTATCTGTAGGAGATTCCGTTCTATCAGAGGTATTAGGAACGGTATATAAGGTGAGTGGAACAGGAAGCTTGAGTTATACTATTCATACGAAGGGATTAGGTAGTGATACAATTACGGCAGTGATCTGGGGTAGGCAAAAAACAGCATATACTGGCTCATCTAAAGTGAAAGTTACGTTGACAGCAGATGGTAAAGATATAGACGAATTTAAGAAAACAACAGTGGATGACAATTTTGACATGATGACATTAGGAATAACAGCAGTCAAAAGCTATTCAACAATTACATTGACCATAACCTTAACAGGAAATGCAAGTATAGAGCTTGGCGGAATACAAGTATTGAAGAAAGACTATGGAGCCTTCTATCAGTACGATGAACAAGGGAATGTAACAGAATCAGAAAGTGGAAAAGGGTCTGTCACACATGTATATAATACAAAAGGCCTTCAAACAAAATCTGTAGGAAAAGACTCTGCCATGTACGATTATAAGTATGATGATAAAGGAAATATGAAAGAAGCCAAAACAGCCTTTGGTGGAAAAATAGAAAATAGCTATGATACTTATAATAATCTTACAAAGAGTGTCGTTTCTAATGCAGCAGGAACAAAGAAGTTAGAAACAAAGACCACCTATGACAGCAAAGGAAGGCATATCCTAAGCCAGAGTGATGAATTAGGCAATACGACAAACTATGAGTATGACAATTATGGCAGAATACAAAAGATAAGAGACGCCTTAAATGCAACCACAGAATACAGCTATGACGCCTTTGATAATTTGACAAAGATTTTGTTTAATAATTCAGTATCTGTAAATTATACTTATGATAGCCAAAACAAAATAGATACAGCAACCCTTCCGAATGGAACTATATATAGCTTTGGTTATGATTTAAGTAATAATTTAAAATCAGTTTCAATGAATGGCACTTTACTTGTAACCTTCACCTATGATCAAACAACAGGATTCATCACCCACCAGAAATATGGAACAAACGGAGATTCTTACGAATTCATCTATAATACTAAGCATAATATAAGTCAAATCAAAATCAATGGAAGTTTAAAGTATCAATATGTATATGATAATTTTGATCAATTGATACAAGTAAAAAATGCTGGAAGTACAGTATTAAAAACATATACGTATAATAATGATGGACAGCTTATCAAAGCAGTTGAAGGGGAAACCACCATAGAGTATGGGTATGACAGTTTAGGAGAAGTGAATCAAAGGAAACGAACCTTAGAAAACAAGACAATCTATGAATCAATGGACAGTATCTCTAGATCCAAAGGCTTTAGTCCAGAGAATATCATTGGGTATTTACAAGGAAATAATGATTTCTTAGGAACAATATTTAATGGCGATGCCGATATTAAGAACCCATCTTATAGTTGTAAGCCATACAATTATAGAATAAATGATGTATGCAAGCCAAGCTATTCTCGAAAAGGTGTTATACCATGTGTTTATTGTGGAACATACGCTCCTATGAGTTATAATCCACCTCTGGCAAATCGTTATGAAGATTGTGGATGTATTGGCTATTGGTTCTACCCTAGTGCTTTCCCCGCTTCTGGAAGAAAAAAATATCTATTTAGTCTAAAACATAGTAGTCTAGCAAGTTCTGTTGCCGTATATTTAAATAGTTCAGGCAAACTTGTATTAGAAGTTAGAGATACAAGTAATAATCTAGAAACAAGGGAATTAAATTCTTATGTATCCCTTTATAATTGGCATTTCTTTGGTTTAAATTTCTTATATCGTGATGATGGCCAAGGGTATATGAAAGTCTTCAGTTATGAGTTATATCATAATTCAGATTGCTTAAAAGGTACGATTACAAATAAAACAATTCTTACAGGTTCAGCCACCCCATATCATATTGGGTATCGCTTTGATGGTTCAGCAGGATATGATGAATTAGAATGTTTTATCACTGGATTAATGATAGGATGCAGAACTCAATTGACTACGCAGCAAATGCAAGGATATTATAATTTATCTAAGGATTACATCATAGGCTCATCTTATCTAGATGGAAATTCCGTTGACTTCAGTGCTGCATCTACACATAATCTATCAGCTGATATGCTAAATCAATTTGAAATATATCCGCTACAAAATAGTGTAGAATCCTTGAGAGGAAAAAAACCAGAAGCCTATGATGTAAGAAAGGTAAGCTCTACTGATAAAAATAGAACCTTTAATTATAACAATAAAATCAAAAGATATGCCTATGTGGCAGACGAAGGAAGATTAGAATATGCATTAGGTATGTCAACGGATGGAACTATACTCATGAGAGCCTTTATAAACGAAACAGCAGAAAAACAATATTTCTTTGAATTGAAAGATTCAGGAGGTAGAAAACTCGGGTTATATCGCGGAAATGATGGCTATTTGTATATTCATAATGTAAGTTCATATATAAAAACTACACTTCAGTTTAGTACAGGAGTTTGGCATACCATTGGTATTTCCTTTAAGTCAACATATACATCAGATTCTACGACAACGACATATAATGAAATGGTTAGAGTATATCTTGATGGAGAAACCTACACTTCAGAATTATTAAATACAAACTTTTATACCTTTACTCTTTCAGTAGGAAAACGATTTGATCCTGTGACAATTAATGATACAACTATGAAAAATAGTTATAGTACCTATTATCCAATGCTAGGACAAATTGAGATGCTAGCCACACGCCCAGCCTATTGTGAAGTTACTACATTAAACACACTTTCTAATGAACTTAAGGATACCACAAAGATCTCAGAATATGATGAATTAGGAATGCTACAAAAGAAAGTCATCAAGCATAAGGATACAGTTATCTTAACCAATAGCTATACTTATAAGAAAAGAAGTACAAGCTCAATATTTATTTCTAAATTTGTTGAAAAAGAATCCATTAAATATGGCTCTACAACAGTAAATAGAAGCTATGGAGTAAATGCTTTAGGTAATGTTACATCTGTTACAGATACAACCTTTGGATCACATACATATACCTATAACGCAAGAGGATATCTAATCAAAGAAGATAACACAGAATATACATATGATAATAATGGGAATATAACTAAAGCAGGGTCAACAACTTTTACCTATGATACAACCATTAAAGACAGATTAAAGAGTGTGAATGGAAAAGAAATCACCTATGGAACAAATCCACTTAATCCTTCAAGTTGGAATGGCTTAAAATATACCTTTGAAGGAAGAAGATTAACAAGATTCACCTATGGTGGAGGATTTGTCAATTTTGAATATAATGATCAAGGCTTGAGAACCGCCAAAAAAGACTATCGAGGCATAGGAAGTAAATACTACTATGATGGAGATAAGCTTATTACTGAAGTGGCTTCAGGTTATAGATTAGATTTCCTATATGATGAGAATAATCAGCTATATGGCTTCATTTATAATAATAGTAACAAATATTTCTATATTCGAGATTTTATGCAGAACATCTTAGGTATTATAGACACAAGTGGTAATCTTGTGGTAAAATATAGTTATACAGCCTATGGAACAATTACGGAAATAACAGGATCTTTAGCATCTACAATTGGAGCCCATAATCCATTCAGGTATAAAGGATATTACTATGATACAGAAACAACTATGTATTATTGTAAAACAAGATATTATGTTCCTGCATGGTGTAGATGGTTAAATGCTGACTCTATTGAGTATTTAGATCCAAGTAGTATCAATGGCATGAACTTATATGCTTATTGTAAGAATAATCCGATAATGTATGTAGATCAAAATGGGAATATGCCAACATGGGCCAAGTGGTTAGTAGGTGGATTGGTACTTGCAGGAGTAGCAGCTGCCGCTGTATTAACAGGTGGGCTTGCCGCAACTATTGCTGGTAGCGCATTAACAGGGGCTATAGTGAATGGAACTTTAGGTGTTGCGAGTGGCATAAAACTGGATGAGAATGGCTGGAGTTTTGATGGTGAAAAAGCAGCAAATGGATTTATGCTTGGTACAATAACTGGTGCCATTTCAGGTGCAGTATCAGGGGGATTATCGAAAGGATTTACTTTTGCTGGTCATTTTGTTGAAAAAGGAAGTTATATCATAAGAGGAATTAAAGCTGGAGTGGATGGCCTTTTGGCTATGGGATCCTATATGACGCAATGTGCAATGAGTGGTTCAAAAATTTCAGTGGTTGGGTCATTTATTTCACTTGGTACAGGTTTATTAAATTTTGTTGATCCTATGGGAAAAATTGATAGTGTTTTGATACCAACTATAGGTGCTGAATTAGCTTGGGGCTATGACATGATTAGCAACGCTATTAAACAAAGAAATCAAAAATTTTCAGTTGTTTATTAACAAAAACAAAGAAGGGAGAACATTGATTTAGTTGAATAAAATTCTAAATTGATTCTATATAAAATAATATGAAAAAATACTATAATGTAGCATATACAGTTATTTTTTATCTACCAATTTCTTCCATTGGATGTTTGATAGCATTGATATTAATAAGTGTTTTCTATAATGGAGATTTAATTGATAAAATAGCTATGTGTACAGCCTGTTTGTGCGTTATTATCACGGCTTTAACAGTACTAATATTAAAAAAAGATGAATATATAGTCACTTATTATGATGATGAAAAAATTATCCAAAAATCTTATTTTAAAAGGAAACAAATTAAATATGAAGATATAAAAGAAATCTATGTTTCAGGAGATTTTATTTATTTGAGTTCAAAAGAATATAATTTAAAGTTTGATGAAAAAGAAAAAAAATATAAAGTTTCCCGTGAAATATATAAAACATTGAAACATGAAATTATGATTATGATTTCATCAGATGCTGTATTCTTGAAAAATATTAGTTTAGAAAATATAAAAGTACATATATTTAAACATAGACCGTCAGTTGACAAATACCTCAAACCTTAAAAAAAATTATTTTTAAAAAACAACAAATAAGGTATAGAAGTAAGTATTATTTTACAGTATATTTTAAGCTGATAACCCGTCTTGACATAAAGGTGTTCTCAAACGAAAACTTAATAACCACACTCAAAGGTCATTAGACATAAGGAATTTCTGAACTGACCCTTATATTTAATGACTTTTTTCTTTTACTATAGGTGCAAGTTTCTCACTTCCTGTCCAGTAAGGTGAAAAACCATAAACTTCAATAAAAAAATAACTTACTAAAATCATGGCTTGCAGTACAATTTTTAAGAAAGGAAATAGCCTTGGGCTTTATCGAGAAAAAGAAAAATATCTATGTATAAAGCATAACAGCAGAGTTGCCCAAACCACACTACAGTTTAGCACAAACAGTGTATGGCATACCATAGGACTATGCTTTAAAACAGGAACAGTCTCCAACTCCATGGGCGGCACTTAAAAATATTTAGCTAGAGAAATTGCAAAAGTAAATAAAGCTGCAATTCTGGCTATAAAGAAGAGCATTCCGTATACAATTTTTTCAGATCTTATTGATTATTTTATCTAATATTTACTATATTAATAAAAAACTTCAATTTTAAAACAAGCAAATATCTATTCCTTTATAACGGATTTTGATATTTGCTTGATTTTTTTGAAAATTAGCATTTTTTGATTATGTGTGGTTTTTTACAAAAAAGCTAGCATTTTTGTGTCATTCTCCAGAAAAAAAGTTTATACAATCCAAAATCCTAAAAAATATGTGCATAAGGTAATTTGACTTTATTTTTTTTTATCATATAATAATATATGTAATACTCATTTCGTTTAATAGGAGGCAAGAAAAGTGAAAAATACGATAAAAAAGCCAAAAGTATATTTTTTAATAGCTCTTTTAGGAGCTGTAGTAAGCTTGTTTTTAATTATTGTATTTATTATTCAAGCCATAAGAAGTGAGTGGGAAAATAGCATTGTAGCAGTTTTACTTTTACCGGTATTATTTTTTTCTGTGTATTTTATTTTATTACATTTTAAATGGAAGATAGTATTTGAAGGAGATAAAATAATCATTCATAGACCATTTCACTTTCCTAAAATTTATGATAAGCAAGAAGTATCTATAACCGATGGAGCATTTTTTTGGGAGTTTCAAACTCTATGGTATCAGGGTAAAAAAATTGCTAAAACTTCAATAGTTGATGTGAATAGTCATTTGACTGCAAAAATTCAATATAAAAATGAAAAGAATAAAAATGTTTAAAAATTGGGTTTATATTCTGTTTTGGGGTATGGCAAGTTTCGGGTTCTTAGCTTTTTCTTTAGGCCTAACTTATACAATTTCTGAACCGATGACCTCAGATATATTTCCACTTTTAATTATAATCTATTGTGTAACTATAATCATGTTTATTATTTGGATTGTTGTAGCAGTTAATTTCATAATTATTGATTTCAACGGAATTAAGGTTACTTATTTTAGTAAAGCAGTTGTATCTATTCTCTGGGACGATATAGCAAATATAGAATATGAATATCAATTTAGAAATACTCTTTTTAAAGTTATATTATTTAATGGAAAGACCTATAGTTTCATTAAAAATAAGAAGTTTAAACAAGGAGTTATAACTTTTGGTAATGAAAGGCTTAAATATATAATGAATAATTTATAATCAATAAAATTTCTTGACGACAAAAAAATTAATGAACATTTAAAAAAATATATTTGCAGCAGGTGAATTGATTGAATTAGAAGTAATGACTAAATTCGGAATTTAGTCGTCAAAGACCAACACAATATTATAATTTAATGCGATTCTTGCAGTCGGTTAGCGTGTGATTCTTAGGATTTAACAAGTTTAGATAAGGGGATATATTAATTATGAAAGGATTATTCTTAAAATATGATGGCAATGAAGCAAAGTTATTAAGTAAAATGCTTAGCTTTTTAGATAGTCATGAATATAATTTTTATATAGCATTTGATGATTTGGCTTCTGATATAGAAGATGAATTTTGGGATGTTGAATTTTACACATCAGATATGGCAAAAAAAATGATATTTCATCCCTCATCAAAAAGATATATAATTGCTTTAGATTTATTTGTGAGTGAAAGAAAAAATTATTATGAAGATATTGAAACGTATAGTGATTTTTTAAATTCAGATTATTTTTTGTCATTACATATTCTTGATTGTTATGAAATCGCAATATTTTGCAAAAATGTGTCAATATTAGATAAAATCAAGTCAATTTATAAGCAATTTTCTTTAGATAATATGTGTAAAGAAATTGAAACTGTACCATTAAATACAGAAATGGCATCCTATCCAAGTAATTCTTCCACAAGTCTTTGGGATCTATAAGTTTATAAAGATTCTTTTAAATATAGTAGAGTATTACTATAGATATCTGAATAGAATTAAAACTATTTTACATTTTTGGTTGAACAATCAAAAATAGTACAACTTAAATAATAAGTATATTTTTTAAATAATTCCATTAGTAAACCATTAGTTGTTAAAGTTAAGTGATTAATTTCTTGAGGTATACGAAGTAATAGTAATGTCTTTTTTACAGTTGAAAAGCAACTTAATTAATCTAATAAGAAAGCAAATATCTTTAAATGTTTAATGAATATTTGCTTTTTCTTTTTGTCTAATTTTTATAAAAAACTATTTTATTTTAAATATATTATAGAAAATAACAGTTGATTTTATAGAATAATTTAAAAAAGTTGTCGAATATCAAGCAGGCTTGATAGTATCTGGCTTGAAGAAATAAGATAATATACTTGGTGATTTTAATGGGCAAAAAGATGCACTCTGAAGATGAAAGATTATTTTTGAAAAAATTTGGGTCAAATGTGAAAAGGCTAAGAATGGAATTAAATTTATCTCAAGCGGAAGTGGCATTTCGTCTGGGTATGACAACACAATCCTTAAGTGACATTGAAAATGGTAAAACGGATTGTCAGCAAACAACTGCATATTTAATTGCTAAAGCGTTAGGAATTGAAATGATTAAGCTTTATCTATTTGAAATAAGAGGATAAATCTATGAAATATTTCAAATTTGATTTATCAGAATACTATACGATTACTCAAAAATATTATTTCTTTTTTGATGGTTTGTTTCATAAAGAAGAAGGAATAAAAAAAGAAATTTTAGATAAATTAAATATACCAGATTCTACCTACCGAACCAATCGACTTAAAAAGTATGTGAAAAATAAGAATCACTTTATTTTATTGGACTATTTTAGTTACAATAGACTTGTGTTAAATCAGGAATATTATGAAGAGTGTTTTGCTAAAATTATGTATGCCTTCTATTATAAAGATACAACTGCCTTTTCCATTTTGAGGCAAGAAGTAGAAAATTTTATTCAACAAGATAATTATTTGAAGCCACTTTTTATTTTATTTCAAATGATTCTGGATATTGCAACTATTAATAACCACGATAGATTATTAGAAAATCTTAAAGAAAATTTAGAATTCATAAATCTATTTCCGGAAGAATACTTTACCCCTAAATATGCATATCTTGTCCTATTAATAAAATATTACTGTAACCAAAGAATTGATGATACAAAACTGAAAAATTACTCTTTGGAATTTACAGAGTTGTCATGGCTCTATAATTTCCTGAAAGGAAACAAGGAATATATAAGTCATAATGATTATGAGGCAATTGTTTATTACGAAATGTCACTAAAAGATTATAAGGAAAACTTTAATATTTCTAGAATAGTATCTACTATAAATATATTAGCCTTTATTCATAACGCACATGATCAGTTTGAGTTGAGTATTGAAAAGTCAAGCATTATTTTGCAGCACATTTTTTTTCAAAAGCAGGATAAAAAACAAGAGAACTATATTCTAACACATTACTTATATTCTTTGTTTATGCTGGAAAGATTTTATGAGATTAAAAATTTTTTTAATGTTCAAACTTTAACTCCTGACGCATTACACACAGATTCCATAATCATAGGAATTCTTACTGCAAGAAGATTAAAAATGCCACTTTATAGAATGAATCCTTTATTAGAGGAAGTGGTGGAACAAAATGAAGATATAAGAATATTTTTGAATGTATTAGAAAAAAAAGTTGCCAAATATCAAATGAAAGAATTAAAATGTCATTCCACTTATTATTTTAAAAAAATTGTAGAAAAAATGAAACTCGACATATAATTTCATTATGGAAGTAGTTTAAAGAAACGTTTGCATTATTAAAGACGTTTCTTTTTTTTATGTTAACAAAATAGAATAACGTTGAATTTTTCACCTTGTCATAAATTTGATTTTTACTTTTAAATAGTTAAAATACATCTAAAGGAGGTGAAATGATGAAAAATGTTTTTAAGTTTTTTGCGCTTGTCTTTGTTTTCACTTTTTTAGTATTCTTGGCAACATCAGGACAAAGCACAAGTAATTTAGAAGACTATAAAGGTTTAGATACTCACCATAGAAATGGTGTTGATGAATGTGTTGATTTGACGTAATTTATAGTTGAAAAATAGGGATTCTATTGGAGAAAGTAGAGTCCTTCTTTTTTTATACTTGAAATTCAATAGAAAATAGGAATTGAAATTTTTCCCAATTAAAATAATCTTTTTATTTACATAAATTAAAGATTTCTCTTCATACATTTAAGAAGAGGGGGAAATCAATTTGCTAGAGTATGTCATAGATGGAATTAAAGTGAAAATAAAACGTGAAACCAATTTAAACACAAGAAGTGTTTTAGATTGTTTACTAGATTTATTTCTAAAGCAGGAACAGGCTGAATCAGAACCTTTATCAGAAGAACAGGAGAGGTGACTTTATGCTTAAAGCTGCACTATATTGCAGATTGTCTAGAGATGATGGTGATACAATAGAATCATCCTCTATTGCCAGTCAAAAAAAATTTTTAGCAGAGTATGCCATGAAAAACCAGTATGTTGTCCATGATTATTATATTGATGATGGCTTTAGTGGAACAGATTTTGAAAGACCAGATTTTAAGCGGATGATAAGGGATGTAGAGAAGGGGAGTATTCAGGTTATCATCGTAAAAGACCTCTCCAGATTTGGAAGAAATTATTTGAAAACAGGGTTTTATTTAGAAGAATATTTTCCACAGAAAACTATTAAGTTTATAGCTATAAATGATAATTATGATTCAGCTAAGGAGGATAATGAATTTGCGCCCTTTAAAAATATAATGAATGAATGGTATGCAAAAGATATTTCTAAAAAAATAAAAGTTACGCATAAGCTTCATCAGGAAAAAGGGATGATTCCTACAGGAAAACTTCCCTTGTATGGGTATACTTATGATAAGGAACGAACCAGAATTCCTTGCAAGGAAACTGCTGATATTGTTAAATACATATTTGAATCTTTTGCTGCAGGAAGTTCCCAAGGAATGATCGTAAAGGCATTGACGAAAAAGAAAGCCTATGTTCCAGGCTACTGGTATTATAAAAATTTTAATTATAATCCAAATAAATATATGTACTATGATGCAGTAAAGAAATATGCCTGGGATAGGTCTATGGTTTGTTCTATTTTAAAACAACAGGAATATAATGGAGACCTTATAGTAAGAAAAACTACTAAGGTATCCTATAAACTTCATAAACAATTGAAAAATGATTTAGATGATGTTTTAATCTATCGTAAAAAATATCTACCTCTTGTAGATGATGAGACAATAGAAAAGGTACGCAAGCGTCAGTCTGTTAGAATGAGGACATTAGTATCTCCAGAACTGGCAAAATTTAAAGGAATCTGTTATTGTATGCATTGTAAGCGTCCGCTCACTTTTAGAAAATATAATAAAGATAACTATTATTTATGTCATAATGATTTATGTGAAAAAAAGGCTTTTATTTCCCAAAACTTTCTTTTGAAAACTATGAAACATGAAGTGTGTGAACTTGTTATATTATTTAGAAAATATAGTACTAAAATTAAAAAGTATGCAGAACAGTATATTCAAAACAAGAATTATGTAGAAATTAAGGCTACCCCTGAAGAAGTAGAGAAATTAAAGCAACGCAATGAACAGCTTGAGATTCTGCTTGGAAAACTTTTTGAATCCATGGTAGAAGGTACACTTCCAGAAAGTGCCTATCAAAGAATGCTTGCTACATATACGAGTGAACTTAAAGAAAATGAAAATAAAATAGAACAGTTTTCTTTGGTTCCGCCTGAACCTATAAGAGATAAAAATCTTCAGCAGCAGGTAAAAAAATTTATCAGTATGTTAGAGAACTTCTTAACCAAGGATCTAACTTTCACTGACATTCAATCTTTTGTAGATCAAATTTTTGTATCAGGCAGTAAAAGAAATCTTGAAATTCTTTTTGTCTATAACAATGTCAATCTTTTGATAGAGGAGTTTAAGTGTAATGTCCTTAATTACAAATAAAAACGTGGGGGCTTATGTTAGACTTTCTATGGATGACCCACTTCAAGCAACATCTATAGAAAATCAAATCCAGCTTATCACGGAATACTGTAAAGCAAACCAACTAGTTTTAAGTAAAATATATTCAGACTATGGGTATACAGGAAGAAATTTCGATAGACCAGAATTTAAAAAAATGCTGTTAGATCTAAAAGAAGGAATCATCGACTGTATAGTGGTTAAGGATATATCTAGATTTGGTAGAACCTTGCTTGGGGTTGGCAGATACATCGAGGAATTCTTTATCCCTCAAAATATACGGTTTATTTCTATTACGGATAACTTTGATACAAAAAATCAGCAAGTGGATGAATCCACAGTAATAAAGCTATTTTTGAATGACTATTATGTAAAGGAATGCAGTAAAAAATTAAAGCAAACCTTTACCAGACAATCTAAAGTGAAAAGTTTAAATAAAGGTGGATTTTATGGATATGTGAAAGACGAGACAGGAAAACTAGTTCCAGATCCTATGACTTCCCCAATTGTAAAACGAATCTTTGAAAGCTATATATCAGAAAAATCTGCGTCTAAAGTTGCGGAAGTTTTAAATGATGAAAAGATAATGACACCAATGGTTTATCGAATGTCAAGAGGGCTGTCTCAAGGCAGGAAATTAGATTCGTCCCTTTATATATGGAATAAAGAAAATATTTTGGACATATTAAAACGGTATGAATATACGGGGGCAGCCGTCAATATGAAACGAACCTATGAAAAAGGTAAGGAAGTCATTCTTGAACAGAATCATGAACCTCTCATCTCAAAAGAACTTTTTGAAGAGGTAAAACAAATTCGAAAAAGTCTGAACAAAAAATTAAAAAAAATTTCCTCTCAAGCTTATTCGTTACAAGAGCATTTCAGCAAGTTTTTTTATTGCCCGATATGTGGACATACATATAGTTTTCAGGCAGACCGAGGAACACGATTTTATTATGTAGATCGGCATTGTAAAGTAAGAATAAAATCTAGTATCCATCAAATTCTTTATCAAATATGTCTGTTGGCAATTCATAAAGCATCCCTTAATTCTGATGCATTTATCCTTAAGGTGAAAGAACAAGTTTTAGATGGCAAACGGTATAAAACTGTATTAGAGGAACTGGAAGATAACCAAAGAAAAACCGAATATCAAATTCAACAGCTGTTTGAAAGTTATGCTTTAGGAAACCTTACAAAAGAGGCCTATGAGGTAAATTTGCAAATTTTAAAGGATAGGAATTCTTCTCTTACGGAACAGAAATCCGAGATGGTCTTGTATAAGAATAAAGAAGAGGAAGTTCATCATAAAGCTGTGTCTTTTTTGAATCAAGTATTTAATCTGCAGATAAAAAAATTATCACCAGTCACCGTAATTAAATCTCTAATGGAAAAAGTCATTCTTTCAACAGATAATAGTGAAATAATAATTGATGAAATAGTTTATAAATTTTAATTTTTCCCAGTGGTTGGCGTTTTCTTATCGTAGGTATCATTTATGATTTTCCCCATTGTGGGGGATTCAGGGAAAACCTCAACAAAAGTTTTATTAAACCAGGCGTTAAATATCTTTTATTCTGCATGTGCTACACCAAAAAGTTATAATACAGAATTAGGGGTATCTAGATTCATCAATGGATGTGCAGATTTGGATATTTATGATCATTTGATTTTGGAATTTGGAGCAAGTCATGTTAAGGATATATCTCGTCTTTGTGAACTTGCACCACCAGATGTTTCTTTTGTCACAGGGATAGGACATATGCACATTGAAACGTTTGGAAATATAGAAAATATAATCAAAGAAAAAATGAGCATTATAAAGGGATGCAAGATTGCTGTACTGAATTATGAATGTGAGTTTATTAGAAATTATGCTATACCTAAAGAGATTCATTGTATTCGCTATGGGTTTACCTTTGGAGACTATCAAGCTAGAAATATTCAAGACAGAGAATTTGATTTTTTTGCAAAAGGAGAATATATCGCACATTTTAAAACAAATTTGATTGGAAAACATCAAATATTGAATTTGACAGGTGTACTGGCATATTTGTATGAAATGGGTATTGATATAGATATTTTAAAAAGAGGCGTCTCAACTTTTCAATCTGAAAAAAATAGGTTGGAAGTAAAGAAGATGAATAGGTATACCTTATTAGATGATTCTTTTAATAGTAATTATCAAGGATTTATTGAAGCGTTAAATATTTTAAAGAATCACAATAACAAAAGAATAGTTTTGACACCTGGTATGGTGGAACTTGGAAAATATAAAAAAGAACTCTTACATATGTTAGTAGAGTATTTGGTCGTTAGTACAGATATAATTATTTTGATAGGCTATTTTCAGACCAAGTATCTGTATAATCTTTTAAAAGAATATAATAAAGAGGTATATTTGGTTAGAAATTTTATGGAGGGGTATCGTTTGTTTATGATGTTTACAGAAGTTTATAAGGATAGTATGTTGTTAATAGAAAATGATTTACCAGATTTATATAGAATAGGACTGATATGATGAAGTTAGGAATTATATTTGGCGGTAAAAGTTATGAGCATGAAATTTCAGTGATTACAGCATTTCAACTAAAGAAAAAACTAGAAAAAGAATATGAGTTACATATGATTTATGTATCTTTAGAGGGAAAGATTTATAATGCAGATAAGATGAAATTGAAAGATTTTAAATTTAACCATTATAAAAAGCTTAAAAAGTTAAAGTTACATAAATGGGGACTGAATGTATTGGTTGGAGCCATGCATGGTGAAAATGGAGAAGATGGTCTTGCGGCTGCCTTTGCAAAAATACATAATATAAAATATTTTGGGTGTGATTTATTTGCCTCAAGTCTTTGCCTAGATAAATATAGAACGTACCTATATTTATCTAATAATGGAGTAAAGATGGTTAAAACCATGTACTATACATATGAAGATTATTTGAAAAACAAAAAAATCAAGTATATGCCTTGTATTATCAAACCTTTATGTGGTGGCTCTTCGATTGGTATATCTATAGCAAAAACTGAAGAAGAACTAGATAGCAAATTAAATGAAGCCTTCTCTTATTCAAAAGAAGTCATCATTGAACCCTATTATGAGGAATTGCTGGAGTTTAATTTGGCATTAAATGAAAAAAATTTTTCTCAGTTAGAGGAAATTCATAAGAAAGATGAAATATTCTCTTTTGAAAACAAATATAGCGATTCTTTTAAAGTGATCCATCAAAGTATTATAGAACATAATCGGTATGATGAGTTTTGTAAAATTGCTAGAAAAGTTTACAATCTTATTGGTGCAAAAGGAATTATTCGTTTAGATTTTTTTATGATAGATGGTGTAATTTATGTCAATGAAGTTAATACAACACCAGGGGCTTTAGCTATGTATTTATTTGAAGATTTTAATGAGATTTTTAGTGAATCTTTGAAAAATTGTTTGGCAGAAGAGGATAAGAAGTATCCCAATACGCATTTCCTTTTAAAAAATAATATTAATAAGTAGCATTTTGTGTTATAATAACATAAAGGAGTTGTGATAATATGAGGCATGATAATGCAACTAACTTTCAACGTTTTATGGCCTTCTTTATCGATTTTATGTTATTGAGTATTGTATCTGGTTTGATATTAAGTTTTATACCAGTGTATCAAAAAAATTATACGATTGTCTTAAATTATTTTCAGCAAATCATGGAAGGAACTTTTGTTGAGGATTTAGCTACCTTAAAAAATATTTTATTTTCTGCATTGAAAATGTTAGGTATAAAAATTTCTTTTGAGTTACCAATCTTCTTTCTATATTTGGTGGTTTTACCCTATTTCTGGAAACCTCAGACTTTAGGAAGGGCAGCCATACGTCTTAGAGTAATTTCTCAAAATGGAGAAAAAGCAGGGATTGGGAAATTGGCATTACGTGAGTTAATTGGCGGATATTTGTTGCTTAATGTATTAGGTGGAAGTTTTGTCTTTATCTTTTTAACTTGGTATTTCAGTATGACCACAGGACGTTCTTTAGCAGATATGATTGGTGGTACACGTCTCATTGAGGAAAGAAGAGCTTCACTTGATGATCTAAGTGAAGATGAAGGTTCCATTTCAAAAGATTATGTGGAGGCTACCTTTAAGGATGTAACTGAATCAGAGGAAACATCTTCGGATGCGAATTCTGAATCGGAGTATGATGTTTTTTAGGATAAGGATATGAAGAATTTTATTTTACTTAAAACTTTAACTGAAAATTATGGTTTTATCGTTGATATCTTAAAACAGATTTTAGGTAATGCAATAGATGTTCAAGAAGAAGAAACACATCTATTTATCGGATATACTGGTGGCAATGCTGAGGATTTATCTGAAACCATTCGCTCGTTAGAAGGAGATTTAAATACGCTCATCAGTTCTTATCAGTCCTCTACATTACGGCAGCAGAAAGAATATGACCTTATCCTTCCATTATTCTTAAAGATATGTTATGGACATTATAATTTTAAAAGTATTTTATGGAATGCCAAAAGCATAGATAATTCTTCTGAACTCTTACATTTTATACTGGAGAATACAGGGATAGATGAACATATGATTTTAGAACTTGCCAATAGTGATTTAAATGTTTCTAAAGCTGCATCTCATTTATATTTACATCGGAATACCCTGCTTTACAAACTAGAACATCTTTTAGAGTTCAGTAACTTTGATTTAAAACGATTCTATGATTTATATATTTTAATTAAATTAATAAAAGCCTAAAAAGGCTTTTTTTTGTGCAATTTGTACATAGTAAAAATAGAGATTTTTCTTTATAATAATAGCAAAAATAGGAGGAAGTTTATGTCAACTTTAAAATTAATTAACGTAAATAAAATTTATCCAAATGGCGTACAAGCAGTTTTTGACTTTAATTTAGATATTGCAGATAAGGAGTTTATTGTATTTGTTGGACCATCCGGTTGTGGAAAATCTACAACATTAAGAATGATTGCTGGATTAGAAGATATCTCTTCTGGTGAATTCTATATTGATGATGTTTTAATGAACAATGTTAATCCAAAGGATCGTGGCATTGCGATGGTATTCCAGTCTTATGCCTTATATCCACATATGACGGTATTTAATAATTTAGCATTTGCTTTACAATTACGCCGTGTGCCAAGAGAAGAAATTAAAGAAAGAGTGGATGAGGCTGCAAAAATATTAGGTCTTGAAAAATTTTTGGACCGCTATCCACGTCAGCTTTCTGGAGGTCAAAATCAGCGTGTTGCTTTAGGTAGAGCAATTGTTCGTAATGCTAAAGTATTCTTGATGGATGAACCATTATCTAACCTAGATGCAAAGTTACGTGTAACAATGCGTGGAGAATTAACCAAACTTCATAGAAAGCTTGGCTCAACTACCATTTATGTAACTCATGACCAAATTGAGGCTATGACTATGGCTTCTAGAATTGTAGTTATGCGTGATGGACGTATTCAGCAGGTTGGAACACCTAAAGAAATTTATGAGCATCCTGCCAATGTGTTTGTTGGAGGATTTATCGGAACTCCACCTATGAACTTTATTCATGGTAAAATTGACAAATCAGGAAAGTTTACATCACTTGATGGTAGTCAAACAGTTCAAATTCCTATGGGAAAGATGGATCTTGTAACTAAGGGTGGTTATTTGGATAAGGATGTAATGCTAGGAATTCGTCCAGAGGATATCCATGATAATCCAGTTGTAGTGGAAACCTATAAGGATTCTATTGTGAAGGTTACAGTGGATATGGCAGAACTATTAGGTGCAGAGACCAATATTTATGCTACCATTGGAAATGATTCTTTCATTGCTTCAGTTCCTGCCCGTGATGATTTAGCAAAGGGTTCTTCTGTAGAACTTGCCTTTGATATGAATCACTGCCACTTGTTTGATTCAGAAACAGAAATGGCAATATTCTAAATTAAAAAAATACTACTGCTTTAAAGTGAAGTGGTAGTTTTTTATTTACTTTTTAAAAATATAATGGTATAATTATAAAAAATTAGGAGGAAGTAATTCTATGTCAGTTTTTGATAAAGTAAAAGAAATTATTGTAAAAGAATTGAAAGTAGATGCAGAAAAAGTAACATTAGAAGCATCATTAAAGGATGATTTGGGCGCAGATAGTCTTGATGCTGTTGAAATTGTTATGGATTTAGAAGATGAATACAGCATTGAAATTGATGATACGAAGGCTGAAGCTATTGCTACCGTAGGTGATTTAGTAGCCTATATCGAAGAATTAACAAAGTAAGAATCAGCCGCTATATGCGGCTTTTTTCTTTTCAAAAAAGGAGGTGAATTCGTAATGAAGGATAACAAATACTATATAGAAGCATGGCAGAAAAGTAAAAATTTTAGAGTAGAAAATGATAGAATTAAACCAAAATCTTATTTATTTTCTAGCTTTCCAAAAACAAATTTATATGGTTTTCAGGATGGCAATATCAGAACTCTTTTATTTGGAGATTTTTATTCAAGATATTTAAGAATGGCAGGATATAATGTTTTGTTTCCTACAGGCTTTGATTCTTTGGGATTGAGTTCTTATATGGAAAATAAAAAAAGAAGTAACGTAATTAACGATGATATTTCTTTACTATTTGAAGAACAAATGTATCAATTAGGGATAGGAATTGATCCTCAAAAGAAGATGGATTTAAAACATGAAGAATTCATCTCCTCTTTACAATTAAGTTTTATTGAACTCTTTGAGAGAAGTTATATTAAATATGATAAGATTAAAGTTTATCAGGATAAAACAGGTAAAAAAATATTGGATAGTTATTTTGCAAAGAAAAATCTTTCTTTAAATCTGATTAAGGCATTTTATTTAGATATTTCTTCAATTCAGGAAAATTTAATATCAAATATAGAGGCACTACCTCTTTCTTTGGAGATGAAGCAAGATTTAAAAAATATGCTTGAACCGAAGCAAAGTATTACAATTCCTTTATCTGTATCTAATGGAGCTAAGTTGGAAATTACTTTTACAGAACCAGAATATATGGGAGGAATCTCTTTCATTGCGATTCATCCTGACTATATCGATTTTTCAATGTATACTCAGTATGAAGAGTATGCCGCAATAGAGGCTTATCTTTCTGATGAAAATACCAATGATTTTGGAGTATCTACAGGGAATTATGCCATAAATCCTTTGACAGGGAAAAAGATTCCTCTATTTGTCAGTGTAAAATATGATTGCCCCATTTATGTAGCAAATCCATACCTTATACCTGAAGATCGTATCACAGCTACAGAAGAAGGTTTAAGCGTTATTGATGTAGTTCAAAATGGTGTTTTCATTGAAAGTGATTTTTTGAATGGAATCCCTGAAGCAGAAGGAAGGGAGTTATTGTTAAATCAGTTTGGACAAGCGGAGATAGGTGTTTTAAATGCCTATAACAGTAAAGATAAAATTTTATTATCCTCCTTAGATACCTTTGGTGCGCTTATCCCTTTTTTTGCAGATAGTGAACAAAATTTATATTCTTTGAAACATCATTTGCCATTTTTACTATCCGCGAAATTCAGACCGATTATATCTGACGATATTGATGTTCCTGGAAATATGATTTCTGGAAGTATGAATCATTTATGTTCGACAGGCATGCTTCCCATTTTAGCTATGTTATATGATAGTATAGGTGCAAGTTCCTCTATTTTTTCTAAAGAAGCAGTTCGCACTTTTTCGGAATGGAGGGGAATTGACCTTTTGACTATTCCTGCAACAGAAGTATATGAATATATTTTTATGCCTCTTTGTATCTGGACCATCATTGAAAAAGAAAAGATGGTAAAATTACCACCTTTATTTACTTGCCTTCAGCCAGCAGGTCAAGTGAAGGATGATATGAGCAGAGTGTTGTCGCGTTCTAACAATAATTTGATAGACCTATCCACCCTCATCTGTCAATATTCAGCCGATGCTTTAAGGTTATATTTTTTAAGCAAACCGCTAGATCAGGATTTCTTATATGCAGAGGTAGAACTTGCCCGATTAGAAAATTTAAGAAAAACCATAGAAGCTTTTTTTGCTAAACCCTTTCTTTTACAGAGCCAAATCAAGGATGAATTTGACCAGATGGTCCAAGCTTGTTTAAAACATCTTGCACATAAAGAAGTTCATCTTTATATAGAAGAAGTTTTAAGCTTCTTTAAATCAAAACTTTGGAATACAGGGCTTACGCATAAACAAGGATTGATTTTTCTTAAGCTTTTATATCCTATCTGTCCTTTCTTGGCGGAAGAAGTATATCAAACGATTTTTAAAGGAAAATATTTGATTAGTGATGATGGCTGGATTGCTTAAAATTATCTCCTTGATAGATGTTCCATTTTCGTAAATGCTTGTCGATTTCGTTCATGACGACAAGTTTTTTTATCGCCCATTTTGGTTCAACTAAGTCTTCCAAGACCCCGTCTGCTGACAAGCGATGAATAAGAATGGATGGTTTTAATTTTGCAATCTGCTGGGTCACTATCTCTACGTATTCCTCTAAAGATAAAATGGGAAAAGGCTTTTTTAGATATTCTTCATAAAGAAGGGTATGCTTCAAGAGAAGAAGACTATGAATTTTAATACCTTCTACATCTAAATCATTAATAAAGTCTATAGTTTTGAGCATATCCTCTTTGGTTTCTTCTGGCAAACCATTTATAATATGGACGACCACCTGAATGTTTCTTTTATGCAGCTCTTTTACACAAGTGATAAATTCATCATTTGTAAGTTGGCGATGGATTCTTCTTCCTGTTTCTTCATTAGAAGACTGCAGTCCAAGTTCAATCGTCAGAGGAATTTTTCTATTTAATTCTTCTAAATAATCATATACTTCCTTTGTAAAACAGTCGGCACGTGTGGCTATGGAAAATTCTACAATATGTTCAGGATCAACCTTTAAAATGGATTCATAAATATCTTTTAAAGTCTGTAAAGGAGCATAAGTATTGGAATATGCCTGTAGATAAGGAATGAATTGAGCCGTTTTCCATTTTTTTAAAATGATGGTTTTGATTTGGTTATATTGCTCTGCTAAAGATAGGGTTACATCTCCTGCTGTATCTCCACTACCTAGTTTGGAGCAATAGGTACAG
Organism: uncultured Anaeroplasmataceae bacterium; assembly: GCA_910577745.1. Classification (GTDB taxonomy): domain Bacteria; phylum Bacillota_I; class Bacilli_A; order Acholeplasmatales; family Anaeroplasmataceae; genus Pelethenecus. The sequence goes on along the minus strand of CAJTNG010000001.1, from coordinate 610,777 downwards.
CCTCCATACCCTTTTGTTCCATCCCGATTGGGGCAGGTGAAGTTTGCATTTAAGGCAATTTTGGCTACTTTGCTGTTATATTTATTTAAATAGTATTCTGTTAGCGTATTGTAATGCTTTTCTTGATTCATTTAGATCACCAAGGATATTATAACAAATTTTTAATCTTTGGTGGTAATAATTGTTGTTTTTTGGTATAATAATTATAATGTGAGGTTTTATGTATGTTTGAAAGAATTAAGGATTGTATATGCCATCCAAGGTATTTAGGAAAATATAATAAAGATTCTGTGGGAATACTTTTATTGACTATTCTATGCTTTTTTCTGCTCTTTGCGGGAGTCTTGGCAGCCAGATGCTTTACTACACCGTCCTTTGATGAAACCTCAGCCTCTATTATTGCCTCAGAAATTATTCAGCAAAAAGAATATGAGGTATCCTATGATTCTGCTGGTCATAAACTTATAGGAGAAACTGTGATACTTCAGGGAGAAGATTATCAGTTGATTGTTCTTCCACAAGAAAGACCAAGCTTAAAATCAAATCAAATCAATATAATTTTATATGAGACTATGGCAGAGGTATATCAGGGTTCATATAAAATCTCTAGCATAGACTATGAAGGAATAAAAGTGGCAGATTTTAATTTTAAAGAGATAAAGAGAAATGATGCAAGAGATACTTATTATTTTAAAATTTTTATTTTAGATGTTTTATATTCTTCTAATGTGTTTTTTCAAACGGCGTCTTTTTTACAGGAACTTGGCTTTACGGTAGTATTTTATTTCATCTGTTTATTTTTTAGTACAGTATTATCTATCGCAGTAAACCCAACAATTGACAAGGGGGTACGGATTAAGCTTTGTGCGTATGATGGATGTATCTTTTTTATAGCATCCTTCTTTATCTATTTATTTAATATCGGGTTGTCCACTTATTATTTAGCTATTTTTCCAATGATTTATACATTGATTACATTTAAACATATCATTAAGGTTGTCATAAGAAAATAGGGTTATGAGGAGTAAGTTATGAAGTTAGAAGAAGTCTTGAAAAGTAAAAATATTATAGATTCCGCATTTTCAATTGAACGGGTGCATTATTACAAAAATTCAAGTCGAGTTAAATTTTTTTTTGTAATTGAAAAATCTCTGACCTATAAGCAATATCAAGAGGTTTCAGATTTTCTAATGGAACTGTTCAGCACAAAAAAATTAGAAGTTATGCTTTCTGTTAAATATACCTTAGTAGAGTTCAATGAAGAATTAAGGACATATTTGTCTGTCATTTTAGAACAATTTACAAAAGAGTCATCCCGTTTTAAAGTTTTTGATGCGAAGGAATGTATTATAGAGCACGGCGGTATAAAATTTAATATTCCACATGATGCTGAAGGGGTAGATGAACTATGTCTACCATTAAAAAAGAAATTTTTAGAATATGGATTACCCATAGAAATAGAGCTTATTAAAGATACGAAAGTGAGTGTTCAGGCAGAATATAATGCTTTAGTGGAAGAATTAGAACAGACGCTTGCAAAACAAAGACATGAAGCGATGGAAGCAAGTAAAATTAATGAGCAAATCCAAAAAGAAAAAAAATATTCCAAAGCGGGTACTCCCAATGTTTTAAGTTATATTAAGGATATTCCAAATTCCTTAAATGAAATTTCTGTCTATGAAAACACGCATGGAGAAGCAATTTTTTTACTCAATGCTTATATATTTGGGATTGAGGTTCGTAGTTTTCCAAACCGAACGGCATCTTTGGCAACAATTAAAGTTACGGATGATACAGATTCCATTCTTGTTAAAAAATGGATTAGAACAGATACAGAAAAAGAAATATATGAACGAGATATGGTACCGGGGTCTAATTTAAGAATTATTGGAAAAGCAGAATATGATTCCTATGCGAAACAAGTGGTTATTAACGCTAGAACCATCGAATATTTAAATAAAAAAGTGGAAGAAAGCGTTGAAGATACAGCACCTGTAAAAAGAGTTGAATTGCACTGTCATACTAAAATGAGTAATTTAGATGGGCTAACAGAAGCAACAGATTATATGAAACAGGCGGCAAAGTGGGGATGGAAAGCTATGGCCTTTACAGACCATAGTGGTATTTATAGTATTCCTGATATTGATCATGCATTAGCCAAGCTTCCTGATTTTAAACCAATTTATGGTGTAGAATTAAGCTATGTCAATGATGAAGAATATTTTATAACTTTAGATGAACGGGATATCCCTTTAAGAGATGCAACCTATGTAGTATTTGATATTGAAACTACAGGATTATCCCAGACTTATGATGAAATTATTGAAATTGCAGCGCATAAGGTGCGTCAGGGAAGTATTATTGATACGTTTGAAGTGTTAGTGAATCCAGGATTTCCTATTCCTGAAAAAATTGTTGGTATCACACATATTACAGATGAAATGGTAGCGGACGCACTAGATATTAAAGAACTTTTGCCAAAGTTTTTGGATTTTTGCAAAGACTGTATTTTAGTTGCACATAACGCTAAATTTGATGTTGGTATGATTTATCGTGATGTTAAAAAGTATAATATGGAGTATGATATGCTTCCAGTTATAGATACGCTGAATTTATTTAGAGTGGGCTATCATGATGAAGTGAAAACCTTTAATTTAAAATCTTTATGTAAATATTTCAAGGTGAAACAAGAACAGCACCATAGAGCTACAGATGATACGAGAGTTACAGCATTATGCTTTGTTCAAATGCTAAATGATCTTTATAAGAAAAGCATTTATAATTATAAAGATATCAATTCTTTGATTGATCCAAATGTTCATTATCGCTATGTTATTCCTTCTCATATCACTCTTTTAGCAATGAATCCTGTGGGATATAAAAATATGTATAAGATCATATCTGATGCGCTCACTAACCATTTTTATGGAAGTGCAAGAGCTTTGAAATCAGTGATTGATACTTACAGAGAAGGGATTTTGGTTGGTTCTTCCTGTGTGAATGGAAATGTTTTTGAACTAGCTTTAAATAGAAGTGTAGAAGAACTTGAAAAAGAAGTTAAGTATTATGATTATATTGAGGTTCAGCCCCCTACTGCATATCGACAATTATATTCGGATATGCCAAATGGTGAAGAACGGGTAAAGGAACTGATTTCTAAAATTATAGAAGTGGCTAATCGAAATGACAAGCTTGTAGTTGCAACATCAGACTGTCATTATTTAAGACCAAATTTAAAGAAATATAGAGATATCCTAATTGCTTCTCCACAGGTTGGTGGTGGACAACATCCTTTGGCAAACTATGCAGTTGCTCCTGATTTACATTTGAGAACCACTAATGAGATGTTAGAAGAATTTTCATTTTTACCTCAGCAGTTAGCTTATGAAATTGTAGTTACCAATACAAATTTAATTGCTGACAGAGTTGAAAAATTTCCTGCCTTTAAAAAAGATATGTTTGCTCCAAGAGATCATGAATTTAAAGACACCTTCTTAAAAATTCCTTCCATTACAGAAGAAGTGAGACGAATTGTCAATGATAATATCTTACATTACTATGGAGAAAAACCACATTTAATTGTTCAAAGAAGAATTAATAGAGAATTAGATTCTATAATAAGTAATGGGTATGCATCTGTATACTATATGTCTCATCTTCTTGTCGAAAAATCATTAAGTGATGGATACTTAGTAGGATCTCGTGGATCTGTAGGTTCTTCTTTGGTTGCGACAATGATGAAGATTACAGAAATCAATCCGCTTTCTCCACATTATCGTTGTAAAAAATGTAAATTTCATACCTTTAGAATGAGTGAAGAGGAAGAAAATGAGTTTGGATTATCCGATTTGGAAAAACCATTTCAAAAAGATTTACGCAGTGTGGATTCAGGATACGATTTACCTGATGCAATCTGTCCTGTCTGCGGAGAACCATTAGCTAAAGATGGACATGATATTCCGTTTGAAACATTCTTAGGATTTAATGGGGATAAAGTTCCGGATATTGACTTAAATTTCTCTGGAGAATATCAGTCGATTGCTCATGAATATATCCGAGAGGTCTTTGGAAAAGAACATGCTTTTAGAGCGGGAACTGTAGGAACGATTGCAGATAAAAATGCGTATGGCTATGTAAAGGGCTATTGTGAAAGAAAGGGAATTTCTTTACGTTCCTGTGAAATGGAGCGTTTGGCATCTTACCTGGTCGGAATTAAGCGTTCTACTGGACAGCATCCTGGAGGCATTGTTGTAGTTCCTCATAGTGTGGACATTTATGATGTCACTCCTGTGCAATATCCTGCAGACAATACGGAAAATGCTTGGAGAACCACACATTATGATTATCATTCCTTTGAAAACAATCTTTTAAAATTAGATATCCTAGGGCACGATGATCCAACGTTAATCAAATATTTTATGGATTATGTACATAAACATCAAGAGGAATTCCCATTTTCTGATCCTCAGGATATTCCGATTGACGATAAAAATATTTATAGATTATTTTCAGAAACAGAGATTATCGGTTTAAAAGAATCTGACATTCAAAGTAAGGTGGCTTCCTTTGCCATACCTGAGCTTGGAACGAACTTTGTTCGCCAAATGTTGGTAGAAACTTTGCCGAAGACCTTTGCACAGCTTGTTAAAATTTCAGGTCTATCTCATGGAACAGACGTTTGGAATACCAATGCTCAGGATTTGGTTGGCGGAAAGACAGAATTTGGAAAAATTGAATTTAAGGATATCATCGGATGTCGTGACGATATTATGGTTGATTTATTGCATATGGGATTAGAACCACACCTTGCGTTCCAAATTATGGAGTTTGTTCGTAAGGGTAAGGTTGCAGGAAATCCTGATAAGTGGGCAGAATATAAAGTGGAAATGCAGAAAAAGAATGTTCCTGCCTGGTATATTTGGTCATGTGAAAGAATCAAGTATATGTTCCCTAAAGCTCATGCTACAGCTTATGTATTGATGGCATTAAGAATTGCCTGGTTTAAGGTGAATTCTCCTGCATTATTCTATAGTGCTTGGTTTTCAAAACGTGCAAAAGGACATGTAGTTCAGGCGTATCTGGGAGGCAAGATGGCAATTCAGGCTACAATGGAAGAAATTCAAAATAAGCCAGATCGTTCTGCGACAGATGATGATAAATTTACAGCTTTACAGGTGGCACTAGAAATGACTCAACGAGGTATTAAGTTTTTACCTGTAGATATAATGAAATCTTCAGCAACCATTTTTGAGGTGGAAGATGGCAATATTCGTATTCCTTTTTCTGCAGTGGATTCATTAGGAGAAAGTATAGCCTATGATATTGTGCAGAAAAGAGAAGAAAAAGAATTCACTTCAAAAAAAGATATTCAAGATAGAACTAGATTAAGTCAGACTCTATTTGAAACTTTTGATATTATGCATGCCTTTGGGGATTTGCCAGAAGATGAACCTGAAGAAGCCATGGGGATTTTTGCCTTTGCGTAAAAGTTATGTGATTTTGTGTGAAATTATTTCTGTATATTGTGAAAAAAATTAGGATATGATATAATATAATTCGTTAAACGAGGAGGATGATATTTTGAAACAAAGTCCATTATTTTCAAACATTGAGACAGGAGAAGCCGTATACGATGATGTAGATCGTGCCACCTATAAAGGCATTACTGTGAAAACCTGTATTTTACTAGGTATATCAGTCATTATTGCTGCCCTAGTTGCCTTTGCATTACCAGAGATTTTAACAAACAATGGAACCACTTTTATGGTAACATTAGTTATATCTTCTATAGTAGGGTTTATAGCAGTTATTGTGGGAAGAACATCAGAACGTGCTGCAAAATATGCTTCTGTAATCTATGCGGTATGTGAAGGATTATTTTTAGGTAGTTTATCTGCGATAGTGGAAGCTTATGTACCTGGTGCTGTAGCTACAGCTGTATTCTCTACGATTATTTTATTTGCTGTAATGCTTACTCTTTTTGCAACAGGTATAATCCGAACAGGCAGTAAGATGCGTTCTATCTGCTTTGGTCTTACTATCGGTGCTCTAGCTATCATTTTAATGATGAGTTTATTTAGTTTCTTTATTGATTACAGCCAATATTTGGGTATTATGATAGGTGTTGAAGTATTCTTGGTCATCTATGGTGTTATCACCTTATCCCTAAACTTTGCAGAAGCTAATGCTGTTGTTGCTAGAGGATGTTCTAAATGTGCTGAATGGTCAGTAGCTTTAGGATTAATGGTTAGTTTGGTCTATATTTATATAGAAGTATTAAGATTAATTTTCTATATAGCAGCTAGAAATGATAACTAAATCAAAAGAAAAAAAGGATTGAAAAATCCTTTTTTATATGGAGTGTGAAATGTATGAAAAAAATTGAAAATCAAAGATTTGGAGAGGAACGTGCTCTTTATGGCTTAACTGACACCATAGTGATAAATTGTCAATTTACTGGTGAAGAAGATGGAGAGTCTGCATTAAAGGAATCCCAGAACGTTCATTTGAAAAATTGTTATATGGATTTACGTTATCCGTTATGGCATGATACAGACGTTATTTTAGAAAATGTGACAATGACAGAGAATTGTCGTGCAGCCTTATGGTATACTTCTAAGGTGACAATTAAGAATTCACATCTTTTGGGAATAAAAGCCTTAAGAGAGTGTAGCCATATTGAAATCCAGAATACAGAAATAGTTTCTCCTGAGTTTGGCTGGAGATCGACCAACATTGTAGCAAATAACATCAAGATTAAGGGAGAATATCTTTTTTTTGAGGCAAAAAATCTAAAGCTAAATCAGATGGAATTTGAAGGTAAGTATTCTTTTCAGTATGTAGAAGAGATGGAAATTACAAAGAGTAATCTTGCAACTAAAGATGCCTTCTGGCATTCTAAAAATGTCACAGTAAAGGATTCTACTTTAAAGGGAGAATATCTAGCTTGGTATTCAGAGAATTTAACATTGATTCGTTGTAAGATTATTGGAACGCAACCATTATGTTATTGTAAGAATTTAAAGCTTATTAACTGTGAAATGATTGATACAGATTTGGCATTCGAATATTCTTCCGTAGAAGCAACCATTAAAGGAAGCATAGATTCTGTTAAAAATCCTAAATCAGGATATATTGAAGCAGATGATATTAAGGAAGTTCTAATAACAGAGGATGCTAAATATAAACCAGAGGCAAAAATAAAATTAAAGCAATATTCACACTAGCTCTTAAAAACACTTAAGAGCTTTTTTGTTTTTGCCTATTCACCCCTATTTTCTAAACATATATTATAGGTGAGGAGGTAAAAAAATGAATTTCACAGGCTCTAATTTTAATTCCTGTGGTTGTGGGGCAGAACAAGGAATGAGTTGTCCAAAGGCAACACCTACATTTCAACAATGTAATCAAGTTGTTCAAACATGTAATGTAGAAGATGTTCCTCATTATACAAATTATCATACACATGTAGTAAATAATTGTGTTAAGAGACATATCAACATTCCTACATATTCAACATCAGCAGAAAATATAATGATAAATGAATATGTTCAAGGTCAACCAATGTACCAACAACCTGTATTGTATCCACAATTTCCACAACAACCTATGATGCAGGGACAATATCAGGGAAATGTTGGAACAGAACCATTTGTTCAGCAAACACCTAATATGAATCCACAGGGATTCCAGGGAATGGTTCCACCTATGGGGAACGTTCCATTTGGATTCTAATAGTTAAATGATTTGCAAGCTATTACTAGCTTGTTTTTTATTTTATATAAATTTTTTTATTAGTGAGTTGAGTTTTTTCTACGAAATATGATAAAATGAAATAAGTTAATTACAATTAGTTAGGAGGCAGTGTATGGAAAATATATGGAGATTTCCAGGGAATGGGTATACTCAAGATCAAGGATTAGATACTTCAGATATGGAAACTTTTAAAAAGGATCCTATTGCCTCACTAGCAAGAGAACTTTGTCAAAATTCTATTGATGCTAGAAAGAAGAATGCAAAAGGTCCTGTAAAAGTGGAATTTAAATCTTTTGTTATAAAAAGAGAACAAATTCCTCAAATAGAAAACATTGAACAACAGATCATAGCGTGTAAGGATACTTGGGCATCGAATAAAAAAATATTTGAACAATTAGAGAAAATGTATGAACAAATACAAAAAGAAACCATCTGTTGTCTTAGAATAAGTGATTTTAATACAAAAGGTCTTGTCGGTGTGAGTGGTGGAGATGATACACCTTGGCATTATATGATTCATGGGTCAGGATTATCTAATAAATCTGCTACAAGTGGAGGGTCTAAAGGAATTGGTAAATTTGCAACCTTTGTCACCTCTCAGTTTAATACCGTATTTTATTCTACCATCACTGAAAATAAAGAAAAGGGATATCAAGGTATATGTAAGCTTTGTTCTGCAAAACAAGAGGGAACAACAGAAAAAACCATCGGTATTGGATATTATGGATCTTCTATTAAAAATGAACCTATATTAGGAGAATTTAATCTTGATAAAGAGTATAAAAGAAGTGGTAAAACAGGAACAGATATCTTTATTTTAGGTTTTAAAAATCCATCAGGCTGGAAAACAGATATTATCTCGAAAATTCTTGAAAGTTTTATTAGTGCAATCGTTTTTGAGGATTTAGAAGTAATAGTTGATGGAATCGTGCTGAATAAGGAAAATCTCAAATCTATTGTATATGATGAAAGCTTGATTAATAAATCCAGCAGAAAAACAATCATATCTCAATACCTCTTATTAACGGATGAGGAAAATAGATATGAAGATATTATAGATTTTAATGAGTTAGGTAAGGCAAGACTTTACCTGATGGAGTTTGATCATGAACATGAACATTTAGCTACAAACGGATGTGTAATGATTCGTTACCCATTGATGAAGATTCGAGATATCGAAAAAATTACGTCTTTAGCATGTAGTGCTATGTGTATTGTGGAGGATAATAAATTGAATGCCATTTTACGAAATGTTGAAAATCCACAGCATACGAACTGGGAATTTAATCGAATTGAAGATGATCATCAAAGAGCAGAAGTTAGAGGCATTTATAAGCGTTTATTAGATGAAATTAGAAGATTAATCACAGAACATCTTGCGACTAGTGATAATTTTCAAACCGATGTGGAAGGTGCAGGAAACTTTATACCAGGAGATGAAACGGGATTAGGTAAAGGGGAGAGTGCTCAAAAAAGAATCTTAGATAAGCCCTCCATAACAACTAAAAAAGTAAAATCGAATGAAGTTGCCCTTAGTGCTTTTGTAACAGATGAAGCTGGAGAAGAAGTTATTGAAACAGATATTGAAGTAGAAGAGGAGTATACAAGAGAAAAAACAACCTCTAAAACAAATGGTGGTACAAGAAATTATTCCAATAATTCAGATAATTCTCTTCATGAAAATTCCGAAACCAAAGAAGTAAAATTTTCAGAATTAAAAGGTATGACCTATCGTTTGATTTGTGTCAATAAAAAGATGCGTATGTATGCTGTAGTGTTTACCTCTAATGTGGAAGAACGCGATGTTATATTAGAATTATATGCTCTAGATGATGGTGGTTCTAGAACACAGGTATTAATCTTTGCCTGTACAATTAATGGAGAGATTGCTCGAGTCGTAAATCGTAGGAAAATAAAGTTTTCTATAAAAGAGGGACAAAAACTAAAAATCGAAATGATAACGGATCAAACCGAATTATTTAGCAGTGAGGTGAGACTATATGCGTATAGGTAAAAGATTATTTCCTTATCCCATCTTACATAACAACAGAGCTTATTCTCAATATAAAACAGCTCAATTATCTTTGGAATATAATGAAGTCATTACAGAGGATTATTTGATACTAGATAATATTCGGTGTGAAATACATAGTGAATATATTAAATCTTTACTATATGATGGCTATGCAGAAGCCGTATGTGTTGTAGAGTGTGCACAGACAATGCTTAGAAATCATTATATCCTTACCGATGATATGAATGATATAAAAATTCCATTGATGGATATTAATGGAAAAGTCGATATATCTTTATTTATTGTAGCTAAAAAAGAAATTCCAAATTATAAATGTAATGATTTTTTAGATGATTATAGTGATTATGAATTCCTGATAGAAAAAAATGATATTATCGGGGTTGATGATGGCTATACTAGTCGAATTGAATTTAATGAAGAGGAAGATAGTGGTAAGTCATCTATATTTCTTGTAATTAAAGATACCAATATAACAGATGAAACCATGCGAGTAGAACTTGCAGATGACAAAATCATAATATCTTTACCTCAAGACCAATGGAACGAATATGATAGAACTAAGAAAATTCGTCAATTTCAAAATCTTTACTTTTCAATTATAGCGGTTCCTGCATTAAGCTATGCTTTATCGGAAATGCAACGAATTAGTGAAAGTGTTGAAACTATCAGAATTGAAAAAAAATGGTTTAATGCCTTTTGTATTGCCTATAAAAATCGAAATGGTGAAGATATGACAGATGAATATTTTATGCAGATGAATCCTTATTTTGAAGCTCAAAAGCTATTAAATCACCCAGTGACAAAAGCTATTAGAGATGTGTTTTCCTTAACTATTACTATGGGAGGTATTGATGATGGGAATCAATATTAAACTGATGTCAGAGGTAGCATATCTAACCTTACAAAAAAATCCTTTAGATGTTTATCATGGAATTTTAAATCATTCTGAAGATGGTTCATGGATAAAAGAGTATTTGGGATTTGAACCCTATGAAGAAAAGGAATATAGGATAGAAGATTTTCAATTGCAGGATAAAAAGAACAATAACGAAGCAATGCTTGATAATAGTATTATTTTATATGAGCATTTAAAAGATTTACCTAGATATATTTTATGCAATCCTAGATTCTGGGCTTGGATTGTATTTGAAAAAGCTTATAAGGCAGCCCAAAGTTCTAGTAAAATAACTGGAGAGACCTTTATATCTTCTACATGGTTAATAACGAATGCTAGAAGGTCATTGATGCTTGGGGTCATATCTCGTTTCTTTTTTATGGTACAAATTTCTATAGATAACTCCTCTTCTGATAAGTATGAATTAACAAAATATTTATTTTCTAACGCAGAGACATATAGAAATTTTTGTTATCGTAACATTGGCATGTTAAAAAATGTTACATTAGCAGTGATTCGTGCCCAAATGGATATATGCAGTCAACTTAATATCAGTTTAATTAATAAGCAAAGTGCAGCTATGGTGAAAGAAGCCTCTAAAATAGGATCTGTTATGCTTGTTGATATTATGACGCAAGATGAAATCTATACGATTCTTTATCCGAAATTTATGAAAATTGCATCTTTTTAAATACAAAAAAGTCCTTTGTTTGTTAAGACTCAAAGGACTTTTTTATGTGTTTTGAGTTGCCACATCCGCAAAGCTTACAATACCAATTTTCCTTCCATTTCCAATCTGTCCATCTTGAGTGTTATCTGTAGCTTCATCAATTATATTAATAAATTTTTTTGCACCTTGTTTTAAATTATTAAAAGTCTCATTCCATTTTATATTTGTTTTTGTTATTTCTTTATTAGAGAGTGTTAATCCATACTTTTCCTCCTTACATATTTGCTCATTACACTAAGTGAGCACAATAAATTTTATGTGGTAAAGTTTTTTTGGACTAGGCTTTGTAAATCAGGGGATAAAGTATGAAATGGAATCCTTTTATTTTATCTACTTCCAATCTTGAAAATTAGGCTTAAAATTGTTATAATATTTTAGACATTTTATATTGGAGGATTTTACTATGGCAGAATTAGAAAAAGTTAAAGACAATGAAACTTTAATCACTGAATTAAAAGAGGAAGTTTCAGGAGAATCTATGGAACCTGTTAAAAGAAAAGAATACGAAAAATTATTGTTTGAAGATACAAAAAGAAAAGAAACAGAAAAAGCATTAACTGAAGTTAAACTTGGACTTTTTGAACAAAAAGAAGTGATAACTTTGGATTTTTCAAAGTACAATTTAATGACGTATGGTAAAAAGTTTAAGGGCTTATATGATTTATACCAAGATAATGAAACCTTAGAATTATTATATGTTTGCCCATTAATTGAAAATAATAAAGGGGATGAGCATGAGCGTAAGGATTTAAAGCCATATGCTTATGATGTTTTATTTTTAGAGTTTTTAGATGAGGAAGCCTATACTTTAGTAAGACAAGCTGCAGTACATGAGAAAAGTAAATTAATTGATGTTTTCTATTATTCTGCAATTGTATTTTACTTTGTATTGTTACTATTAAATGTTTCTACTATTGTTTATTGTGTAATTATGGGGACTGAATTTGTACAATTCTTATTTATTTGTGGATCATTGTGGGCAGGACAGGCAATTTTTACAGCTCTTTTACCAATTTTATTGATGCAATACCGCAGATTTAAGGCGTTATAATTATGCAAAAATATTTTATTTCTTTAGAAGAATTTAATCGAAACATTTTATTAGGAGAGCATGCCTTTCAAATTAAAAATGTTTTAAGAGCAAAAGTAAAAGACAAGTTTTTAATTGGTGTAGAAGAGAAAACTTATCTTGCTGAAATTGAAAGTATAGAGAATAAAGAGATAAAATTTAAAGTTGTTGAAGAACTTGCTGGCAATTTTGAATTGCCAGTTTTTGTTTCTTTATTTCAGGGCTTTCCAAAGGCAGATAAACTGGAACATATTATAAAATATGGAACACAGCTTGGTGTCAGTGAAATTCATCCAGTGTTAATGCAGCGCTCCTTGTTCAAACTAGATGAGAAAAAAAGAGACAGTAAACTTGAACGATTCAATAAGATAGCTAAAGAGGCTGCAGAACAATCCTTTAGAAATAGAGTTCCTGCTGTTCTGGATATAAAAAAATTAAAAGACGTTGATTTTTCAGGGTATACTACAAAAATTTTGTGTTATGAGGAAACTGCAAAGACTGGAGAAAGTAGTGCCTTTAAAAAGAAAATTCAAGAATTAAAATTAGAGGAACGTGTTGCCATAGTGGTTGGACCCGAAGGGGGAATTACTCCAGAGGAGGTAGACTATTTAGAATCTTTAGGTTTTGTTTCTGTTGGACTTGGACCAAGAATTTTAAGAACAGAGACAGTTGTATTTTATGTTTTGTCAAGTATAAGCTATGAATGGGAATTAAGAAAATGAAAAAGAAAATCGGTTTTATAACGTTAGGATGCAAGGTAAATATTTATGAATCTAACGCTTTAAAAAATGAATTATTAAAAAGGAATTATGACATAGTTGAACCATCAAAGGATTGTGATGCCTTTATCATTAATACTTGTTCTGTGACAAATATGGCAGATGCCAAAAGTAGAAGAATGATTCATCGTCTACATCATATGAATCCTGCAGCTATTCTTTGTGTTATGGGCTGTTATTCACAAACCAATCCAGAAGCCTTACAACTTGAAGGTGTTGATATTTTGGTTGGTAACGGAAACAAGTTAGAAGTTATAAATTTTTTAGAAGATAAGTTTATTGACCAAGCTATTGAAAAGAAAATTAAAATTCTGGATATTTTACAGCATCATGCCTATGAAAAGCTTGAAGTTACTTCCTATGATCATTCTAGAGCCTTTGTAAAAATTGAAGACGGATGTGAAAATTTTTGTACGTATTGCATTATACCTTATGCTAGAGGTCCTGTCCGGTCCAAACCAGTCCAGGCAGTAATTGAAGAAATCCGAAGAATTGTTACATCAGGTTATCAAGAAGTTGTTCTTGCAGGGATTCATACAGGAAGATATCAAGATTCAAAGTATAGTTTATCTGGACTAGTCCAAAAAATAATGGGGGAGGTTCAAGGCTTGAAGCGACTGAGACTGTCCTCCATTGAAATTAATGAGATAGATGATCAATTTTTAGAACTTATGAAATCCTCTAAAATTTTAGCGGATCACTTACACTTACCTTTACAATCAGGGAGTGATGTGATATTGACTAAAATGGAAAGAAAGTACGACACGTTATTTTTTAAAGAAAAAATAGAAAAAATAAAAAAAGTGAGACCAGATATCTCTATTACGACTGACGTTATTGTAGGTTTTCCATATGAAACAGACGAAGAATTTAATAGAACTGTTCAGTTCATAGAAGAGATAGGGTTTAGTAAATTACATGTATTTCCTTACTCTGTAAGGAGAGGAACTAAGGCGGCTTCTATGCCACAAATCGAAGAAAAGAAGAAAAAAGAAAGAACGGTTAAACTTATTGAACTCTCAAGGAAATTGGAAAATACCTATGCCTCCCAGTTTATTGGAAAAACGGTTGAAGTTTTAGTAGAACATGCATTAGACCAAATTAAAATGATTGGGCACTCTAGTAACTACTTGCAAGTTGTTATGCCTTTAGAGGCAAAATATCTGGGCAAAAATATTTTAGTGAAGATAGAAAATATCATAGAGGATAACAAGGTATATGCACTTCCTATAGCGGAAATCTAATATTAAAAATAGGATGAAAAAACCATTTTTTCTATAAATTATAACAAAAACGAAAAAAAACACAAAAAAAACTTTACAATAAGTAAGAATTGTTGTAAAATATACAAGGAATTCGTCCTTGGAAGGAGGCTTAGTCATGCCAAAAACTGTTGTACGTGAAAAAGAAAGCATCGAAGATGCATTACGTAGATTCAAACGCGATGTTTCTAGATCTGGTAACCTTCAAGAGGCGAAAAAACGTCAATATTATCTTAAACCTAGTGATGTTCGTAAACAAAAACGTCAAGAGGCACGTAAGAAATACAAGTAAGATAGAGGGCAATATATGCCCTTTTTAATTTTTGGAAAGTAGGGAACTTTATGAAAATATTTATGATTGGCGATTCAACAATGAAATATAATAATATATTTACTTATCCGCAAGTGGGTTGGGGACAGGTTCTGCATTTATTTACGAAAAATCATTGCCTTATTGAAGACCATGCTGAAAATGGTAGAAGCACAAAAAGTTTTATAGAAGAAGGTCGATTTGACATGGTTCTAAATCGTATGCAAAAAGGAGACTATGTGATTTGCCAGTTTGGTCACAATGATGAAAAAATTCAAGATCCAAGCAGATACACCATTCCTTTTGGTACTTATCAGCAAAATTTGCAATACTTTGCAGCAGAAACAGAAAAAAAAGGTGGTCATATTGTTTTTGCTACTTCTATAACTAGACATAAGTTTGAAAATGAAAAGTGTATAAACTCACATTTAGATTATCCTAAGGCAATGCTTGATTTTGCATCCAAACACGGGTATACATGTATTGATTTAAATCAATTAACTATGGAATTATATACCAAATTGGGTGAAGAGAAATCTAAAAAATATCATATGATTTTTCCTGCAGGAATGTATGATGCTCATCCTGAAGCCAAAGAGGATCATTCTCATTTAAGATATGAGGGTGGCTTGATGGTGGCAGAACTTTTTGTACGTGCACTATCCAAAACCTCTGATCCTCTAAAAGAATGCTTTTTAGATTTAGATCAGAAAGAATATTTAGATGAAAAAATGTTAATTGACTAAAAAAGCTTTTATTTTTTTAAAAGCTTTTTTTAATAATAAAAAGAAAGGTCTTTATCGGCGGTTTTCATTACATTTAGGATTATCCCCATCATAAACATAGATATTACAAGACTTGATCCCCCATAGGAAACGAAGGGTAATGTAACTCCAGTAACAGGGATTAAACCTATTACTACAGCAATGTTAATAAATACCTGTATCATGAGTAAAGAAGTGAACCCAAAAACTAAATAACTTGCGAAAGCATCTTTTGTGGATTTACAGAGTTTATATCCAATATAGATTAATGTTCCAAATAGAAGTATGAGCAGAATTCCTCCTAAAATACCTAACTCTTCTACGATGATGGCAAAAATAAAATCATTTCCCGGTTCTGGCAAGTAAAAGTATTTTTGCTTCGAATTAAATAAACCATACCCAAATAAGGAAGCTGGAGATATGGCATACAAAGATTGGATAATTTGAAATCCACTGCCTAAAGGATCTCTCCAGGGATCCATAAAAGATATGATTCGTTCTAAACGATAAGGTGCAATTAGGATCATCCCTGTGAGACCAACTCCTGCAACAAGAATTCCAAACGCAATATTTTTTAACTGAAATTCACCAATGAATAACAGCATCACGATACTCATTACTAAAATTAGTCCACTTCCAAAGTCTGGCTGAAGTAAAATTAAACCAAATATAATTCCCACAAACAGCATATAAAGATAAAAATAAAGATTCTTTTTCAATATACCTTTATTTTTGGTCAGAAATTTGGAAGTGAATATGATCAAACCTAGTTTCATGAATTCTGCAGGCTGTATAGAAAAATCCCCAATTCCAATCCATGATCTAGCTCCTCCTCGGACTATGCCTATTCCTGGAATTAAAACTAAAATTAAAAGAATAAAACAGGCAAAAAATATTTTATTAGCATGTTTAAACCAAAAGGTATAGGGAATTCTTGATGCTACTACAAAAACAAAACTTCCTACCGCAACGAATAATCCTTGTCTTAACAAATAATAATAAGGATTTCCAGTTTTGAACTCCGCCCAAACGCTAGAAGCAGAATAAATCATAAGAAGGCCTATTCCAACTATAATAAATAGAATAGAGGTATATAAGGTTACCTGTTTTTTCATAGCATCACCATGGAATTTTATGCTTTAACTCTTGATTTTATTAAAAAAGTGGATATAATATATAAGAAATGCGAATCAGTCGCAAATTCAGGAGATATCATTATGTATAAAACAAATCATCAAAAACTGTTAATCGAACATTTTATTACCCATCAAAATCATAAGTATTCTGCTTTGGAACTCATAAATCTTTTTAAAGGACAAATGGATAAATCAACCATATACCGCAAATTAAAAGCTTTAGAAGAACAAAAGACTATTTATAAAAGTTTTAATCCTACAAGGTGCATCTATGAATATCAGTATTCTATAAACTGTGCTTCACATTTGCATCTTGTATGTAAAGATTGTGGAAGAATCGTTCATTTAAAGTGTGATAAAGTTTTGGATTTTGTTCGACATATTACCGATCAACATCATTTTTCTATTGACGAGGGAAGCTCTTTAATTTTTGGATTGTGTAGGGAGTGTGGAAGTCATGCTTGATATTTTGCTTGATTCGTTTTTGGACAGTCTAAAGGTTTTTGGAATTGCATTTCTGTTTTACCTTATCTTTTCTTTTTTAAATGAAAAAATTACATCAGGATTTAAAAAACATCCAGCCATATCTCCATTGATAGGGGCTTCTTGTGGTCTGATTCCACAATGTGGGATTTCTGTAGTTGCTGCAGATATGTATCAAAAGAAACAAATCTCAAGAGGAACTATCTTAGCAATTTTTTTTGCATGCTCTGATGAAGCATTATTTATCCTTGCAAGTGATAAAGATAAGGTGATTTATCTCCTTCCATTACTAGTAATTAAGTTTGTGTTTGCCTTACTTTTGGGGTATACTGTAGATATGCTATATAGAAAAAGAGAGAATATAGAAGTATCTTCTGACTTGAAAATGGATTGCTGTGAGCATCATCATCACGAAGAACAGAAGATTTTAGGACATATTCTGCATGCTTTCTATCATTGCTTCAAAATATTTCTATATGTTTTTATTGTAAATTTGTGCATGGGAATGCTAGTTTATTTTATAGGAGAACCAGCAATTCTTCAATTTTTAGGTCAAAACGAAGCATTGGGTCCTGTTTTTGCTGTTTTAATTGGTTTGATTCCTAATTGTGCTTCTAGTATTTTAATGAGTGAACTATTTATAATAAATGGATTATCTTTTGGAGCTTTAGTTGCTGGATTAAGTGTAAATGCAGGATTGGGTTTTATTTATCTGTTTAAATATAAGGCTCAAAGAATAGAGACATTAAAACTTATTGGTATTCTATTTTTCTATGCATTAGGCATTGGGTATTTAATTTATTTGATTATGAGAGGTTTTTAAATGGAAGAATTCTATTTAGAGGCAATGCAGGCCTACGAGAAAAAAGATTTTATAACTGCACTGGATCTATTTTCTAAAATGAATGATTTGAATAGTAAAGCTTATGAAAATAAGTGTATAGATAATTTAGAAGACATCATTTATTATGCCAAACGAAAAAAAGCTTTAGAATATTTGAAAAAATTAGAATTTTATCATGACTATTCTTTATTTGTAGATGCATATAAAAGAAGAAGGCTCAATGTGATTTCCAAAATTTTAATGTTTGGAAGCGCCTTATTTGGAACGATAATTTTTCTTTTAATACTTTTATTATAAAAAAGAGTTATCCATATGGATAACTCTTTTGTAATAACCGAAGTTATTGTATTTTATATGGTGACCTGTACGGGGTTCGAACCCATAAATGCATGCGTGAAAGGCATGTGTGTTAACCGTTTCACCAACAGGCCATATTTGATTGCTTTTTAATTATATCATAATTCGATTTCAAGTCAACACTTTTTTACACTTTTTGAAAAAAATTACAAAATGTTTTTTAAAATGAAACGAAAAAAAAGCTGAAAGCACTTACAATCTTTAAAGATTAATGATATAATATAAATAAGAAGACGTGATAAGGGGGAAAACAGTATGAAGTATGTAATTACTATAAGTAGAGAATATGGTAGTGGTGGACGTTTTATAGGTAAACTGGTTGCTGAAAAATTAGGCATTGGCTTTTATGACTCAGAACTTCTTACCAAGGCTTCAGATCTTTCTGGTATATCTAAAACTTGTTTGGAAAACTATGATGAAACGAAAGAAAGTGCTTTTTCTTATGCCCAAGGCTTATATGGGATGGATATGTCTTTAGGGCAAAAAGTGTTTTTGGCTCAGTTTGAAGCAATCAAGCATATTGCGAATCAAGAGTCTTGTGTTATTGTTGGGCGTTGTGCGGATTATGTTTTAAGGGATAATCCAAATGTTGTAAAGGTATTTATCTGTGCTCCTCTTGAAAATAAGATTGAAAGAGCAGTTACATATTACAAGATTAATCCAAATAAAGCAGCAAGCATTATTTCAAAAAAGAACAAGAAGAGAAGATCCTATTATAATTTTTATACAGACAAGGAATGGGGGAAACCTGATTCTTATGATTTGTGTATTAATTCTAAAAATGGTATAGAGACTGCCGTTGAAGCCATCTGTGCTTATACAAAAAGAAGATTTACAAAAGAATAATAGAATGCTTGCTTAAGGGCAAGCATTTCTTATAGAATAAATTATAAAAATAAATTAAGTGTAGAGGTATAATAGAAGTATGGGGTTTAGAGCATTTGATCATTCTGTGAGTATCATAGCTTACAAAAAAGAAGAGAAAAATTATGGCATGACTTGTGCATGGGCTATGCAAGTAGATTATGATAAGATTGTCTGTCTACTTGGGGCTCAAAGTGATACTGCCAAAAATATAAAATCTGGAGATTTGATTGGAGTTTCCGTTCTTTGTAAAGCACAAAAAGATATTGCTAAACATTTTGGAGAGAACCATTCATTGAAAACAGATAAATTTTTTGATGTAATTTATTTTCAAGAACACCAAGCACTTTTGATTCCTGAATCTGCAAGGATGATGGTTTGTGAAGTGATGGATGTTATGCACTTAAAAGAAATAGAAGAAGATTCGTTAGTCTATGTAAAGATTGTTAAAAGCATAGAAGGAAGTAATGATTTTCTTCATTATGGAGATATGTAATGTATACTGTAGACCTTCATCAGAAATTTGAAACTGTGCAAACGGCAGAATCCAATTTATTAGTGCAGATTAAACTGGCTAGAAAGACTAAAGAAAAAGCGTTATGTCTGATTGTAGGATATGGTAGCAGTGGAGGAACTCACAAAATAAGAACTGCTATTCTGCAAGCATTAGAAGACCTTTCTGAAAAACATCAGATTAAGGATTTTATCATTGGTTCTGACCTTGATATTTTTAACCCTAAATATCAAACTTTAAAAGGTAAGGAATGGATTGACAAAGACTGCTTGCGAAGAAAAAATAAAGGAGAAATAATAGTAATTTTATGATGTATGATTGTAGTATAGAAGGTTTGGAACTTTTTGATGCCAAAGAGGAACATATACCGAATCTTCTTTTTCTAATCCAAAAAATTGCAGAATATGAAAAGATGTCAGATGAAGTAACAGCAAGTTATGAAAGTTTAAAAGAATCTATATTTGAAAAAAAGAGAGCTCATGTGATATTGGCTAAATATCAAAATGAAATTGTGGGATATATGTTATATTTCTATAATTACTCCACATTTACTGGGTCAGCCAATTTATATTTAGAAGATATCTTCATTTTAAAAGAATATAGAAAGCTGGGAATTGGGAAAACATTTTTTAAAATATTAGCTCAAATTGCTTGTAAAAATCATTGCAAAAGAATAGACTGGGTATGTTTAAACTGGAATGAACCTAGTTTAAACTTTTATAAATCTATCCATGCAAAACGATTAGATTACTGGGTTTTACATAGATTGGAAGAAATAGATATTAAAAACCTAGCAAATTCATAATGAAAAACGCTTTAATAGTTTTACTATTAAGCTTTTTTATGTTATAATTTATTGGCTATAAAGGACGTGATGTTGTATGAAAGAAATCAAACAGTTTGATGTGGTGATTTTAGGCGGAGGATTGGCAGGGATTTATACTGCCTTAAATTTAGATATAAATCTTCATGTAGGAATCTTTTTAAAAGATGCTATTGAAAGAGGATCATCTAATTTAGCTCAAGGAGGAATTGCTGCAGAAGTGATTTTTGATGAAGCTAAAATAGAGGAGCATTATGAGGATACATTACGTGCTGGTTCTTATATAAATAATAAAGAAGCCACAAGGGTTTTAGTTTCTGAGGCAGGTAAAAACATTGAGAAACTTTTATCTTTAGGTGTCGAATTTGATAAAAATAAAGATGGTTCTTTGGTGACAACTTTAGAAGGTGGTCATAGAAGTAGAAGAATTCTTCATGCTGGTGGAGATGATACTGGTGCACAGATTATGCGTAATTTAAGGCATACGTTAAGTACTCGAACTAATATTGATGTTTATGAAGATGAAATGGCAATAGAGATTTTACATAATCACAATTGTGCTTTAGGTGTCATCGTCATCAATCAGCAAAATGAAGAAGTGTATGTTTTGGCCAACAAAATTGTTTTGGCAACAGGTGGAATTGGCGGAATCTATAAAAAATCCACAAATGAAAAGATTGCTTGTGGAGATGGGATTGCTATGGCACACCGAGCAGGTGTGAAAATAGAAAACATGGAATTTGTACAATTTCATCCTACTGGATTTTATGTAGAAGACCAAATCGGTAAAACATTCTTAATTAGTGAGGCAGTACGTGGAGAAGGTGGCATCTTAAGAAATATTGAGGGTGTCCGCTTTATGGAAAAATATGATAAAGAAAGATTAGAACTTGCACCTCGTGATGTGGTTTCACAATCTATCCATAGAGAAATGTTTGATACTTGGTCTGATCATGTGTATTTAGATATTACACATCAATCTAAAGAATTTTTGATGAAGAGATTTCCTACGATTTATCAGCACTGTCTGGAAAATGGAATAGATATTTCTAAAGATTATATTCCTGTTTCTCCTGTAGAACATTTTCTATGTGGGGGAATTGCTACAGATGTCTATGGTCATACAAGTATGCAAAATCTTTATGCAATAGGAGAATGTGCAAGTACAGGTGTTCATGGAGCAAATCGTCTAGCTTCAAATTCTTTACTGGAATGTATCGTTTTTGGTGGTAGAGTGGCAGAAGAGATTAATCAAGAAAAGGATACGTTTAAGAAGATAGATGTGGTTCTACCTGATATGGTTTTCACCCATAAAAAATTTAATTTTAAAGATATTAGAGTAGAAATTCGTGATGTAATGAGTAAGTATGTTTTTATCGTTCGGAAAGAAGAAGATTTGTTACTGGCTAAAAAACTTCTTACCAAGCATTACAATAATTTGAAAAAAATTAATGTTTTTTCAAGATATTATTATGAGACAATTAATATGGTGACAGTGGCTTTACTGATTATTGAACAGGCTTTGGCTAGAAAAGAATCTGTAGGCTGTCATTTTAGATTAGATTAAAGGTGATAAGATGAAACAAGAAATTATAGATATAATTCAAAGAGCATTACTTGAGGATATGCCTCATGGGGATATTACGACAGATCATTTAATTCCTACAAACCATCAGTCTAAAGCATATTTTATTGCGAAAGAAGAAGGTATTATTTCTGGAATTGAAGTTGTTGAAGAAGTTTTCCGACAAGTTGGTGGAACCTATACATTGGAATTTTTAGTAAAAGATGGGGATGCAGTATCAAACAAGCAACTTCTTGGAACGGTATTTGGAGATACCTCTACCATTTTAAAAGCAGAACGTGTGTCTTTAAATTTATTACAGAGAATGAGCGGTATTGCAACTTATACCCATCGTTTTGTAAAGGAATTGGTAGGAAATACTAAACTCCTTGATACTCGAAAAACAACACCGAATTTACGAATTTTAGAAAAAAAGGCAGTAGTGGATGGTGGTGGAACAAACCATCGTTATTGTTTATCTGATATGGTAATGATTAAGGATAATCATATTGAAGCAGTGGGGTCCATCACAGAGGCTGTCAGGCTTGCAAAGCAGAAGACGAAACATGTGAAAATAGAAGTTGAAGTTGAAAGTTGGGAGCAATTTTTGGAAGCTTTACATACCGATTGTGATATGATTATGTTAGATAATATGTCTACAGAACTTATGAAAAAATGTGTTGAAGTTAACCAGCATCAAAAATTATTAGAAGCTTCTGGTAATATGTCTTTAAACCGTATAAAAGAAGTGTCAGAAGTAGGTGTGGATTTTATATCTGTTGGAGCTTTAACCCATTCCGTTAAAGCTTTGGATATCTCTCTAAAATTTCATTTGTTGGAGAACTAGTATGGATTTAGTGAAAGAAATAGAAAGACTAAAAAAAGAGAAAAATGCAATAATCTTAGCGCATTTTTATCAGGAAAAAGAGAT
The DNA here is from genome assembly GCA_910577745.1 of uncultured Anaeroplasmataceae bacterium. GTDB lineage: Bacteria > Bacillota_I > Bacilli_A > Acholeplasmatales > Anaeroplasmataceae > Pelethenecus. The sequence continues at coordinate 587,662 of CAJTNG010000001.1, read as the reverse complement.
TCAAGAAATTGCTGATTATTTGGGGGATAGTTTGAAACTTGCCCAAATTGCTATGAATACCGATGCGGATATCATTGTTTTCTGTGGTGTGCATTTTATGGCTGAAACGGCAAAAATCTTAAATCCAGAAAAAAAAGTACTACTTCCTGTTTTAAAAGCAGGGTGCTTAATGGCAGATATGATTTCATCAGATGAATTAAGAAATTATAAATTGCAACATCCAGATACAAAAATTATAACTTACATTAACAGTACGGCAAGTGTGAAAGCCTTAAGTGATTGCATCTGCACCTCTACCAATGCTTTAAAGATCATTCATCATTATTTAAATGAGGGAAATCAAATCTTGTACTGTCCTGATCAGAATCTTGGAAATTATGCGATGAAAATAGGGAACACTTCCTTTGAGGTTTGGAACGGTTGCTGCCCTATTCATCATTATTTGGACAAGCAGAAAGTAATATCTGAGAAACAAAAGCACCCGCATGCACAAATTTTAGCACATCCTGAATGTCAAATGGAGATTTTAGAACTTGCTGACTATGTGGGTTCAACAAAACAGATGTTAGATTATTCTATTCAAAGTGAAGCAGATGAATTTATCATTTGTACTGAAAAAGGAGTGCTTTATGCTATGGAGAAAGCAAACCCAGATAAAAAGTTTTATTTGGCTAGCCCAACACTTTCTTGTGCGCATATGAAATTTACAACTCTAAAAGATGTTTATGAGTGTCTTTCTCAAGAAAAGAATGAAATTTTTGTAGAAGAAGTAGTTGCCTTTCATGCGAAAAAGGCATTAGATAAAATGATGGAATTGTCTAAATGATAAAAGGAAACTGAAACATTTCAGTTTCTTTCATTTTATGGGTTTAAAGGAGAAATTTATGAGTGTATTAAAAGTAACTGATGTTTCCTTTTCTTTTGGAAATCGTACGATTTTAGAAAATGCAAGTTTTGTCTTGCAAAAAGGAGAACATGTAGGTCTAATCGGATTAAACGGAGAAGGAAAATCTACGTTTATTAAAATGATTACAGGAGCTTTGACTCCTGATAGTGGTAAGATTGAGTGGTGTAAAAGGATCACCACAGGATATTTAGACCAATATACAAGTTTAACTAAAGGAAAAACAATTCGCGAAGTATTGAGAGAAGCCTTTCAAACTATGTATGATTTGGAAAAAGAACTAAATCAAATGTATGAGAAAATGTGTGATTGCACAGAAGAAGAAATGAATACTCTGCTAGAAGAAACTGGTGAAATCCAATCTGAATTAGAGGCTTCAGGTTTTTATTCATTAGAGGCAAAAATTGAAGAAGTTGCAAATGGATTAGGCTTAGGAGAATTAGGATTAGATCATGATGTGGCAAACTTAAGTGGTGGCCAGAGATCTAAAGTGTTGCTTACAAAATTATTATTAGCTCAACCTATGATTTTGATTTTAGATGAGCCAACCAATTTTTTAGATGAAGCCCAAGTGAATTGGCTTAGAAATTACTTACAGGGGTATGAAAATGCATTTATTTTAGTCTCTCATGATGTATCTTTTTTAAATAGTGTCATCAATGTAATTTATCATATGGAAGACGGCACACTGACAAGATATACGGGAAACTATGATAGTTTTATGCAGATGTATGAATTGAGAAAACGCCAGCAGAATATAGCATATGAAAAACAACAGAAGGAAATCAAGGATTTAAAAGAATTTATTGCTAAAAATAAGGCTAGAGTAGCAACTACCGATTTAGCAAAATCTAGACAACGCCGATTAGATAAAATGGAAATAATCGACAAAGCAAAAGAGCAAATAAAACCGAATTTTAAGTTCAAAGAAAGTGGTGCTTCTGGTAAATTTGTCATTACAGCAAACGACTTGGTCATTGGATATAATGAACCATTATCTGCAAAACTTAATTTTACAATTGAGCGTGGAAAGAAAGTTGTAATTAAAGGTGCAAATGGTATAGGGAAAACCACGCTTTTAAAGACGCTTTTAGGATTACTTCCTCCTCTATCTGGAGAATGTAAATTGGATTATAACATTCATTATGGTTACTTTGCGCAAGAAGAATCTAACTCTAAACATACAGCCCATGAGGAAATATGGAATGCATACCCATCTATGACAAATGCAGAAGTTAGAGGCGCATTGGCAGCTTGTGGACTCAATAAGGATAAAATAGAATCTCTAATGATGGTTTTATCTGGTGGTGAGGCAGCAAAAGTAAGATTATGCAAAATTATGCTGAAAGAGTGTAATACACTCATTTTAGATGAACCAACCAATCATTTAGATGTTCTTGCAAAGGAAGCTCTGAAGGAAGCTTTACTAGCCTTTAAGGGGACGATAGTACTAGTATGTCATGAGGCAGATTTTTATCAGGGACTCGTGACGGATGTTTTAGATGCGGAGCAGTGGACGACTAAACTGATATAAAGATAAATATATATGCAAACAGAGGTGATAAGATGTTAAAAGAATTTCGTAATGTACAGGTGAATTATGAAGGAGATGCTATTGTAGAAATTAATCAAAAAAAATATAAAATCCATGGCTGTATTGATGGAGAGGATATTTTAGTGGAAACGGAAGGGAAATATCCTTTTTTATCTAAAATAGTAACCCCTAGTGAACACAGAATTTTTGATGGATGTCCCTGTCAAAATGAATGTGGGGCTTGTCATTTTATGCATATGAGCTATCCCTATGAAGTAGAGCAAAAGAAGAAATATCTAAATGATTTGTTCCAAGGGATTAAAGGAATTCCTCCAATTGAACTTTTATCGACCTTTGAGCCTTATCACTATCGAAACAAAAGTCAAATGACATATAAACTTTCTAAAACAAAGAATGTAGTATGTGGATTTTATGAAGAATATTCACATAAGCTAGTTACTGTTTCAGATTGCAGACTACAATCTAAAGTTTCTAATAAAGTCATTAAAGCATTAAATCTCATCTTATCCAAGCATAAAATTAAACCTTATGATGAAAAAACGAAACAAGGTATTATACGTCATATTTTCATTCGATATGGATTTCAAACTAAAGAACTTATGCTTGTCCTTGTAACCAATGGAGAAATTTTTCCTGGTAGAAATAATGTGATTAAAGATTTATTGAAAACAGATTTAAATATAACGACTATAGTTCAAAATTTTAATGCTAGAGATACATCTATCGTATTAGGAGATAAGTATAAAATTTTATATGGACCAGGATTTATTTATGAAAAAGTGGGAGATTACACCTTTAAAATTTCTCCAAATAGTTTCTTTCAGGTAAATTCACTAGGAATGAAAAAATTATATAATTTAGCATTAACGTATGCAGATATAAAGTCTACAGATATTGTTTTAGATGCCTATTGCGGAGTTGGGACAATTTCTATTTTTGCATCCAAATATGCAAAAGAAGTTTTAGGAATCGAATTAAATAAACAGGCCATTCAAGATGCAAAGATAAATGCTAAAATAAATCATATCGAAAATATCCATTTTATATGTGATGATGCAACAAATTATATTACACATGCTGCTAAAAACAAGGATAGAATAGATCTTTTAATTATGGACCCTCCAAGAGAAGGCTCTACAAAGCAGTTTATCAACGCTATTGGATATCTAAAACCTAGAAAAGTAATCTACATATCTTGCAATCCTAATACCTTAAAAAGAGATTTGTATTATTTTTTTGAAAATGATTATGTTGTGAAATCTATTACAGGATGTGATATGTTTGCACGTACAAAGCATGTGGAGTGCGTAGTAAGATTAGATTTAAAAGAGACTAAAAAGTAGAATAATCAAAATTAATAAAATATAATGAAAAAAGACTTATTTGCATATAAGAGTGTTTATAAGCTTTTTTTATTTTAAGATTAATAACCTTCTTAAACAAATTTTTACATTATTAAATTTGGTATATTTTTTGAAAATAACGATTAATGGTAAGGTCAAATTTTTTATAAAAATTAGTTGTGATTTTCTTTCTTTAATTTATTATAAATTTCATTATTTGTATTGTTTTATAGGGAACTTTTTGCTATAATGAAAATATATAAGTTCCCTATAAGGAGTGAATAGTATTGTATAATAAAATTCAAGAATTGTTGCGTTTAAAAGCTGATTATCAGGCTAGATTAAATTTAATACCCTTTGATGGTTCTCCAGAGATAAAGGAAAATGGAGGACATAGATACATTTATATAAGAAAAAGAATAGCATCAAAATTAACATCAACATATGTAGATGTATATTCGGAAGAATTATACCAAAAGCTTTTAAAAGATGCTAAGGAGAGTAGATTTCTAAAAAAAGAAATAAGACATATAGAAAAAGAATTAATTAAATTAGGATATATTAATGAAATTTTAGAACAAGATGTCTTGTTAAACCTTGATTACGCTAGATCATCTATGAAAGAAATAATTTATGATCAAGCAATATTAGAGGGAGTTTCAACGACTTTTCCTCAAACAGAAACAATAATAGAAAATGGCACTGTATCAGGTATGAAAGTATCAGACATCCAAAAAATTTTAAATTTGAAACACGCTTGGGAATTTGTTTTAGATAAGGATATGATGAATTATCCATCTAATTTGGATATTTTATCTCATATAGCAAAGTTGGTAAATGAAGGTTTTTATGAATATGGGGGAAGGTTAAGAACTGTACCTGTATCCATTGGTGGTTCAAATTACAAGCCTCCATTTCCAATTGAAATAGAAATCAAGAAAAAATTATCAGAAATCATCAGTGGAGAAGAAAATGGTTATTTGGTTGCTATAAAGTTATGTTTATATTGTATGAGATCACAAATATTTATTGATGGTAATAAAAGAGCTTCAATTATATTAGCTAATCATTATTTAATATCGCATGGAAAAGGATTATTAGTAATCAATCATGATTTAGTCAAAGAATTTAAGCAATTGTTAATTGACTATTATGAAGATAAAAATCATGATGTTATAGATTTTCTACTAAATAAATGTATAAGGAAATTAAAGTGAACTATGAGACGAGTATAACATTTATTTATATTAAATTTCATTGCAACTATAATTATACAGTTAAGTGGTAGGAAAGTGGATTGTTTGGTCTTGACCAAAATTGGGTTTACGTTTAAAATTCTATTCTAGTGGGAACATATATTTATTTGCTTCCAATTGAAAATTATTTTGATAATTGTAAAGGACTAAAGGAAATTATTAAATCTACCTCCAATAGTAGCATAATTTATATTTGATAGAAGGGAGATAAAAATGATTAAAATTTCTAATCTTAGTAAAATTTTTGAAAATAAAAAAAGAAAAATAAAAGCATTAAATAATCTAAATATTTCTTTTCACTCTAAAGGGCTATGCTTTATTGTTGGGGCAAGTGGTGCAGGAAAATCCACATTACTAAATATATTGTCCTTACAGGAAAAACCTACAGAAGGTAATTTTTGGATTGACAATATTGATATATCTACATTAAATCATCGTTCTTTAGCAAAGTTGAGAAATAATTATTTTGGAATAGTTTTTCAGAACTTAAATTTAATTGAAGATTTTTCAGTTTATCAGAATATTGTTATTGGACTTGAAATCCAAAAAAAAGTGCCTCAAAGAGAAGAAGTGTTAAAGATTTTAAATAGCCTGAATTTGTCACAAGAAATTTTAGAAGAGAAGGTATATAATCTAAGTGGTGGTCAAAAACAGCGTGTAGCTATTGCTCGTGCACTCATAAAGGATTCTAAAGTCATTATTTGTGATGAACCTACTGGTTCATTAGATGAAGAGAATGCGATAGAAATTATGAAGATCTTAAAGGAAATATCTAAAGATAGATTAGTTCTTGTTGTTAGTCATAATGTTTCTTTATCCAAACAGTATGGAGATAGGATTATTACTTTAGTAGATGGAACGATTCAGGAAGATACGAATCCTTTGAATAGTATAGAGGAAGTTTGTGACTTGGAATATTCCAGACATATGCGCTTACCATTTAAATTTGTATTTAAAATTGCTTTATCGTCTTTTAAGAAAGGGATGCCTAAATTTATCTTTACATTACTATCATTTGTTTTAACATTGGCTGTATTTTTTACTTCTATGACGATATATGATTTTGATATAGAATCAGCAACAGAGGAAGCTTTGCTTTGTGAAAATATATATTATTTTGATTTGAAAAAATACTCATCTGGAGTAGTTCCAACCTATTTTAATGACTCTGATTTGAAAGATATAGACAATCTATTTGAGGGGAAATATATTCTATCCCACACTTCTGAAGATGTGTCAGTATCTTCATCTCTGAATTTTATATATAAGGAAGATAGAGAAATAGAAAATATAAAAAATATAGCTCATCTTTCACAGGAGATGTTAGAAAAATGTAATTTTAAGATAATAGGAGCTTTACCAGAAGCTGAAAGCAATTCTTTTGAAATAGCTTTAACAAAATATCAATGTTATTATCTTGGATGGGTTGATAAAGATCAAATGAGCGATGCATCAGCTTTTCAACAAATTTTAAACAGAACCTATAAAATTAAATTTTGGAGAAACTTTGCACAGCCTAAACTTATTGAATTTAACATTTCTGGTATTATTGATACCAATTATAAATTTTTAGAGGAAGATAGTCCATATTATTCTTTTAGAAATGAAGCCCAAGAAAGCTATGAAATGCATAATAATGTTTTTGTTTCTCAAAATCTATTTGAAGAAATTATGAAAATTTCTATTGGTGAAAACTATGCAAATGAAAATGCATATCATGATATATATGTTTTGACAGAGAATAGCGCTTATCTTGAATGCGAAAAATTAATAACACAATTTGAAAATAAAAATGGTAGTGTTAAAAAATTAAGTCAAATTGATTATATTATTGAACAATGTGACAATATTAGTGATTTATATGGAAAATTGAGCTTTGTTGCAGCAATGATTCTTCTAGGGATATCTTTATTTTCCTTTGTTGGATTTATTAGATTCTCTATAGAGATTAATAAAAAGAAGATGAAAGTGTTACGCTCGCTGGGTGTTACAATGCTTGATTCAGGAAATATATTTTCGTTACAGACCTTTATTATAACTATTATATGTACGATATTGGCTCTCCTCCCTTATATGGTTGCCATTTCTCAAATCAATGTATATTTTCAGAATTCTCTAAATACGTCTTTATCTGTTTTTCATATTTCATTTTTAATAATATTCTTGACGTTTATTGGACTATTCCTCATCTCTTTAGCTGTAACTGCGCTAATCAATATTTGTACATTCCATGATAATAATTTGAAAATAAAAGAAGATTAAATACTATAGGAAAAATAGTCAATCGTAAAAAATTGACTATTTTTTTTATAAACTTATATATTTTTCTGTAAATTTTTCTTTGTAATTGTATTTTTTTATCAAAAAATATAAAAAATATTTAAGAAAAACACGCAATATCAAGTTGGATTGATGGTGTCTGACTTGAAGTCATAGGATAATATATATGGTGATATTTATGGGCAAGAAAATACATTCTATAGAAGAGGAAAAATTTATTAAAGCCTTTGGAGATAAGGTTAGAAGCTTAAGAGAAAAATATAATATAACTCAAGCAGAACTTGCAGACAGGATGGATATGTCTACACAGACTTTAAGTGACATAGAAAATGGGAAATCTGATTGTCAACATTCTACAAGTTTTCTTATCGCAAAGGCATTTGGTATAGAGATACATCAGCTTTATATGTTTGAGGATGAGTAGTATGCTCTATTATCCTTTTGATCTTACAGAATATTTTGTTCAGACTAAAAAGTACTACTATTTTTTTGATGGTTTGTTTATTTTAGAAAAAAGATTAAAAAAAGATATATTGGAAGAACTTAATATTCCAGATTCCACTTATAGAACAAACAGATTAAAGGTGTTCACAAAAAATAAAAATCATATTCACTTATTAGAATATTTTAATTATAAAGTGGTAGAAGGTTCTCAAGCTTTGTACGAAAAGTGTTTAGTTAAAATATTTAATGCTGTATATTATAGAGAAACCAATGAACTTATAGTATTGAAGGAAGAATTAGAAGGATATATATTAGAAAATAATTATTTAAAGCCAGTTTTCATTCTTTTCAAACTTCTAATTGCAATAACGATAACTTCAAACTATCAAATTTTATTACAAGAGAATAAAAAATTTTTAGATTATCTTAATCTATTTCCTAAAGATTACTTTACATCAGAATTGTATTATTTGTCCTCTTTGATTTTGTATTTTTGTGAGCGAAAGGTTAAAGACGCTGTATTAAAAAATAATTTTACAAAATTTCCAGATTTAGCGTGGATCTATTATAGTTTTCGAGGGAGTTATGAGTATCTTCATAACAATGATTATGAAGCAATGATTTATTTTGAGAATTCCTTACATTGCTTCAAAAATTACTTAAATTTTACCAGATTAGTTGCGGTATCCAACAATATTGCATATATCCATAATGTGCATGGGCAATATGAAATCAGTTTACAATATTTGAATAAGGTGCTACCCTATGCATTTTATCATCAAAATAATAGGCAATGGTGTTCCTATCTGATTCAGCATTATTTCTTTGCAAATTTTATGCTGAAAAGATATAAAGACATCAGAAATTTTTTAATGATTTATAATCTTGAAAAAGATGAGATGGATTCTATCACCTTGATTATTAGTATTGTTGTTGCACATAAATTATGTATTAAGTTAGAAGAGTTAAATTCTAGTTTTATGGAGGCCATAAAGGAACAAGAAGAAGTTTTTTTGTTTTACAAAATTCTTCACAACATGATTCCAAAACGGGATTTTAGACAATTTTTTCTTTACAGTAAGGAGTATTTTAAAAAAATTATCGAAATTTTGAAACTCGACATTGTTTCCTAATTTCCTAAAATATACCAAGGAACGTTTTAATAGAATTAAGCGTTTCTTTTTTTTTCGTATTTGTTTTATTAAAACGTTGTATTAATTTATAATTTTAAAATTTGCTTTTCTAAATTTTATAATTAAAATAAGAGATAGAGGAGGTGATAAAATGAAAAAGAAATTAAGTCTATGCTTGGGTGCAGTACTTGCTTTTGCAGGACTATTCTCTCTTTTTAGTCAAAATGGAGGAATTGAGCCTAGTAAAGATCAAGCTTCTCCTAATAAAGATGTTACACGTAATGGAGAAGATGAAGGTGTAGTACTCTTTAAATTCCCTGGCAGATAGAATGAAATCAAGTAAGAAAACTTAACAATTTTGTTAGGTTTTCTTTTTTTAAAAAAAGATAAATCTCGAAAATTTTAATTTTATAATACTATTTTTAATAATTTATCAAATCTTCTTTATAAGCTTAAATATCTATGATATAATACAATGTGAAGAATTAAAAAAGGAGAATTAATATGACGAATGATCAAATAGTTATTTTATTATTTATAATTGTTGTATGTTGTGTTTTTATAGGATGGTTAGGATTCTTTTTCTATTCTCGATTTAAGTCTAAATCCTTACAAAAGCCTAAACCTGAAGAGGTGGCTCCTAAAGTAAAAGGACCAAGATCATTACCTACTAAGCCAAAAAAATCAGTAGAAGAAAAACCTATTTCTAACTTAGAATTTGTAAAAGAGGAAGATGTTACTGAAACGATAATAGAAGAGGAACATGATGACTTTAATGAAGAAGAGGAAACTGAAAAAGTTGTTCAAGTGGTAAATGGACGAAGAATTTTTGTACAGTTTAATTATAGCTTTAAAGCAAAGTTAATATTAGCTAGTCCAGAAGTTCAAGAACAATATCGTACACTTGTAAATTTTGTTCATTCTTATGGTGCAAAAACATCTTTGAGCTGGAAGCAGGAACGTATTTATTTAGGTAGAAATACTTTTGCGTTACTATTGTTTAAAGGGAAAAAGCTATGTGTAGCTTATGCATTAGACCCAAAAGAGTATGAAGGCAGCAAGTACCATTTGATTGATTTAAGTGAAGTGAAACGGTTTGAAAAGACCCAAGCATTACTGAAATTGACTTCTGATCGTAAATTTAAATATGCTCAGGAACTTTTGGATTTGATTTTAACTAACAATGAATTGACAAAGAAAGATATGGAACCTTTAGCTTTAGATCTTCCAAAATTAACAAAAGATGAATTGATTGAGGAAAAATTAATTAAAGTTTATTCTTCTGATGAAATTACGGAAGGTGCGGTTCTTCAGCAGGCAAAAGTTACAGATATTATCCGTAAAAATGTTAATGTTACGGAAGCAAATCATTTGATTTCTACTGACCAGGTTATGGAATATGTTGAAGTAGAAACTAACCAGTCAAAAGTTTCACATTTTAAAAAGGATATCATTAATATAGATACTTTAGCACAAAATTTTGGACCAGATGAATTAGTTAATTTAGAGGCTTTAAAAGAGAAAAAGTTAATCTCTTCTAAAGTAGATCATATAAAAGTTTTAGCTAGAGGTATTTTAGATAAGCCTTTAATTATTGAGGCACAGGATTTTTCAATCGATGCTATCAAAATGATTGTTTTAACTGGTGGACAAGTTCGCAAAGTTAACTAAGAAAGAATGAAGTATAGGATGAAAACTATACTTTTTATTCTATTTTGGAGGATGTAGAAATGAAAAATTTTTTTAATACTGTAATAGATAAAACAACAGGAGAAGTAAAATCAGAATTTGATTCCTGTATTATCCGTAAAGTAGCTAAAAAAGATAGAAGCAAAATTAATTCTTTAACACAGAAATATGATATAAAAAAGAAGGAGACTTTAGTTCCTTCAAAAATATTAAATATAAAACGGTTTTCAAAAATGTTATTATTTGTATCTTTAGTTTTGTGGTTTTTATTTTTCTTTATGGATTTGGGTACGCTTTCTTTTTTAGAATTTATAAAAAAAGAATTATTACTAGAAATTTTGGTCATACTATCTTTGACAGGCTATATAATTTTACTCTTTGTGGAAAGAAGATTTAAAAAGAAGTTACAGCAGACAAACGTAAATCAAGAAGCAGAGAATTCTTTTCAAAACATCTTAAGCTATTCATTTAAATCTTTAGGAATAGAAAATCCTAAAAGCTTAGAAGTCTTATCTGAACAATCTGTGAAAAAGAATGGGATTGTAAAAAATGAGAAAAAAACAGTTTTTTTCAATGTGATTCTAAGTGTATTTATAGAAAATGATACTTTATGTTTTGCTGATCTTTATAGTGTTATTGCAATACCCCTAAATAGCCTTTTACCACTAGAAAAAGTAGAAAAGTCTTACCTGTTTAAATATTGGCACAAAGTAGATTCTCCAACCACTTATAAGGATTTTGGCATTGTTGCGAGTACACATTATGCAGGGAGTTATTATTATGCGCTTCCTTTTCGTTATAAAAATGAAGTGTATGCAATTTTTATACCTCCTTATGATGTAGAAGCATGGAAGAGTCTTTTAGAGCCTAAAATGGAGGAATAGAAATGATTTGTACAAATCAATATTTTAATTTTGAAAACGAAGTTCATATGGGAGAAGATTTGTATACAACCTATCAAGGAAAAGAACTTGTATTAAAAGAAGTTTACAGATACTTTGGTCCTGTTACAATGCAGTATTTACCTTATGGTGGGATTCAGTCGGTTTTCAACTATCAGCTAATTATAACTACCAAAAGTGGTTTTATTACAACCGATTTTGTAATTTATGATGGTCAGGAAATGCCAGTGAAAGAATTTATTGAAAAATTTCCTGATTTAGTGAATGAAGTATTGCCTTCTTAATTTATATGAAGTAGAAGAATAATAAAAACGACCTTAAGCCATATGCTTAGGGTCGTTTTGTTCTGTTGATACAATGTCATGTATAATTTCCTGAGGAATCTCATTTTTGTAACTTTTCTTAAGAAGTATTGGGGTTACAAAAGAGGTAATCAAGATAAGACATAGTATGAAAGGTTGAATAGATGCAGAAATGATTCCTGCTGTGATACCTTTATTGGCACAGATCAAGCAAACTTCAGCTCTGCACATCATTCCTAATCCACATCGATAAGAATCTTTTAAACTGTTCTTTGTTATTTTTGCACCAAAGCCACATCCTAGTAATTTTCCAAGGATACCTGCAATTATAAACATAAAACCAAAAAGTATAAAAGTTGTATCAATTTCACTAAAGCTTGATAAACTTGTTAGACCTACTTTTGCAAAAAATACAGGTGTAAATAGCATATAGGATGCAATATCGGTTCGACGCTCAATATATTCAGAGTCTTTTCCTCCTGATAGCATCAGTCCTGCAAAGAATGCACCAGTAATATCAGCAATTTCAAACCATGCTTCTGCTGCATAAGAGAAGAAGAAGGCAATCGCAATTCCAAAAATAGGCAATCTTCTATGGTGACCATATTTTTGACTTAGTTTTTTAAATATAAAACGTAGTCCAAATCCTAACACAATCGTAAAAATAAAGAATCCTATAGTTTTTAAAAATACAAATAGAATATCCAAACCTAAATTTGCAGTAGCACTGGTAAAGGCTTGATTTAAAGATAAAATAATGGATAAGATTATAACTCCTAAAATATCATCTAGAATGGCAGCTGATACAATGGCAGTTCCAATTTTAGAATTCAATTTGCCAAGTTCCTTTAAAGTGGCAACGGTTACAGAAACAGAAGTTGCTGCTAAAATAACACCATAAAAAATATTTCTCAGTAAATAATCTTTTCCAAAACCACCTGGAAGTATTCCTGCAACTAAAAATCCAAACAACATAGGTACTACTACACCCATAATTGTAATGATGATTGCCGAAATTCCAGTTGCCTTAATCTGCTTTACATCCGTTTCTAGTCCTGCGGAGAACATAATAAGGATAACACCTATTTCAGCTATGAAACTAATGCCCTCCATTGCAGTAGAATTAAAAATCGGTTCATTCGGTATTAAGGTAATAAGACCAAGTAATATACCTGTTAGAAGCATTCCTACTACTTGTGGAAGACCTATTTTTCTACAACCTATACTTAATAATTTGGATACTAATAAAATTAAAGCTAAAGGTAATAAAACTTCAAAAGCTTTTATACCTTGTGAAGCTTCTAAAAACATAACTCTCACTTTTCCTTTCAAAAAGACAATACTATTGTATCACTATTTGTCAAAATGGTGTATTGAAAATGTTTTCATCTTTTTTATCTAACTTAAATTTGTGATACTTTTTCCTATGATTGAAGAGAGGAAAGAGGTATAATACTAAATGTATGAAGGAGTGAGGAACTATGGCAAAAATTGACGAAAAAAGAAGATTACAAATATTGAATGGTAATATGTGGAAAGTAATTATTGCAATTTGTGCTCCGTTATTCATTTATAATATGTTCAATTCCTTTTATACCTTGGTAGATAGTATATTTGCAAATGAAATATCAACAGATTCAGTTTCTTCAGTTGCAGCCTTGGGTCAGATTAAAAATCTTCTTTCTACTTTTGGTACAGGGTTAGCAGCAGGTGGGGCGATTATTGTCGCAAGATGTTTTGGATCAGGTGATTTTGATTGTGCTCGTAAAAATGCTAATGTTTTAGTTAGTCTGATAACTGTGGTTGTTGCTGTCTTGGCTTGTATATGTATTCCACTAGCTTACCCAATCTGCAGAATTTCAGGAATATCTAATGCGCAAGCTATGGCTTCCACAGGGTACTTCATTGTTCAAATTGTAGAACTAATATTTATTGCCTATAATAATGTCTTTATAGGATTACAAAAATCCAAAGGGAACACAAAATCTATATTCTATCTAAATATTTTAGCCATGCTTGTTAAGCTGGTTTTAAATGTATTATTCATCTATGTATTTCATGTGAATAATATTCTTTGGATTGCGGTGGCAACCTTGATTTCTCAAATGGTTTTATTTTTGATTTTAGGCAGTTTAATGTTTCGTAAGAATAATATCTTTAGAATTCAAATTAAAGAATTTAGTTTATCATGGCAATATGTAAAACCTATATTAATTATGTCAATCCCTATTTTTATTGGTAAATTTGTATTTTCATTTGGCAAGGTAGCGGTCAATTCTATTTTTGGCGCAAGATATTTAGAAATTTTAAAATCACAGATAGATATAACAGATCCTATTGCAGTAGCACAAGCAGAAGCCTCAGCGGGACTTGTCGTAGGAGCTTTGTCCGTTTCAAACAATCTAGATGGTATAGCAACCACTCCATTAAACTCTTTTGAAGAAGCAGAATCAACCATCGTGTCTCAGAATCTTGGAAATAAAAATACCAAAAGAGCACTGGAATGCTTTTTTAAATGTTTTATTATATCAACTGCCCTTGGACTTATTGGATGGGTATTGATACGATTTGTCTTCCAATCTCAGCTAATTGGATTGTATAGCCAAAATCAGGATCCTGAACGTGCAGAAGAGTTTATGAACTATGTCCGTATGATTCACAACTATGACTCATGGTCTATTCCCGCTCTTGCTATTAATGGAGCAGTACTTGGGTTATTATATGGCTTTGGAAAAACGAAATTGACGATGATTATCAATATTGCACGTGCCTTCGTTTTTAGAATCCCTGTTTTACTCTTATTACTTTATTGTTTTCCAGAATTAGGTGTAGAATGTGCAGGTTTATCTATGGGTATTTCAAATATTTGTATAGCAGTTATGAGTATTGTATTTGCATTGATTTTCTTACTTCAATTAAAGCATAAAGGTGAGCTGAACTGGACGATTGGTAAAAGAGCTGGAGGGGAACAGTAATGGAAGCATTTGTGAATAGAAAAATCATTTTTCAGGGAAAAGTTTTAAGAGTAGAACATGATACGGTAAAATGCGAAAATGGAAATCTAGCCATGCGTGAGATTGTACGTCATCCGGGAGGCGCTGCTGTGTTATGTATAACTCCTGAAAATGAGGTTCTTCTTGTGAAACAATATCGGTATGCTTATCAGGAAATTCTATTTGAAATCCCTGCTGGAAAACTAGAGGATCAGGAAAATCCAGCTTTAACAGCCATCAGAGAGTTTGAAGAAGAGACAGGAAATAAAGCTTTAGATTTAACATTTTTAAATGTAATTTATCCTACTTGTGGATATTCTGATGAAAAAATATATCTTTATTTAGTAACCAATTTTAAAAAGACTCAGACCCATTTTGATGAGGATGAATGTATAGAATCTACATACTATCCTTTAGAACAAGTTCTCCAAATGGTTCAAAGTGGTGAAATTAAAGATGCAAAAACCATCTGTGCATTACAATATTATTTTTTGCTTAACAAAAGAGAAAAAATCTAACAGAAGTTAGATTTCAATAGGTTTAGATTGTTCAGATTTGAACTCTGAACTATGATAAATCATATCTAATATTTTTGATATTTTCAGGTTGATATCGAATACTGGATGGATTCCATTTTTAATATTCGTATAAATTTTTGTTCGCTTTTTAATGGTTTGAATATAGGATAATCCAGTTTTGGAGTAGCCCATAACTCTTAGGTAAGAAGGGCTACCTTTTTTTATAGCCTCAACTTCCATTTTTTTAATTTGGAAAAGGACATATAACAGCATTCTTTGTATTCGACTTTTTGTATATCTTCTAGAAGATAAATGATGGACAAATTCTTTGTAGGAAGTGAAAGATATGATTTCGTGTAGTTTATTTTCTAACCCCTCCTCCACTAAAAAGAATTCACTTAGTTCCTTTGTAGTTAAATTTAAAATAGTAAATTTGAGATAAGAAAAAAGGGCTTCTTCGTTTCGTATATCTTTACTGGAAACATAGGGTGGACAATATGTGGATATTAAAGATAAATCAGAGCGAATTGCATATGCAGAGGCAAAGTTTTCAGGTGCTAAAGAATTAAAATCTCCCTTTCTTTGAATTGTATGAATAGAAATCTTAAAATGATTTTCCTGAATTGCTTTATAGTAACAAAAACCAAGTAGATCATTACTAGGTAAATTAATTATTGCAGAAGTAGCTTCTTTATAGGAGTTACCATTTTTTATCATAGCTTTGATTTTTTCTTGATTTTTTTCATTTACCCATTTCGTATAGGAATCTTCAAAAATCGCTGGATTATTGCTTTCTGAACCAAACCAAAGTTCTTGAATTCCCATTTGATTAAGGAATAAGAGAGCATAGTTGGCAAATAAGTCACTATTTTGCACAGTATATAAAAAAGGTAATTCTATGACGATATCCACCCCTGCTTGTAGCGCATATTTCGTTTTTTCAAATTTATTCCATAATGATAAATCTCCACGCATTGTAAAATCTCCTGAAAGCACAGCCACTATCACATCCGCTTGGCTTAATCTTCTGATTTCATTTAATGCATAAACATGTCCATTATGTAATGGGTTATATTCTACTATGGTTCCAACGATTTTCATTTTATCACCAGTATGATTATATCCTAATTTCTAAAAATATAAAGTCTTTTCCTTTATTTTTCTAATTTTTTGGTGTAAAATAAGGTTATATTTGTAAGGAGGAAATTGTAGAATGGAATGGAATCTAGCATTAATTTATCCTAGTTATGAAAACTTTTTAGAGGATTTAGAAAAATTTAATAAAAGTATGGAAGAAGTAGAGAAGCTAAAAGGTAAGCTTCATAATGAAGAAGGACTTTTAGCTTATGATGAAAAATATGGAAAGGCAGAAGAACTTTTAGAAAAACTATTTACCTACGCTTATATGCGTTTTGATTTAAACCAAAAGGATACATCCTCCGCCAAAGATTACCAGAAGGTTTATCAGCTGTACAATGAATTTTTAAGCAGGACCTCTTTTATCACTCCAGAACTACTTGAAAATGATAAAAATAACCTTCTTTCTTTCGTTAATAAAAATGAAACCTTGAAAAAATATGCTTATAAATTTGAACAATTATTTAGAAGTAAAGATTATTTTTTAGATGCAAAAAATGAACAAATTATGTCGAATTATCAGGAAGCTTTAGGTGGTTATAATAGATTATATGATAAACTTGCTGTTTCAGATAATCAAAGTGTAAAGGTTAGAATATCCTCAGGGGAAGAACTAGAACTTTCGGAATCTAATTTTCAATATTATTTAGGTATATTACAGAAGCAAGAAGATAGAAAGCTCGTTTTTGATGCTATCTTTCAGTTCTATGAATCTCATAAAAATACTTTTGCAGCAATCTATGATGGTATAATGCAATCCGAACTAGCAGAAGTAAAAAATAGAGGATATGCCTCTATCTTAGAAAGTCATCTTTATTATAACGCGATTCCTAAAGAAGTGGTTTTATCCTTGATTGAGACAGCCAGAAAGCATATTACACCGCTTCATGACTATTACGAGCTTCGTAAAAAATATTTTAAGTTAGAAGAGTTACGTACTTATGACCGTTTTTTAAATTTTTCATCCAGTGATAAAGAATATACCTATGAAGAATCTAAAAAGATGGTTCTAGAAGCTTGTAAGGAATTAGGGGAAGACTATTATAGTCATGCCGTTCGTGCATTAGAAGATGGCCGAGTTTCCGTTGAAACCAAGGATGGAAAAAGAACGGGAGCCTATTCTACATCGTTATATAAGGAAGGCAGTTTCATCTTATTAAACCATAACAATAATTTGGATAGTGCATTCACGATTGCTCATGAGGTGGGACATTCTATTCATTCCCTATATTCTAATGAACATCAGGAGAAAGTGAATGCCAACTACACGATTTTTGTTGCAGAAATTGCATCTACATTTAATGAACAATTATTCTTGGATTATGTTATGCAACATTCTTCCAGCAAAGCGGAAAAAATTGTGGTATTACAACAGGCGATAGATAATATTGTTGCAACGTTTTATCGTCAGACCTTATTTGCAAACTATGAAATTTTAGCACATGAAAAAGTTGAAAATATAGAACCAATCACTGCAGAAATTTTAAGTGATATTATGACAGATTTATATAATGTGTATTACGGGTTAGACCTAAATAAAGAGCCTTTAAAGAAAAATGTATGGGCTTATATTCCTCATTTTTTCCATACACCATTTTATGTCTATCAGTATGCAACCAGTTTTGCCGCAAGTTTAGCTATTTATGATAAAGTAAAACAGAATGGAGAAAAAGCTTTAAAGCAATATATAGCTATGCTTTCAATGGGAGGCTCAAATTATCCAGTAGAGATTGTTAAAACTGCTGGTGTGGATTTAACTAAATCTGATGCATTTTTAGCTGTGATTAAACGTTTTGAAGAATTAGTTGCAGAACTTAAACGATTATTAAAATAAAGGTGGGATTCATTTGGAAGAAAGATCAATTCCTCTATTAGGTACAGAAACTATCCAATTCTTACAACAAATGCATATTGCTGTTTTTGGACTTGGTGGAGTTGGAGGATATGCAGTAGAAGCGCTTGCTCGCCAAGGGGTAGGAAAATTTAGTCTATTTGATTTTGATGTAATACAACGCAGCAATATCAATCGACAGATTATTGCTTTAGAATCGACTCTAGGAAAACATAAAGTAGATGTCATGAAAGCTAGAGTTTTAGATATCAATCCCAAGGCTCAAGTAGAAATCTATCCTGTTTTAGTAAATGAAGAATGTTTGAATCGTTTGGATTTTACAAATGTGGATTATATGCTAGATTGTATTGATGATATTCAAGGTAAACTGGCTATTATATCTACTGCTAAAGAGTATGGAATTCCTGTCATCGTCAGTTGTGGTACAGCAAACAAATTGGATGCTACTAAGTTTCAGATTAAAGATATAAGTAAAACAACGGTCTGTCCTTTGGCTAAAAAGTTGAGATTGGAACTAAAGAAAAGACAGATCACTAATGTAGATACTTTATTTTCTACAGAAGAACCGATAACGAAAGGTGAAGAGGCTTTGCCTTCTGTTTCTTTTGTACCAAGTGTAGCTGGACTTCTTATGGCAAGACATATCATTTTGAATATTCAAAAGAGAATAAAAGAAAACCGATGTCATCTCGTTTTAGAAGGGGGTGGCATGAAAGGGGTGTATTCTGCTGGAGTTATTGATTTTCTTTTAGAGCAAAATATATCCTTTGATGCAGTTTATGGAGTATCAGCAGGGGCGTGTACAGCAGCAAGTTTTTTATCTAAACAGCATGGCAGAGCTTATCATGCAATGGTCGATTATATGGATCATCCAGAATGTGCTTCAAAAAGAAGTTTAACTAAGACAGGAAATTATTTTAATAAAGAATTTATATATTATAAGATTCCACAAGAATTAATTCCGTTTGATTATGAAACTGCGAACCAAAATTCCTCCAAATTATTTGCAGTTGTGACGAATCTTGAAACTGGAAAGGCAGAATACCATCCGATTATGGATTATAGGAAAGAGATGGATTATATTTGTGCCTCTGCAAGTTTACCTATGTTGGCTCAAATCCAAGAAATTGATGGTAAGAAGTATATGGATGGCGGAATTGCTGATTCCATTCCTTTTTTGGAAGCTAAAAAGAATGCCATAAAATGTGTAGTAGTATTAACCAAACCAAAGGGATATCTTTGTGAAAAACAAAATCCTCTATTGTTTAAGGCACTTCAATTGAAGTATC
This sequence comes from uncultured Anaeroplasmataceae bacterium, assembly GCA_910577745.1. GTDB lineage: Bacteria > Bacillota_I > Bacilli_A > Acholeplasmatales > Anaeroplasmataceae > Pelethenecus. The sequence continues at coordinate 568,065 of CAJTNG010000001.1, read as the reverse complement.
GTAAATATCCTAATTTTTTAAAAGTATTAGAGCATCGGCATATCTCTTATAATAGAACTGTAAAGCTTTTGGAACGAGACCCGAATGTTTTTATTATACGTCCATCTCAACCTCTAGCCATCGATCGGCTAGAAAAAGATAAAACCAAATTAGAAAAACTTTATCAATTAGGTTACAATGATGCTTTAGCAGTAAGAGATAGTTTGTTAAAATTTATAAATAAAAATGGGATTTAAATTTTATTAAATCCCGTTTTCTATATAGTAAAGTTAATTAAGAGATTTGGATAGCTTTTTACTTATCGCAAACACATAATTCACAGCCACATTCATTTGCTAGCTTTTCTCCTGCTTTAACGCATGAATCTTTTGTAGCATAGTGCTGAGTTAATACCTCGCCATATTGGTCTTCGATTTCCCAATTGTTTTGTTCTTTACAAGGTCTACAAGTTATTTTGTCTTTCATTTTTTTCACTTCCTTACACCTATAGTATTTGAGACATTTCAAAGATTAATATGGAAATTATTGCTAAATAAAATTGTTTTTTTCCAAAGAGTATAGTATAATAAATAGACAATCAGAAGAAAAGGGTGGAATCCGTGATAGACTTATTAGAAATAAAAGATCCATCTTTCATTAAAGAAATGTCAATAAAAGAATTGAAAGAGTTAGCTTTGCAAATTAGGGAATTTTTGGTAGATAGTTTATCTAAAACGGGAGGACATTTAAGTAGTAATTTGGGCGTTGTTGAAATTACCATTGCTATGTATTATGTTTTTGATCCCGAAAAAGATAAATTTTTATTTGATGTAGGACATCAATCTTATGTTCATAAAATTCTTACAGGAAGAGCAAAAGACTTTTCTTCTTTAAGACAGTTTGGTGGAATCAGCGGATATATTAATAGAAGTGAATCTAAATATGATGTATGGGAATCAGGTCATTCTTCAACAACAATTTCTGCTATGACAGGTATGTTGATTGCTAGTGAAGATAAGGATGAGAAAGTGGTAAGCCTTATTGGAGATAGTTCTATTATGAATGGTGTAGCTTTTGAAGGTCTAAATTTCTTGGGGTCTCAACGAAAGTTAGCACCTATTATTATTTTAAATGATAATAAAATGGGGATTTCAAAATCTGTTGGGGCTTTATCTAAAGCTTTTTCGCGATTAAGAGGAACGAAATTATGGAGAGGATTTAAAAGAGCGCTTATCTTTTTGTTCCCAACGTTTGTCATCAATGCATTTCATCAAGTGAAAAGAGGAATTAAAGCCTTTATTCAGCATGATAACATTTTTGAAGATATGGGCTTTGATTATTATGGTCCAATTAAAGGGAATAATTTGCGAGCTTGTATTAAAGCTTTACAAAGAGTGAAAAAGAATACGGAGCCTGTCATACTGCACATTCTTACCCAAAAGGGAAAAGGATATGCTCCATCAGAAGTAGACGAAGAAGGTAGTTTTCATGGTGTGGGTCCATTTGATAAGACCACAGGAAAACCTGTACATCTTCCTAAAGAAAATGAACATTCCTATTCAGATATTGTTTCTCACTATTTGGAAACAAAACGCTTAAAGGAACAATTCTTTGTTGTGACTCCAGCTATGAAATCAGGTTCAAGACTGGAACATTTTGCTAAATTATATCCAAAAGATTTTTATGATGTTGGTATAGCAGAAGAGCATGCTGCAGATATGTCTGCCGGTATTGCTTTAAAAGGCAAAAAGGTGGTATTGCTTTACTACTCAACGTTTTCACAAAGGGCATATGACGAGATATTAAATGATATTGCTAGACAGAATCTTCCTGTCATTATTGGGATAGATCGTGCTGGTGTAGTAGGAGAAGATGGTGTGACACATCAAGGAATTTATGATATTGCTATGTTTTCTAGTATGCCGAATATGACAATTGCGATGCCCAAAGATCCACAGGAGCTTGTGGGGATATTTAATTATGCTTTTATGAATTTGGGACCTACTGTCATAAGATATTCAAGAAGAACGGTTGAATTAGATTTGGCACAAGTAGATTATGAACGGATGATTTCTCCTGGATGGGAATATATTCAAAAGGGAACTAAAAAATGTGTAATTTCTTATGGTCCAGATGTATTAAAATTAGAACAGCTGATTGCAAAGCATCAATTAAACTGCTCTTTAGTTAATGCTCGATATATTCGTCCACTGGATGAGAAAATATTGACAGACATATTCTCTACCTATGATGAGATATTAGTTATTGAACAAGTGGTTAAACAGGGAAGTTTATATCAAAGTATTTTAGATTTTGCTAGTTTGCATCATTTTAAAAATCAAGTGTCCTCTATTTCCTTTGACATAAATATAAGTTTATCTCATGGGAAAATAGATGAGGTTTTAAATCATAATGGAATGTCTGAAGAGGAACTTCTAAAAAAAATGCGAGTGGAAAATTAATCCACTCGTTTTAAATATTCTATAATCGAATTTGTTATCTCATCCGGAGTAGAAGCACCAGAAGTGACAGAAATATGATTTATACCTTTTAGGTCTATCTTTTTCAAATCTTCTAAATGTTCGACTTGTATGGTTTTTATGGAAGCAGAAGTGCCAGCTAAAACCAATTTTTTTGTATTTGACGAAGATTTATCCCCAACCACGATACATAAGTCCACTTTGGGCTGATGAATTACTGCTTCTTGTCTGACTGTAGTTGCTGTACAGATTTTATTATCTAAGATAGCCTCAGGATATCTTTTCAAAATAGACTTATAGATTTCTTCAGTCTCAAATAAAGATAAAGTTGTTTGATTTGTGACATATAGTTTTGGTAAATCTATTGCTAGATTTTGTATATCCTCTAGTTTATCAATGAAGATAATGTTTTTAGAAATGCCTAAGATACCCTCACATTCTGGATGCCCTTTTGTTCCAATATAGATACAAGCATAATTTTTATTCAAGTAATGCTTTATTTTATTTTGTATGGAGGTCACATTAGGACAGGTTGTATCTATAAAATTTAATTTTTTTTCCTGTAGGATATTATAAATTTCAGGAGCAACACCATGTGCAGATATGAGGATGGTTCCAGAAGATACTTTCTGAAGAAGTTCTTTTTTGGACTTTCCTTTTTCTTCTAATAAAATTGCTCCTTTTTTTTCTAGTGATTGAATGACTTGTTGATTATGAATGACAGCTCCTAATAAATAGATAGGCTTTGGATACTTAGGATTATCTAAAGCTTCTATTGCCATTTTTAAAGCATGCTTCACTCCTCCACAATATCCTTGAGGTAGAAGTTTATTTATTTTCATTCAATCCACCAAATCTTCTATCTCTAGATTGATAACTTAAGATGGCTTTTTCCAATTCTTTGCGATTAAAGTCTGGCCACAACACATCAGTGAAATATAGTTCTGCATACCCTAACTGCCATAGAAGAAAATTGCTGATTCTGACCTCACCACTTGTCCTAATTAATAAATCTAAATTTGGATAATCTTTTGTAAAGAGATGCTGTTCAATGCATTCTTTTGTAATTTGATCAATAGATAATTTCTTTTCTGAAACGAGAGAAGCAATTTCTTTTACTGCTGTAGTTAATTCATCGTATGCTCCATAGTCTACGCATAGAGTTAAGGTTAATCCTGTGTGATCCTTTGTTTTATCTTCTATTTCCTGAATGATTTGTAATAGTTCTGCAGGTATCCTATCTCTTTTACCGATAAAACGGATTTTATAAGATGAATTCCATATTTTATTTTTATATTTTTTATAATAACGAATAGGTGTATACATCAAATATTTAACTTCATCTTTAGGTCTGTTCCAGTTTTCTGTAGAAAAGCAGAAGAGTGTTAAATATTTAACCCCTATAAGAGAACATTCTTTCGCAATTTCTACAATATTGAAAGCCCCTTTTCGATGTCCTAAAGTTCTTGGCAATAGGCGTTTTTTTGCCCAACGTCCATTCCCATCTAATATCATTGCAATATGGGTAGGAATTCTTTTCTGATCTATTTTCATTGGGATACCTCCATTGTTTTTCCTTATTTTATCATAATTTAGAAGAAAAAAGAATCTATTCATGAATTCTTTTCAATAAAATTAGATAAACTATAGGAGAAAGGATGATATTATGAAATTTTATAGTTGTAGTGAATGCAAAAGTATTTTTACATTTATTAAAGAACCACAAGATCATTTACAATGCTGTAATCAACCATTAAAAGAATTGATTCCGGGAACTTCGGATGCTTCTAAAGAAAAACATGTTCCTGTAGTTACGCAGGTGGGACAGCAAGTGACAGTAAAAGTGGGATCTTTACCACACCCTATGATTCCTGAACATTATATTGAATGGATCATTTTAGAAACTTCTCATGGGTATCAGTTAAAAAATTTAACACCTAATGATGCACCTGAGGCAGAATTTATTTTATCAAAAAATGAAACAATAAAAAATTGTTATGCTTATTGTAACATCCATTACCTGTGGAAAAGCTAAATTAAAATAGTTTTTCACATATCCAACGCATAAGGAATATATTAAGATGGTGAAGTCTATTGAGAGGTTTAATTTGTATTCATGGACTGCTATCCTCTAAAGCGGATTTTATAAGGATAGAACCATCTTTGCGTAACCTATATGATTGGATAGAAACTTCTGATTTGCCTGGTCATGGGATGAATCAATTGAAATTTAACACACAAAATGTTAAAGACTACATTCTGAATATATATGATAGAATGGCAGTTAAATGTGATGAAATTGATGTGATTGGATACTCAATGGGTGGTGTGATAGCCTGTTATTTACAGAGCGTAAGATATGTTAGAAAATTAGTTTTGTTATCTCCTGCCTATCGATATTTAAATTTGAAAAATTACCATTTTTCATCTTCCAAAAAAACGAAAACCAATATATCTACCTTATTTCCAAGAAAAAACTATATGCATATTTTTCGATTTGCAAAAATAATTTCCGATTTATCTGATGAATTTTCAGTCATCTATCCTGAAACGTTAATCCTTTGGGGAACAGATGATTATTTGGTAAAGGAAGATTCTGGAAGACTCCTATATCAAATGATTAGAAACAGAAATAAACGATGGATTCAACTGAAAAATCATAATCATTTTAATATTTTACATTCAAATACTGTAATCCAGCTTACCTATGAATTTTTAGTATAAATTTTTAAATTTCATCCAAACTAAAAATAGGGTGATAAAATGTTTGAAAATGAGTGTGTGAAAAAATATCCTACACATATGTTAGGATTAGCTAAAAGTGAAGACTTAAAATATGAAATCAAAAAATATTTAGATAATAAAACACATAGTTCTGCCTATATCAAGGTATGTGCTATGGAGTTAAAGCGTATGGGGCAAATGGAAATGAGTTTAGCCTTAGAAAAAATTGCGGAATCTAAAATGCATTTTGAAGCCGTTTTAATGGAAGCTTTTGGTATGAAAGAGGATGTACGGTTAAATTTGAACAATGTCTTAATTCGAGCAGAAGAGGATGTTGTATTTGCTAGGAAAATTGAAATGTTAGCCAAAGAAAATGAGGAACATGAAGTATATACTTTAATGCATGAGCTTGCGAAGACAGAAGCTGAAAATTTGGCTGCGCTTATGGGAATAGTAAATAGAGTCATAGAAGATAGGATCTAATCCTATTTTTCTTTTTTATAAGGACTTTTTAAAAGTTCTTTTTTTATAAATTGAATTTCTTTGTATTTTATGTTAAAATATTATAAATGAATATTTATTCATTCAATCAAGGTGGTTATATGGGAAGAAATGAAGAAAAGAATTTAGAACAGCGAAGAAAGATGATGGAAAAGATAGAAGATGGTGCTTTGTATTATTTTGCAAAGTATGGTCTTGCAGGTGCTAAAATAAGTGATTTGTCAAAATACTTAGGAATATCTCAAGGTCTGTTATATCGGTATTATTCTTCAAAAGAAGAATTATTTCAGGCAGTATCCTCTAAATGGATAGAAACGAGAGATCATAATTTTAAAAATCTTGTGACTATTTCTATGACAGCAAAAGAGAAAGTATTATTTCTTACTAAGCATGTGGAGAATAGTCTGAAAAAAGATATGAAGTTTGCATCTTTTTTTACCATATTTGAAAATAATAGTTTAACTGCAGGAACTCAAAAAGGGTCATTATTTTATACCTGGAGCAACGAACCCTGTGAGATGTTGGCAGAGATAATTCGTCAGGGGCAGAAAGAAGAGGAATTTCATGAAGGAAATCCTACACAAATGTCTGTAAGTTACTGGGGGCTTGTTTTTGCTATAAGTCATAATTATATTGCGAGTGGTACTTTGGAGAATTATGATTTTACTCTATTGAACCGTTTAATAATAAAAAATATATAGGAGAAGAACATATGATAGTAAAAGTTTCAAATTTAGAAAAAACTTATAAAAACGGATTAAAGGCTTTAAATGGCTTATCTTTAGAAGTTCATGAAAAAGAAATTTACGGATTATTAGGACCAAATGGTAGTGGTAAGACAACCACTATAAATTGTATTTTACAATTGTTAAGCTATGATGCAGGAGATATTCTTTTGTTTGATGAGCAAATGAATCCTAAACGATTGGACATTAAATCAAAAATTGGCCTTGTCCCTCAAAATGTAGCTGTATTTGATGAATTAACAGTTTATGATAATGTGGATTTTTTCTGTGGATTGTATGTGAAGGATAAAGTTAAAAGAAAAGCGTATGTAGAGGAAGCCCTAGACTTTGTATCCTTAACAGATTATAAAAAATTTTATCCTAAAAAACTTTCGGGTGGTCTGTTAAGAAGATTAAATATCGCCTGTGGAATTGCACATAAACCTAGTTTAATTATTTTTGATGAGCCTACAGTTGCTGTTGATCCACAAAGTAGAAATAAAATACTAGAAGGTATCTGCAAATTGAATGAACAGGGAGCCACGATAATCTATACTTCACATTATATGGAAGAAGTTGAACAAATTTGTTCCTATATTGTAGTTATGGATAAGGGAGAGGTTATTGCTCATGGAACAAAAGAAAAATTAAAAGAATCTATAGAGCTCGGCGCTACTATCCGCATTGAAACGACAGAGGAAGCATTGGAACTGTTTAAGGATAAAGCCTATGTACTAGAAGCAAGTTTTAAAGAAAGAGAACTTGAGATTAAGACAGTAAAAGGAAAGTCTTATTTACCAGATATATTAGAAGAACTGTATAAAAAGAATTATCCAATAGGCAAGATATTTTCTGAGTTACCTACTTTGAATGATGTTTTCCTGAACCTTACAGGAAAGGAATTGCGTGATTGATATGCTATTTTTGACAAGATTAAAAATTCTTTTACGAAGAAAGGAAACTTTATTTTGGGTTTTGATTTTTCCGCTTCTTTTAGCTACTGCAGAGTATTTGGCTTTTGGAAACTTTGTAAATACTACACCAATAGATACAATTCCTATAGGAATTATAATGACGGAAGAGTACGCACCATCTGACTATTTAGTTACCGCTTTTCAAAGTGCTAAATTAGAAGAAAATAAGGATTTATTTGCTGTGACAGAATATGATTCTTTGGATGCAGCATTGCTGGAGTTAGAAGAAAATAAAATCATATTATTGATTTATAAAGCAGAAGAAAAGACAAAAATAGAAGCCAAAACCAACTCCACAGAACTTACCGTTACTGCTTCTTTAATCCGACAGACAGAAACGATTATTAAAACTATAGAAGAAGCCTATCAAAATGGCTATACAGGTACTCCAGTTGAAATATTTGAAAATATTTTAAAAGAAAATAATTATTTTCAAGATATATCAACAAATAAAAATGCTACTTTTTATACAATTTATTTCTATGCTTTAATTGCAATGGCATGTCTTTATGCCGCTCTATTTGGTGTTAGAATTACCACAGATATACGGGCAGATCGTTCTAGTTTAGGAATTAGAATTTCGTCTAGTGTTGTATCTAAACCTAAATTAATTATTTCTTATTTTTCAGCAGCAGTTTCCTTGCAGTTTATATCTTCCTGTATCTTGTATATATACTTAGCATTAATACTAAAAATAAGCTTGGGTGCAAATGCAGGACTTATCCTATTAACCATGATTTTAGGAGGAATTGCCGGGGTAAGTTTTGGCATGTTCATTGGTACATTTAAATTAAGTGAAAAGAAAAGTGAGGGAGTCATCACAATTTTCACTTTGGGGTTAAGTGCATTAGCAGGACTTATGAATGTTGAAATCAAGCATATGGTGACCCAAAATATGAGTTTTATTAACTACATCAATCCTGCAGCAATGATTACAGATAGTTTATATGCTCTTTATTACTATGATACTTATACATCCTATATTTTATATACCTGTTTATTATTTTCATTTTCATTAATCATGCTATCAGTAGTTCTATGGAAGACGAGAGGTGAGAAGTATGCAAGTTTGTAGATTGTTTTTTAAAATAACTAAAAAAAATATTGGATTTATAATTTTGTATCTTTGTATTTTTTCTGTAATGACTGTGCTGATGTTTACTAATATTAATGGTTCAGAAGGATACACAGAAGATAAAGCTGTGGCATATATCGAAGTTGAAGAAAATACTGCTGACTCTTCTGAATTAATCTCTTTTTTAAATTATTATGTGGAAAGAAAGGATTTAGCAGGAGCAGATGCGGTAGATGATGCATTATTTTGGAATGATATAGATGTATATATAAAAATTCCTAAAGATTTTTATGAACAACTGTTGGAGGATAAATTAGAAATTTTAGTTATTAAGACTTCACCTGACTCTTTAAGTAGTTACTCTTTAATGACTACCATCCAATCTTATTTTAATCAAGTGAAAGAAAATATAAGACTAAAGTTATGTTCAGAGGAGAACGCTTTATCTTACACAAAAGAAAAAATTATAAATACCTCTCTTGAAATAAATCTTATAGAAAAAAATAATAATTTATTAAATTCTATGTTTAATCTGGGAATTTATGTAATATGTTCCTTGATTTTAATGCTTGTGGGTATTATTTCTTTTGAAATGAGGACAAGAGACCTTGCTCGAAGATTAAATATTAGCCCTGTTAGCACAGGCAAGAGAAATATTGTTTTGGCATTATGTTATTGTGGTATGTCTATATTGATTGTAGGATTGATTACTTTAATTGGCATTATATTATTTTCTGATATTCTATTTCCTAAACTGGGTTATTTCATTTTAAATATGAGCATATTTGCAATTACCATGGTTTTTATGGCATTGTTTATTTCTAGTTTCTTTAAGTCTGCCATTGCCTTTAACTGTGTAGCAGTCATTCTTCCACTTGCTGCTGCTTTCATTTGTGGTTCTTTTGTAGATCTATCTTTTATGCCAGACTATACACAAATTTTGGGACACATTCTTCCTAATATTTATATAGTTAAAGCAAATGCATACATTAACACCTGTAGTAGCTTTAATTTTATGGAATATTTAAAGATTGTCTGGCCGTGTTTCTTATTTATAGCAATTTTCTTAGTGGGCAATATACTGATTTCAAATTTTTTTGCTAAATCTGAAAATTAAAATTTCATTAGTAAGATATGGTTAAGTAGTCAGATTATCTGGCTTTCTTAACCATTTTTTGTTTTTTAAAAATATTTTTATGTAAAGAAGTAGGAATGAAATTGAATGATTGAAAGTTTTATGGTAAAATAAATAAAAAAGTATGAAGTAAGGATAGGTTTGCTTGATGAGAAGAGAAGCTAGAATAAAAGCAATGCAAATTTTATATATTGTAGATTTTCATAAAATATGTGTAGAGGAAGCCACTTCTATGGTTTTTGAAGAAGAGATTGATGAATTGGCAGTAGAACTTGCTAAAAGATGTTATGCAAGATTAGAAGAAATTGATGAACTCATTTCAACTACATTAGTTAATTATACATTAGACCGATTAAATTTAATTGATAAGGCTATTATACGTCTGGCCGTATCAGAGATGCTTTCTGATGAACCTAGAGAAGTGATTATCAATGAAGCATTGGAAATAACGAAGCAGTATTCTGATCTTGGAGATCATAAAGCAACCAGTTTTAATAATCGTTTATTAGATAATATTCATAAGAAATTGAAGTAGGTGATACACTATGGAGGAACGTTATTTAACAGTTTCTGCATTGACCAAATATATCAAATATAAATTTGACCACGATCATAATTTAGAGGAGGTCCTCTTAGAAGGAGAAATCTCCAACTTTAAGCATAATTCTCGTGGGCATTTTTATTTTACTCTTAAAGATGAAGGAGCCTCCATTTCTGTTACAATGTTTTCAAGTTTTGCAAAAACTGTAAAATTTATACCTAAAGATGGAATGAAAGTTTTTGTAAAGGGAAATGTAACGGTTTATGAGCCTTCAGGAACTTATCAAATTAATATTAAGGAAATGAAGAGTGATGGCATTGGTGACTTATATTTGGCATTTCAGCAATTAAAAGCAGAATTAGAAAGAGAAGGTTTATTTGCGGAGCATCACAAAAAACAAATCCCTTATTTTCCCAAATGTATTGGGGTCATTACATCACCTACTGGTGCGGCAATAAAAGATATTGTTCATACAGTTTCAAGGCGATATCCCTTAACAAAAATTATCTTATATCCAGCCATCGTTCAAGGAGAAGATGCGAAAAAGGATATAGTGAAACAGATACAGCTAGCAAATGAACAATCTTTGTGTGATGTTTTAATCGTGGGTCGTGGTGGTGGCTCAATAGAAGATTTATGGGCATTTAACGAAAGAATAGTTGCGAGGGCAATTTATGACAGTCATATTCCTATTATTTCCGCTGTAGGACATGAAATTGATTTTTCAATTGCAGATTTTGTGGCAGATGTTCGTGCAGCTACACCTACTGCTGCAGCAGAACTTGCAACACCATCCCTGGACATGCTGAAAGGGAATGTAAATTACTATGTAGATCGAATGACAAAGTATATGCAACAGTTATTTCATAATGCGAAATTGATTGTTGCTAATATGGATAGAAGAATGGATGCTCTGAATCCTCTTGCCAAATTAAAACACAAACAGACGTTACTCAAGGAGTATTCTAAACAACTGAATTATTTGATTCAACATATCTTATTAGATAAGAAGAGCCGCTTTAAATTTTTAGAAGGCAAACTTTCTGCTTTAAATCCTTTAAATATTATGGACAAAGGATATTCTATCAGTAGTATCAATCAGGAAATCATAACAGATATTACAAAAGTTAAAGTGGAAGATATAATGACGACTAAGTTAAAAAATGGTGAAATTAAAAGCAAAATTTTTGAGGTGATAGAAAATGGAAAAGAAGACCTTTGAAGAAAATCTTAAACTATTAGAAGAAATAGTTAAACAATTAGAAGATAAAAATATAAGTTTAGAAGATGCTGTAAAAAATTATACGACAGGATTAGAGTTATCTAAAAAATGCTATGATATTTTAAATACCAACGAGGCACTTGTTGTACAAAAAATGACAGAGAGTGGTTTGGTTGATTTTGCCAGTGATGCACAGTGAGATTAGATCTGTATTTAGTAGAAAAAAACTACTTTAAAACAAGAACCAAAGCTGTGGCTGCTATAAAAGAAAATGTTGTTTCGGTAAATGGGAAGATTATCACAAAGCAGAATTATGAAGTGAGTTTGACAGATGAAATTGTCATTTTAAAAGAGGTAAATCCGTATGTGTCAAGGGGTGGACTAAAACTGGAGGCTGCCATTCAAAACTTTTATTTGGATTTTCAGGATAAAATTATTTTAGACATCGGAGCATCTACAGGCGGATTTACAGATTGTGCCTTAAAGCATGGGGCAAAGCTGATATATGCAGTTGATGTAGGAACAGACCAACTAGATTCATCTTTACGAAATTTAGACCAGGTAGTGGTTATGGAACAAACAAATATTTTAGATGTCTTGGAGCTTCCTGTAATTTTTGATTTTGTAGTAATGGATGTATCATTTGTTTCTATTGAAAAGATTTTGCCAGCCATTGATCGTTTTTTGACGCCTCATACTGCATTGGTATGCTTGATTAAACCGCAGTTTGAAGTTGGTAAAATGCATTTGAAACATGGTGTAGTAAAAGATAAGTCATTGCATATTAAAGTGTTAGAAAAAATTTCCAAAGCTTTAGGAGAATATCAAATGGGAATATATAAATTGATACCTTCTCCTATATTGGGTGGTAGTGGAAATAAAGAATTTTTGGCATATGTTAAAAGAAATGTTCAAAGCAAAATAAACTTTATAGAAATATGTAAGTAGGTGATGGAATGCTTAAGAGTTTAATCGTTAAAAACTTTGCGATTATAGAAGATATTCATATAGATTTTAAAGAAGGAATGACAGTCCTAACAGGTGAAACAGGTGCTGGTAAGTCACTAATCATTGACACGATTTCCTTATTACTAGGACAACGTGCAGATACTGATATGATACGGTATGGTGAGTCAAAGGCAAGTATTACAGGAGTATTTTCTGTTGTGAATCCTGAATTGAAAAAACTTTTAGAGCGCTTTGGAATTTCAAATTTAGATGACCTTACTATTCAGCGGGAAATATATGATACAAGTAAAAGTACGATTAAAGTGAACCATACCTCAGTAACTTTAATTATGCTGAAACAAATTGCTACTTTATTGGCTGATATGCATATTCAAAATGATACATTTAAACTATTTAATCCTGAAACCTATCTTACCATGATTTCTCCTAAAAATGATAGTACTTATGATACTCTGTTATCCGAGTATGTAATAAGTTATACAAAATATATGGATGCTTATAAGAAATATGAACATGTATTAAATGGGCAGAAGGAAAGCTTAACCCAACTAGAATATCTACAATATGAAAAAGAAGAATTGACGAATTTAAATTTGGAAGAAAATCTAGATGTTGCTTTAACTTCTGAAATTGCAAAACTTGAAAATTATGATAAAATATTTTCTAGTTTAACAGGTGCTTATGCTTGCTTGGAAGACCAAAGCTCCACGCTAGATCAGATATATGAAGCTTCAACATATTTGAAAAAAATTATAGATTTGGACACAATATATCAAGAATATTATGAAAAGGTATTGGATAGTTTCTATATTCTAGATGAAATTAAATCTAACGTGAGAAAACTAATAGATGAATTAGACTTTAATCAGGATGAATTAAATCAGAAAATTGAACATTTAAATGCTATTCAAAAGGCTAAAACGAAATATAAAATGAATCTTCATGATTTAATACAATATTTAGAAGATATTACCTTAAAAATAGATATGGTACAAAATTATGATGAACTCTTAGCACAAAGTAAGAAAACGTTAGAAGAAAACTATCAAATGATTTCTAAGACAGCCAAAAAGTTGCAGAACTATAGAAAAAAATTGGCAGAACAAATTGAAGCAGGAATTATGAAGGAATGTCGAGATTTGGACTTGGAAGAAACAAATTTTAAAATACAATTTAAAGAAATTGAGTTCGTCAATCCCTTTCATAAAGATGTTTTCAAGGAAAATGGGGTGGACGAAATTGAATTTATGATTAGTTTTAATAAAGGAGAACCATTAAAACCTTTACATAAAGTGGCATCTGGTGGAGAAATGTCCAGAATAATGCTTGCCTTTAAGAGTTATTTTTCAGCAATTTCTAATTTATCTTTTATGGTTTTTGACGAAATTGACACTGGGGTTTCTGGTGCGACTGCTAAAAAAATAGCGCTTAAAATGAAAGCTATCTCTAAATACAATCAAATTTTATGTATTACACATTTACCACAAGTGGCATCTATTGGAGATTATCATATACATATTTTTAAAGAACTTAAAAATGATAGAACAACAACCCATTACAGATATTTAGATTTGGAAGATAGAACCAAAGAGATTGCCATGATGTTATCTGGAGACAAGATGAGCTTGTATGCTTTAGAACATGCAAAGGCTTTATTAGAAACAAAATAAAAAAGGAAATTAGAATTTCCTTTGATTAATAAAATGATTTAAAGCTTCTGCAACTCCAGAGGCCTCATTAGAAGCAGTGATATAATTTGCTGCTTTTTTTATTTCTGCAAATGCATTTTCCATAGCAACTCCAATCCTTGCTGTTTCAATCATGGCTAAATCGTTTCCTGCATCTCCAATTGCCATAGTATCTGAAAGTGGAATATCTAAAAACTCAGCTAGAACCTTTAGTGCATTGCCTTTATTAGTTTCTTTATTTAAAAATTCTAAAAATATTTTTGACGATCTTACTACGGAGTATTGTTCATAATATTGTGGTTCAAGGCGTTCCATAGCAGCTGTTATCTTTTGATCACAACTTACCATCATGCATTTTAAAAATTTGTCTTCATCGCATATTTCTTTAAAATCTACAATCGTTCTAGGAATCTTATTGATTCTAATTTCTACATCAGTATATGGATTATCAACATCTGTAATTAATTCTTCATTCTGCCGAAATGCATGAAAATTTGTGCCTAATCCCTTGGATTTCGTGTATATCTCTTTTATAGTTTTACCAGAAATTGTAGTAGAATAAATTTCATTTAAAGTTCCAACATTCAGAATTTTTGCGCCATTATAACAGATAACATAATCTTCTTTAGAACATAGGTTTAATTGTTTTAATGTAGGTAATATTCCTTGAAAAGGTCTTCCAGAAGCAAGAACAATCTTACATCCATTTTCTTTTGCCATCTGTATTGCCTTTTTGTTTTCCTCGGAAATATTTTTATCCTTATCAAATAATGTGCCATCTAAATCTATCGTACACAATCTTACCATATTTATCACCTTACTTAAAAAATCTTAACATATAGATAAAAAAATGTCAATTTGCAATATTGGTAAATTTTGGCTATTTGAAAATTGAAATTTAGTAAACAATAAGACTGTGGAGGTGTAAAAATGAAAAAAATTATTGCTTTTCTAAGTATAATGTTTCTTTTCTTAGGAATTTTCACAGCAAGTGCCTATGACTTGTCTAAAGATGATAAGATTTATGTCGGAGGGCAGTCCATTGGAATTAAACTAAACTCTGGCGTTATGGTAGTAGGTTCCTATGGTATTTTGGAAAATGGTAAGATTTATAAGCCTTGGGAAGAAGCAGGAATTAGTGAAGGAGATCAAATCATAAGTTTGAATGAATATGAAATTACAGATATAAAAAGCTTACTTAAAGCTTTAGATAAATCTAAAGGAAAAGAAAGCAGTATAAGGTATTCAAGAAAAAATGAAGTCTTTGAAAAGAAGATAACACCTGTCTTCACTTCAAATGCCTATTCTTTAGGGTTGTATGTCAAAGATTCCATTTTAGGTGTTGGAACTTTAACCTATTATATCGATGAAATTAAAACTTATGGAAGTTTAGGTCATCAGATTACTTCGCAAGATTTTTATAGCGGTGAGATTTATGAGGCTAAGGTAAATCAGATCATTAAACCAACCCGTTCAGAAGCTGGTGAAAAAAGAGCATCCATTGATGGAAAATCGATTGGTAAAGTTGAAAAAAATACGAACACAGGTGTACATGGGTATGCTGGTGCAAACTTCAATCATAGTAATATGGAAGCCTTAGAATTTAAGACAAGAGACGAAATAAATCTAGGAGATGCTGAAATCTGGACCTGCATAGAAGGAAAAAAAGTTGAAAAGTTTAAAATAAAAATAACAGGTCTTGAAAACCAAAAGACTAAGGATATCAAAGGTATATCTTTTGAAGTTGTTGATGAAGTGTTACTTTCAAAAACAGGTGGAATTATTCAAGGAATGTCAGGCTCCCCTATAGTGCAAGATAATAAAATTGTCGGCGCTGTAACTCACGTTCTTTTAAATAATAGCAAAAAAGGGTATGGTATATATCTAGAATTTATGCTAGAGGACATGGGGATATTTGTAAAAGAAGAATAAAAAAAGATGCTATCAAAGCATCTTTTCATTTTATACAGAACGAGTCATAACAACAATATAATAAATTAATGTTGCTACAGAAGCAAGTGCCATAGCGGCTGTTAAGACTAGAATGATAATTCTTCCCCAATGAGTATCTGTAGGATTTTTATATCCTTTTTTCTTTGCTTCTTTTTTAGCTTGTTTTTTAATATCTTTATTTTTAACCATGTCTTCACCTACTTCAAGAAAAATGATATAATATACATATAAATTTATTATATAATATTTTTTTGAAAAAAGAAAGGATTTTTTTTATGAGTGTGCAAAACAAAGCTAAAATTATACTCCATGTTGATATGAATGCCTTTTTTTGTTCCGTAGCTTGTATCTTAAATCCTACTTTAAGAGGAAAAGTCTTTGCTATAGGTAGAGAAAATAGTTATCGTGGTGTTATATCTTCCGCAAGCTATGAGGCAAGGGCTTTAGGAATCCATTCTGCAATGAGTCAAAAGGAGGCATATGACTTAGTTCCTAATCTAATTATAGTTACATTGGACCGTTCCTATTATTATCATTATCATCAGGAGTTCCTAAAAATTTTGCAACAGTACTCTTCTTTAGTAGAGGTTGCTTCTATAGATGAAGCTTACTTAGATATTACAGAAGCTTCCAAAACAAGACATCCTGTAGTTATAGCCAAAGAGATTCAATTGAGAATATTAAAAGAAGTTGGACTAAGCTGTTCTATAGGGATTGCTCCAACTTTATTCCTGGCTAAAATGGCTTCAGATATGAAAAAACCGTTAGGACTTACGATTTTAAGAAAACGAGATGTAGAAGAAAAACTATATCCGCTCTCTGTCGATGAAATTTATGGTATAGGGAAAAAGACTTATCCTCTTCTTATGAAGAATGATATTCAGACAATTCGAGATTTTATGAATTTAAATAATAAAACTAAAATTATTGATTTAATTGGAATTAGAAGTTATGAATATGCTTATCATTCCATTTCTGGCAATTCTTCTAATATTGTTGATCCCAATCGTCACAGCAAAGTAGAAAGTATATCTACTTCACAAACCTTTGATGTTGTGATTCATTCAGATGTTGAAGTTATTTATGAGCTACGAAAGATGACTAGAGAAATTTATCAAAAGATGGTTTCTCAAAATTATTTTACGAAAACTATTTCTGTTACGTTTAGAAACGTTGATTTCAAGACGATGAGCAGAAGTAAAAGTATAGACGAGTATACGAATAGTTTTCAGGATATTTTAGATGTAGTTATAGATCTAATAGAAGAACATTACCATAATGAACCCCTTAGATTGCTTGGTGTTGGAGTGTCTAATTTGAAAAAAGAGGAGGAACTCCCTAAAGAATATAATTTGTTTACTATTGAAAATATAGAAGAACGGAAATCGGCTATAAATACAATGATTCAGCAATTTCAGGAGAAATATGGAGAAAAAGCTTTATTTCAAAACAAAAAGAAAACCTTGTAATTTTTGGAAAGAAATGCTATTATAACGAAAGGTGATATTATGAAATTTGACGAATTTGAATTTAAAGAGTATATAGTTCGTGCTTTACAGGATTTAAAATTTAAAGAACTTATGCCTGTGCAGAAAGAAGTATTACAAGCTATAGTTCAGAAAAAAAATATTTTAGCAAAATCAAAAACAGGCAGTGGTAAGACGCATGCCTTTTTACTGCCTGTCTTTAATGCCCTAGATGAAAACTTACATAAAGTTCAAGCAACGATAATTTCACCTACAAAAGAATTGGCTATGCAAACCTACAAAATGGCACAGCATATTGCTTCTTTTTCTGACAAAAGAATTGATATAAAACTATTTAGTGGTGGAACAGATCGAACAAAAGAAATAGAAAAATTAAAAACAACTATGCCACAAATTGTCATTGGGACTCCAGGGAAAATAAAGGATTTGGCTGTACAAGCTAATGTTTTAAAAATATACACATCAAATTATTTTATAGTTGATGAGATGGATATGGCGTTAGATGGCGGGTATGAAGATGAACTTGATGCCATTTCCCAAATTTTAAAAGATGCCAAGATGATGTTTTTTTCAGCAACAATGGAAGAAAGAATCTTACAATTTGCTAGAAAATATTTATCTAACCCTTTGATGATCGACATAAATAATACAAACGACACAAATATTCAACACATTTGGATTCCTTTAAAGCATAAACCTAGAATCGATTGCTTAAATCAATTGTTATCTACGATACAACCCTATCTGGCAATTGTTTTTGCAAACAAAAAAGAAACTGTAATAGAAGTATCTAAAAGTTTATCTAGTCAAGGGTATTTTGTTGGGATAATGCATGGAGATTTAACACCTAGAGAAAGAAAAAGAGTATTGACAGATTGTAAAGCCTTGAAATATCAGTATCTTGTAGCTACAGATTTAGCAGCAAGAGGATTAGATATTGAAGGTGTAACACATATTATAAATTATGAATTGCCGTATAATTATGAGTTTTATCTACATCGAAGTGGTAGAACAGGAAGAATGCATAGAGATGGAATCGTGTATTCCTTTTATGAAGAAGTAGATGATGCTTATTTAGATAATTTAAATTCAAAACATATTGTACCATCTTATTTTGAATTTAAGTCTGGAGAACTTGTTCCATATAAGGGACGTGCCACACGTGCTCAAAGAATAAAACCAAAGACCGATTTTCAGAAAGAGGCATCTAAATATGTGCCAAAGCCTAAAAAGGTATCTCCTGGTTATAAGAAGAAAAGGCAAGCGCAAATAGATGAACTTGCTGAACGATTAAAAAGAAATAGCAAAAGAAAAAAAAGATAAAAGGATGCTTTTCATAGCATCCTTTTTATATTATTGTAAAGTTTCACCAGAAGTGATGTGCTTTTCAGTAATCTTCTTTACATTCGTAGAAGAGAAAATACGGACATTACGTTCAATGACTAAACCTTCAGGTAAAATTAATTTTTTACCGATTACATTTATACCACTGGATAATATTTTTGGTTTATCTTTGTTTGGCTGATAATCTTTTCCAGTACCAATAATGGAATTATCCCCAACGATAGTTTCTTTATCAATAATTGTATTTTCTATGTGACAGTTCTTGCCAATCTTTACATCATTCAAAATGACAGAATTGATGATTATTGAACCTTCGCCAACTTGAACTCCTGGAGAAATGACAGAATTATTAATATGACCATCAATCTGACATCCATTAGAAATTAAAGAACGTTTGATTTCTGCATTATTTCCAACTTTTACTGGAGGAAGATCTTCAGATTTGGTATAAACTTTCCATGCAGGATCATATAGATCCAAGGCAGTATCTTCAATCAACTCTAAATTAGTTTCAAGATAGGAATCATAAGTTCCTACATCCTTCCAGTAATCATAGAATTCATAGGCATAAACATTTTTCTGTTGAATCATATCAGGGATGATATGTTTACCAAAATCTAAATCAACAATATCTGGATGTGCCTCTATAGCGTCAATCAAAGCTTGCGTAGAAAATACATAAATTCCCATAGAAGCTTTGTTAGATTTAGGCTCTTTTGGTTTTTCCACAAATTTGTTTATCTTCAAGTTGGAATCTGTTTCTAAAATGCCAAATCTATCTGCTTCTTCAATTGGAACAATTTTAGCTGCGATCGTTAAATCTGCTCCAGTCTGTTTGTGCTGATCTATCATTTTAGAGTAATCCATCTTATAGATATGATCTCCTGAAAGGATAAGAACATATTTAGAAGCATAACGTTTTACGAATTCTAAATTTTTTCTAATAGCATCTGCTGTTCCTTCATACCAGGAATTATTAGGCTGAAGTAGAGTGACGAATGAATCACGACGGTCTAAATCCCAAGGCTTACCAACACCAATATGTTCATTTAAGGAAAGTGGGAGATACTGTGTTAAAATTCCAATTTGAAAAATACCAGAATTACAGCAGTTTGATAATGCAAAATCAATGATTCTAAATTTTCCTGCAAAAGGCACTGCTGGTTTACTACGTTTTTCTGATAGAATATCTAAACGTGAGCCTCGTCCCCCTGCTAAAATTAAAGCTAAAGTTTCCATATAATACCCTCCAATTTTCTATAGCGTTATTTTTTTGTATATATCTAAATACTTAGAAGCAGAAGAAGACCAACTATAGTCTTTTTCCATCGCCTGCTTTACCAATGCGTTCCAAGCCTTACGATTATTGTTATATGTATTTAATGCTAAAAACATAACATCTTTTAATTCCATAGGATTGAAATTAGAAAAACTGAACCCTGTTCCTTCGTTATTAAATTCATTAAATGGTTGGACAGTATCTTTTAATCCACCCGTTTCTCTCACTAGAGGTAATGTTCCATATCGCATTGCAATCATTTGACCCAATCCACATGGCTCAAATTTTGAAGGCATTAGGAAAATGTCACATCCTGCATATATCTTTTGAGCTACAGGGTCTGAATAGCCGATATAGCATTTAAATCGATCAGGATATTTGGCTTCCATAGTTCTAAAGAAGTCTTCGTAAAACTTATCACCAGAGCCCATAAGAATAAATTTAGCATTGCTATAATGAATGACGTCTTCTAAAATTGGCATCAACAAGTCAATCCCTTTTTGATCAACCAAACGAGATACTAAACCAAATAGAGGTACATCTTCTGTAGATAGACCAAATTCTTTAAGTAATGCCTCTTTATTGGCTTTTTTTCCTTGTGAAACAGTTTTTAATGAATAAGGCATATAAATATTTTTATCTGTCTCTGGATTATATTTTACGATATCAATTCCATTTAAAATACCATAAAAATCAAAATAGCGTAACCCTAAAATATTATTTAAGCGATATCCATAATAGTCTGTTAAAACTTCGTTCTTGTAAGTATCAGAAACTGTTGTCACTATATTAGATTCTAATATTCCTGCTTTCATGAAATTGATACAACCATCAAATTCTAAAGAAGAAGAATAAGGCATAAATAATATGCGCATCATATCCATAGGGAAGTTTCCTTGGTACTGAATATTATGAATACTATATACAGTTTTAATTCGATTATATTCAGAATAATAATGATAATTTGACTTTAAAATGTAAGGAATTAAACCAGTTTGCCAGTCATTTAAATGAATGACGTCAGGGAAAAATCCGATGACCTTAAGTGCTTCTAATATGGCAAAATCAAAATATGCAAAACGTTCTCCGTCATCTCCATACCCATATAAGCCATCCCGATTAAAGTAGCGGTCACTATCTATGAAATAAAATTCTACACCTTCATGAACAGCTTCGAAGACCCCAACATATTCCATACGTTCTGCAATTTTAACATAGGCATATCCTTTGTATTGAGCAAGATTTTTCTCTTTAATTTTCTTGTAATACGGCATGATGACTCTTGCATCACATTGTTTTTCCTTTAAGGCTTTAGGTAAAGCTCCAATCACGTCTGCTAATCCACCAGTTTTAGCAAAAGGTGCACTTTCACTTGCACAAAATAAGACTTTCATTTATTCACCTCATTATACTTATCGTATACTATAATTCTAACACATGTAAAACGTTTTCTCAAGAACTTTTAAAAATAAAAAAATAAAATATTTATTCTTTTTTGCTTGCGTATTAATTATAGTTTTGATATAATAAAATATGCGTATGTTCGAGAATAAATAAATTCTTAATTTATAGAAAGGATTTTATCTAATATGGCAAAAACAGGAAGAAGAAATAAAACAAAATTCGTATTACATAAGGAATTAATCATTTTAGTTGTTATACTAATCGCAATGATTGTAACTACAATCTGTTTGACGATTCCATCTGGACAAGAAAAACAATTAGAAGAATTTAATAATGCAATCACAGCATATAACAATGCCAATAGTACACAATATACACTTTTAACAGAAGAAAATGTAATTAAAAAAGCGGAATTGAAAAATATTTCATCTATTATTGAAGATTCTAAAGGGTCTGAAGAAGAACCTAAATATTCTTATATTGTATATGGTTCATTCCAACATGCTGAGATCGCTCAATATATTTCTTTTATAGACCAAGAGGCTAGAAGAAGAGAAATTGAAGTTGTATACCTATATTCCTCTGAGAAGGTAGATCAGCAAGAGGATAAAGAAGATGAAGAATTTGTTGCTGATATTGAAAATGATGAAAAATTATTTAATGCTGATGTTTTAGAAGGTGTAGATGAAGTAGATTTATTAGATGCTCCTGCTTTATTTGTTTATAAAAATGGAGAATTAGTTTTTAATTCTACGACCATTGAAGAAGATGGCTCATATTCATGGGAGCTAATTATTAATAAAGCATTTTCTAATTTGTAATAATTCATTTAAACTTTAAACGAGACTGAGAACAAAATCTCAGTCTTTCTATTATATTAGTGAGGTAAAAAATATGATTGAATCAATCAAAGAGCAAATAAAAAAAATTTTAGAAGATTTTTATAAGAAACAATATAATGCAACCATTTCTATCGTGGTTGAAGAGCCTAAAAATATAGAGCTAGGTGATATTTCAGTTCCTATGTTTAGTGTAGTAAAAACTTTAAGAAAACCAATGCCACAAATTATTTCTGAAGCAATTCCAGTGATTCAAACGGCATCTGATGCAATCCAATCCATCTCCAATGTTGGCGCATTTATTAATTTGACAATTGATAAGAAATTATTAGCGCAAGAAGTATTAAAGAATGTGATTCTATTAGATTCTTCTTATGGAAATTCTACTTTAGGAGTAGGAAAAAATGTAACATTGGACTATTCTGCACCAAATATTGCCAAAAGCTTTTCTATCGGACATTTACGATCCACTATGATTGGTAATTCTTTGAACTTAATTTTGAAAAAATGTGGATTCAACACCTTCTCTATCAATTATTTAGGAGATTGGGGTACGCAATTTGGTAAAATGATAGTTGCATACCAAAAATGGGGAGATTTTGATAAAATAAAGAAGAATCCGATTAAAGAACTAACAGAACTATATGTTCGTTTTCATGAAGAGGCAGAACAAGATCCTTCATTAGAAGATGAGGCTAGAGAAGCTTTCAGAAAAATGGAATTACAAGATGCAGAGTATTTAGAATTATGGCGCTGGATACGTGAAGAATCTCTAAAAGAGTCTGTTCAAATTTATGATTTGCTAGATATTACCTTTGATTCTTATAATGGTGAGGCCTTCTATAATGATAAAATGGAACCTGTTGTATTAGAATTAGAAAGCAAAAACCTTTTAAAAGAGGATCAAGGTGCTAAAATTGTGGATTTAGGGGAAGATATACCTCCTGCATTGATTAAGAGAAGAGATGGTGGATCCTTATATATTACTCGTGATTTAGCAGCCATTTTCTATCGTAAAAAAGAATATAAATTTGATGATATCCTTTATGTTGTCGGGAATGAACAAAAACTTCACTTTACTCAACTAAAACGATTAATTGAAAAAATGGGATATGATTTTTCAGACCATATTGAACATGTTAATTTTGGGTTATATTTGACCAATGGTAAAAAGATGTCTACCCGCAAGGGCGGTGTAGTTAAGCTTTATGATGTTCTTATGAAAGCTATACAAATGGCTTATCAACTGATTGAAGAGAAAAATCCAACGTTACAAAATAAAGAAGAGATTGCAAAATCGGTTGGAATTGCTGCAATCGTATTTGCTGATTTAAAAAATCATCGCAGTTTAGATATTGAATTTAATTTGGAACAATCCGTAAAATTTGAAGGTCAAACAGGACCGTACTTACAATATACTGGAGTAAGAATTGCTTCTATATTAAAAAATAAAACTTTTGATATTGACCATACGAATATTGATATATTTGAACAATCTCACTATTTTGAATTGGTAAAACAGATTTCTCTTTTTCAATCTACTATAGAAAAATCTGCAATTGAGCGTGCACCAAGTATATTAGCAAAATACTTGTTATCTTTAGCGCAGAGTTTTAATAAATTTTATTCTATTGAAAAAATCAATGTGGAAGATGAATGTATAAGAAATTCTAATTTTGCACTTGCAAAAGCAACAAGAATAGTTCTTAACGAAGGTTTACGACTTTTGGGTATAAAATATGTCAATGAAATGTAATATTTGACTTGAAATTTCTCATTGATATGGTGTAAAATAAAAAAGCACACAATTTTCACGTTTTGTGATGCATTTAGGAGCTAAAAATTATGAGAATTGGTATATTCAC
Organism: uncultured Anaeroplasmataceae bacterium; assembly: GCA_910577745.1. Lineage (GTDB taxonomy): Bacteria > Bacillota_I > Bacilli_A > Acholeplasmatales > Anaeroplasmataceae > Pelethenecus. The sequence goes on along the minus strand of CAJTNG010000001.1, from coordinate 543,881 downwards.
TGATCAATTTTATCCTTATATCAGTGGCGTAGTTACGTCTATTAAAATGTTATATGAAGGCTTACAGGATCTTGGACATGAGGTTTTTGTGTTTTCAAGCATTGATCAAATGAAGGCACAAGCTTGTAATGAACTAAATAAATATAATTTTGTAAATTTACCAGGTAAACCATACCCATTTAAAGATCTTAAGGATTACCAATATACAAAACATCCTAAAAAGGTTATTCCAATTATTGCAAAATATAATTTAGATATCATTCATGTACATACTGAATATAGTATTGCAAAGATTGCTAGAGTAGCAGGAAAAAAACTTCATATTCCAATTGTTCATACTTTACATACTCTATATGAAGATTATTTACGCTATGTGTCTCCATTTTTTGATAAATATTTTCATAAAATTATGTTTAAGACATTAGCAAAAAAATTTGTAGGTAAAATTTCTAAAGCCTCTGTTATTGAAATTGTTCCAACGAAAAAGGTTTTAGATTTGGCTTCAAAGTATTATATGCGTGGAGATATTAGAGTTATCCCGACAGGAATTATGTTAGATCGTTTCTATAGTTCTAATTGTTCTGAAAAAGAAAGTAAGGAATTAAAGAAAACTCTTGGCATTCCAGAACAGCAGTTTGTCTTTGGATATATTGGCAGAACATCTCCAGAAAAAAATATTATTACCATTATTGATGCTTATGCTAAATTGCAATATAAAGAAAATTCTGTATTGTTGATTGTGGGGGGAGGCCCACAATTAGAGGAATTAAAAGAGTATGTTAAACAACTTGGTATAGAAAATAAGGTAATTTTTACAGGTTTTATTGACAATGAGCTAATTCCAGTGTATTATCATATTTGTGATATCTTTGTGAATGCTTCAAAGTCAGAAACACAAGGATTAACATATATTGAATCTTTAGCCTCTTCCTTACCTGTATTAGTCCAAAAGGATGAATGCATTGAGGAAGTAGTTCAGAATTATTATAACGGAATTTATTTTGATGGAGAAGAAGATTTGATTTTAAAAATGGAAGAGATTCAAAAAGCTCCAACGACTTTGAAGAATATAAAAGCAAATACTAGAAAATCATGTAGAAAGTATTCTAAAGCTCACTATGCTTCCAGTGTGGAAAAAGTATACAAAGAAGCTATTGAATTATTTAAAAAATAAGGTAATTTTACCTTATTATATATGGGGGAGTGATGAAATGGTAGACATAGTTGACTCAAAATCAACCGCCCTTAAAGCGTGTGGGTTCGAATCCCATCTCCCCTACCATCTTAAGAGAACACAGATAATACATTGTGATTATCTGTTTTTTAATACCTAATTTCGCTTGGTTTAACATAATTTTAAAAAAGAGATTATTAAAGGGGAAACTTCTAATAAAAATGAATAATTGAGTTTATTTGATTTAAAGTTAATAAAAATTGCTAATAGAATAAAATTGATGCAGATTTATTTTGATTAATTGATTTTTCAAAAATTTAGAAACCATTGTACTATAAATTTAATTAAATAATAGATTAGATATTTAAATGTTATGTTGTACTCGTAACAGTAAAACAAAAAATCAAAAAGGAGAGTTATAATTATTAAGTACAATTTTAATTATAGTATGTAATATGTATAAAAAACGATTTATCATTGGGATAGTTATTGTTATATTATTATTTATAATTTCTTTATTATTAGTTTTTTTTACTTTTAATAATCGATTTAAAATGTCAGAATCTAATGCAAGCAATTTATTTTCTTTTATCGGGACATTGATAGGGTCAATTATAGGTTTAATTGGAACATTTATAGTACTATATATAACAATAAAAAAGAATAATGAACAACAAGTAAGATTATTAAATGAGCAAAATTCTATTCAAGTTGAAAATAATTTACAGCAAAAATACACCAAAGAAAGAGCAATTTTTAATGAAACATATAATTCCATAGAGCAATTTTTAATTATTTCTCAGACTTACAAAATAGATAGTAATTCATCTTTTGTTGATACAATAAACAAATTAAATTTGGCATTTACAGAATACAAAAAATCTATGAATTTGCTTTTGATAAGCACAAATATTTATTCTTTAAAAGATAAATGTATTAATTGTTCTCTGTGTGATGTAAAAAGTTATGGAGAATTATCAAGAATTTTAAAAGATATTCAAACTATCATCATAGATTATGAGGATGTGATTTTAAAAATTCATTTAATCCAAAATGAAATGTTTGATCTTGCCATAAGAAACAAGGAGCGAATTGATAGAAAAAGCATTTTGGAAAATATAGTAAAAAATAATACTGCTTTACTTAATTATTCTATTGAAGTAAAAGATTTAACTGCAAAAATTAATATAGCAAATCAAGAAATAAATGATATTAATATATCTTTACAAAAAGATTTTGACATTATAAATGAGAAAAATAGTAATATCTCACATATGTTAGAACATTTATCAAAAATTCAACCAAAATTTTTTAATAAAATAATGGAATATTATGATGTTGTGACATTCTATATAAATGAACAAGTACTTTTAATTAAGCAAAATGGAAGAAAAATGTTGTCTAAATGCGAAAAATATGAATTTAAAAATGTGGATAAAAATAAAAAAATTTAAAGTACTTAGCAATAATAGTAGTTAATTAATCATAGTTGAGTTGCATTATTATGCTTTGAATTATTATAATCATTAATGGAGATTATCCCAGGTTATCAAAATGCATTGGAGCATCAGCAAGCAGTAACAGATAAGAATACTGGTAAATTGTATATAGGTAGTGCAACATCAGCGGATAAACAATTATTAGCAAGATGGAAAGAATATATTAAAACATTTCATGAAGATAATAAAATTTAAAAGAATTATTTGAAAAAGAAGGAGAAGCTTACTTTAAAAAATATTTTCAATATTCAATTATTGAAATTATGAAAAAGGTATATTTTAGATACAAGGAATAATGTATAAATCATTTGCTGTCTTATTCTTGTGACACTATTATTATGTGGAACAAAATTTAAAAAATAGTTCCACATTTTGCTTTTATATGCTATAATTATCATATGGAGCAGCTTTTGAAAAAAATTCCATTTTGTCAGGAGGCAATCATATGAATATTTCGCAATTATTACATGAAAGAGAACTATTAAATGCTAGATTGGAAAAAATGATTTATGGATCGATAGAGATTAGAGAAAGAAATAATACCCAATATATTTATGTCCATTTTAGAGAAAATGGAATTAAAATGAGTAAATATGCAGGTGAATTTAGTACAGCATTATATAACATAATACTAGAGAATAATACACTTGCTAAGCAATACAAAAAAAGAATTAAAGAGATTACTAAAGAACTTGATTTAATCAATTATGAATCTAATGAATTAAATGATATAGTCCTAACAAATGTTTCCTTAGCAAGAAGAAATATGGTTGATTTGATATATAAACAGGCAATTCTTGAGGGTGTAGCAACTACATATTCAGATACTGAAACCATTGTTAATGGTGGTAAAGTAATGAACATGACAGCTACTGATGTATCTAAAATCATTAATCTAAAACGTGCTTGGGAATTCATTTTAAGTGATGGCGTAATATCATATCCTTCTAACTATGCTGTTTTATGCCAAATAAACTCAATTGTCGAAGATGGTTTTTCTTATGTAGCAGGGAAATTAAGAAGTGTTCCTGTCACAATTGGTGGCTCTACTTATCTTCCACCAATGCCTATCGAACAAATTATAAAAGAAGAACTAAAAAGAATTTTATCTTCAGATAAAAAGTGTATTGATATTGCGATAGACTTATTGTTATATATTATGAAGAAACAAATATTTTTAGATGGAAACAAAAGAACGGCTGTAATAATGGCTAACCATTATTTAATACGTCATGGGCAAGGAATTATTGTTGTTCCTGCTGAGCTAGTCCCAGAGTATAAAAAATTGTTAATAGCATATTATGAAGATATTAATGATAATATTATAGCTTTCCTTAAAGAAAAATGTTGGTTTCAAATGAAATAGCCAGAAGTTTGGTTATTTATTCTAAAAAGCAAGTCAGTGCCTAGAAATTAAAGTAATAGTTAATATTCTATATAAGTGTTAAGAAGTAGAAGCGTGAATGTCAATCTTAAGCATGACATATCTGCTTCAACCTGCCTATATCATTGAATAGGTATTATAAAGTATGATTATGATATCTTAAGGTAACACAGATAATGTGTTGGTGTTATCTGTTTTTTTCATAATTCAATTTTTGTAGAATTAAAATTTATGTTGCTATAATTTGGAAGTTATGTTAAAATACAACTATATTCCAAGTTATAGGGGAGTAGTTTGCTAGAAATAGTAGTTGGCCTACATCATGGGTAAACCAGGTTCAACTTTAAAAAACGAGACTTATACTTATTATGAATTCATAATAGGTGTAAGTTTTTTATTTTTAGGAGGTAAAAATATGATTCCAAATCTTGATATGACACAATGGTGGAGTTGGATAGTGTGTATAGTCTTATTAATTTTAGGAATTTTCTTTCTTGTAAAATTTTCTGATTTATTTGTAGATGCTTCAGCATCTATCGCTAAAAGATTTCATATATCTGAAATGATTATAGGTCTTACAATTGTAGCTTTTGGAACGAGTTGTCCTGAACTTGCAGTTTCTGTTTCAGATTCTATTACTTGTCTTTTAGAAGGTGGAAATGCTAATGTGGCTATAGGGAATGTGGTAGGTTCAAATATTTGCAATCTTCTTATTGTTTTGGGATGTAGTGCTATATTTACGCCAATTCTAATTAAGAAAAGTGTTTGCAAAAAAGAATATCCTATTTTATTATTTGTAACAGCTCTTTTAGTTATTTTTGGCTTATGCTTTAGTTTAAATGGATCCTATGCTATCTTGCGATGGGAAGGAATTGTTTTTATAGTTTTAATCATAGTTTATGCTATATATTTAGTATTAGATGCAAAACGAATGATGAAGCAGGGATTGGAAGTTGAAATGGAACAGCAAGTGGAATTGATGCCCACTTGGAAATCCATAGTATTTGTAGTATTGGGTTTGGCAGGTATTGCTGTAGGGGGAGAAGCAGTTGTATATGGTGCTAAAAATGCTGCAGTTGGTATTGGAGATTTAGCAAATTTAAATCATGATTTGGTGGAATCTTTAGTGGGATTAACTGTAGTTGCGGTTGGAACCTCTCTGCCCGAACTTGTTACTAGTATTGTTGCTGCTAAAAAAGGACAAAATGATATGGCTCTAGGGAATGTAATAGGGTCTAATATATTTAATATTCTGTTCGTTTTAGGTATCGCAGGAGCGATAAATCCATTGACTGTTGGTCCTCAAATAGTAGTAGATTTGGCAGTTATGCTCCTTGCTACTTTATTTATTTTCCTTTTTGCATTTTTAGGAAAAATAGATAGAAAACGAGGAATAGTTTTAATTGCATGTTATACAGGATATCTCATATATTTAATTTGTAGGACGGTAATATAATGTGGACATTATCATTCTTTTTAAATAGTATTTTGTTAGGAATAGGTTTAACCATGGATGCCTTTAGTGTGTCTATTGCTGATGGATTAAATGAGCCAAATATGAGGAAGCATAAAATGGTAGGTATTGCTGTTGTATTTGCCCTTTTTCAATTTGCAATGCCAATGATTGGCTGGGTTTGTGTTTATACGATTCTAGATAAATTTACTTTGTTCCGCTATGCTATACCTTGGATTGCATTGCTATTGTTAGGTTTTATTGGTGGTAAAATGATTTATGAAACATTGCATCATAAGAAAGAGGAAACGATAACAAAGAAGTTGGGGATCTTGGGGTTACTCATACAAGGGATTGCCACATCCATAGATGCTTTGTCCGTCGGATTTACCATTTCTAATTATGATTGGGTAGAAGCTTTAGTTGCCTGCGCAATCATTGCTTTGGTTACATTATCGTTTTGTCTGGTTGGTCTATTCTTTGGCAGAAAACTAGGAGGGAAATTCACTTCCAAAGCGGAGTTGATTGGTGGAGTAATTTTAATAGGTATAGGGTTAGAAATTTTTATTTCAAATATGATTGAACTTTATGCATAAAAAAGAGTTAAGAAGTATCTTAACTTTTTCTTTTTTTTCTATTGCATCTCATACTAAAACATTGTATAATTACATTATTCAAATGTTTGTTTAGGAATTTCTTACTTTAAGTTTAGTAAAAGTAAACAAATGATGTAAGGGGGAATACTTGTGAATTTGGGTCTTAAAATTAAAGAAAAACGTACTTTATTGATGCTGACACAAGAGGAACTTGCCAATCGATGTGAGCTAACCAAAGGTTATATTTCCCAATTGGAAAATAATAAAGTTTCTCCATCTATTGAAACGTTAGAAATAATTTTAGAAGTTTTAGGTACAAATTTTTCTGATTTTTTTTATGAAACTAAAAATCAAAGAATTATATTTACTGAAGAAGAACAATATACAAAGGAATTTGACGGATATAGTCAGACATGGTTAGTCCCCACTTCCCAAGAACATGCTATGGAGCCGATTTTGGTAGAAATAGAGCCATTAAAAACAACAATACAGGATTATCCACATGCGGGAGAAGAATTTGGTTTTGTAATTGATGGGGAAGTTGTTGTAAGTTATGGAGAAACAAAAAAGGTATGTAAAGCTGGGGAATCCTTTTATTTTACAGCTAATACAGAACATTTTATAGAAAATAGATCTAAAAAGAAAGCTAAGTTTGTTTGGGTATCCACCCCACCAAACTTTTAATGTAGGAGTAGAGGTATGTCAAATAAATTAATAGAATTAAAAAATATTCATAAAGCTTTTGGAAACAATATAGTGTTAGAAGATTTTAGTTTATATGTAAACGAAAATGAGTTTATCACGCTAGTAGGTCCTTCTGGATGTGGTAAGACTACTATCTTGCGTATGATTGGAGGCTTTGAAACACCTGATTATGGGCAGATTATTTTAGATGGTGTAACAATAAATAATATCCCTGCATATCAAAGACCTATCAACACAGTTTTTCAAAAATATGCTTTATTTCCACATTTAAATGTTTTTGAAAATGTTGCCTTTGGCTTGAAAAACTTTAGTAGAATTTTATCTGATATTAAGAACAATGTAGCATCTAAATATGAAGAAGAAAGAACTCTGTGTTTAAAAGCATTGCAGAGTGAAAAACTCTCTAAAGAAGAAAAGGCAGAGTATAAGCAGCGTCTCAAAGAGATTAAACATAAAATTCAAATAGAAACCAATCAAGAAAAAAACAAATTGATAGAAAAGAAATTGGAAGAAGTGGAAAATAAATATACTCCCATTTTAGAAGATTTAGATAGACAAATTGATATTGAATGGGAAAAAGATGATGAGGTTAAAGAGGCAAAAAATAGAATCAAGGAAATCAAAGCTCTTATAGAAGAACAAGTTGCTCAAGGTATTTCTCAATCTAAGGCCAGTAAACCATTTGATGCAGAATTAAGGAAATTGAATAAAATTGCAGTATGGAGTGAATTGGAAAGATTAGAGAAATTAAAGAAACAAACTTTGAAAGACAAGGCTTTGGAGATTAAATCTGCAAAATCATTAATGCTTAATAAAAAGCAAATAAAAGAAAAAGTTTTAGAAGCTCTAAAAATGGTAAAATTGGAAGGCTATGAAGATCGTAAGATTGATCAAATGAGTGGTGGACAGCAACAAAGAGTTGCTATCGCAAGAGCAATCGTGAATCGACCTCGAATTTTATTGTTAGACGAATCTTTATCTGCGCTTGATTTAAAATTAAGACAAGAAATGCAATATGAATTAAAAGAACTTCAAAGAAGAGTAGGAATCACCTTTATCTTTGTAACACATGATCAAGAGGAAGCTTTAACTATGTCTGATACCATTGTCGTTATGGATAAGGGTGTGATACAGCAGATTGGTTCTCCAATGGATATTTACAATGAACCAAGAAATCGTTTTGTTGCAAACTTTATAGGTGAATCTAACATTATCCGAGGTGTATATAAAGGCAATAAGCAAGTGGAATTTATGCATCAGACCTTTACCTGTGTCGACGAGAATTTTGAAGTAGGAGAAATATGTGATGTGGTTATACGACCAGAGGATTTTGATCGTTGTAGTCCAGAAACTGCAAAATTGGTTGGAGTGGTAACGGATATCGTGTTTAAAGGTGTTCATTTTGAGATTTGTGCAGATATTTGTGGAATGGAATTTGTAATCCATGACTATGAAATCGCCAAAGTAGGAGATAAGATTGGACTCAGTGTTGATCCATATGAAATCCATCTTATGAAAGTCTATGAATAGCTTTAAGAAGTATTCCATTCCCTATATCCTATGGATTATCATTTTTACAGGTATCCCATTACTCTTAATGATTTTATTTGCATTTTCTACCATTGAAACCTTCTCTGTATATAATTTTGATTTTTCCAATTATGAATTTACCTTCAGTAATTTTGCGAAACTTTCAGAACTTACGTTTTTAAAAGCTTTTGGACGAAGTATACTCTATGCCTTTATTGCAACTGTTTTATGTATATTAATAGGGTATCCTATTGCTTATTTTATTTCTAGTTCTCATTTTAAGCATAAATATTTGATTCTTTTGGTTTTCATTATGCCTATGTGGACCAATATGCTTTTGAGAATTCAGACGATCAATAATTTATTATCTGAAAATAGTTTTCTTTCTAATGTATTTCATATTTCTATTAATTTAACAAATTATAAAGCCTTAAAAATCATCTTAGTTATGACTATTGTTTATCTGCCATTTATGATTTTACCGATTTATACGGTATTAGAGAAAATAGATAAATCATATGTAGAAGCATCAAATGATTTAGGTGCCAACGGTATTAAAAGCTTTTTTAAGATTACTTTACCTCTAAGCTTTAAAGGTGTAGTTTCAGGCATAATGATGGTGTTTTTGCCTGCTGCGATGGGATTCACTATTCCTCAAATAGTTACAAATGGCGATCCAGATTATCGTATGGTTGGGCAATTGATTGAACGACAATTTAAATCTTCTCATACTTTCTTTAACATAGGTAGTCTTTGGAGTCTTATTATCATCATATTTGTATTAGGGTCTTTATATATCATATCTAAAATAGATGAGGAAGGAGAAACTTTACTATGATGGAAGAAAAATTAAAAGTAGACATCTCTAAGTCAATGTTTGCAGCAAAAATTTCAAAAAAAGTATTTATCATTCTATTCTTTATTCTCATCTTAGCTATTACCTATATTCCTATTTTAGTTATTGCACTTACTTCATTTTCTACACATACTAGTGGGTATCAAATGCCTGGTGTCACCTTTAAATGGTATGGGATGTTAGTCCAAAACAAAAATTTATTTAAAGCAATCATTTTTACTCTTGAAATTACGATTTTATCAACGATTATTTCTACGATTTTTGGAACTTTTACAGCGATAGGAATTAATGCTTTAAGCAAAAAATGGAAGAAAAGATTTATTATGTTAAATAATGTTCCTATTCTTAATGCTGATATTGTTACTGCAGCTTTCTTGTTAATCATATTTCAAGTGCTTTCCATCATTTTGCAAGTGAACTTAATTTCTCAATATGGAAAATTAACCACCTTAATTGCTCATGTATTGTTTTCAACTCCTTATGTGGTTTTATCCGTTTTACCAAAACTATCTAAGGACAATGATTTGTATGATGCTGCATTAGATTTAGGATGCTCTCCAGTAGAGGCATTAGATAAAGTTATTTTGCCGAATATTAAAACTGGAATATTTTCTGGGGCTTTATTAGCTTTTACAATGAGTATTGATGATTTTATAATCACGTATTTTGTAAGTGGCAGTAATCAAAACTTTTCTACTTGGTTATATGGAAATTTAAAACAGCAGAGAAATGGTCAATGGAACCAAGCTTGTGCCTATAATACCATTTTGATGGTGGTTACTTTTGTAGGAATCTTTGTTTATCAAATTCTTAAGAATCGTAAGAAGGAGGTAAGACAATGAAGAAGATAATTGGTTTAACACTGCTGGTAGTGGTTGTCATAATCTTTGTTTTTACAGGAAGTGGAAAAGGTGCTGATTTATTAATTCTAAACTGGGGAGATTATTTGTCCTCTGATGTTATAACTGCTTTTGAAGAACGTTATGGTGTCACGGTAAAAGAAGTGACAGTTGAATCAAATGAACAAATGTATCAAAATATTATGAATCAGAATGCAGAGTATGATTTGGTTGTACCTTCTGATTATATGTTAGATCAAATGAAAGAAGATGGACTCATTTTAGAACTGGAGTATTCTAAATTGGATAATTATGCAGAAGATATTTTTGTAGAGGAACTTACAACTTTATTAAATTCTGCTGATTGCCAAAATTATAAAGGGTATTATATTCCATACTTTTGGGGGTCTTTAGGGATTATGTATTCTAAAAGAAAATCTGGAGTAGAGGAAGCTGTACAGCAATATGGTTTTAAAGTTTTGTTTGAACAAGATTTATTACCTATAGGGTCTACGGTGGGTATGTATAATGTATCTAGAGATGCCCTTGCTGCTGCGGAATTATATTTAGGCTATTCTTTAAATACAAAAGATAAAAACAAAATAGATGAATGTTTTGATTTGTTGAAAAATACACATTTTAATCATTGGGGTACGGATGAGTTGAAAAAAGATATTTCACAAGGTAATTTGGATGTGGCTTTGGTTTATTCAGGAGATTTTTTTGATGCATATTATTCTGATTTAGAAGCAGGACAATATGACAATTTAGAAAATTATTCTATTTATGCACCAAAAGAACATAATAATGTGTTCTTTGATGCACTAGCAATTCCAGTCACCTCCACTAATCCAGATTTGGCTTATAAAATGATTGACTTTTTATTGGAGCATGAGAACTCTTACAATAATGCTTCATTTGTTGGATACTGTCCGACACTGGCTAGTGTTTTTGAAGAAGTATTTACTAGTGAGGATTTTGAGGATGTTATAGGAATTGAAGCCTATAATCCTACAAATATAATCAATTATCCTGATTCTTTAGCTGAGGTTTATCAGTTTTTAGGAAATGATATTTATGCTTATATTGAATCTAAATTTATCTCTATGTCTAGCTAAAGAAAAATCCATTTTTTGGGGTTTTTCTTTTTTCTTATGTAAAATCAAGAGGCTTTATGGTAAAATGATTATGATATAGGAATTTATATGGAAGAGGTGAGTCGTTTTATGAAAAAAATCAAAAAAGAAAAATCTAGATCTAAATATCTATTTTATGTAATTGCTATTGGTGTTTTAATTGTTTTTTTACTTATGGTACTTAGCTCCATTTTAGATATAGGAGAAAGACTTCGTAGAGTTTCTGTTTATTTAGAATATGGATTTTATATTTTGTTTGTACTTTTATTCTATTTTGTCATTTTACAGCCTATTATCATTATCGTAAAATCCCCTTCTTTATCTATAGCAACTTCCTTAGATCAAAATGATCCTAAAGCTATAGCCATTTATAAGAAGGTTGCAAAGAATATTGTGAAAAGCAATCAGCTTCCACAAGAACAAAATATACTTCTTACACAATATAAAAATAAACAGGAGTTATTGTTTAATTTACAGTATGTATTTGAAAAGACAGTAAAAGGACAGTTGAATCGTATTATTATTCATGATGCGAAAACAGTTATGATTTCTACAGCCATTTGTCAAAGTGCACGATTTGATATGATTACAGTTTTTGCGGTAAATCTTAAGATGATAAAGGCATTGGTTGTAAAATGTGGATTTAGACCTTCAATGAAAAATTTGAGTAAACTTACGATGAACGTTTTTGGAACTGCGTTGATTGCAGAAGGATTAGAGAATTTGAAATTAGAGGACATTGTGCCTAAAAGTTCTTTAGAATTTTTAAATAATGTACCTTATTTGGGGGTTGTATTAGAAAGTGTAGTTCAAGGTGCTGCGAATGCTTTAATGACACTAAGAATTGGATGTGTTTGTAGAAGATATTTGTTTAACGATGGCTCAATCATTACGAAAGAGGATATTCGTAGACAGGCGTATAAGGAGACTTTAAAATTACTGCCAATGGTAGTGGCTGATACGATTGCGTTTTTTCCAAAACGAATTGTTCGTTTTTTTACAAGTCGCAGAAAAAATAATATGGATGAAGGAGATATAGTAGGTGCAGCAGAATAAAGTGGTAGAATCCATCTGGGCTGATGGGGTTCCTAAAAATATTAAAGACGAAGATCGTCTTACGCTTAAACATATTTTAAGTATGTGTATAAGATTTACGGTAGAAGAAATCATTAAGGATAGAGGATATAAAGTGTTAGGAATCAATGATGAGACGAATAGTTATCCTAATATTTTATTAGAAAAGGATGAAAAGAAATATGCTGTTGCTGTTGTTCCTTGTATATATCCTAATTTTATAAGAAAGAATGATGAACTACGTATTCGTTTTGCAAAAGATGCAGAACAAAGAAATTTAATTCCTGTTTTATGTCCGGTTTTAATCCATTCTCAGGATGTGGAAAGAGCAAAAGCCAGTGTTATGCTGAAAGGGGATCTTTTCCGTATTGGGAATTTAGGACAAAAAATTTTGACTACCGAGGAAACACAAGAAATCACTCCTCAAACTTTAGATTTTAAATTATAAAAAATAATCTCTTTAAATAGAGATTATTTTTTTCGTTTCTTATATTTTTTTGCAAGTCGAATTCCTTTATAATCTGATATTGCTGAAAGCTTATCACATATGCATATAATCCAACCCTCTTTTGTAGTTGGTGGAATTAAAGTCAAGGGAAACATATGATGTGCCATATGTCGTTGTTCTCTTTTTGTAATATTATAAAGGTGAATTGCATTCTTTACCGCTTTTTTAGGGTGAAAAAGGCCATGCAAATGAACACCATTATCTTTGTCATGCCAATCATAAAAATACAAATCATGAAGTAGGGCTGCTTTTATTAATTCTCTTTTATTTACTTTAATCTTATGCTGGATAGAAAAACGATAGGAAAAGTAAGCAACTTTGATAGCGTGGGTATAAGTGGATATACTTCCATGATGCCTAAATTGCTTTAAAATTATAAAATTAGGAGTGTATATTATCTTTTTTATTTCTTGAAAGAAGAATTCTTTTTGTTCTTCTGTTAAATTAAAAGTTTTCATAATAATATTATATATCTTTTTTATGAAAAATAATATAAAAAAATTAATTTTGTAAAATATGTCGAATATTGTTTTATGATATTTGTAGATAATTAACAATAATTGTTATAAAATTAAATTAGAAAGTGGTGATAGTTATGAAGAGAATCATAGCATTATCTTTTCTTTTAGATACTTGCTCTATTTTAGATGGCATGGTTGACAAGAATAAAGATACAAATGAAACTAACATTTACAATATAACTTTTTTAGTTCTAAAGCAAGTCAAATTTTAATAGTTTCAATAAAATGACATGTGTATATGGTGTTGTTAATGAAAATTCCTCCTATTTAGTTGAAAATGATTGCCATTTTGGAGTATCTTTAAACTTATTTTATAGTGGTATGACAAAATCTTTAAAAGTGCTGAAAGTATGTTTTTTATAAATAACTATAAAAGTGATTAGCAAGAGGGGATGAGATATGATTCTTATAAATATATTACACTATTTTAAAAGAATAGTATGTATAATGATCATGATTGGTCTGTGGTTTTTAGTAGATGGTGTATTCCAATTGTTTTCAATACAATCCTTATCTATTAAGATTGGATTAGTCATTATTCTAGAAATTTTTCTATTAGCTCGTTTGGTTTTTTTAGAAATTGGATTTAAAAATACTATGAAAGGATATCAATAGGTGATTGTATGATTTACTTTATTTTATTTACCTTCTTTTTATCTGTATTTATTATCCTTATTTCCTATGCTTTATTTCAATATTTTTATTTAAAAAATAATAAAAGAAAACTACATTATTTTATTTGCTTACCTTTTCTTTGCTTGAGTTTGGGATTTTTGCCTTCCACTATTTTACATATAAAAAACACAAAAGGAGAGATTTTTTTTCCTACGGTTATTGAACTACCACATTGGAAGACATTACAAGATATTGACTTCGAACAATGGAAAAATTTAGATTTCTATGATTCAGAACTACATTTTTTATATGGTACGTTAGAGCCTAATAATGAAGTTTCTCCAATTGTTGAAATAAAGGTCTCTGAAGATCATAGTTCCATATTAGATATCAGATTTGAGTTACTATTGAAACGATATGTAAAAACAGAATATGAGAATATTTTAGGAATGGCAGTTTATGAGTCAGTTTACACTGAAGAGGAATTTTATTTAAAACGAAAAAAATTTATAAATGGTGAAAATAGCTTGGCTTATTGCGAAATGTATGATGTTATTGAACTAGCTGAAAGAATAGAAACAAAAAATTTTGATATACCATCAATGGGAGCATATGATATCCGTCTATGTTTTCAATATGCTAAATCTCAAATGGATTTTAGATATCAGTTTATTGATGTTGTGGATTTACAAAATGTTAAGCATAGAGTATTTATATCGGACAGAACGCTATGGATTATGCCTGTGACTTATTTAGAGGTTTCTTTTGTTAAAGATGATTATCATCATAAAAATTTGTTATATTTTAAAGAAAATCTAGAAGCCAATACAGAGACATATTTAGAATTGATAAAATTAATCAACAATAAATATTATCCAAATCAAAGTGAGGAACAGATATGAAAATTTTGAAAATAGAAGCAACAGTTGCTTGTGTTGTTTTGTGGTGTTTAAGCTTAATGAGTTTGGCACTAGGTGCTACTTGGTTATACAAAAATAGTTATCGTGTTGAGGGAATCCATTATTTCATAGTCTTTATAATTACCTTTGGACTTATTATAGTTGGCACGATTAATTTGCTTTATGTATTCTACCTAATTCATGAAGAAAAGCATGGATATTATTATCAGAACAGCCAATCTTAAAAGAACCTAAATAGGAAAACTTAATTTGTTGAAATAGTCTAAATAATTGAGAATTTCTTGGCAATTTTTGTCGTAGAAATTCCTTTTTTTATTTCTCTTGTTTCTTATAGAAGAAGAACATACTTTGAATTGACAATTTTGAAAAAAAATGTTAAAATTATAAAATGGAATTTAATCGTTTGGAGGGAATGAAATGCAGAATATTACATTGGAGCAATTGGTTTCATTTTTGAAGGAACAAGGGTTTGTTTTTCAGGGAAGTGAAATCTATGGAGGGCTTGCAAATGCTTGGGACTATGGCCCACTAGGTGTTGAACTTATGAATAATATCAAGCAGGCTTGGTGGAAGAAGTTTGTAAAAAATAATCGATATAATGTAGGATTAGATTCAGCAATTTTAATGAATAAAGAGGTTTGGGTGGCATCAGGTCATATTGGATCTTTTAGTGATCCACTAATCGATTGTAAAAAATGTCATGCAAGATATAGAGCAGATAAATTGGTTGAAGATTTTACAAAAGGTGAAATTACTGGGGATGGAATGTCAAATGAGGACCTTCTAAAATTCATCTATGATCATAAAATTACTTGTCCATCTTGTGGGAATTTAGATTATACGGATATTCGTAAATTTAATTTAATGTTTAAAACGCATCAAGGTGTAGTAGAAGATAATAAAAGTGAGGTTTATTTAAGACCTGAAACTGCACAAGGAATTTTTGTGAATTTCAAAAATGTTTTAAGAACATCAAGAAAAAAGTTGCCATTTGGTATTGGACAAATTGGTAAAAGTTTTAGAAATGAGATAACACCAGGTAACTTTATCTTTAGAACTCGTGAATTTGAACAAATGGAGCTTGAATTTTTTTGCAAGCCTGGTACGGAACTAGAGTGGTTCCAATATTGGCGTAGTTTTTGTATGGAATTTTTGGTTAAATTGGGAATCAACAGAGACAAACTTCGATATAGAGACCACACTCAGGAAGAATTATCTTTCTATTCTAATGGGACAACAGATATTGAATATGAATTTCCTTGGGGGTTTGGTGAATTGTGGGGAATTGCGTCTCGTACAAATTATGATTTAAATGCTCACCAGACACATTCTAAAGAAAATCTTGAATATCTTGATTCTGAAACGAATGAAAAGTATTTGCCTTATGTGGTTGAACCATCTGTTGGTGTGGGACGTATTTTGTTGTCTGCATTATTCAGTGCTTATGATGAGGAAATCAATGATAAAAATGAAAAAAGAATTGTTTTACGTTTATCTCCTGTTTTAGCACCTTATAAGGTAGCTGTGCTTCCTTTAATCAAAAAACTACATGCAGATAAAGCAAATGAAATCTTTGATTTGTATAATGAACATTTTAGCTCTGTTTATGATGAAACAGCGAATATTGGAAAAAGATATAGAAGACAGGATGCAATTGGAACACCATTTTGTGTTACAGTAGATGATGAAACTTTAAATTCAGGAACTGTTACTTTACGTGACAGAGATTCTATGGAGCAGATTACACTTCAGATTGAAGAAGTAATTCCTTATATTGAAGATAAATTAAAGTTTTAATATTTAAAAAGGAGGGGAAACTATCTATGGCAACTCAAGAAGAAATTACTAAAATTATTGAGAATACGGATATGGTAGAACTTGTTTCCCCTTACGTCAAATTATCCAAACAGGGAAAGAATTATAAGGGATTATGTCCATTTCATAACGAAGATACTCCTTCTTTTGTCGTATCGCAAGAAAAACATTTGGCACATTGTTTTGGTTGTGGAAAAGGTGGAAATCCGATACAGTTTTTAATGGATATCAAATTAATTTCTTTTAATGAGGCTTTAACAGAACTAGCTAAGAAGAATGGAGTTACAATTTCTAACCCTTATCAAAAAAAGCAAGAAAAGGATTATTCTTTATTCTATGAAATGATGCAGACGGCAACTAAGTTTTATCAGCAAAACTTAAGTATGACTAAGTCTGGGAAAAAAGCATTAACTTATTTGCATCAACGAGGGTTGAATGATGAAATGATTCAGGAATTTCAAATCGGATTAGCCCCCTCTTCCTTAGATTCTCTTTATAAGGTATTAAAAGATGCAAATTATTTAGAATTGGATATGATGGATTTAGGCCTTGTTGGTACAAGTGATAAAGGCTATTATGATTTGTTCTCAAAAAGAATTATGTTTCCTATTTGTGATGAACAGGGCCATGTTGTAGGTTTTAGTGCGAGAATATTTGATAATCCTGATAAGACGCAGCCTAAATACATTAATACAAGAGATACTTTTTTATATCATAAGGGTAATATTTTATATCATTTACATCAAGCCAAAACAGAGATCTTAAGAAAAAAAAGATTCATATTACATGAGGGACAGATGGATGTTATTGCATCTACAGGTGCTGGACTAAAAGAAAGTGTTTGTTCTATGGGAACAGCCTTTACTTTAGAACAAGCTTATCTTTTGAAAAAATATGCCACACAGGCTATCATCTGTTATGATGGAGATAAAGCAGGAATTGCTGCATCTAAAAAAGCAATTGCCATCTTTAAAAAAGCAGGAATTCAGGTTCATCTAGTATTACTTCCAGATGGTATGGATCCTGATGAATATGTTGCAATGTATGGGAAAGAAGCTTATGTATCTTACTTTGAGGAACATAAATTAGACGAATTAGAATATAATTTTGCAACTGCATTTTTACAAAAAGATTTGTCAGATTCAGTTGTGGTTGAAACCTTAAAAAAAGAGGTCTTTGAGCAGATACAGAAGATGCCGAGCCAAACAGCAAAAGAAAAATATTTAGGACGTTTGGCTGAAAAAATAAATGCTTCAAAATCCTCTTTGTCATTAGACTATGAGGCGTTCTATAAAACTGTACCAATTCAGGATCGTAATGAACCATATTATGATGATTTTTATCTTGAAGAAGATATTCCTCATTTAAAACCGATTTATGAAGATAAACTTAAAAGAAATTTTGAATTGAGACTTTTCTTATATGCTAGAAATTCTAAAACAAAAGCAGTAGAAATTGACAATAAAATTTTTGATTATATGGATGCTTTTTTACCAATAAATCGTGAAATATGGATTACACTTATAAATCATTATTATATGAAATATGAACAGTTCGATGATCAACTTTTCTGTTCTTTCTTAACAGAGGAACAAAAAAAAGTGTATTTAGAGAATTTGGAATCTGTACGTGGAGCTGTGGAAGAATACAATGATAGTGATTTAGCATGTATCATCCAAAAAATGAAAGAACTGCATATTAAGGTTCAAAATGAAACATTAACGAATCAAATTAAACAAACTACAGACGAAAAACTAAAAATGAAAAAATTAAAAGAAAAGTATAATAATAAAAAGCAAACCATGATACGTAGGAGGAAGTAATATATGGAATTTGAACAGATTTTAAAAGAATTAATGGAACTAGGAAAGAAAAATGGATCCGTACAATCTAAAGAAATTATAAAATATTATCCATTGGAATCTGAAGAATATGATAATATTGTAAAAGAACTTACAAAGGAAGAAATCAATATTGATGAAGATTTAGTTTATGATGATTTTGATTCTAAGGAGCCAATTTCTTTAAATGATGTGGAAGAAATTGACGTATCCACTTTTGATCAACTTCCTGCATCTGTAAAGGTGGATGATCCTGTCAGAATGTATTTGAAGGATATAGGTAAAATTCCTTTACTTTCTTTAGAAGAAGAAACAATTTATGCCAGACAAGTGGTTGACGGAAGAGAAGCAAAAGCTAGATTGTCACAAATTGAGGCAGATGATCAAAATACAGTTTCTGTGGAAGAATATGAAAAATTGTTAGAGATAAGTGAAGCAGCTGATGAAGCAAAGGACAAACTTGTTAACGCAAACCTTCGTCTTGTAGTCTCTATCGCAAAAAGATATTTGGGCAGAGGATTACAGTTCTTAGACTTAATCCAAGAAGGAAATATGGGCTTGATTAAAGCGGTAGATAAATTTGATCACCAAAAAGGCTTTAAATTTTCTACTTATGCTACCTGGTGGATTCGTCAAGCCATTACTAGAGCTGTTGCCGATCAGGCTAGAACCATTCGTATTCCCGTTCATATGGTGGAAACCATCAATAAATTAGTAAGAATACAACGTCAGTTAGTCCAAGAACTTTCTCGTGAACCAACTCCACAGGAAGTGGCTGACCGAATGGACATTACTGTTGAAAAAGTTCAGCAAATTCAAAAGATAGCCCAAGAACCTATCTCTTTAGAATCACCAGTTGGAGAAGAAGAAGATTCAAATTTAGGAGATTTTGTTTCTGACCCTCATGCCCTTGATCCATATGAATATACGGCTAAAATGAAATTAAGAGAAGAACTTGATGATGTATTAGCAACATTAACAGACCGTGAAGAACGTGTTCTACGACTTCGATTTGGTCTAGTCGATGGTAGACAAAGAACTTTAGAGGAAGTTGGAAAAGAGTTTAATGTTACTAGAGAACGTATTCGTCAGATTGAGGCAAAGGCTTTAAGAAAATTGAAACATCCTTCTAGAAGTCGCAAATTAAAAGACTTTATGACAAAGCATTAATTATGAAAAGAATAGAACGTTTAGCCTATTATACTAAACATAGTAAAAGGGTCTGTGATATTGGCTGTGATCATGCCTATACCTTGGTTACAGCGATTAAGCAGTATGGCGTTTCTCATGGATATGCGGTAGAAGTTGCGAGCGGGCCTTTAGAAAACGCTAAAAAAACCATTCATGAGCATAATTTAGACTGCCAGATTACTCCTGTTCTGTCTAATGGATTTCAAGAGATGGATGCTTCCTTATTTGATACTGCGATACTTTCAGGTATGGGGGGCATCCTCATTGTAGAAATTTTAAAGAATAGTTTAGAAAAAATAAAAAACAAAAAATTAATTATAGAAGCGAATAATGATGCAGCGAAAGTAAGAGATTTTTTGTTTAGTCAGGGGTTTATCATTACAGAAGAGGAAGCTTTATATGACCAAGGAAAATATTATGAAATTATGATATTTGAACCAGGGGCTCAGAAGTATGATGTGTATGATACAGAATTTGGTCCAATTTTAAGGAAGCAGTGTTCTGCTGATTTTTTAAGGTATTATGAAAATAAAGCAAA
The DNA here is from genome assembly GCA_910577745.1 of uncultured Anaeroplasmataceae bacterium. GTDB lineage: Bacteria > Bacillota_I > Bacilli_A > Acholeplasmatales > Anaeroplasmataceae > Pelethenecus. The sequence goes on along the minus strand of CAJTNG010000001.1, from coordinate 523,686 downwards.
TTTGCTCTTAAAAATTTTACCTGATATAAAAGATACCCATAAACTAGATGCCAAATATGTAGAATATAAGACGGTATCTTATATTGCAAAAGGTCAACTTATGAAGAAATATTTTCTATTAAATTCAGAAAATTATTATAGAATCTATTTTGCAGATGACAAACCAAGACCTACTATTTTTATTTGTCCTGGTGGCGGTTATAAGTACACTTCTCCAAGAGAATCAGAACCTGTTATGGAAGAATTTATAAAATATGGATTTCATGTTGTGATTGTCAATTATCGTGAAACTGGCAATGAGGGTTATCCGGCTCCTGGAATGTACATTGGAAAGGCATTAGAGGAAATTAAAAAGGATGGCAGAGTCAAAGAAGTCATCGGTTTAGGTTTTTCTGCTGGGGGGCACGCGTTATTAGAGTATACGTTGCACAACCAAGATTACGGATATCTTGTCAGACCAAACCTCTTGATGTTAGGATATCCCGTGATCAGTAGTGATATTGCAATTGCACATATCGAATCTTTTGAACGTTTATTAAAAGAAAACTTTTCTGATGAATCCTTAAGAAGGTATGTTTCTTTGGAAAAACAGGTTACAAAAGAGAATGCTATAGATTTATTTTTGTGGGGAACCTATACGGATGAATCTGTTTCTGTTCTCAATTCACTAAGAATTTTAGAAGCTTATCATACCGTATCCGCATCTGTAGAATACCATATGTTTCCGTTAGGATGCCATGGTTTATCCATTGCAAATGCAGAAACAAGTTTTGGAAATCCTAATAAAAATATCCCCTATATTTCTAGATGGATAGAATTTGCTATAGAGTGGATTCAATTAAAACTTGCAAAATAAAAATCGATTTCATTTGAAATCGATTTTTTTAATTATGCATTTTGTAAGAATGTTTTATACGCTAAATATGCTTCATATACATCTACTTTAGATACAATTTCCATAGGGGCATGCATAGAAAGAACAGGAACTCCAGCATCTATGACATTCATGTTATATTTGGCAAGAATGTACGCAATAGTTCCTCCGCCACCTTGATCCACTTTTCCAAGTTCAGAGGTTTGATAATGAATTTCATTTTCATCCATCATTGCTCTTAATTTTGCAATGAATTCTGGCTGAGCATCATTGCATCCACTTTTTCCTCTAGATCCTGTATATTTATTAAAACAAATGCCTTTTCCTAAAAAAGCAGAGTTACGTCTTTCATTTACAGATGGGTATAAAGGATCCACGGCTGCTGAAACATCACTAGATAGCATAACTGAATTGGTTAATGATTTTCTTAATTTTAAGTCAGAATAAGGTTCCCTTAAATTTATTAATTCAGCTAGAGTATTTTCAAACCAAACAGAAGAAGCACCAGTAGCTCCAACAGAACCAATTTCTTCTTTATCTACGAGTACAGCACAAGTGGTTTTTTTACATTTTGGTGTATCTAATAGTGCCATTAAAGAAGTGTATGCACATACTCTGTCATCATGCCCATACCCTGCGACCATAGAACGATCAAGACCAAAGTCTCTTGCCGCACCTGCAGGTACGATTTCTATTTCAGCAGATACAAAATCCTCTTCTGTAATTCCATATTTTTCATTTAAAAGTTTCAAAATTGCTTGTTTAGAAGGATCTTTTTCTTCACCTTCTAAAGGCATCGAACCAATTAAAATATCTAACCCTTCTCCTTCAATGACTTTTGCTGCGGTTTTTTGCATTTTTTCAGCAGCAAGGTGAGGCAATAAGTCAGTGATACCTACTACTGGATCTTTGGGATCATCTCCTATAGCGATAGAAACAGAAGTGCCATCCTTCTTTACTACGACTCCATAAAGTGCCAATGGAATCGTTACCCACTGATACTTTATAATTCCTCCATAATAATGAGTATCCAAATAAACGAGCGTATCGTTTTCATAAAGTGGATTCTGTTTTAAATCAATTCTTGGAGAATCGATGTGTGCTCCTAAGATTGCAACACCATTTGTTAAAGGTTCATCTCCTATGACAAAGGCAGCAATATTTTTATTCTTGTTGACGGCATACACCCTATCTCCAGGCTTTAATTCTTTCATACTGTCCAAGTTTTTAAACCCTGCTTTTTCACAAAGTTCTACACTTTCCTTGACGCAAAGTCTTTCGGTTTTACATTTTGTTATAAAATTTTTATAGCCTTCATTAAATTCAGTTAATTTATCCAATGACGCTTCCTTATATTTTTTCCATGCATATTCTTGATACATATTTAATTCCTCCATTTCTTAACATTTTATCATACTTAATCCGAAAAGAAAAGAAACATAATTGATTTTTATGTTTCATATAATGCTTTAGGTGATTATGACATGATTAATATTATTTTTGTTGTAATTTTTCTAATTGGCTTACTTTATGCTTGTTTTACTGGACGGGTTGGAATTGTAGTGGAAGCGATGCTTGCGACACCCAAAAATGCTCTAATTCTATTTGCTGATATTTATGCTCTTTTAATCTTTTGGGGCGGTATGCTTGAAATCTGTAAAAATAGTGGTCTATTGCAAGTGATCACAAATTATATTTCTTATGTCTTACATCCCTTATTTAAAAAATTGGACAGAAAAGGGGAAGCAATGCAGTATATTAGTTTGAACTTAGTTGCTAATATGCTATCTATGGGGTCTGCAGCAACCCCCTTTGGGCTGAAAGCCATGAAAACATTAGATGATTTAAATGGGAATTCTAAAGTAGCTTCCGATGAGATGATAACTTTCTTATTAATTAATACCTCTGGGTTATGCTTGATTCCTACGGTACTGATTTCTTTGCGAAAAGAATATGGAAGTCAGAATCCTGTAAGTATTATCCCTTATGTCTTAATTATTTCTACAATAACTACAATTTTTTCTGTTTGTTTAGATCGGCTGGTGAGAAAATTTGGAAAGCATTAGCTATTATTTTATTATAGGTTTTATTTTAATTATTATATTACATGGTGTAGTGAAAAAAACAAATGTCTATGATTCATTTATTGAAGGCGCAAAGTACCAAATGAAAGAGGGAATTACAATATTTCCTTTTCTGTTATGTATGCTAGTTGCTGTAAATGTGTTTAAAGCAAGTGGTATGTTAAATGATTTGATACGCCCTTCCAAAATACCGAATGCTTTATTTATTCAGGGTGCCTTTCGACCCGCCTCCTCTCATGCAAGTATGTCCTTAATGCTTCAAATTTTTACGGATTATGGCGTTGACAGTAAGGAAGGAATGACGGCAGCTATCCTTCAAGGTGGCAGTGACACAACGGTTTATGTCATGGGATTATATTTTGGAAGTGTAGGAATTCGCAAAACAAGGCATGCTTATGCAGTAGGACTAATCAGTGATTGTGTTTGCTTTGTCTGTTGCTTGGTTTTATTTCTTTATATCTTATAAAAAGAAAAAAAGGATTTTAAAATCCCTTTTATAAATTTAGTTGATTTACATATTGCGCTTCTGGTAGTTCATTTAGATTTAACTCATCTCTAAGGTAGCATAAGAAGTAGTCTACATCTAATGTGGCATTTTGGTGTAAAAAGATGGAAATGAATATCATATTAAAAATATAGATTAAATTAAATCTAGGCTCTACTTCTTTAATAAAAGTCAAACTTTTTTGAATCGCATATGCCCATAATAAGCATTGCTTTAATAGTTTTTCCTCATCACAAGAGGTGAATTTTAGACCATAGCGTTCATAAAATAATAAAGTTTTTTTAAAGTTTGGATTTTGCAATATAGTAAAAGTTTCTATAACCAATGCCTCAAGGGAGGCATTTTGTTCTGTATAAACCATCATTTCCCATAAAAAATAATCTAAATTGCGATTATGTATTAATTCATCTGGTACAATGAATTTGGGAAGAAGAGGTTTAATTTGCTTGTAAATATCTTTTCTTAAACATTTGTTTTGTTGCGCTTGAAACCAAAAACTCTTTTGATCTTTCCAAAATTTGGGGGTTTCAAACAATGGCTTATGTTCTTGAGATACACATAATACAATTTCTGTGGTAACTATTTTATGAACCTTAGGTAAAATTTCTAAATTAAATAGTTCCTCATTTAAAACTGTTTCCTTAAATCTTGTTTCACCTATACATTCTTTTCTAATTAATTTATTGGTTAACATTGTGCTAGCAAAAAAATTATCTTGGTAGTGATAGAAATCTTTTTTATGATTCAAATCATATAATTGACTTTTTAAGTTTGCAGCAAAGTAGGGATGAGACATACTACATACTGCAATATCTGCCTCTTTTTCTTCAAGTAGTGACACTAGAATACTTATGCCATTCATGTTTAGAAAAGTATTAGAAGCAATAAAAAGTACGAAATCTCCTGTTGCTTTTTCTAAACCATAATTTCTTAATTGAGCTACAGATGCTTTTTTTTGCTGAAAAAATGATACGTTTTTATGCTTATTTTTATGGTCTTTAATTATTTTTAAAGTTCCATCATAGGATCCACCATCTACCGCTATAATCTCTATATTTTTATAGGTTTGATTGTGAATACTTTCTAAACAAGAATGTATAGTATGGCAAGAGTTGCATGAAGTTACAATTATTGATACTTTTATCATTTTTTCTCCCTCTTTTCGACATTTAATTATATGGATAAAGTTTCATTTAGTCAAGTACATTTTGAAAAAAATGGCATTCTTGGTTGTATTTAGGCTTTTTTTTTGGTAAAATCATTAACGGTGATTGTCGTGAATGATAACAGTGAAAGACTGCAGAAAGTAATGGCAGCATGTGGTGTTGCCTCCCGTAGAAAATGTGAAGAAATTATTCTTGCAGGAAGAGTAAAAGTGAATGGTGTTACTGTCAAAGAACTGGGGACAAAAGTGACGCCTAAAGATTGTATTGAAGTAGATAATAAGCTTTTAGCCAAAGAGTCTTTGGTTTATTATGTGCTTCATAAGCCTACAGGATATATAACAGCGGTAAGTGATAAATTAGGAAGACGTATTGTAATGGATTTATTGCCTATAGAACTTAAGAAAAATTTTAGAGTTTTTCCGATTGGAAGATTGGATTATGACACTTCTGGAGTTTTATTGATAACCAACGATGGCGATTTATCTTACCGTTTAACGAAATCTGCGAAAGAAATTGAAAAAAAATATCAAGTTAGAGTGGATGGTATTTTGACGCAGCAGGCAGTGAATCAGCTGATGCGTGGTATAATTTTGGATGGCGTCATAACAAAACGTGCAAAAGTTGAAGTTTTATCTATGGATAAACAGAATCATTCTACCTTAATGACACTTACAATTACCGAAGGGCGAAATCGACAGGTAAGAAGAATGTGTGAAGCTGTTGGCTTTCCTGTGAAAAAATTAAAACGCCTTTCTTTTGGCGGTGTGACACTTGATGGACTTGCAGTTGGTGAGTTTAGACAGTTGAAGCCTCACGAAATAAAAGTTTTATATAGCTTGTAGAATTGAAAAAGATAAAAAGATATGATATAATTATTTGGATTACATAAGAGGGATTAGTATGAAGAATTTTGTGGTTGCACTTGATGGTCCCGCTGGAAGTGGAAAATCTTCAATATCTAAGCTAGTAGCGCAGGAATTAGGGTTTACACATATTGATACAGGAGCAATGTATCGAGCGGTAACATTAGAGGCTTTAAAAAGAAAAATTGATATAGAAAATGAATCAGCTTATGAATTTTTAAAGGAGACTTCTATTATTTATAAGGATAATACCATTTATTTAAATGGAGAAGATGTTTCAGAGGAAATCAGAACTCGAGAAGTGACAAACATGGTTTCTACATGCTGCAAATTTTCATTTGTAAGAGAACTCATGGTGCAGTATCAAAGAGAATCTGCGCGATATGGGAAAGTTATCATGGATGGAAGAGATATTGGAACTGTGGTTTTACCTCATGCAGATTTAAAGGTATTCTTGACCGCTACTCCAGAGGTTCGGGCTAAAAGAAGATTTGATGAGAACCAGGAAAAAGGGATAACGACGGAGTATGAAACGATTTTAGAGGAAATCAAAATACGGGATTATAAGGATTCTCATCGCGAAATTGCTCCATTAAAAAAGGCAAAAGATGCGATTCAAATAGATACAACATATATGAGTATAGAAGAGGTATCTAATAAAATAATAGAATTAATAAATGAGAGGTTAAAAGGAAGTATGGAAGATTTTATGGAAAATTTAACTTTACCTAAAAAGTTAAAAATAAAGGATCAAATTAAAGGAAAAGTAATTAAAGTTGAAGATAATACCATTTATTTAGATATTCAACAGTTTACAGAAGGAACGATGCATTTAGACCATTTCACAAAAGATAAATCAGTATTAAGCTTTAAAGGCTTAGTACATGTGGGTGATGAAATTGATTGTGAAGTTGCAAAAGTAACAGAAGATGCAATTTATCTTTCTCGTTTGAATCAGTTAACCAAGATAGCATTTCAACGTGTTATAGAAGCCAAAGAAAATGAAGAAGTCATTGAAGTTACAATCACAAAACTTCTTCCAAATAAAGGCTATACCGTGGATTATTTGGGAAATGCATTGTTTTTACCTTTGAGTCAAGCTCCAGAAAATGCGAAAATCAAGGATAAACTTATGGTCAAAATCTTAGAAGTTAATGAGGCAAGAAAGAATGCAGTTGTTTCTCGCCGTGTCCTTGAACGTGAAGAATTCAAAGAAGCAAAAGAAAAAGAATTAGATTCTATTCAAGTAGGAGACGTTTTAACAGGAACGGTAGTTAAAGTTGAAAACTTTGGCGTGTTTATTCGCTTTCAGTATAATCAAGGTCTATTAAGAATTAACCAATTTGCCCATACTTACACTTCTGATCTACAAAATTTAATAAAAGTTGGAGATTCTATAGAGGTTCAAGTGATAAGCAAAGAAAATGGAAAACTTACCTTATCAAGAAAAGTGTTACTAGACACACCTTATCAGGCTTATGCAAAAGAAGTAAAAGTGGGACAAGTTGTAAAGGGAAAAGTGGTAAATAAATTAGGATTTGGTTTATTGATTGAGCTTGCAGAAAATGTGAAAGGGCTTCTCCATCAATCAGAATTTTCCCATAACCCAAATGACAACTATAATTCTTTTGTTAAAATTGGGGATGAAGTAGAATGTGCTATTTTATCTTTAGATGATAGTAAAGAAAAAATTTCATTATCAAGAAAAGCTTTAATGGATAATCCTTGGAAGCGTGTTACGGCCCATACAGGAGATATCGTATCTGTAAAAGTGACAGAAGTGACAGATAATGGTTTACAGGTTGAAACGCTTGGCGTAGACGGTTATATTCCTGCAAGTGAAGCTTTAACTGAATCACAGAATGGAACGGTTAAAGACTATTTTAATGTTGGTGATGAGGCAGAAGCTGAAATTACGGATATTAAACCTGCAGAATGGAGATTAAGATTATCTATTCGCAAGGTTGCGATTAGAGAAGAAAGAAAAGCTTACGAAAAATATCTAGAGACGGAAGAAGCAACTATGACTCTAGGTGATGTATTAAAAAACGTTTTAAATAAGTAAAATAAACAGAATTGGTGGTGAATAATTATGTTACCAAAAGTAGCGATAGTTGGTCGTCCGAATGTTGGAAAATCAACGTTATTTAATCGTTTGATTGGTGAAAGATTATCCATTACTGATGATCAACCAGGGGTAACTCGAGATCGAATTTATGCAAAAGGCAGCTGGCTATCAAAAGAATTTTTTCTTATTGATACTGGAGGAATCGAATTGGGGGATGCCCCTTTTTTGACAGAAATAAAAGCTCAGGCGGAAATTGCAATGGAAGAAGCCGATGTTATAGTCTTTTTAACCGATTGTAGAAGTGGCGTGACATCCGATGATTCTTATATTGCTAAACTATTATATCAGACAAATAAACCTGTGATTTTAGCTGTGAATAAGGTTGATGATCAGAAATTTAAAGATAATATTTATGAATTTTATGCCTTGGGATTTGGAGATCCGATTCCTTTATCCTCATCTCATGGTATTGGGACAGGAAATTTACTAGATCAAATTATTGCAAATTTTCCAATGAAGAATTTAAAAGAAGAGGATACTGCAATAAAATTTTCTTTAGTAGGCCGTCCAAATGTTGGAAAATCAAGTCTAACAAATTGCTTGTTAAATGACAATCGTGTTATTGTATCTCCTATTGCTGGAACAACAAGAGATACCATTGATACGCGTTTTAAAGCAAATAATCAGGAATTTGTTGTAATTGATACCGCAGGTTTAAAAAAACGTGGAAAAATTTATGAAAATCTAGATAAATATTCTGCAATCCGAAGTATTGATGCAATAGGCAGAAGTGATATCGTGTTGCTCGTTTTAGATGCAGATACAGGGATTCTTGAACAAGACACACATGTTGGACAATTTATAGAAGAATATAATCGTCCATGTATCATCGTTGTTAACAAATGGGACCTTGTGGAAAAGGATTCAAATACCATGCAAGAATTTACGGAAGATGTGAGAATGAAATTTAAATATTTGTCTCATGCACCTATAGTTTTTTTATCGGCTTTAGATCATAAAAGAGTGCATACACTTTTCCCAGCAATTCTTCAGGCCTATGAAGCCAATCAGAGAAGAATTTCTACATCGGTTTTAAATGATGTTATCACGGATGCAGTGGCTATGTTTCCACCTAGTGAATTTAATGGGGGTAAGATTAAATTTTATTATTCTTCTCAGGTGGGAATTAATCCTCCAACCTTTGCTTTCTTTGTCAATGAGCCAAGGTATTTACACTTTTCCTATCAGCGTTATTTAGAAAATCAGATTCGTAAAAATTTTGATTTTTTTGGGACTCCAATTAAATTTGAATTTAGAAAGAGGGATTAAAATGAAAATCACTTGTATCGGTGGTGGAGCTTGGGGAACAACTTTATCCCAGGTTCTATCGGATAATCAGCATGAAGTTCTTATTCGAGATATTAATCGTCACTTTGTAGATAAAATTAATACGACACATACCCATCCTTTTTTTGACACAACCATTCCTGCAAACATTCGTGCTACCGTTAGTTTAGAGGAAGCCATAAATTTTTCGGATATAATTCTTTTAAGTGTCCCAACTAAGGTCACAAGGCAGGTATTAAAAGAAATCAATGCGCTATTAAACACGCCTAAAATTTTTATTAATGTGAGTAAAGGTATTGAACCAGAAACTTCTTTTTGCGTAAGTCAGATTGTGGAGGAGGAAATAGAGGTTCAGTATTTAAAGGGGTATGTGAATTTATCTGGACCATCACATGCGGAAGAATTAATATTGAGAAAATTAACCTCTTTGGTGGCTGCATCTAAAGATTTAGAACTTGCTAAATTTGTTCAGAATTTATTTTCCAATGACCACTACTTAAGAGTTTATACATCTACAGATGTCATAGGCGTTGAAACTTCGGGTGCTATAAAAAATGCCATAGCCATAATATCAGGAGTTGCTTATGGTATGGGACTTGGAGAAAATGCTAGAGCTTTTCTAATTAGCAGGGGTGTTCGTGAAATTGTTTTAATCGTTTCCGCACTTGGAGGAAAGAAAGAGACCGCCTATGGTTTATCAGGAATTGGTGACTTAATTGTTACAGCATCTTCTATGAATTCTAGAAACTTTCAGTGTGGTTTGAAAATTGGACAGGGAATGTCTGTAGAAGAGGCTTTGGCTTCTATGGAGCAAACTGTAGAAGGTATTAAAACCATTAAAGCGGCTTATCAAATTGGACAAAAATATAACTTGGAGTTACCAATGATTTATGTAGCTTATGAAGTAATTCATGGAAAAGTTACTGCCAAAGAGGCTTTGAATCAACTTCTTTCAAGAAGTTTAAAAGAAGAAGTAATCTTAGTAAACTAAACGAATGTCCTCTCATATATTAGTTTTGGGAGGATTTTTATGGATTTTAAAAATATTATTGAATTAATTTCAAGATCAAATGTCAATCAAGAGGCAATGTATGAACTGGTGAGTGAAGCATCTACTCTAGATTTAAATGATGAAGAGAACTTGAGAAAAATCATTCGTAAGGGCTGCGGATTAGCGAATAAAACTTTGTCAACAGAACAGGAAGACAAAATTGTTAAATTATTAAAAGATAAAGGAATAACACCAGATTTGTTTAAATTATTAAAGAAGTAGGGAAGACCTACTTTTTTTATTTTGTATACTAAAAATAACTCCTGATATACAGGAGTTATAAGCTACGCTTTATTTTTAAATTTTAACGTGATATCTTCGATAATTTCTTTAGGAACATATTTAGAAATATCACAATCAAACTGCACAAGTTCCTTGATTGCAGAAGAAGATACAAATTGATTTTTAGTGGTTGGTAGCAGGAGAATTGTTTCTACTTTAGGGGCTATATCTTTATTATATTGAAATAGATTAAATTCAGCTTCGTAATCATTATAGTTTCTAAGTCCACGTACAATAATAGAAATATCATTTTCTTTACAATAATTTACGACAAGTCCATCATAGGTTTTTACAACTACATTTTTTAAAGTCGAAACACATTTTTTTATTAAATTGACTCTTTCCTCACTTGTAAAATTTGTTTTTTTGGCAATATTATGTGAAACTAAAATATGAATCTCATCAAACATTTTACTTGCACGCTTCACAATATCTAAGTGGCCATTAGAAAAAGGATCAAATGAACCAGGATAAACTGCTTTTTTCATAAAATCACTCCATTCATATTGTATTATAGCATAATCTTATAAAATTTCACATATTTTTATTTGGTGATTTCATTGAAAAAAATGTTCTTATGCCTTGTTTTATTTTCTTTATCCTTAGTGTCTTGCAAAAAAAATATCGAAGTATTTTATGAGGAAGCCAAGGAGTATGAGGTTTATGTGGTGGAAGATAAGACCAACAAGGTAGAATGTCTTGCATTAAGCTATCCTGTTACCTCAGCAGAAAGTATATTTTCCTTATATACGACCTATCAAAATCATATTCCTCTAGGATATAATTCTCCAGCAAGTCCAAATATAACACTTTTGGATTGTCAGGTGAAGGATAAAGAAATTTTTTTTAAGGTAGACAATTACATTTTTTTATCGGATATTTCTCTTTTTTATGACGTATTATCTAAAACATGCAAATTGTATGGATATGAAGAAATCCATATTATTTTCAATGATAGTGAGTTAATCTAAAAAAATGACAAATTATTTTTAATTTTATATCTATAATAGAGCTGTTTTGTGGTAAAATGAACTTATAAGTAATTATGAGGTAAATTATGAACACAATTGTAGTAGCAACGAGTAACCCAGGTAAGATAAAAGAATATCAAACCCTTTTTCCTAATTTCTTAGTTCAATCTTTAAAGGATGTACATTATGAAAAAGAAATCGAAGAAAATGGAACAACTTTTGAAGAGAATGCTTTAGCAAAAGCCAAACAAGTTTCAAAGGATTTAGGGATTCCCGTCATTGCGGATGACTCAGGGTTAGAAGTTGATGCTTTACATGGAAGACCTGGAATATTTTCTGCCAGATATGCAGGAGATCATAACGATGAACAAAATAATGTAAAATTATTAGAAGAAATGATGGGGATTACTGACCGCACAGCTCAATTTGTCTGTGTGATTGCTTTATATTTTCCAGATGGCAAATATTATTTGAGTCGAGGAATTTGCAAAGGCGAAATTGTAAATACCCCCAAAGGTAAAAACGGCTTTGGCTATGACCCTTGTTTTTATCTTAAAGCCTATCATAAAACGATGGCAGAACTTCCCATGGCAGAAAAAAATAAAATATCTCATAGGGCAAAGGCATTAAATCAGCTTAAGGAGCTCGTGTATGAGAATTTTAGTGATAAGTGATAGTCATCGAAATGATCTTTCAACCATCAATTTTCAACGGTATGACGTGGTGATCCATTGTGGAGATTATGGACAAAGTCAGGACATCTTATTAAAGCATCATGTCCTATTTGTCAAGGGAAACTGTGATACCTATGGTAAGGAGAAACAAAGTTTAACAGTTTTTAATAAAAAGATATTGGTGACTCATGGAAATCATGAGCAGGTGAAGTTTGGATATCAGCGGTTGGTTTATCGAGCATTAGAAGAACAGGCAGAGATTTGTTTTTTTGGACATACGCATGAACAAACCTGTTTTGTAGAATCTGGAATTTTATTTTTAAATCCAGGAAATTATCCTCAGTCCTATATTGAAATTGAAGATCAAAATATAGTATTTTATAAAAATGGTAAAATGTTAATTCAAGATTACAAGTGGTGAGATTTATGTATTTAAATGAAATATTACAATTAGATAAAAAGATGAGTTCTATCAAAAAAATAGATATTTTTTTAGCTGGTTGTAATAGAAGAAGTTCAGATTATTATAAAGCTTTTGCTTACCGTAATCTTATCCTTCATTCTAACGATAAATCCAAGGAGGCTCTAGAGTCCTTATGTTCTGTTGCGGCAAATCTTTCTTCTTTAGAAGATGCAAATATTATCATCCTTTGTGATGCGATTATAGAGATAACTCTGGATTTAAAGGATTTTACTCAAGCTAGAAAATATATTGATGAGAAGAAAAAATATTTAAAAGTTTCAAATGAAATATTAAATACAAAGGATGAAATTCTTTTAGCAAAAGCTAGAAAAGATTATCATCGTGCGATTGAAGAATTAAAAGTTTATTTAAATGAAATTCTTTCAGGGGAAGAACTTTGCTGGGCTCATGAGACTTTAGCTGAAATTTATTACCTACTTTTGGATTATGATTCCTACTTACGTATTTCTATGGAACTAGAAAGAACGTATCTAGATACTTTGAATACCAAAAAGCTCATTCAGCTTTACTATAACCGACTAGTTATTACGCACAGTAGTGGAAATTATATAAAGGCTATAGGAGATGGAAATCGTCTGATCAATGAATATGATTTAGATGATGAACAGATTATTTTAGTTGCTACGATTCTTTTAGATTGTTATATTCGAAGCAGAGATTTTCATAAAGCTAGAATCATTGAAAGTAATTATGAAGATAAATTGGAAAACGTATCTACGGAAACTGCTATAAAATATTGTAATTTATGCATTGAGCTTTATACCCAAAGTGCATCTGTTATTTCCGTGAAACATTATGAGAGTTTGGTAGATGAACTTTCAAAACGGAAACCAAAAGTGAAAAATAAGACTTCTGGAGTTAAAACGGCATCGCCTATTCCTTTAGAGTATGAAGTATCCAAAGAAGAAATCCTTAAAGTCAAAGAGCCAGAAAATAATACTCCTGTGATTTCCCATATCCCTGCAGTTCAAATATCAACAAACTATTTAAAATTAGAAAAGCTATTTTCTCTTTTAAATGGGATGGGTACAACAAAAAAATTTAGAGAGCTATTAAGAATTTCTTTGATTGAACTATCGAAAATCATTTCTTTTGAGGAAGCGTATCTTCTTTACTTTGATAAAGCGTTTTATGGGCTGCACTATAAGAAAGAAAGAGTCTATGACAAGCATTTAACTTTTGAAGAGATTCATCATACATTTAATTTTGTTGCACAAACGGATGCTCAAGAAGTATTTATTGACCCTGAAACTTGTGTGAATATGCAAAGTATTGTAACTAAGGAACCTTTTTCTAAGGCAACCTATGGGATAGCATTCCCTATTTATAAAGAAGATATCTGTTATGGTTCTATAACTTTCTGGGCAAGTGTTCCCTTTTTGGATAAGGATCTTTCCTATGAAACCTTAAAATTAATCACTCAGATGATTAATCATAATCTATTAATAGAACTCAAAGAAAAAGAAATACGTATTGCAAACAAGAAAATGTTCTTTATTTATGAAAATATGCAGTCAGGCGTCAAAGAGCTTGTGGATGGACATATTCACCTTTCCTTTCAAGCAAAAGATATTTTGGGAAGTGAGCTAGAGGATATGGATGATGAGAAGTTTAGAAGTAATATTCATGCACAAGATCTAGCAAGATATGAAGCATTGCTGACTGAAATTTATCGATATTTGCCAGTCAATAAATCCATAGAATACCGCTATCTTAAAAAATCAGAATATGTTGGCATAAAAGAAACTTTTTTTCCATCTTATGAGAATGGAATCATTTCTATATATTCATTGATAGAAGATCAAAGCTCCGAGATAAATGAAAAAATAAAATTACATGATTTAGCATATATTGATAGTGCAAGTAAGTTGGGTACGGAAGTTAAGCTTGCCGATGACTTAAATAAAACTTTAGAACATAGGAAGTTGAGCCTTTCTATTTTTGAAGTTTATGATATTAAATTATATGAAGAGTTATATGGCATAAATTTTGTGAATCAGTTAATATTAGCCATTGCCAATGAACTTAAAAGTTATTTTGCAGAGAATTTTAATGTTTCTTTATATCATTTGACATTTGATCGATATGCGATTTTATTTAAAGACATCAATGATAAAAGAACCTTGGATAATATGTTAGGTAAAACATTTCATGAAGTAGCAAATAGAATTAATGATTTGAATGGCAGAATTCACTTGCGCTTTACTTGTGGCATTTATCGAGTTTCTAAAAGTTCAAACATATCTGATCAGAATAAAGTCATATCCTATGCATATGAGGCTTTAGAAGAAGCTAGAAAACAAAATGGCGACGAGAATCATATCGTTCATTATGATCTAGAAGAGATGAAGCAGCACTTGAATGAAAACCAATTGGTGACGCATATCAGTGAAGCCATTGATCATGGGAAAATAGGCATCACCTATAAGCAGGTAGTGCATCTTGCAACTAAAGAACTTTTTGCCTATTATGCACTGCTTTCTTTGGATAACTATGATGTAGACTATAGTTTTATGGAGAAAGTCATCCGCAGAAGAGGGTTAGAGGAACGATTAGATAAATATACGATTAGCTGTGTATCTAAAGAATTAAAAATGCTAAGAGAAACTTTGAAAGGTTCGATATTTGTCTTTATTCCTCTAAATCCTGTCACGGTTGAAGCAAATATATTGCCTTTTGTTGAAACACAAAATCATATGTTTAAAACAACGAAAAGTGATATCGTTTTCTATGTAAAATCTGCCAATCATCCAGCACTGAAGAAACTGAAGGAAAGTGGATACCATATTGCAAGTCAGAATTTAATGGATGTTTATCAAAGTACGATAGACTTTTATATCTATGACTTACAGATCGAGGGATTTGCTTCAATTCAAGAAGTAATGCAGTTCTGTGAAGAAAAAAATGTGACGTTTATACTTTCTGGTGTGAATACAAAAGAAGAAGTTTTACAAGCCGAAGAATTGGGCATAAAATATATTTACGGAAACTTTTATAAAAAGCCAATTCGAATGAAAAATGTATTAAAAAAATTTGCATAAACTTCTAGCCTCTCTCATATAATTTAGTATAGGAGAGGAATCACATATGAAAAAGAAGCTTAGATTACCAATATTACTTTTAGCTGTGGTTGTAATGATGTCAATATTCTATATCCACGAGGCAAATAAACCGACAGAACCCGTGGGATCTCCAAGCCTAGATACAAGCACGACAAATCCGGATTATGCAGAAGCTAGAATGAAAAGTATCGATGAAGTGAATGCATTAATCTCAGAGGCAGAAGCAAAAATTGCATCTGGAACCTTGACGGTTGCTCAAATTGAAGCAGAGAATGCATTAATTACTTCTTTAAGACAAAACAAAATAAATGAAATTGCTTTGGAAGAAATGATCATTACTTCTTTAGAATTTGAAGATGTGTTGGTGCTATTAGAGGATGGAGTATTAGTGATTGACGTCTATACATCAGAAGAATTAACGAAAGAAACTTTTGTTAAAATTACTAGACTTGCAAAAGAAAAATTTGATACAAATTATACAGTGAAACTTTCTGCAACCTCAAATAGCGAATAAAAAAATGGGTTAAAAACCCATTTTTTTTAAAATTTATTCTTCAGATTTATCTTTTTTCTTATTCTCTAATTCCTGTTGATATAGACGGTTTAAGAATAATATTCTTTTACTGATAGAAATGAAAGAATTTGCTGTTAAAGCCAAATGAACTGCCAAGTCTGTAAGACCTGTCAAATCATTTTCTTCAATGCCTTCTAATAATTTTTTAGTAGAAGCGATAGCTTCTTTATTTTTATCTGTAACTAAATCTTTAAAGGTATTGAATACTTCATCCTTTTGAATGCCCTCCCGACGATAGCGTTCATCGATGATTTGTTTTACTTCTGCAATTGTAAGCACCTGTTTTAGTGTACATACCTCTTCAATAAGTGCTAAATGTTCACGATTATATTTTTTAGAGATAGGTGCACTCACAACTTCTCCTTTTACATAGTTATTGATCATAGAAGAAGTAATTTGTTTATCTAAAGTAGAAGTTTGGAATATAGAAAGCTGTTTATCTAAAAAGGTAACAACTTGATCCATATATAAATCTATGTCTGGTAAGTCCTTATAATCTTTATAAGAAAATTTATCTAACTCTTCTAACCATTTATTTAAGATTTCATTGATTGAATTCATGATTTCACCCCACATTGATTATTTTATCACAAAATTTTTAAAATTACAATTATTTTTAAAAAAATGCTTGACAAGTTGATAAAATCGATATAAACTAGTATTGTAAACTAGATGAAACGAGGAATAATATTATGAGAAAAAATATAGCGGTCTTTGGTGGTAGTTTGTTTCAAGATATAAAATTAGACAAAGGAAAATTTCTTCCTACAAAAAAACAATCTACGATTGTCCTTTCAAAAGCTTATAATATTGATAATTTTTCTTTAGAAGGAATGACTTCTGTAAGAGCATTACAGATTTTAAAAGCTCTACCTATTCAACAATTGTATGATGATTGCATTCTTGCGTTAGGTGAAGCGGAACTATCCGATGAGACGTCATTTAGGCATAATTTAATGGAAATTATTGAGTATTTACAGGAAAATCAGGTACGCCCTCTTTTGGTTAGTCTGCCTAACGAATTATTGTCTGATGTAAAAGCTCTACGAATTCAAGAAACCATTGACAATATTGCTGTGGAAAAGAATATTGATTACATATATGAGGGAAATACAGATAAAACAGTTTCCTACATCGTTTTAGAAGAAGAGGATATGAATAAGGCAATCTTAAGTCTTTGCTGAAAAGTTAAAATACTACTTGTCTAAATATAGGTAATATTGTATAATGTGTGTAATAAAGAAGGGTGAGTTTTATGATAATTACATTGATTGTTGATTCATACGCTCAAGCATCTAACGGTACTACAATGACAACCCGTAGATTTGCTGAAGTGTTAATGAAACATGGTCATACAGTAAAAATCGCTGCGTCTACCGTAGATAATATGGATAGGGAAAATGCATTTGAATTGGGTATCAGCAAGATACCTGTATTATACCAAGTCTCTAAATCTCAAGGATTTATCTTTGCAAAGAAAAATAAAAAGGTTTTAAAAGAAGCAATTTCAGGCAGTGATGTTGTGCATTTTTTGCTTCCATTTGGATGTCAACGCCTTGGAAAAAAACTTTGTGACAAGGCAGGAATACCAACTACAGCGGCTTTTCATTTACAACCAGAAAATATTACATCTACATTACATATGAATAAGCTAAAGTCAGTTAATAATATGCTTTATCGTAAATTTAAAAAATTTTACAATAAATTTGGTCATGTTCATTGTCCGTCTGCTATGATTGCAGGACAATTAAAGGAACATGATTATCTTTCAGAGTTACATATCATTTCCAATGGGGTAAGTGAAGTTTTTACAAAGCAGGAGATAGCAAAACCAGAAGCATTAAAAGATAAATATATTATTTTGATGATTGGTAGATATTCCGTAGAAAAAAGACAGGACTTGATTATCAATGCCATTGCAGAATCTAAATATGAATCTAAAATTCAACTCATATTAGCTGGAAAGGGGCCATGGGAAGGTCATTTGAAGAGTTTAGGAGAAAAGCTTACAAATCCACCGATTTTTGGGTTCTATAATGAAAAAGAGTTAATTGAAGTGATTAATTATAGTGATTTATATGTTCATGCTTCAGATGCCGAAATTGAAGCAATTAGCTGTATGGAGGCATTTACTTGTGGCTTAGTTCCTATTATTTCTGATAGTAAAATTTCTGCGACCAACCAATTTGCTTTAGATGAGCATAATCTATTTGAACACGGGAATTATCATTCCCTAAAAGAAAAAATAGAATACTATATGGATCATCCAGAAGAAAAGGAACAAAGAAGTAAAGAATATATAGAATATGCAAAACAATATTCTCTAGATAATTGTGTAAAGCAGTTAGAGGATGTTTTCCAAATTGCAATTCAAGAGAATAAAATAAAAAATAAAATGTCTTAATTTTAAGACATTTTATTTTTTTGTCTTCAACTGACTCCACAGAATAATCGCAATTTGAGCTGGAATTCCTAGTAAGAAGATTGCCCAAACTTGATAGGATTGATTTAAAAATATAAATTGCAAGAAAAAGGAAGTTAAAAGTGTCCAGATAAAGAAGGTGAGAATTGTAAATTTATATTTCTTTTTTCCCCAGATGCTGTTAAAGATTAGGCAAAGTAAAAAACTAAAGGGTAATCCCCATATAAATAATATCCAAAGATTTAAACTCATTATTACATAAGGATAAATGTAAAGAATAATGATTAGAAACCAAACTAAAGAAATGGAAAGTAGAGTGATGATGATCTTATTCACCTTACTGTTGTCCCTCATGACAAATTCCTTTTTTTCATCATATTCCCCTTCGTGAACTAAAAAGTCTAGTGTGACTCCATATAGATTACAAAGCTGGTAGAGTGTGTCAATACTTGGCAGAGATTCTCCTTTTTCCCATTTCGAAATTGCTTTATCTGAGTATTTTAGAATATCCGCTAAATCAGCCTGTGTATATTTTTTTCTTTTACGTAGTAGGGATAAATTTTTCCCTATTATTTTTTTAATATCTTCCATAAGTCTATTTTACAATTAAAATTTAAAAAAATTGTCCATCTTTGTATTCTACAAATTTTAGAATGATAAAAGTAGACTCTCTAAAGTTTTTAGAAAGGTTTAGGTAGGAATTTAAAAAAATTATAAATATAATTATTTTGGATGAGGTGCTTATGGACAAAAAAATTTATTATGAAGATGAACAAAAGGATGATTTTAGTGGAGTTCGTAGAAAAACAATAAGAGTAGATAAGAACTATAAGTATCAAAAGTCGTTGCTTTGGAAAATGGGAAGTTTTATCTTGTATCGATGTATTATGACCCCTATAGCGTATTTCTATATGAAACTAAAATTTAATTTTAAAATTATCAATAAAAGCGTGCTAAAGAAACATAGAAAATCTTGCTATTTTCTATACGCAAATCATACGCAGATTCCAGGTGATGGGTATATGCCGTCTGTTCTTTGCTTTCCAAAAAAAGTAAAAGTTTTAGTGCATGCGGATAATGTGAGTTTAAAAGGTACAAAAAATTTTATGGAAATGATAGGTGCGGTTCCCATTCCCAATCATTTCAGTGGTATGCCTGCATTTAAAAATATTATACATCAATATGTAGAACAAAAGAATGTCATTATGATTTACCCCGAAGCACATATTTGGCCATACTATACAAAAATAAGACCCTTTGGTTCAGTTTCTTTTACATATCCTTATTTAGAAAATAAACCTGTATATTGTTTTACAGTAACATATCAGAAAGGGTTCATTCGCACAAATATAAAGGCTTACGTGGATGGTCCTTTTTATCCAAATCTTTCATTGCCTAAAAAGGAAGCCATTGAAGAACTTAGAAATATCGTCTATGAAACTATGCACAAAAGAAGTAAATATAGCAGTTATGAAAAAATTAAATATATAAAAAAGGAAAGTGTTTAATATGATGATTTTATTAATTTTATCTTATTGTATAGTATTGGTTGCTACTATAATATTTTTATTTTATTATTGGAAAAGAATCTGTTGGTGGTTTGGAAGTAATAAACCACAGGTAAGGCTAGAATCTTCAGTAAATCATTCTCTTGCCATTTTAATTCCTGCAAGAAATGAAGGTAGAACTGTACTTCCACTCATCGCATCACTGATGAATCAAACCTATGCTTCTAATAATTTTGATATTTATATGGTCGTAAAAGAAGCAGAGGATCCTACCATTGGAATGGTAAAAGAGGTTCTTCCGACAGTTAAATTTTTTGTAGATACGGAACAAAAAACAAAGGGGCATGCGTTAGATTATGGATTAAAACAGATATCTGCATCCATGAAAGGTAAGTATGAAGCTTATATTATAATTGATGCAGATTGTCTGTTAGATGAAAACTTTTTATTTGAGATGAATCGAGCATTAGTAAGTGGAAAAGATGTTTACAATTCTAAACTTGTTGTAAAAAATTACTTATACAAAGTTAAAAAAAGTCAAAGCTGGGCTGCTTGCTGTAATGGTTTAATTTGGACCCTAATGTCAGAACTTGGAAATCGGGCAAAGTCAGATCATGGGATAACCACTATGACGCTGGGTACAGGTCTCATGATAAGAGCCAAATTAATTGAGGAATGGAATGGATGGCCGTTTCAAGAAACTTTAACAGAAGACATAGAACTGCAAAGAACCTGTGCCTTACATCATTACACTACAGAGTATGTTTCTTATGCGGTTTGTTATGTGGAGGAAGCTACTAGCTTAAGGATGTCTAACATCCGAAGACAGAGATGGATGAGTGGTGTCGTTCATTGTGATCGTTTGTATGATGAAAAGTTAAAACAACAGTTGCATACCTCTTCAGATAAGTTAAATTTTTATGCGATACATTCCCTTTACTATCTATATCGCTATGTCGGTTTCTTATGTGTTATTTTTCTGTTTGGTCTATGTGGTGGAAGTATCCTACACTTTTATAATCTGATGATAAGTCTTGGATTTTTTCTTTTAAGTGTCTTAGCTTTTGTGCTTGTATACCTAGGGATGCTAAGCATGACAATTCGATGTTTAGTAGTGGATGCAGCTTATATCAAAATTTCTTTTCTAAAAAAGCTATGGATTGCAATTACACATCCAATCTATTACATGGGATATATCGGAATTATGACCAAGTGCTTTATATTAAAACAAAAAACATCCTGGAAAACCATTCAGAGGATAGAAATTGACAAAGCCAATCTGTTTGAGGCTAAAGAGATATGAATTTGAGTGAAACAACAAAAGATGTCCTAAAAAGAATTGAACTTGCAGAACAGGAACATGATTACCACAGACATTTAGATGAACTGGTTGTGGAAGACTATATCCCTGTGGATAAAAATTTTTCTTATCATTGGTCTTTATCTCAAAAATTGGGGTATTCCATTTTAAAGTATAGCCTGATTTATCCGTATTCCTGGGTCGCCAATCGTTTTTGGTTGAAAACAGAGGTTAGAGGGAGAAGGCATTTAAAATCTCTTACAACCGGCGCAATTGTATGCTCTAACCATGTAAATAAATTAGATGCTGTTGCTATTCAAAAGGCACTTTTAGGAAAACAGGTCCATTATACAGTTGCAGAATTTAACAACCGAAAATCCAGACTTGGGACTTATATGCGTGCTTTTGGGTGTATGCCGATTCCTTATAGTTTTGAAGGAAAGAAAAAATTTGATAAAGTAGTAAAAGAGTTTTTAGACAAAAACCATTGGATTACTTTTTTCCCAGAAGGCTCAGAGTGGTGGTGCTATGAAAAACCAAGACCTTTACAGATGGGGGCTTACCATTTTGCTGCAAAGTATCATGTTCCTATTTTGCCAATCTTTATTACATTTAAAAAATTAGGTGTGTTCAATAAAGAAGGGATAGAAAAAAGAAAATTTATTCTTCACATATTGAATCCTATTTTCCCTAAAAAAGAAAATACGCTTAAAGAAAATAAAGAATATTTACATCAGGAAAATGAAAAACGTTTTAAAGAATGTTATGAGGCGTTTTATCATAAAAAATTACTTTAGATTTCTCTCTTTTATAAGAGAGATTCTTTTTATTTTTGTAAGAATATGATAAAATAAAACAAATGAGGTGGTATTTTGAAAGTAGCAATTGTTGGTGGCGGAGCTTGTGGGCTTGCCCTTGCAAGAATTCTAGAAGAAGAAAATATAGATTATGATATATTTGAAAAAAGTTTGTGCGGCAGAAAATTATTGGCTAGTGGCAATGGGAAGGCTAACTTAGGAAATATGAATCTATCACAAGATATGTATAATGCTCAATTTGGATATGAACTTGTGACAAAATATCATCAAAAACTTCTTGATTTTTTTAAAAGGATAGGCCTCTATATCAAAGTAGATAAAGAGGGAAGAATTTATCCATACAGTGAATCATCGTTAAGTGTCTTACAATGTTTAATGAAACGTCCTTTACATAGAATTGAAAACTATCCTATACAAACGATTTGTAAAATCAACGAAAAATTTTATTTAAATGACGTCAGAGGTCCTTACGACTATTTAGTATTAGCTAGTGGATCTATGGCTTCATTTATAAAAAAGAAACAGGAAAATTTTAATTCTTATTTGACAGGATTACAGTTAAAGATGAAACCTACAATGCCAAGCTTGGTGGGATTTAAATTGGACTGTGATTTTAAAAGATTAAATGGAGTCCGTATAAAATGTGTTGCTTCTTTAGTCCAAAATCAGAAAAAAATTTATAGTGAGGTAGGAGAAGTTATATTTAAAATTGATGGCATTTCAGGAATCTGTATACTGAATCTGTCTAGTATATATGCAAGATTAGAAAATAAAAGCCATTGTACAATTTCACTTGATTTGATACCAGATTTAAATCTGACAGATCCTACCTATGACGATTTGACGGGGATTCTCCATCCTAAATTAGTAGAATATTTTATGGCAGTTCCAAAAGAAAAGTTGCAGGATATGCTACATAACTTTTCTTTTCAAATTATTGGGGTTTATGATTATGAGTTTGCTCAAGTCGTCAGTGGTGGCATTGATTTATCTGAAATAGAACCTACATTACAACTGAAAAAAGATAAACATATTTTTGTTGGAGGAGAAATCTTAGATATTGATGGAATGTGTGGAGGATACAATCTTATGTTTGCATTTTCTTGTGCACTTAAAATAGGAGAAGAATTATGCAATATCAAATAGATCAATTTAAAGTATTAGTGGGGAATCCTGCTTCTTTAGAAGAACTGATAAAGAAACACTATCACATCAAACAGTTTGAATATAAAATATTAAATCGAAGTATAGATGCTAGAAAAAAAGATGCCGTATTTTATGTGTACAGACTTTTCATTCAAACGGATGAGAAACTAGAGGGGAAAAATATTTTACCCTATGCCAAAAAAGAACAATCTATCTCGTATCCTAAATGGAAGTATCCATATCCTCCTATCGTTGTTGGTTTTGGACCAGCGGGTATCTTTGCAGCACTTTACCTCGCTAGATGTGGAGCAAAGCCTATCATCTTAGAAAGAGGGAGTAAGATGCATGAACGTGTACAAGCTGTAGAAGATTTTCTAAAGCATAAAAGACTTCACACTAACTGCAATATTCAGTTTGGAGAAGGTGGAGCGGGGACGTTCTCTGATGGTAAATTGACTACCAATTTAAAAAATCCATACATTGATTTCATTTTACAAGAATTTGTGAAACATGGAGCAAATGAAGATATTTTATATGATAGTATGCCACATATAGGAACAGATATTTTAAGGAACGTGGTTGTCAATATTCGTTTAGAAATTGAAGCATTGGGTGGAGTTTTTTATTTTGATACTCCATTTTTAGATGCGGTTCCTAAGGGGGATTGCCTTGAAGTACAAGCCTTGAATCTAGGTTTTCAAACACAACATCTGCTTTTAGGAATTGGACACTCTGCAAAAGATACCATAAGGCATTTATATGAAAAAACAAAATTGCCTATGGAAGCGAAAGCATTTTCTATGGGAGTTCGAATAGAACATAATGCAAAAGAAATCAGCCAAAGTCAATATGGGAAATTTGCAAAATTTTTACCAAAGGCGTATTATAAGTTGGCAACAAAGGCAGGGAATCGAGGGATTTATACATTCTGTATGTGTCCAGGCGGATATGTGATGGCTTCTGCATCAGAGGAAGAAACCATTGTGACAAATGGGATGAGTAATCAGAAGCGAGAGGGAGAGAATTCTAATAGTGCTATCCTTGTGGATGTTCGACCTGAAGATTATGGAACCGATGTCCTTTCAGGACTACTTTATCAAGAGAAATATGAAAAACTCGCTTATCTTTGTGGTGAAAATTATAGCGCACCAGGGAACTTAGTAAAAGAATTCTTAAAGGATGAAATTGCAACTGATTTTCGTTCCATTTCTCCAACCTATCCTCATGGCATAACTTTTTGTGACTTGAAAAAATGTTTACCAGAATTTGTGGTAGAGGGGATTAAAAAGGGGATTATCGATTTTGATAAAAAGCTTAAAGGATTTCATCATCCAGATGCTGTTTTAACGGGGATTGAATCTAGAAGTTCCTCACCTGTACGTATCCTTAGAAATGCAAATCGACAATCTAACTGTCCCTTCATTTATCCTATTGGGGAAGGTGCTGGTTATGCTGGAGGTATTACAAGTGCAAGTTTAGATGGGTTAACGACAGCAATGAAAATAATGGAGGATAAGGATGAACGCTAGTATCGATATTGAACAAAAGGTAATAGAAACGGATAGATTAATTTTAAGAGCATTTAAAGATACAGATTTAAATGATCTTTTTGAGTATGCAAAAGTGGAAGGGGTAGGAGAAGCTGCAGGATGGCCACACCATAAAGATATTGCTACTTCAAAAGTTATTTTAGATTCCTTTATTCAGCATAAAAAAGTCTTTGCTATTGTCTATAAAGAAAATCAGAAGGTCATTGGATCTTTAGGTATTGAAAAATATAAAGAAAAAGAATTGCCAGAATTTAAAGATTTAAAAGGAAGAGAAATTGGATATGTTTTATCTAAAGAGTATTGGGGCAAGGGATTAATGCCAGAAGCTGTATCAGCTGTTATTCAATATTTATTTGAGGAACTTTCGCTCGACTTTCTTGTTTGCGGATATTATAAAACCAATACGCAAAGTAAAAGAGTGAATGAAAAATGTGGATTTCAATTTTATAAAGAAATCCAGTATGAAGCTACACAACTGAATCAGAGCATTTTGGCAAATTTGAATCTATTGAGAAAAGAGGAGTGGTACAATGGAAAACTTTAAAATTGCTTATCTTGGAGGAGGCTCTAAGCAATGGGCACGAACTTTTATGACAGACTTGGCACTTTCTAAAGGTTTATCTGGTGAAATTGGATTATATGATATTGATAAAGAAGCTGCCCTTAGAAATCAGCAAATTGGAAATAGAATCAATTCACATCCGAAAACCTTAAGTCAGTTCAAATATGTAGTTTATGAAAATTTGGAAGATTGCTTAACAAATGCAACCTTTGTAGTCATTTCCATCTTACCTGGAACTTTTGAAGAAATGCGTAGTGATGTTCATGCTCCAGAGAAGTATGGGATTTATCAGTCTGTAGGAGATACTGCTGGTCCAGGAGGCGTTTTAAGAGCTATGCGTACTGTGCCGATTTATGAAACCTTTGCAAAAAAAATTAAGGAGATTTGTCCTAATGCATGGGTCATCAATTTTACGAATCCTATGAGTATCTGTGTAAAAACTTTATATGATGTATTTCCAAAAATTAAAGCGTTTGGCTGTTGTCATGAAGTTTTTCATGCCCAACAATTCTTATGTCAAGTATTAAAAGAAGAAAAAGGAATTGTTGCCACTCGAAAAGATATCTATACGGATGCGTGTGGTGTAAATCATTTTACTTGGATAACAGAAGCAAAATACAAAACTGTGGATTTATTGAACTTACTTCCTAGTTTTATGGATAAGTTCTATGATGAGGGATATTATGAGTATGAGGATCAATTTAAATTTAAGTCAGATTGCTTTGCTTATGGTAATAAAGTGAAAATGAATTTTTATAAGCGGTATAAAGCTTTAGCAGCTGCAGGAGACAGACATTTAGTAGAATTTGTTAACCCTAACTGGTATTTAAAAAATCCTGAAATGGTAAAAGAATGGAAGTATAATTTGACAACTGTGGATTTCAGAATACATCAGATGCATGAGCGTATTGAAGAATCTATTTTACTAGCCAGCGGTAAAAAAGAAATTGATTTAGTTCCTTCCAATGAGGAAGCCACAGATTTGATGAAAGCAATTATGGGGCATCAATCTATCATTTCTAATGTGAATTTACCAAATGTAGGACAATGTCCGCAACTCCCTATGGGAAGCATCGTGGAGACAAATTGTATATTTGCTAATGATCAAGTGAAACCTATTGTGTCAAAGCCATTACCCCTTTCTGTCGTACATATGGTATCTAAGGCAGCGAATAATATAGATACGTTATATGAGGGGATCAAAACCAGAGATTTAGACCTGATTTTTGCTTGCTTCATGAATCAAGCCTTATGCAGTACTTTATCTTTAGAGGAAGGACTTAGTCTATTTAAAGAAATGCTTTTTCATACCAGAGATTATTTGATTGAGTATTTTCCAAATCTAGATACCTATATTAAGAATTAACAAAAGCAATCTATTGTATTGCTTTTTTGTCATATTTCAGATAATTTATTGTTTAAAAATTGGTTTTATTATATAATAATAAAGATTATTGCAAGGAGGGGAAGTTATGATAGAGAATTATAAAGATTTTAAGAAATTTATTACAACTTTAGAGTATACTCCAAAGTTATTACTTCATAGTTGTTGTGCTCCTTGTTCTTCCCATGTCTTAATATTGCTAAAGGCATATTTTGATATTACCGTATTTTATTCTAATGATAATATTTATCCTGAAGAAGAATATCTAAAAAGATTGGATGAAGAAATGATGTTTTGTAATCAGCTGGATCCAGAAATAAAAGTTATATATGATACCTACAAAAAAGAAGATTATGATCAAATTGTTAAAGGCTATGAAACTTTAGGAGAACGAAGTCAAAGATGCTATGCATGTTATAAGTTACGATTAGAAAAAACCGCAAGCAAAGCCAAAGCGCTTGGCTTTGATTTTTTCACGACAACCTTGTCTATTTCTCCATATAAAAATAGTCAGTGGATTAACGAAATTGGTCAAGCCTTAGAAAAGAAATATGGGGTATCTTTTCTATATTCCGATTTTAAAAAAGAAGAAGGGTATAAGCATTCTATTGCGTTATCCAAAACATACCATTTATATCGACAGGAATACTGTGGCTGTCAATATTCCTTAGAAGAAAGGATGAAGCAGGATGGAAAAGAATAAAAGAACCAAGTGTGTAAATTTAACTCTTCCTGAAACAAGTCGTCTAATTTTCATGAGCGATATCCATGGAGATATCACGTTATTTAAAGAAGCTCTGCAGGGGATAAATTTTTCACAAGAAGATTATCTGTTTGTGATTGGAGATATGATAGAAAAAGGAGATTTCCTAGACAATAAAGCCATGTTGGACTATATAATTGAACTTTCAAAACAGAAAAATGTTTATTTTATGGCAGGAAATTGTGATGAAGTGTTTCGTTTTATTTTACCTCCAGTAGATCAAAAGAAGTTTCTTTATTATGCATTAGATTTAAAAAAATCTATTATAAATGATTTAGCAGCTGATATGAATTTTGAACTCCATAAGGATATGAATATTGAAGATTATATAGATAATATTCAAAAGAAGTATCCACAGTATTTTGAATTTATCAATCAGCTACCTGATATAATTATGATTAATGATACTTTGGTACTTGTTCATGGAGGAATCTTTGACATACACCATATCCCTACCAGTGCCTTAGAGGTTTTGAAATATGACAGATTTTTAGAATTGAGTCATCCGCAACCAAAAACGATGATTGTAGGACATTATCCTACGCGCAATTATCATTCAGATATTGCCTGTGTTAATCCCATTTTTGATAAACGGAAAAATATAATTTGTTTGGATGGTGGAAATAATGTCGTCAAGGGAGGACAAATCAATGTGGTTGTTTTAGAGTCCTTAAAGACAATGCAGTTTTCTTATCTTGGATTTGACCATTATCCGAAATATAAGGTAGATGAGGATATTACCTATGAACAGCCTAAGACCACCTATAGTATGCGGTTTGGAAAAAATGAGGTTGAAATTTTATCAAAAGATTTAGATTTTTATTTGGTAAAACCTTTAGGTAGTGCGGACTCTATGTGGGTGAATGAAGAGTTTATTTATAAAGATAAGGATAAATATTTTTGTTATGAGGGGTCTAATACATTTATTAATTTAAGAAAAGGGGATCAGATTTCAATTATTAAACGAGCTATGCCTTATAGCCTAATCAAGCATAAGGGAGTGATTGGACTAATTGAAACAAAACATATTCATGAAGACCAATTATAAAATTACAAAAGAAACTGCAGGATTTACTCTAAAGGAATATATAGCTAGTTTTCATCTAGGAAAAAAGAAACAATATGAGTTTTTTTCATCTAAGGCCATTCAGGTTAATGGAGAAATTGGCAAGGAAGACCAGATTTTAGCGTATGGTGATTGTATTACAATTCGGACAGAAGAGTCTGTAGATTTTTTACCAGATAAAAAAAAGCTAGATGTTCTTTATGAAGATGACTATCTACTCATAATAAATAAACCTGCCCATATATTAGTACATCCAGATGATAAGAACAAACAAGGTACGCTGTGTAATATTGTGAGTTATTATTATCAAAATAAAGGATTAGAGTATTCTATTAAATATGCTCACAGATTGGATATGGACACTACGGGGATTCTCTTGTTTGCGAAAGATTCCTTAACTTTGGCAAAACTAGATGATATGATATCTAAGCATGAGGTGAAGCGAACCTACTTGTGTTTGGCTGCTGGGAAATTTAAGCAAAAGATAGGAACCATTCATGCACCTATAGGCGAAGACCGTCACCACCAGCAACGGAAAAGAATATCCAAAACGGGTAAACCAGCAATTACGCATTATGAAGTATTGAAGGAATATAAAAATTACAGTTTGGTGAAAGTCCAGTTGGAAACAGGGAGAACGCATCAGATTCGAGTTCATTTTTCATCTATCGGACATCCTCTTTTGGGAGATGTGTTATATGGGAATAAAGATGAAAGAGCATCAAGAGTTTACCTTCATTCTTATCAAGTTGAATTTATACATCCAGTTACATATCAGGTTATGCAACTGACAAAGGAATTACCATTTGATATGAAAAAATTAGTATAAGCTACGTATTTTTGATTCAAATGGGAAATAGAATTTAGTTAGGTTAAGAGAGGAGAAGACGTATGATCTTTGGAAAACATATCAATAAATATTACATAAAATATTTCTTATTTTTCTTTTTTGGACTCGTGGCACTGCTTGCTGTAAACTGGTTTCAATTGGAAATCCCAAGAATATGTGGAGAAATTTTGGATGGAATTGCCGATGAAGCGGTAGGAAATCCTGATTCCTTATTCAATAATCCTTCTGGGATTCAGCGTTTGATGATAGAGCTTGCTGGTATTGCTGCAATTATGTTTATTGGTAGATTTATGTGGAGATACTGTATCTTTGGTGTGGCAGTTAGAATTGAATCAGATATTAGATATGATATGTTCAGTCACTCTCTTCAATTGTCTAATGCATATTATAAGCATCATAAGACAGGAGCTTTAATGGCTCTATTTACCAATGACTTGCAAGTGATTCGTCAAGCCTTTGGTAGTGGGACGGTTATGGCAATTGATGCTTTATTTTTAGGTGGGTTTGCCCTGTTTAAAATGTTTAGATTAAACTGGATCTTGACCTGCTTCAGTATTATCCCTATGATTTTAATTGCCATTGTCACAGGAATTGTTGGAAAAATTTTAAAAGAAAAATTTAGAGAAAGACAGGAAGCCTATGAAGCGTTATCCGATTTCTCACAGGAGAATTTTAGTGGAATCGCTGTTGTAAAAGCTTTTGTCAAAGAAGTGCATGAAATAAGACATTTTGATAAAATAAATGAAGAAAATCGAGTGAAAAACATCAATTATGTCAAGTATTCCACGCTTTTAAATGTTTTTTTAACGGCAATTATTTCTTTTATTATTGCTTTATTATTTGGTGGTGGCTCTTATTTTGTAATTCATGGATTTATGGGAGAAACTTTTACAGTAGGTGAGATGTGGGAATTTATTGGATACTTTGATTCTGTAGTATGGCCGTTTATGGCGATTGCCCAGCTCATTAATATGCGTTCTCAAGCAAAAGCCTCTTTAGCTAGAGTTGAAGAATTTTTAGATGAAAAAATAGATATTATAGATACAGATGTTAAAGACATAGAGGAAATTTCAGGTAAGATAGAATTCCGCAATTTGAATTTCTGCTATCCTGATGGTTCTAATCAGGTTTTATCCAATATTTCTTTTACTATACCTAATGGGAAAATGGTAGGTATAATAGGAAAAACAGGTTGTGGAAAAACAACCATAGTTGATTTGCTTCTTAGAACATATAACTTGGATGATCAGCAAATATTTATTGATGATAAGGATATTATGCATATTCCTTTCCGAAAAGTTAGAGAAAGTATAGGATATGTACCACAGGATAATTTCTTGTTTAGTGATACAATTTCAAATAATATTGCTTTTGCTTATGAATCCTTGGATGAAGAATCTATTGTTTCGGCAGCAAAACTTGCTGACGTTCATCAAAATATTGTGGAGTTTCAAGATAAATATGACACTATTTTAGGAGAACGTGGTGTCACTTTATCTGGTGGTCAGAAGCAAAGAGTTTCTATCGCAAGAGCCATTGTAAAGAATCCTCCAATTCTAATTTTTGATGATTCCGTATCAGCAGTAGATACCAAGACAGAAGAAAATATTTTATCGAATTTAAGAAGTTTGCGAGAGGGTAAAACAACGATAATGATTGCCCATCGAATCTCAACAGTTAAAAATTTAGATATGATTGTCGTATTGGATGAAGGAAGCGTAGTAGGAATTGGAAGTCATGAGGAACTCTTGAAAACTTGTGCGATATACAAAGAAATGGTTCATCTTCAGTCTTTGGAAGCTGAGATTAATGGAGGTGATGCATAATGCAGAAGTTTGATGATAATAAAAACATAAAAACATACAAAGACAAAGCCATATTTAAAAGATTATTAAAGTATGCGAGTCGTGTAAAATGGATGTTTATCTTGTCTCTATTTTTTACTGCAATTTTAGTTGGTGTAGATCTTTTACCTGCTTTTTTAGAAGGAGAACTGATTGGAACTTTGCAAGATGAGGCTTTGTCTAATGCTTATAAAATGAATTTCACCTTGATTCTTTTAGGCGGATATGCAGCAATCATCGTTGCCAGTTGTTTTTTAAATTATTTTAATACCATGATGCTTCAAAAAGCAGGACAGAAAATAGTTTTAGATATTAGAAAAGAAGTGTTTGTGAAAATTGAAGGCTTAGCCATTGCCCAAATAAATGCTACTCCTGTTGGTAAACTTGTTACAAGAGTTACATCAGATGTGAATATGGTGAATGAATTATATACCAATGTCATTGTAAATTTGATTCGATATCTATTAACGATTCTATTTGTGCTGATCATGATGCTTATTTTATCTCCAATTTTAACTGCATATATTTTATGCGTTATGCCTTTTTTAATTGCGATGACGATTTTGTTTAATAAGATTTCTCGTAAACAGTATCGTAAGGTGAGAGGCAGTGTATCGAATATGAACGCTTTTTTGTCTGAAAATTTAAGTGGTATGAAAATCACCCAAATTTTTAATCAGGAAGAAAAGAAGACGTTAGAGTTTTTAAAGAAGAATAATGAGTTAAAGAAAAATAATATTAAAGAAGTTTTAATTTTTGGTGTATTTCGACCAGCCATCTTTGTGCTTTATATCCTATGTCATATCATCATTCTCTATAATGGTTTTTATATGGTAATAGAAGGTAAAATGCTTTCTAAAAACTTAGTGAAGTTTTATCAATATAATGGTCAATTTTTTAATCCGATTCAGCAGCTTGCTGACCAGTTCAATCAACTTCAATCTGCCTTTGCATCTGCAGAACGTATCTTTGAAATTTTAGATACGAAAACACAAATTTTAGATAAAGAAGATGCGATTGTGCTAGATCATATTGAAGGAAAAATTGAGTTTGATCATGTTTGGTTTGCCTATAACGATGAAAATTGGATTTTAAAAGATATCAGTTTTACAATAGAGCCCAATCAGACGGTAGCTTTTGTTGGTGCAACAGGGGCTGGAAAAACAACCATCTTGGCTTTAATTGTTAGAAATTATGAGATACAAAAAGGTTCTATTCGAATTGATGGGATAGATGTAAGAGATATTTCCTTGGAAAGTTTAAGAAAACATATTGGTCAAATGTTGCAGGATGTCTTCCTATTTAGCGGGACGATTCGTTCCAATATTACCATGAGGGATGATCGCTTTACAACGGAAGAGGTAGTCAATGCCTGCAAGTATGTCAATGCAAATCATTTTATTGAAAAACTAGATCAAGGATATGAATATGAGGTTCTGGAACGTGGCAATAATTTTTCTTCTGGAGAACGTCAATTGCTATCCTTTGCTCGAACGATTTTACATAAGCCTAATATTATGATTTTGGATGAGGCAACCGCAAATATAGATACAGAAACCGAAGTTTTGATTCAGGATTCCTTAGAGAAAATGATGAATGTAGGAACTATGCTAATTGTGGCTCATCGATTATCTACTGTCCAACATGCAGACAATATTATTGTATTACATAAAGGAAAAATCATGGAAATGGGAAATCATCAAGAACTTTTAGCCAAAAAGGGTTTATATTATCATCTTTATGAGTTACAATATAAACATATGGCGGATCAGGAGGGATAAGATGAACAGAAAGCATATTTTAGTGATTATCTCTATTCTAATGTTACTTTTTAGCGTAAGTATCATTTTAATATGCTATTATTGTATTCCAAGAATCTCCTATACCTATGATGCGATTACAGATTCCTATCAAGTTGATACCGTTTTTGGAAATGCGGAAAGTTATCATATAGAGTCTACCATAAAGAACAAGCCAGTGACCAAAATTCGATCTAAAGCTTTTATGAATAAAACAAATTTGGTGCGCATTAAATTAAGTGAGAACCTTAAAGAAATTGAGCGGTTGGCATTTTTAAATTGCATTAATTTAGAGGAAATCAATTTGGAAACTGTGGAAGTCATCGGCAGAAATGCCTTTGAGAATTGTAGAAGTATAAAATCGGTACAGCTTACCCTACCTAATATTTCAGGAGGAGTATTTATGGGGTGTACCTCTTTAGAAACTGTGACTATGGAACAGACCAAAAGTATTGGCAGCTATGCTTTTGCTTATACTGCAATTGAAACTATAACCATAAAAGAAACTACAATTTCTGTTGGTGTGGATGCCTTTTATCAATGTGAAAGGTTGAAAAAAATAATTGTTTTATCCGAAATTTTACAATCTAACGAGTACTTAAATTCCTTGGATATCGTTGAATTTCAGGGAAACTAGAAGATTACACTTTTAAATGGGTGTGGAATATGGTATAATACGTATTACCTAGGAGGAAGATTTATGAAAGATTTTGAAATAATTTCAGATGGTGCTTGTGACTTAGCTGATGAAGTCGTATCAAAACTAGGGATTAGAGTTGTACCTTTTTATGTTGCTTATGAAGAAGAAAAATATTTAAAAGAAAAAGTAGATGTTAATGTTCAAGATTTTTATCAAAAACTTGTTGATGATCCTACTGTATTTCCTAAAACATCTATGCCCACGGTTCAAGATTATACATTAGAATTTGAAAGAGCGTATAATCAAGGCAAAGATGTAATTTGTATCACGATATCTAAAAAGTTTAGTGGTTCTCTTAATTCAGCTCTAATGGCAAGGGATATGTTCATAGATGAGCATCCAGATGCGCGAGTAGAAGTTGTGGATTCAACGTTACTTTCGTGTCCTCAAGGATTATTGGTTAGAGAGATTGCAAGAATGAAACAAAATGGTCTTTCTTTAGATGAAACTTTAGCAAAGACAGAAGAAATTAAAAAAACTGGTCGTTGTTATTTTACAGTGAATGGTTTATCATATTTACAGCATGGTGGTAGAATTGGAAAACTTACTGCCATAGTAGGAAATATTTTTAAAGTCATTCCATTGATTATTCATAAGGATGGAGAGATTCATTCTGGAGGTATTGCTTTAAGTAGAAAAAGAGCAGTTATGAAAATTTTAGATAAATTTAAATCTGTGATTAATAAATACAATATCAATATAGAGGATTACTTGATAGAAGTTGGATATGGGTATTCTATAGATGAAGGGATAAATTTGGTTCATAAGTTTGAAGAAGTATTTAAACGTTCTGTTGACTCTATGGGGCAAATTGGTGCAACAATTTCGGTTCACACAGGACCATATCCTTTAGGCATTGCTTTTATTAAAAAATATGATGTATAATTAGGCTTCTTATGAAGCCTTTTTTTAGGAGGTAAAAGATGAAAAATTTAAAGAAAATATTGCCAAAGCTCATCTTTTTTTTAGTAATCACCATTGCTGTAATTCTTGTAATTTTTTCACTAAATGATTTAACAGAAATTGGCAGTGTCTTATCTACTATAATTTGGAGTTGGCTGGGGGTAGGCATTGTCTTCTTACTGTTATACATGATTTTTTATCCGATGCCCCTCTATTTTTTGGGGAAAAGCAAAGAAGAGGGAAATATCAAATTTACGGATACAATGCTCATTGGATCAATGGAATATTTTTTTAATGGCTTAACTCCATTTTCAGCAGGGGGACAACCCTTTCAAATTTATGCCTATAGTAAGGTTGGCGTTTCTCCACACCGCGCTTCTGGCATTATTTTAATGAATTTTGTGATTACCCAAATCTCTATTGTTTTCTTATGCTTGTTTTCCTTATTTTTTTATGAACAGTTAACGAGTGGGGTCCTACATCTACAAATCATGATAGGTGTTGGATTAGGGATAAACATTTTCATTTTATGCTTATTTTGTTCTGTAGGATTATCAAAAAGCTTGAGAAAAGTAATGCATAGATTTGTACAATGGCTTTTCAATTTAAAAATTTTTAAAGGAAAATTGGTCAAATATGTGGATGCCTTTGATCAGTATTGTGAAGGTGCTCAAACAACATTTAGAGCTTTATTGAATCGTAAAGGGACATTTGCTTTATGTGTTTTATTGAAAGTTATAGGATTAACCTTTTTCTATATGATTCCCTTCTTTATTTTAAAAGCTTTAAACATAGAAATCAAACTTGTAGATTTACCCTTGATAACTGCTATGACAACCTTTTCTATAGCCATGACCTGTGTTATCCCCAATTAGTAGGAACAATACAGCTTTCTGGCGGGCGGCGGCACGTCAAGAAATATATATGGAGTTTTTAAAGAATCCCCCGGAGCAGGGGAGCGGTCAGCCTGTGACCTGCTCCACTTCCGGTATGGGTTTGAGATTAAAATGAATTTCGATAGAAATGTGTCTTGTTTTGTCGCTGTCTATGGTTTCATGGACAACGATTTCTTTAATCAGGCGGTTTAAGGTGGAAGCGTCCAGCTCGTTGATGTCCCGGTATTCCTGTATGGATTCCACCCACTGCCTTGCGTCCACGGCAAGCCGGATTTCATCGGCAAGGCGTTTCCGGCCTTCCTCAACCTTGGCTTTTAATTCCGCCTGTTGCTTCTGTGTCTTTTCCAGCAGGAGATTGAAGTTTTCTTCTGTGATTCGTCCGGCTACCATATCCTCATAGAGCCGCAATACCATCTTTTCCAGCACTTCAATCCGTTCTTCGTCTTTGGCAAGGGTGCGCTCCATCGCTTCCCGCTGGTCTTTCTGCTTGGCATGGCAGGTATCGGTCAGCCGTCCGGCTACTGCTTCACTGTCTGTCAGGGCAGCGGCGGCGCACTCCCGGATTTTGTTCAGCACAAGAGAATAGAGCGTGTCAAATTCAACCCGGTGCTGTGTGCAGTGCTGCTTCCCATAGGCATTATAGGTCTTGCAGGAGAAAATCCGCTTCGGGAACTTCTCATGCGTGGTGCGGATGGTGAGAGCCTTTCCGCACTCCCCGCATTTTATCAGCCCTGCAAAGAGGTTGATTTCCCCGGATTTGCCCGGTCGCTGGCGGGATTTCAGTTTTTCCTGCACAATCGCAAAGTCCTTTTTGTCCACCAGCGGCTCATGCGTCCCCTCCACCACAATCCAGTCCTCCGGCTTCTTATCCCGTATCGTGCCGATTTTAAAGCGGTACTCGGTCTTTTGGGAAGCGATTGCGCCGGTGTAGACGGGGTTCATCAGGATTTCCTTAATCACGGAGAAGTCCCAGACGTACCGCCCGTTTTCCGGGTCTTTCTTTTCCCATTTGGTGCGGATGTTCCGGTGTCCCCGCTTCCGGTTCCACCATGTCGGGCAGGGGTGCTTTCCTTCCTCCAGCCTGCGCCGGATGTAGTTGGGGCCGTGTCCGTCCAGCGCATACCCGAAAATCAGCCTGACAACCGGGGCGGTTTCCCCGTCAATAAGAAGGTGGTTCTTGTCCTCCGGGTCTTTCTTGTAGCCAAACGGGGCGATACAGCCGGTGAACTGGCCTTTCTGCGCCTTCAGCACATAGGAAGAATGGACTTTCTTGGAAATATCCTTGCTGTACATTTCATTCAGGATATTTTTAAAGGGCGCAATGTCGTTGTTGTCCCTCATGGTGTCGATACCGTCATTCATGGCGATGTAGCGCACACCGTTCCTTGGAAAGAAGTCCTCAATAAGCTGCCCGGTCTGCAAGTAGTTCCGTCCTAACCTCGATAAATCCTTTGTAATCACAAGGTTTATCTGCTTCCGCTCGATGGCTTTCAACATCCGTTTCAGGTCGGGGCGTTCCATGTTCAAGCCGGTGAAGCCGTCGTCCTGATAGACTGCCGTAACCTCCCATCCCTGCTTCTGGCAGAACTTTTCCAGCATATCCCGCTGGTTCTCGATACTGGCACTCGTCCCGTCAAGGTCATCGTCCTTGGACAGCCTGCAATAGATAGCTGCCCGGAAGCTCCCGGCAAGAAGTGTGTCCATTCCTGTATATCCAAAAGTGTTCATCATAACCGTTTACCCGCACAATCCAGACGGAACACGGTCACTTGGAACATCACCTTTATTATATCCTATTTCTTGTGATTTAGCAAGATAATCTTTATCTGTTTTTCTGCTGTGTTTCTGTGCGATGAGGCTTACGAAAACGTCCGTAGCGTCCAGCTCGCCGTCAAATACTGTGGTGACATGAATCTCTGTTTTATTTTTCGCCATAGGCATTTGTCCTCCATACATGAAAACAGCCAGACAGGGAAGGTCGGCAACGAAGTCCGGCAACGGGCTTCAAAAAACCTTGGAACTAATCCTTGTCTGACGGTTGGGTTATTTTATACTTTTTCTTTTATTTTTCTGTTGCTTTGGTTGTTAAAGGGGAGAAAAGCCCGCAGTTACGGGATTTTCCCCGGCAACCGGCTCGGCAACGGGACAGCAACGAAGTGTGCAACGGGCTGTCATTTGCCGGATTTTTTCAGAAAGGAAGCTCCATCTGCTCCGGCACTGGCGTAAATCCCTCTGGGGTTTTTCCACTCCCGTTGCAGGTGTCCGTTGCCGGTTTTTCCCGTTCCCATCCTTTCTGTCTGCCATATCCGGTAAACATCCGGGGATTGGAAAAATACTTCCAGCCAGTAACGCACTGGTTCATTATCTCGTTGATTTCCCGTATCTCCCATTGTTTCGGCTCGTCAAAGGCGTGGTTTAAGGCTTCTTTGTAAAGCTGCTTGGAGCAGACCGTATCGCCGGGGTAGCTGTCAAGGAAAGCCTGAATCATCCCGGCTTTGGTGTCCTCCGGCATAAAGTCCCGCTGGTGTTCTTTTAGATAGCGCACCATTTCCGGGCTGAATGTCAGCTTCCATCTGCCGCTTTTGTAAATCTCCATCGCTTCCGCCCATACTTGGTTTAAATAGGCTCTGGAAGCGGCTTCGTCCTTTAAAATGTGTGTTTCCGCCTGCTCCGGGCATACCTGTATGGGGATAAAGCGGCGGTTGCCGGAGCGGTCAAGGGGCAGGAAGTCAAGGGCGTTGGACGTGCCGCCGAACACGCACTGCCTTGGGCGGTCTGCCGGGTGGGTTTCATAGGGTATCTTGTAAACCTCCTTCTGGCGGCTCAAAAATGACTTGATTTCCTCTATGCTCTTGGCGTTTGCGGTGGCAATCATCTCCGACATCTCGATTATCCAGTGGCCTTGCAGCTTGCGGTATACGTTGTCGTCGTCCAGCTTCCGTAAATCATCGGAGAACCACTCGTCTTTGACTGCCAGCAGACGGAAGAAGGTGGACTTCCCGGCTCCCTGACCTCCCACAAGGCAGAGCATGACTTCAAACTTGCAGCCGGGGGAAAATGCCCGGTGGATGGCTCCCAATAAGAACAGGCGCAGGGATTGGTAAGTGTAATCGTCCTCACTGGCTCCCAGAAAGTGCCGCAGGCAGGAGCGTATCCGTTCGGTTCCGTCCCATGTCAGGCTGTTTAAATACTCCCGGACGGGGTGATAGCTGTTCTGATGGGCGGCAAGGTCGGCGGCGTCCTGTATCTTCTTTTCGCTTGTCAGGCCGTAGGTTTCTTCCAGATACAGCCGGATATATTTCATGTCGGTGTCGGTCATGGGGCTGTCCGGGGTTCTTTGGTAGCCGATGGGCTTTAAAATATCGGTGCGGTCGGTCAGCAGGTTATAGGCAACCGCCCCGGAAAGGAGCGGGTCGCACTGGAACACGGTCAGGCAGTTGCGGATACTGTTTCGGAAGCCGCCTTTTTCGGTGGTTTCCAGCAAGGCTTTGACGTCCTCAACGCTCCGGGGCGGCTCGGTGTTTTCTGCCATGTTCTTTACTTCCTGCCGTATCTGGGGCGGTAAGTTCTGCCATTCGTCTTTCAAGGTTCCTCACTTCCTTTCCGTGTCCTGTGATAAGGGCTGCCCGCTCTGGAAGTTCCCCCGATAAAAGTACGTCCATCAGATATTCCAGACGGCTCATGTTTTGCAGGGCTTCTATAAACCGGGGATTCCATGCTTCATCTGGCTGTTTAGGGGCGTATTCTTCCTTCCAGCGGCGCAGGAGATGGTAATAGTCGGACAGTACCCGGAAGCAGTGCCGCTCCATGCGCTTAAATTTCTGTTCTTCGCTTTCCCTCCGTAAGCGTGGCCGGATGGGTTGCTTTCCGGTGTTCTTTCTATCCTCATAGGGGATGGAGAAGTCCTGCGCCAGCATGAGGGCGGCTTCCTTACTGCCGATTCCATAAAGACGTGAAACAAAGTCAATCACGTCCCCGGTGGCTCCGCAGCCGAAACAGTAAAAGCGGCGGTCAACCTTCATGCTTGGGTTCTTATCGTTGTGGAACGGGCAGCCTCCTTCATAGAAAAACCGCCCGATTCAGCAGGTACAGCCGGAATGGGCGGGCAGTGGTTTTTTGTGTATCGTTTCGGGGCGATTTTCAGGGGAAATACAGCCGCAGAGCCGCCCCAAAATCCCCCTTGGTATATACGGGCAGGGCAGACTATGCCCTGTGAGATTGCTGTGTTTCGGTATCGTTTCGGTGTTCATTTTTGCCGGTTCTTTCTGCTGTCGTTCCTGCCCCCGTCTTTGGCGGCGTTTCGCTCTCCTTGGTACGCTCGTTGCGGTCAGAGTTCCTCCGTTTCCCTGCCGGAAGTCGTTGCGTTACATCGCCGGGGAGCATATCCCATACAGGCCGGTCATTCGATTGGAATAATCCATCGATGAACTGCCTATATCATATGACATTTTTGTACCCTGTGCCGTATGTCCACAAATCAGGAATGAAGCCCAAAATCTAAAAAATTCCACGATTGCGGAAAAAGCTTTCTGCCGGATGGGTGCAAAAATCAGATGTGCATTTTGCACTTCTGAAAATCCGGGCAAATCAAAAGCTCATTTTGCGCATTTGAAAAGAACGTCAGGGGGGAAATGCGTCCGGTATGAATATGTGGTATAATGGGGATGGCGGCAAAGCAGACCGCAGGAAGGAGCAGGAAGCCATGAAACAGGGGATAACGATTCAGGAGCGGTTAAAGGATTTAAGGACGGAGCGGCATTTAAAATTAGAGGAACTGGCGGCGGTTACGGGGATTTCCAAATCAGCCTTGGGAAGCTATGAGAATGACGAACTCAAGGAAATCAGCCACAAAAACCTTGTGGAGCTGGCAAAGTTTTACGGTGTGTCAACGGATTACCTGCTCTGCCTGACAGAGAACCGGAACCATCCGGGCATGGAACTTACGGAGCTGCATTTGAGTGACAGCATGGTGGAGCTGTTGAAAAGTGGGCGTATCAACAACCGGCTGCTATGTGAGATTGC
Organism: uncultured Anaeroplasmataceae bacterium; assembly: GCA_910577745.1. Lineage (GTDB taxonomy): Bacteria > Bacillota_I > Bacilli_A > Acholeplasmatales > Anaeroplasmataceae > Pelethenecus. The sequence continues at coordinate 483,148 of CAJTNG010000001.1, read as the reverse complement.
CACACATGAGGATTTTGTTACCCTGATGACGGACACGGAGATTTATGTAGATGGTGTGGCAACCGCCCACTTCCAAAATTTCAACAGCCTTCTGGAAGTGCTGCGGGGGCAAGTCCTTTCCCAATATCAGCCGGTGGAGGAAGATGCTGCGTTAAAGGCGTTGGAAACCATGCAGGTACAGGAAGAAGATTATTTCTGTCAGGTCACGCACCGGACTTGGGACGCTATCCTCCATGCCATAAGGGAAGCGCACAAGGACGATACGGACAGTGCGCCGGACGGCTCCAATGCCATGAAGCTAATCAAAGACGCAAAAAAGGCAATGGCTGTGCCGGGTTCCTATCTGGATGTGTTCACTGCCCTGATGTGTACGCAGCTGCAAATCCGGTATGAGAAGCTGTCGGAACAGGAGCGCACGGTTCTGAAAAATATCATGAAGAAAACTCCGGCATATAAGGATTCTCCTTTGAGCAGGATGAAGCGGAGATAAGGAAATGCCGTTGCTTGGGCTTTTATCCATGCAACGGCATTTTGGTAACTCTGATTCAGTTTTCAAGCACACAAATATGATTTTCTGATTCTCATTCATTGATTTAGTAACTTTTCAAGAATCGAAATGTCATGCTTATCCTTATCTCTTAATTCATAACCTGAATGAAAAATTTTTTGACCTTTTAGAGAGATACACGGGATTGACCTTCCCTCAAAAATAGCATTACTAAAATAGTCTTTCTCAAATTCATACCAGCCGCCCTCTAAATCAGCCTGCTTGGAAGTACCATCTTCATTCAAAACAAACGGATGAATGTCTAAATACCCATTTTTATCACTGTACAATTCTATTCTGACAGGTGTCCAATCTGTATCTACTTCATAACCATATTCCAAAAGTATCTTTAATAGTTTTTCCGTATGTTTAGCATCAAAATTTACATCAATATCTCTATGCAATCTTGTTTGTTTTCCTGCTAAAATATCAACTCCCCAACCGCCATCAATCCAATATATTATTCCTGCATTTTCCAATATATTAATAACAGTCAACAAATCTTCTTTTGTTGTCGTTTCTTTTCTTTTCATGCAATTTCTCCTATATAACTGCCCGTTTGCTGTCTGAAATGATTCTATCACATACTTACGAATAAATCAACTCACTGTTTATGATTTCCTCCGCCCGGCTGCGGATATTGTTCATCCGGCCTACCCATTCAAGCTGGTTCCTGGCTTTCAGTTCCTTGGTCACTCCCTCTGCGGCCTTCATCTGCTCCATGATTAAGTCCAGCCGTTCCTCTGCCTGCTCGTTCAGGTCGGCAAGGTATGTCCATAATTTCCCGGTCAGGATAAGGGAGCTGTACCGTGCAGGGTGTTCCTGTTTGAGATATTCCCGGTGCAGCCGTCCATAGCGTCCGATGGGGCGGTTTTCTTCCGGCAGCTTCAAGTCCGGGATATAGTAATCGCCTACCAGAATATAATCAATGCCGTTCTCTGTGATTCTTTCTTTCAGTTTTTCCATTGTCGTTCCCTCCTGTGGTGGAAGGCTTGTCACTGACCAGCTCAATCACGTCCATAATGCCACAATCCAGTGTTTCACAAATACGGGCAAGTGTGTCCATGCTGATATGTTTCCCTTCTTTGCCCATGTTGGCAATCATATTTGTGGTCAGGCCAGCGGCAAGCCTTAAATCCTCTTTCCTCATGTTGCGCTCTATCAGTGTGTGCCAGAGCGGTTTGTAGCTGATGTGCATATTTCTCCCTGCCTTTATGCCCCGGATGGGCGTTTAAACCCATTATATCAGGATTCTTGCTAACTCACAAATATTTCTTGACTATACCGCCGGTTCCGTCTGGATTGTGCTTTTCCTTTCCTCTTTTGATTACCTCTAATTCGCCGTGACCTGCTTTATCCCTACACCAGGAGCTTCTGGGGGAATAGAGTTTGCTTTTCAATCCCTGTTTATAACAGTTATACCAACCATAACCTCTGCAATCGCAGCGTCTGGTATGCTGCTATGGAGATTTATTACTTATTACTTTTTGATGCTTATTAGCTTTGTGATTTACTTGATATTTGAACAAGTCATTTTATATCGCAAGAAGAAAATATCAAAAATGAATAATATTCAAGAAAATAACTTGTAAAAAATAGGATTATCGTTTAAAATAGTTTATGCAATAAACTTTACTAAGTTAAGTTTTGCGGAGGAGCGTTATGGAAGACTTTGAATTAATTGTAAAATTTAAAACAATTAAGAATAAATTTTATAGTTTAATGGACAAAAAATTAGACCAACTTGGATTGACAAAATCTGAATTTTGGATTTTAAATTATATTTATTCAGAAACCAAAGAAGGCAACAAAGTTCAGGCATCTAGTATTGCGAAAGTTTTTGAAGTTTCTATTCCAGCAGTGATGCACAAATTAGAACCACTTGAGATGAAAGGAATGTTAATCAAAGAAATTGATTTCAATGATAAACGAATTAAATATTATAGAATATCTGGAAAAATGGCAGAAGCAGTGGAATTATTATTTTTGGAACATCAGAAAGAAGTAGGGAAATATTTAGATTTTTTAGGTAAAGAACAAGTGCATTTAAATAAGATTTTAAATTTGACACTTAATTTTTTGGAGGAAAATCATGATTAAATTATTGAAGTACATGAACAACTGGGCATGGGGCTTTATAGTTTTAGTAATCGGTTTAGTTGTATTACAGGTCTATTGCGATTTAGAACTACCCACCAAACTATCAAATATTTTAACTAGTGCAAGTACGGCTGAAGCCTTGATTGATCAGGGATTGATGACTGATATTTTGCAGAAAAAATATCAAGATGAGATTATGAAGAATGGATTAGAAATGTTTGCTTATGCTGGGATTTCTTTGTTTTCTTCTGTTTTGGTATGTTTTTTTGCAAGCCGTATTGCCTCTAGCTTTTCTTATAATTTGAGAAAAGAATTATATCAGCATATCCAAAAATTTTCGATAAGTGAAATTGAGAATTTTTCTACGGCTTCCTTAATTACCAGAACTACCAATGATATTACCCAAATTCAGATGGTTGTGATAATGACATTAAGAATGGCTATTTCCGCTCCGACGATGGCAGTGTTAGGTATTATAAAAGCTGGAAACATTGAAGCCTCCGCAAATTTAAGTATTATTGTGGTACTATCTGTAGTAGCGTTAGTTACATTGGTGGTTTCTCTATTTTTAATTGTTATGCCTAAGTTTAAGGCAATTCAGGGATTGACCGATAAATTAAATCTGGTAACCCGTGAGAATTTGACAGGAATCCGTGTTGTACGGGCAAATTGTGCAGAAGAGTATCAAGAGAATAAGTTTAATGAGGTGAATCAAAAAGTCACAAAAACAAATGTATTTGTGAATCGTGCGTTAAGTTTATTGAATCCTGGTATGATGTTGATAATGAATGGAACGAGTCTTGCCATCCTTTGGGTGGGTGCATATTTGATTAATGAAAATCCTTTATTCTTAGGTAATGTTTTTGGGTTTCAGCAAATCACCATGATGATTGTTATGGCATTTATGCAATTGATTATGATTTTTATTATGGTGCCAAGAGGTTTAGTATCAGCCAAGCGTGTGAGAGAGGTTTTTGATATTAAACCAAGTATTGCAAATCTTGTATCTATGGAACCTGTACCAGAGGAACAGGGAACCATTGCCTATGAAGATGTTTGTTTTAGTTATCCAAATTCAAATGAAAATGTTTTAGATCATATTCATTTTACTGCAAACGCTGGACAGACGATAGCTATCATAGGATCTACAGGTTCTGGAAAATCCTCTTTAATTAATTTGTTGCCTAGGTTTTTTGATGCAACAGAAGGTGTAGTAAAAGTAGATGGTAGGGATGTTAAAACATATGATTTAAAGATATTGCGAGATAAAATAGCATTTATTGCTCAAAAAGCTCTTTTGTTTAAAGGAACCATTCGTTCCAATCTGTTATATGGAAAAGAAGATGCCACAGAAGAAGAAATGTGGAATGCTTTAAAATTGGCTATGGCCTATGATTTTGTATCCTCTTATCCAGATGGATTGAATCAAGCTGTGGCTCAAGGGGGATCGAATTTTTCAGGTGGTCAGAAGCAGCGTCTTTCTATCGCAAGAGCTTTGATTAAACGTCCTGAAATTATTGTATTTGATGATTCTTTTTCTGCTCTTGATTTTAAAACAGATAAGATATTAAGAAACAATTTAAAAGATTTAGATTATAATCCTACAAAGATTATTGTCGCCCAAAGAATCGGAACGATTATGGATGCTGACTTAATTCTTGTATTAGATAAAGGTAAAATTGTTGGACAGGGAACGCATAAGGAATTGATAGAGCGTTGTTCAGTTTATCAAGAGATTGCTTATTCTCAACTATCAAAGGAGGAAATTGATCATGCCTAAGCCTAATATACAAATCGCTAAACCAAAAAGTTTAAAAAAGGGGTTAGGAAAATTATTTCCTTACTTAAAACCTTATTTTCCTGTAATTATATTGGCGATATTACTTTCTATTTTTGGAGCATTAGGTACTCTATTTGGACCAATCAATTTAGGATATATTACGAAAGAATGTCAGAAGGTGGTTAAGGGGGAAGCCATTGACTTTGATTTTATAACCCAAACAGGAATCTTATTGATTTGCCTATATGCCTGTTCTGCTGTAGGAAACTATACGGCATCATTCCTTTTGACAGGGGTTACACAAAAAGTATCTTATAAGTTGCGCAAAGATATATCAGAAAAAATAAATCGTGTCCCTTTAAAATATTTTGATAGAACCTCCTATGGTGATTTACTTTCTAGGGTTACAAATGATGTAGATAGCATAAGTCAAAATTTGAATCAGAGTTTAGTTAATACCTTTTCTTCTGTAATCTTATTAATTGGTGTTTTCGTAATGATGTTTACTATCTCATGGCATATGGCACTGATTTGTGTGGTTACGATTCCATTATCTTTAGTATGTTTAATTCTTATTGTAAAAAACTCTCAAAAATTTTTCAAGTCTCAACAAAGGTCCCTAGGGGAATTAAATGCCCATATAGAAGAGGCATATTCTGGACATCAGGTCATCATTGCGTACCATCAGGAAGAAACAAATTATTTAAAATTTGAGGAATGTAATGAAAAGCTGAAGAGTAGTGCATGGAAAAGTCAGTTTGCTTCAGGCTTGATGATGCCAATTATGGGTTTTATTGGAAATGCTTCTTACATCAGTATTTGTTTTCTAGGCGGAATTTTAGTAGTCAGCGGACTTGCTGGTGTAGAGTTTATCCAAATGTTTATTCAGTATTCTAGAATGGCCAATCAACCCCTTCAGACGATTGGGCAAATCGCAAATATTTTACAATCTTGTGCGGCTGCGAGTGAAAGAATTTTTGAGTTTTTAGAAGAAGAGGAATTGAGCAGAGAAAATGTTCAGACAACGCTATCTAAACAAGCAGTTTTAGGTAACGTAACGTTCAAGGATGTAAATTTTGGATATTATGAGGATAAACAAATCATCTTTAATTTTAATTGTGACGTAAAATCAGGTATGAAGGTTGCGATTGTAGGACCAACGGGAGCTGGTAAAACGACTTTAGTAAATCTTCTGATGAGATTTTATGAAACAAATTCTGGAACGATCACGATTGATGGTATTCCAACAACTGAGATTACAAGGTCAAATGTTGCATCTTTATTTGGTATGGTTTTACAAGATACTTGGTTGTTTGAGGGAACAATTCGAGATAATTTAAGATATGGTAATTTAGAAGCAACAGATGAGGAAATTATGGAAGCTTTAAAAGCTTGTCACATGGATCATTATGTAAATTCCTTGCCAGGAACACTAGACTATATCCTTGATGAAACTGCAAATATTTCGGCTGGTCAAAAACAACTTCTTACCATTGCTAGAGCTATGGTAGAGGATTCGCCAATGTTAATTTTAGATGAAGCCACTTCCAGTGTGGATACGCGAACAGAAGAGCTTATCCAAAAGGCTATGGACAAATTGATGAAAGGAAGAACATCTTTTGTGATTGCTCATCGACTTTCCACTATTAAAAATGCAGATATTATTTTGGTGTTAAAAGATGGAAACATTATTGAACAGGGAAATCATGATGCGTTAATAGAGAAGAAAGGATTTTATGCAGATTTGTACAATAGTCAGTTTGCAATGGAATAGGACTGTGGATTTCACAGTCCTTTTTCTGATATTTGAATTGCCTAAAAATTTATGTTAAAATATGGAAAAGAAAGAGAGTTGATTTTATGAAATGGGTAACTATGTGGGGAAATGCACAATCTGCTGTTTTGCCTTCTCCAGCAATTTATGCAAAAGATGTAACTTTACGTTATCCAATTTTCATTCCGTTTTCAGGAGAAAAAGTGTCAATTACGTTAGATAATTTTTGCTGCGATGAGGATGTTAAAATCTCTTCTTTGCGTATTGCGATTGGAAATGCTTTATCGGATACTCAAGAGGGTATTCCATATGATTTGACGGTGCAAGGGGAAAAAGAGTTTTGCATAAAAGCTCATGAAAGTGTAAAAACAGATCCATTAGATATTTCATTAGAATCAGAAAAATTTTTAATCATTTCCATTTATTTAAAAGACTATACAAATTTGACATCAGGTGTAGATATCCTAGGACCTCTTTCCAAAGGATACTTTGCCTATGGTGACCAGTCTCATCAAACAAGCTTAGATATCAATACCTCCAAGGGAACCTCTTGGGTGTATTTTTTAGCAAATGTAGATATCTATACTACGGATGATAAAGAAGCTATCATCTGTTATGGAGATTCCATTACTAGTCAGCACTGGCCTGATTATTTGCTTTTAGCTTTAAGAAACGAGGGATATAATAACTATTCTGTCGTTCGTAAAGCAGTCTCTGGGACAAGGGTGCTAAGGGAATATGAATGCATCACTTACCAATCTTATGGGAAATCAGGAACTCATAGATTTTGTCATGAAATTGGTTCAGTTGCTGGAGCAACAAAACTGATTATACAGCATGGAATTAACGATATCATTCATCCTGTAGGGAAGGATGTGAATATATTTAGACCAATGAGTGATTATCCTAGCAGTGAGGAACTCCTTGAGGGGTTAAAAGCATATGAAAGGCAAGCGGAAGCCTTTCATCTAAGAACATATTTTGGAACTCTACTCCCTATTTATGGCTGGAGAACATTTGCGCCATTTAGAGAAGATTTAAAAAATGAAATTAATCAGTGGATACGGAGCAGAAATTCTATTGATTTTGCAAAAGAAGTAGGATATTTCGATGGGAAATTTGAACATTTTAAGGATTTATGTGATTCTGGAGATCATCTTCATCCTTCTAAATATGCTTATGAGCTTATGGGGAAATTGGCTGCCAAATGTATCCTTGGAAGAAATTTGTAATCTTAATAAAAATATGATATAATTATAAAACAAGAAAAAGGTGATAATATGGCAAAAACAACAATAGGAATTATGTATGATTTTGATAAAACCTTATGTACAACGGATATGCAAAATTATGGTTTTATTAAAAATTTAGGGATGGAGCCTGATGAATTCTGGGCAATCGCATCTCAACAAACTAAAAAGAATTCGATGGATAAAATTTTATCATATATGTTTGTGATGATCAAAGAATGTAAGGAAAAAGGAATCCCTTTGACGGAAGCTTATCTAAATTCATTAGGAGATTCTATCATTTACTATCGTGGTGTTCAAACTTGGTTCGATAGAATTAATGCTTTTGGGGAATCATTAGGTGTAAATATTGAACATTATATCATTTCTTCTGGAACGAAAGAAATTATTGAAGGTAGTTCTATCGCAAAATATTTTAAGAAAATTTATGGCTGTAAATTTATTTATAATCCGAAAACTAAAGAAGCAATATGGCCTGCACTAGCTATAAATTATACCCAGAAAACACAATATATTTTTAGAATCAGCAAAGGTGCTTTAGATGAAGTTGATGAAGAAAAACTGAATATGGAAATGAAAGATGTGAAACGGGCCATTCAGTATCGCAATATGATTTATATTGGTGATGGATTAACTGACATTCCATGTATGCAACTTTTAAAGGATAAAGGTGGAAAGTCTATTGCATTATATCAGCCTCAATATATTGACAAAGTATTACCATTGGTGGATGATGGTCGAGTAAATTATGTATGTGCTGCAGATTATTCTATCAATTCTAATTTAGAAAAGATAGTAAAATTGATGATAGAAAATATGGCAATGATTGAAACTCTTAAGACAAAAGAAGATAAACAGCTTCAAAACATTTCAAGACTTTTAGGAGAAAAGAATGAAAATTAATTTTTTTAATGAGGGAACCATTTCTTCTGAACCATATGAAAAACTTATTTCAAATGTCTTTAAAAAAATTAAAAACAAAAAGATATTTAGTATCATTTTTGTAGATGATACAAAGATTCTAGAGCTGAATAGAACCTACCGAAATATTGATCGAGTTACTGATGTGATTTCATTTGCTTTATGTGATGATGAGGAAAATGCTTTACTTGATGAACTGGGGGATATATTTATAGATTTGGAACAGGCATCTCGTCAAGCAGAGGAATATGGGCATAGTATGGAAAGAGAAGTTGCTTTTTTGGCCGTCCATGGATATTTACATTTGTGTGGCTATGATCATATGACAAAAGATGAAGAAGAAATTATGTTTAAAAAGCAGGAAGAAATTTTGGGTTCTGCTGGAATTTTACGAGAAGGGACAACGAACAATGGATAAAAGAGAATTAGTGGCAAAAGCAATTGAAGGAAGAAGTCTAGCATATACGCCTTATTCTAAGTTTAAAGTAGGTGCAGCAATTCTTCTTAAAAATGGAACTTATATTACAGGCTGTAATATTGAAAATGTGAGTTATGGACTAAGTAATTGTGCAGAAAGAACTACGCTTTTCAAAATGGTAAGTTCGGGGTATACAAAAGAGGATGTCCTTGCTATGGCGGTAGTCGCAGATACGGCAAGCCCTGTAAGTCCATGTGGTGCATGTCGTCAGGTGATGGCGGAACTATTACACAAGGATACTTTAGTTCTTTTAGCAAACTTAAACTATGATATTAAGGAAACATCTGTAGAAGAATTATTACCCTATGGCTTTGAGGAAATAGAAAATGCAGATTGATACATATAAATCGGGATTTGTTGCGATTATTGGAAGACCTAATGTGGGGAAGTCAACCTTTGTAAACAAAATGGTTGGAAAAAAGGTTGCCATTACTTCAAATAAACCACAAACTACAAGAAATCGTATTCTAGGTATTGTAACGACAGAACAAGCCCAGATTGCCTTTACCGATACACCTGGCATTCATAAAGCCCAAACGGAATTAGGGAGAAGAATGGTTCAGGCTTCCTATGATGCTACATATGGGGTAGACTGTATATTGTTCATGACAACTCCTGTGAAACAGGTATTGCATGGAGATGAAATTATTTTAGAGAATTTAAAGAAAAGTAAGCTTCCTGTTTTTTTGGTAATCAACAAAGTGGATCAATTGAAGCGATTTAAGGATATTGATTTAACGATTGCCCTTTATAAAGACTTATACCCTTTTGCAGGTGTCTATCCAGTCTCTGTACTAGAGGATAAAAATTTAGATCATTTGATGGAAGATATATTGAAAGTATTACCTTTTGGACCTAAATATTATCCAGAGGAAATGGCTTCGGATCATTCGATTCGATTCTTAATGGCAGAGGCAATTCGAGAAAAAATTCTGTATTTGACCAAAGAGGAAATTCCACACAGCATTGCAGTTGTAGTGGATTTAATCAAAGATTCTACAACAGAGAATTATAAGGATGTCTATGCCACAATTTATGTGGAACGAGATAGCCAAAAGAAAATCATCATTGGTAAAAACGGAGAAATGATAAAGCAAATCAAAGAAAAAAGTATCGGAGATTTAAAAAAATTACTAGAAAGTAAACTGCATTTGGAACTTTGGGTGAAAGTGAAGAAGGACTGGAAAGATCGTCCAAATGACTTGAATGCCTTAGGATACAGCAAAGAAAACTTTTAGAGGGTATAAAATTGGAAGGAATTGTTATTAAATCCATAGACTACAAAGAAAAATCCAAACTGATTTATTTATATACTCCAGAAGGAATGAAAAGTGTAAAGGCCATCGATGCTAATAAAACTAAGTTAGGGTTTATAACTACTTTGAATCATGTTGAGTTTGAGCATTCAGCAGGTAAACTTCCAACAGTTTTAGAATATAGTATTAAAAAAAGTTTTTATCATCTTTATGAGGATATTTCAAAAATTCAAATGATTATGCCGATCATTGACGTGATCCAAAATATAGAGGAAGAAGCTCCTCATGCAAGAATCTTTTCTTTTGTTCGAGAAACCTTGGATGCTTTAGAAACTATGGTTTCCCCCAAATTTGTATTAAGTATATTTTTGCTTAAAATGCTTTCTGTTTTTGGAGTTCGACCAGCGTTAAACGATTGTGTTCTTTGTGGGAATCAAACAATCGTAAATTTTTCCATCCCACAGGGAGGCGCATTATGCGACAAATGCTCTTTTTACAATGAAAAAGCCTATGCTTTATTTCAGGATTTCAAAGAACTATATTATGGAAAAGGGTTTGCTGTGGTTTCTCTAAATTCTTCATTAGATACAATCTTAGAACAGGTGTATAATTATTATTTAATTCATGTAAATCTACGTTTGAAAAGCTATAAAATATAACTTCTATCTTCTTGACTTTATGAGAATTATACGGTAAAATATTTGCAAAGGCGTTGAACTAGAGGAGTAAAAAGAAACAGCTTTTAGAGAAAAATCGGTAGGGTGAAAAGATTTAAGTGATGTTCTTTTGAAGGTAGCTAGGGAGCTAAATAGGTGAAAGTAGTAGCTTATTTCGTATTTCTGCGTTAAAGAATAGAGAGCTATAGATAAAAATCTATAGAAATAAGGTGGCACCGCGGGTTTATATCGTCCTTAGAGAAATCTAAGGATTTTTTTATTTTTTAGGAGGGGCAATGAAATTAGTAGGAAAAAATATTATCATTCGAGATTTAAAATATAATGATTTAGATGCTTATTTTTTGTATGGACAAGATCCTAATGTTGGTCCTAATGCAGGGTGGAAGCCATTTACTTCTAAAGAGGTTGCTGGAAGGGTACTGACAAGTCAAATCTTCAATAAAGAGACATATGCCATCACTTTAAAAGAAAAAGATGTGTTAATAGGAACTATCTCTCTTTATAACTCTTCTATAAGAAAATACAATAAAGCCAAATCTTTAGGATTTTCCTTAAACTCAAGCTACTGGGGGTATGGGTATATGCCTCAGGCGGTCAAGCTTATTGTAGCTTATGCGTTTGAAAATACTGATTGTGAGGTTCTTGAGCTTGGACATCACATCGAGAATTATCGTTCCAAACGAGTCGCGGAGAAATGTGGTTTTACGTTTGACGGAACCTTATGCAAATATAAAAAATTATATAATGGCAGGTTAGTTACAGCCTGTTTCTATTCTATGACAAAAGAGGATTATGAAAGGATGAAGAAGAATGAATCAGACATTAAAGACAAAATATGATTTTAAAGAAGTTGAAGAAGGAAAATATGATTTTTGGTTAAAAGGTGGTTTTTTTGAGGCGGGAGATAAATCTAAAGAACCTTTTACTATTGTGATACCACCACCAAATGTTACAGGAAAATTACATCTAGGTCATGCGTGCGATACCTCTTTACAAGATGTTATTATCCGAAGAAAAAGAATGCAAGGCTATGATGCCTTGTGGCTTCCAGGAATGGATCATGCAGGGATTGCCACACAAGCCAAAGTCGATGAAAAATTAAAAAACCAAGGAATCTCTCGGTATGATTTAGGTAGAGAGGAATTCTTAAAAGTTGCATGGGAGTGGAAGCATGAATATGCCAAAGAAATCCGTAAGCAATGGGGCGCTTTAGGGTTAAGCTTAGATTATTCAAAAGAAAGATTTACCTTAGATGAGCAATTGAATAAAGCCGTAAATCATGTCTTTATTTCACTTTATAATAAAGGATATATCTATCAAGGAAAAAGAATCATCAATTGGGATCCAGAAGCAAGAACGGCTTTATCTAATATAGAAGTAGAGCATAAAGATGTAGAAGGTGCATTTTATTATTTTAATTATCCATTAGTAGAGGGCAACGGATATGTTACTATTGCAACAACTAGACCAGAAACTATGTTTGCTGATCAAGCGGTTATGGTGCATCCTGAGGATGAAAGATATAAAATGCTCATTGGAAAAGAAGTTTATATTCCTGGAACGGAAATTAAAATACCTGTAATTGGAGACAGGTATGTGGATCAGGAATTTGGGACAGGCTGTGTAAAAGTAACCCCAGCACATGATCCAAATGACTATGAGGTTGGACTAAGACACCATTTAGAGATGCCACTTTGTATGAATGATGATGGAACTATGAACCACATGGCATTACAGTATGAGGGAATGGATAGATTTATATGTCGTACAGCCTTATTAAAGGATTTAAAAGCATTGGGGTTATTTGTGAAGCAGGAACCAATTTTACATTCTGTCGGACATAGTGAGAGAACTGGGGTAGTTGTTGAACCGAGACTTTCTAAGCAATGGTTTGTGAAAATGGATGTATTAGCTCAGCAGGTTTTAGAGAATCAGGAATATCGCTTTGTTCCCGAAAGATTTACACAGACGTTACGTCACTGGTTAACCAACATTCAAGACTGGTGTATATCTAGACAGCTTTGGTGGGGACATCGTATTCCTGCATGGTATAAAGGGGATGAAGTCAAAGTCCAAGTGGAATGCCCTGGTGAGGATTGGGTTCAGGATGAGGATGTTTTAGATACTTGGTTCTCTTCCGCTTTATGGCCTTTTTCGACCTTGGGATGGCCAGAAGAAACGGAGAACTTTAAAAGGTACTATCCTACAAGCTGTCTTGTCACAGGATATGATATCATCTTTTTCTGGGTATCTAGAATGCTTTTTGAAGGCATAGAATTTACGCATAAAGCGCCTTTTAAAGATATCGTGATTCATGGTCTAATCCGAGATAAAGAAGGACGAAAGATGTCTAAATCTTTAGGAAATGGTATAGATCCATTTGACATGATTGCCAAATATGGAACAGATGCTTTACGCTATTTTCTTACAACCTCAGGTGCGTTAGGGTTAGATTTACGGTTTGATGAAACGAAAATAGAGGCTGCATGGAATTATCTAAATAAAATTTGGAATATTACACGGTATGTTTTAATGAATTTGGGAGAGGATTTTAAACCTACAGAGATAGAGGTAGAGAAACTCAACCTGGCTTCTAAATCCATTCTAACTAGACTAAATCATACCATTCAAATGGTAGATTATAACTTTGATAAATACGAGTTGGGAGAGGCAGCAAAGGAATTATATAATTTTACCTGGGTTGATTTTGCCTCTTGGTACGTTGAAATTTCCAAAGTGGATTTAAATGGAACAGATTTATTAAATCAGCAGATGACTAAAAATGTATTAGTTTATGTTCTAAAAGCGATCTTAAAAATGCTCCATCCATTCTGTCCATTTATTACAGAAGAGTTATATCAGGCACTTCCTCATCAAAAGGCATCCATCAGTATTTCAGATTGGCCAAAATGTAATCCTACATTAGAGTTTTATGATGCCAAGGAAGCTATGGATGATTTAATTGAGATTATTACTTCCATCCGTAATGAACGGGCTAAAGCAAATAAGGCACCATCAAAGCCTATAGATTTGGTCATTTGTTGTAAAGATTTAGACACCCTTTCTAAATTAGAAGCTACGAAAGACTATCTCATAAAATTTACAAATCCAAAAGAACTAAAGCTTACAGTAGAGAATATTTCTGCAGAGGATATGGTCGTTGTGGTTTTATCATGTGCAACTCTGTATATTCCTACTAAGGATTTGGTGGACATTGAAGAGGCAAAAGCAAAATTGTTGGCTTCCAAATCAAAATTAGAACAGGAACTTGCCAGAAGTAAAGCAATGTTATCTAATCCGAATTTTATAAATAAAGCTCCTAAAACAAAAATTGAAAGTGAAGAAGCCAAACTGAAGGACTATGAGGCACAGTACCAAGAAGTATGTGAGGCTATTGTTCATTTTGTGAAATGATGAAGACAAAAGAAGAAGCATTAGACTGGCTATATCAACAGAAAAAGTCGAAGAAACGGGAAGATTTATCCCGAATAAAGTTTTGCATCGAAGCTTTAGATTTACTTCCAACCTATAAAATTATTCATATAGCTGGAACGAATGGCAAGGGGTCAACTGCAAGCTATATCAGCACAATGCTGGAATCCAAAGGTCTTAAAACGGGATTATTTGTATCCCCCTTTGTGATTGTGTTTAATGAAAGAATTGAAGTGAATCATGCGTATATATCTGATGAAGACATGGTTAGATATTGTAATGAACTTAAGAATTTTGCCTCTGAATATGAAGAGCAAGCGCAAGATACGATTCCTTTTTTTGAGCTTACATTTTTGATGGCTTTGAAATATTTTAAGGACCAACGGGTAGAAATTGCTGTTATAGAGTGTGGAATTGGCGGATTGCTAGACGCGACGAATTGTTTATATCCTGTTGTTTCTGTAATTACCAATATAGGATTTGATCATATGTCTCAGCTGGGGAGCACCTTAGAAGAAATCGCTTTACAAAAGTTAGGCATTACAAGACCTAATGTTCCATGTTTTACATGTATAACTCCCAACCTGAAGCAAGTATTTACAGATTATGCAACTATGCATCATATAGAGATAAATTATGTTTTAGAGGATGTTAAACATATAACCACAGATGGAAGATATACGTATTTTACGTTAGATGATGTACCTTATAAGACATCTATGCCAGCAGCATATCAAGCCTATAACGCTTCTTTGGCCATTCGGGTGATGAACTATCTTTTTCCAGAGTATCCAAAATCTCAAATAGATGCCTGTCTTTTAAATACCTTTTGGCCAGGTCGATTTGAATATTTTACAGAGCAGATTCTTTTGGATGGAGCCCATAATCTTCCAGGGGTTATGGCATTAAAGGAAAGTCTAAAACAGATTTATCCCAATCGAAAATTTAAGATTATTTTTACTGCCTTGAAGGATAAATCCTATCCAGAAATGGTTCGAACTTTAGAAGAAATCACAGAAATGTTTTATTTTACAACCCTAACAGATAAGCGCTCTACCCAAGTAGAAGAATTTTCATTGCTGACATCCCGTCCTTACAAACTCTATGAACATATGGAAGAGGCTTTAAAAGAGGCAATGCTACATTTAAATAAAGAAGAGATTTTAGTTATTACGGGGTCATTGCATTTTATCAGTGAAATGAGAAGGATATTGAAACATGAAATTTAATTTTGAAGAACAAACTTTGAAATATCAAAAGCTAGGTATAGTAACACCAACCAAAAAAATGATTAAGACAGAAGAACAGATAGAAGGAATTCGGAAAGCTGGAATCATCAATACAAAGGTTCTGGATTATGTATCTGAAAAAATACATGCTGGTATGACTACAGAGGATATCAATCGTCTCGTTCAAGAAAAAACAACAGAACTTGGGGGGAACTGTGCCCCATTAAACTATGAGGGCTTTCCGAAAAGTGTTTGTACAAGTATTAATGATCAAGTCTGTCATGGCATACCAGATATGCATACTATTCTAAAAAATGGAGATATTATAAATGTGGATTGCACCACGATCTATCAAGGCTATTATGCAGATGCATCAAGAATGTTTATGATTGGTGAGGTTGATGCAGAAGCGAAACGGTTAGTTCGTGTTACGAAAGAATGTCTGGATTTAGCGGTAAAAGAGCTAAAACCTTATGCAAGATTAAGGGATATCGGCTATACCATTGAGAAGCATGCGAAAGAAAATGGCTTTAGTGTCGTTCATGAAATTGGAGGACATGGGGTAGGCATTGAATTCCATGAAGACCCTTACATTTATCACTATGGTAGAAAGAACACAGGAATGGTCTTATTTCCAGGAATGGTGTTTACTATTGAACCTATGATCAATGAAGGAACAAGACATGTTTTTCTAGATGCATCCAACAACTGGACAATTTACACGGATGATGGAGGCAGGTCTAGTCAATTTGAATACACCGTTTTAATTACAGAAACAGGTATTGAAATTCTAGCATATTGATGATTTTTGAGAACTTTATGATTTCTATCGTAGAACAAATTCATAGAACTGGCTATGAGGCATTCATTGTAGGCAGGTCTATTGCTTATAAAATTTTAGAGAAACCAACGGAGGAGTATGAGATTTTTACATCAGCTCCTCTTTTTTCTATTCCGAAATATAAAAAAGAAAAAAGAAGTCAAGATAAGATAGTCATAGAAGAGTTCTACAAAAAAGTAACAATCTTTAGTGGAGAGGATTTAAATGGGTTCTTAAAAAAATATAATTTTGTTTTTGAGCAACTTGCCTATCATCTCCACCATGGAATTATGGATAACTTTTCTGCTTTAGAGGAAATAGAACAGAGAAAAATAACTCTAAATTCATCTCGTAAGAATCCTTTTCCTCCCATTTGTTTTTTTGAAGCCATTTATTTATGCAATTTTTTGAATTTTACAATGGATTATACTTTGGAAAATCAGTTAAAAACCATAGATGTTATTCCCTTAAAAAATTCTAAAGATCTCATCTCCAAATTTTTATTATTAAATGCGCCAGGTAGTATCTGTAAAGCTTATCCTGTCTTATCTAAAACTTTATTCCACACGGTAGAAGAGCAAAGCTTAAAGCTATTAGATTATCTAAAAGCAGATGTAGTCTTGCGATTAACCTGCCTTCTAAAAGATCAAGCAGAAACTGGGATAGAGCGGTTAATAGATTGGGGATATGACAGAACGACAAGAGAACAGGTGAGTCTTTTATTAGAGTGGCTGTCTTTTCCATTACATGAGAATTCTATCGTTGAATTTATCCAACAGAAAACGCCTTTTTTTATTAAAAACTGGTTCAGTATCAAAAGAGCAGAATGTCTGTTAGATGGAAATGAACTACTTGAAATTCACCGATTAGATCAGTTAGAAAGATGTGCTTTAGAGGAATTAAAAAAACGAGAGGAAAAATTTAAAAAATAATATTTACTTTTTTATTAAATTGTTGTATGATAAGTATATAAAATCGAAGATGTTAGACGGAACTTTGATGCAGTTTTAGAGACCTATTGGCTGGTGAAAAATAGGAGAAGCATTTCAGTTTAGATCACTAATGGAGATGATATATGAAAAGTATATCCGAAGGTTTATTCTCGCGTTAAGAGATAATGAGTGCTTGAAATCATGAGATTTCTTGAACAAGGGTGGTATCACGTGAGCATTGCGTCCTTTGATGGGGATGCTTTTTTTATTTTTAGGAGGTTAAAGGATGGATTATAAGGATACTTTATTTATGGGAAAAACAGAATTTGAGATGCGTGGAAATCTCAACACGAAGGAACCCATGATTCAAAAAAAATGGCAGGATATGGCATTATATGAAGCTGTTTTAAAAAAGAATGCGGACAAGAAGGAATATACCTTACATGATGGTCCTCCATATGCAAATGGAGATATCCATTTAGGCCATGCATTAAATAAAATTTTAAAGGATTTTGTTGTGCGCTATAAAAATATGAATGGATATAAAGCGGTATATATTCCTGGCTGGGATACCCATGGCTTACCTATTGAAAATGCATTACAGAAGTCTGGGGTTAAGCGTAAGGAAATGAGTACTGCAGAGTTCCGTAAATTGTGTGAAGAGTACGCATATAAACAGGTGGAACGTCAAAAGGTTGGATTTCAACGTTTGGGTGTATTAGGTGATTTTGAACATCCCTACATTACATTACAGCCTGAATTTGAAAAAGACCAAATAATGATATTTGCTAAAATGGCGGAGAAGGGGTTAATTTACAAGGGATTAAAGCCAGTGTACTGGTCTCCTTCTAGTGAATCTGCATTAGCAGAAGCGGAAATTGAGTATCAGGATAAAGAAGATTTTTCTATTTATTTTAAATTGCCTATGACGAGCAAAGGTTTCGAAAATGTTTCCTTTTTAGTATGGACGACAACGCCATGGACACTTCCTGCAAATTTAGCAGTCTGTGCAGGTCCTCAAATTGATTATGTATTAGCCAAAACGGAGAAAGGGAATTTTATTTTCGGGTATGAGCTTTTAGAAAAATTAAAAGAATTGCTAGAACTTGGAACTGTAGAAATTATAAAACATTTTAAGGGTGCAGAATTAGAGGGATTGACCTATAAGCATCCTTTGTATGACCGTGTTTCTCCATGTATTTTAGGAGATTATGTTTCAACGACTGATGGAACTGGTCTCGTTCATATTGCTCCTGGACATGGAGAAGACGACTTTATGGTTGGGAAAAATTATGGGTTAGATATATTATGTCCTGTAGATTCAAAAGGGTATATGACGAAGGAAGCTGGAAAGTATGAAGGATTATTCTATGCATCCTGTAATGATGAAGTAATGAAGGACATGGAAGCATGTGGCTGTCTGCTAAAAACGGTTAAAATCTGCCATAGCTATCCACATGATTGGAGAACACATAAACCTGTCATCTTTAGAGCAACACCACAATGGTTTGCATCTATTGATCCAATCAAAGAGGATATCTTAAAGGCAATATCTTCTGTGACATGGAATCCAAAATGGGGCGAAGTTCGTATTTCAAATATGATCAAAGACAGACATGACTGGTGTATTTCTAGACAGCGCGCCTGGGGTGTTCCGATTCCTATTTTCTATGCTGAAAATGGTGAAGCTATTTTAGATCAAAAGGTATTAATGCATATTGCTGAACTTTTTGGAACCTATGGATCTAATATTTGGTTTTTAAAAGAAGCAAAGGAATTACTTCCTGATGGTTTTACACATCCTGGAAGTCCTAATGGTATCTTCAGAAAAGAAACAGATATTATGGATGTTTGGTTTGATAGTGGCTCCTCCTATATGTTATTAAAAAGAAGAGGTATCTCTTATCCTGCAGACCTTTATTTGGAAGGATCTGATCAGTATCGAGGCTGGTTCAATTCTTCTGTCATAACTGGTGTAGCTACAACAGGTGTTGCGCCATACAAGACAGTTGTATCTCATGGATTTACTCTAGATGGGGAAGGGAGAAAGATGTCTAAATCCTTAGGGAATTCCGTAGACCCAATTAAGGCTTGTAATGAATATGGGGCAGATATCTTAAGATTGTGGGTTGCCTCTATTGAATATCGTGCAGATATGCCACTATCTAAAGAAATCTTTAAACAAGTTTCAGAATCTTATCGTAAAGTGCGGAATACAGTAAGATTTTTAATGGCAAATACCAACGATTTTAACCCTAAAGATCGTCTGCCTTATGATAAATTAGAAACGGTAGATCAGTATATGCATATTAAACTGCAAAGATTTATTAAAGAAATTAAAGGCTTTTATGATACCTTTGATTTTGGTGAAGTTTATCGTGCAACCAATGCCTATTTGGCCAATACTTTATCGGCATTTTATCTAGATTTTACGAAAGATATTTTATATATAGAATCACCTAGGAGCCAAAAAAGGTTATCTTGTCAAACCGTCTTTTATGAAATTTTAAATGCTTTATTAAGGTTGTTAGCTCCAATCTTACCTCATACAATGAGTGAAGCTTATGATTTATTACCTTATAAGGAGGAAGCTGATATATACTTGACCGATATGCCAAACGCTTTAGCGGTCGATGAAACGTTAGAAAAGTCTTTTGATCGTTTTATGGAATATCGTAATGAAATCTTAAAAGCACTAGAAGAAGCACGTGCTGCAAAAATTATCGGTAAAAGTTTTAATGCGAAATTGACGATAGAGGTTGATGAGGAAGCAAAAACATTGTTTGATTCTTTAAAAACAGATTTAGCTCAAGTGTTAATCGTTTCTCAATTAGAATTAAAGTCAGGTTCTGCTTTTAAAGTGGAAGTGTCTAAAGCAGAGGGACCAACCTGTGAGCGTTGCTGGATGATTGTTCCTAGTGTTAATGAAAATGGATTATGTCCAAGATGTCAAAGTATAATAAAAAAGTTAGGTTAAGTATGAGAAAAATCGTTGGATTAATATTATTGATTTTGATTTGTTTTTTCAGTGTAGCCTGTGAAAAACAAACCTCGGAATCTGAACAGGAAGAAGTTTTATTAGATCATATTGCTTTTGAGTATAATGGTGAATTGATAGAGCTGGATGCATCTATGCCAAGCAAAGATGTGTTTCACGTGATCCATAATTTATTAAATTCTAAAGATAATAGAATTAAGATTATGCCATATTATATTCAGCATGCTTATCAAAAAGAGGATAGTACATTTCGTTTAAAAAAATCTAAAAATGCATATGCTTATGGTGTTGGTTTATATGACGAAGAAGCTACAGAAACGTACCAAAACATTTACAAGAGTTATTCTAGTATGTATTCTCAAACCGATGATGAAACTATTAAATCCTTTGAAATTTCTAAATCATCCTCTATAAAGAAAAATGATGAGTCTAAAGATACCCATACTTATCTAAAAGTTTATGGGAAACAAAATACGCTTCATCCACAGGATGAGGGGTATCAGCAAGGGGATTTAGAACGCCATTATACAGAAACTATGTATTATGACACGAACCAATATCATCAAACTGTTGAGAAGGGGACGTACACAAAACACTATAATTCTTGGAAAGATATGATTGAGAGTATATTAGGAAAACCAGATTTTATAAGTTGTGATAGTGAATTGATTTCGGATCGTATCTCTTTTCAGCCTGAAATTATTATGATAGATGATGTATATCCTCAATTCCGTGACTTTGTATCTTATGATTTTTCTCTTACTCAAAATCATATTATTCTAAAATATTATTCCAAGATATCTTTAATGAATCTGCAAATTTTATTTGATATTTCAGTGACAGATGAGCTGATAGAAGAATTACATGAAAGAGAAGAAATGGGAGAATATTACGCTTTAGAAGTTCATTTAGATTATACAAATATATTTTGTTTAGATGATATAGACTATATATTCGCAGATTATATTTCTCAAGAAAATAAGATTATATTTAGAGATTCAGGAGTGTATGGTAATGAATATAATCATCCTTCTATAGTTGGAAAGGAATATGATTTATACGAGGAAACTTTAAGTAAATCGATATTTTCTCATTTGAATTTAGATTTTGCTGCGGTTGAATCTTTAAAAGAGGCATTAATTTCCTCTGTGACAGCAAAATAAAAAAAGAAAAGAAGAGGTCAATTCCTCTTCTTTCGTTTCGTAAAGGATTCCTTTAACAATGCAGGATTATTTTGACAATTCCCTTGAAAAATGGTAAAATATTGTAGATGTTAGGTGGTGAAGTAAATGCTATTTAAATTTTATTATTTAAAGGAAGGAACTAGAGTATTTGATAGAACAGATCTCTTGACCTTTTTTCAGGCAAATCCTAATATAACACAGGAAAGAAATGGCGATAATAGAGACTTCACATACCACCACCCTATTTTAGATTTTGATGCACACTTTATACTTTCCTCTAAAAGTGCTATACCTCATCTTGAAAGATTAAATCCTAAATATTTTGATGTCAATTTTAGAGTTGAATTTGATATCACTTTGCCAACTTATTTTGTGGAATTGATTTTGGATATCGCAGAAGAAATTGCAAAGATGTTTAAGTTTTCTGTGTATAATGAATCTTATGAGGATGTAGTGACCTTTAGAAAGAATACTTTAGCTAAAACATTTACGATATGGAAGAATGCTTATAAAAATAAGAATGAAGAAGATATTGCTAAATTTAGTAGAATTGATTCCTCTAGTTTATCACAGATTTATAATTATATTTTAAGAAAACCAAAATTAGAAGTTCTGCTTGATAAAAGTAAGGTTCAAATCTCTGACTATTTTTTTATGAGAACTGACAAATCTAGAATTGCCTATGTTTGTATGTCCTGGGATGGGAATGCCCCCTTTATTATTCCACCAGGAATTGATGTACTTTATTTTAGTGATCCAAAGAACCCAAAATATGTTGCGATGTCAGAACTTGTCATTAAAGCGGATAAGCTTCTTAAAACGATTGATGGCTATGGTACAATTCGAATGGTTGATATAAAAAGTGTTGGAAAACTGAAAAAAATAATAAGTAAAACTAAGTTTGCTCCCTTAACTGCTGAATTAAGAGAAGTTAAACTTACAGAAATATTAGATATTTAAAAAGAAAGGAAGAAAAGAATGGAAAAATCTAAATTTATTGATCACACCAATTTAAAAGCTACAGCAACTTATGATGACATTTTGAAACTATGTAACGAGGCAAATACATATCAATTTGCATCTGTATGTGTTAACCCTAGTAATGTTAGCTTAGCGCACAAACTACTTGCAGATTCTGGTGTACTGACATGTACTGTAGTCGGCTTTCCTTTAGGAGCAACGCCAAGTGAAGTAAAAGCTTTTGAAACGACAAAGGCTATTGCAGATGGTGCTGATGAAATTGATATGGTAATCAATCTTGGTATGGCTAAAGCTCATAATTGGGAATATGTCTATGAAGACATTAAGGCAGTTGTGGATGCTGCAAATGGTGTTTTAGTTAAGGTAATTATTGAATGCTGTTATTTGACAGACGAAGAGAAGGTAGAGGCTTGTAAAGCATCTATGAGAGCACACGCAGATTTTGTTAAAACGTCTACAGGCTTTGGCACAGGTGGTGCTACTTTAGAAGATGTACGTTTGATGAAGCAAACCGTAGGAGATGTTTGTAAGGTTAAGGCCGCTGGCGGAATTCGTGATAAGCAAAGCTTTGAAGAAATGATTGCTGCAGGAGCAGACCGTATAGGTTGTAGCTGTGGCGCTAAAATAATGGAGGAATATGAAAATGAGTAAAATCCCAACCCCTCATATCGCATGTGATGATGAAAGTTTAATTGCAAAAACCGTTTTAATGCCTGGAGATCCACTACGTGCAAAATTTATTGCAGATACATTTTTAACGGATGTCATCTGTTTTAATGCAACAAGAAATATGTTTGGATATACTGGAAATTATAATGGAAAACGAATTTCTGTTATGGGTTCTGGCATGGGTATGCCTTCTATAGGAATTTATTCTTATGAATTATATAGTTTCTATGGAGTAGAAACAATTATTCGTATTGGTTCTGCAGGATCTTATGATGCTTCTTTGGCTGTATACGATACAGTACTTGTGACTGAAGCATATTCAGAATCTTCCTTTGCAAAGACGGCTTTTGGAATTCGTGCTAAGTCTTTAAAGAGCTCAAGCTCAGTAAATAGTAAATTAAGAAAAGCAGCAGAAAAAGTAAATGTTTCTTTAAAAGAGGCAAAAGTTCATTCTAGTGATGTATTTTATTCTACAGATCCTACACGTTGGCAGACTGTTAGAGATCAATTTGGTTGTAAATGTGTTGAAATGGAAAGTTTTGCATTATTTGCGAATGCGAAAGCCACAGGTAAGAAAGCTGCTTGCCTACTTACCATTTCAGATTCATTTATTAGTCATGAAGTGACAAGCAGTGAAGAGCGTCAAAAGAATTTCACGAATATGATGAAGATTGCTCTTGAATTGGCAGGAAATAAGTAAGAAGAAGATGCAAATCTTCTTTTTCTTTTTCATTAGTATGAAAGATATATTTTAACAGAAACTAATAGACAGAAGGTGAAAAAACTATGGACATATGTATAAAACAAGAAAAATTTCATCAGCTCGTTTTTAAGAAATATCGTATTTCTAAATTGAATAAAGAAACGTTAACGATTAGAAATTTATTATGCTATTACCAGGAGCTATCTTGTAAAAAATATAATACAGAAGCCAGATTAGATTATATTTTAGGGGATTTATATGATGCCAAATATCATGTCAGATTAACTACATATGGTTCCTATTCTGTAATTGAATATACTTTAAAGGCCATAGATCCTATGTATATAGAGGATGAAACCTATACTTTAGAGAAATTAGAAACCATCTTTTTAGAGTTGATAGAACCTGTGATGCAGAAAGGTCAAGCCGATGCTAAATTATTTGCTAGAGCAGTTGAGATTTATGAAAGTGATTTACTTTCAAGAAGTGAAAATCTTCAGCTTATGTCTTATCAAAATGCGATGGAGCTCTATTTTAAAGGAACGAATCGTGCCTTTTCTCCTTATGGGTATTTAGATGAAGTAAAGAAAATCACAAAGAAAGATCTCTATTCCTATTTTTTAGAAGTTCAAAAAGAAGAAACCATTTCCTTTTTGACAGGAAAAGTGGAAAATTCTATAGACTTAAAAGATGTGACATTGACCCCTAAAAAAGAATATCAGTTTAAGGAACGTGCACAAAGTAAAGCGCGTATAAATGAACCAAAAAGTACTTTGCAATCCTATATAGAAATTATTTATGAATTAGGAATCTATGCCAATGATCCATTGTATTATGCGGCAGTCATCTTGAATCATATCCTAGGTGGCGCCTCTAATTCCTTGTTATTTCAAACCATTCGAGAGAAGCTAGGCTTATGTTACTCTATCTCCTCTTTATATTTAGGCGCTACAGGAATTCTAGTTGTATCTGCTATTTTAAATTCAGAAGATGTAGAAGATACTCTTTGTGCTATAGATAAAATTGTTGATAATTTTTTATCTTCGCCCTATTCCCTAAAAGAAATTAAAGCGTATTACACTTCAAACTATTACTTAGGAGAAGACTTCATTGATACAAAAATAAATCAATATTTATCGGATACCTATTTTTTAGATAGTCCTAAATCCAAGGAAGAACTGAAAAAGATTAAAAGTGTTACGAAACAAGATGTCATAGAAGCCTATCAGAAGTTAAAGAAGGCCTTCACCTATGTTCTTGGGGGTGAAACAGATGAAAAATAAACATATTTATACAACGAAAAACGGGTTAAAGGTTCTATATGTTTACAAACCAGAATTTTATAAGAGTTATGTGGGAATTGGTGTGAATTATGGAAATAGAGACTTAGAGTTTGTGTTGCATGGTAAAAAATATGTGACACCATCAGGTACGGCACATTTTATAGAACATAAACTTTTTCAATTGCCTGATAAAGATGCGTTTGCAGAATTTGCCAAGTTAAATGTTACAGCTAATGCCTATACTTCCAATGAAAAAACAATTTATTACTTTACAACGACTTCTAAAATTGATGCACCACTGAAGGTATTATTAGAGATGTACTGGACGCCCTATTTTACGAAGGAAGATGTGGAGAAGGAAAAAGATATTATACTATCTGAGTTGAGTATGTATGAGGATATTCCTGATGCCAAATTTTCACAAAAAATATTGGATACCCTGTATCCCAAAAGTTTTTTGGCTCAGCCAGTGGCTGGAACAAAAGAAAGTGTTCAAAATATTCAGGTTGAGGATTTATTCACTGCTTATCAGGCTTTCTATACTACTGATAATTCCTATCTGGTCATTGTATCTAATCAAAAAAGAGAGGAAGTCTTAGCTTTAGTGGAAGAAACTATGGCAACGTTTAAAGTGCATAGAGGATTACAGCCAAATAAAAGAGAAAGTTTTCAAGAATTAAAGAAAAAGAATCTGACCGTTCTAGCCGATGTGGAACAAACTACTGCAAGTCTTGCCATTCGGATGGAGGCCGATGAAACTATGCCATTATTTTGTAACTATATCATTGGTATATTAGATAGCATCTTATCCCCAATGTCTGAATTTTATAATGAGTTATACAAGAAAAAAGCCTTTATTGCAGATATAGAATACTATGTTGTGACCCTTCGTGATGCAAGTTATGCGGTCATCTCAACAATTTCAAAGACACCACAGGTATTTTTAAAAGAAGTTAGAAAAAAATTATCACATTTAAAACCAAGTGATTTGAATTTAGATATATTAAACTTGTATTTGAAACATATGAAAGCTAAATCGATATTAGAACAGGATTCTGTAGAGACATTAGGAGAAGAAATTTTAACTTTGGCATTAGAAGGTATCTCTTACTATGAAGAAGTGGAAAGAAGTCTTTCTATGCACATAGAAGATTATTATGAGTATCTATCCTATATCACACAAGGTAAAATGCTTGCTGCAATTTGTAAAAATAGTAAGAATTAGGTAAAGGATTTTAAAATTTTATAGAGATAAAAGGAAAAGGAATGTTTTTTTTAAGTTTTCCTTTTTTTTATTGTTTTATCCATAGAAAATTAGTGAGATAATCATTTTCTCTTTCTAAATTAGAAATTAGGCAATCCTAAATTTTTTTGATATAACTAGGGTGGAAAGGAGGAACATTTTCTAAGCATTAACACTTCAAAAATTAGAAGAAGGAGGACAAAATTTGTACAATTACTTTATGTTAATGGGACGTTTGGTTAAGGACCCAGAGGTTAAAGAACTACCAGAAGGAAAAAGAGTCATGAATGTCAAGTTGGCAGTAGGCCGTGGATTTCAAAATTCTAAAGGAGAATATGAAACAGACTTTTTTTCCATCGTATTTTGGGACTATCTCATTGATTTTGCAAAGGATAACCTAAAAAAGGGGCAGCCTGTTTTGGTTAAAGGGAGAATGCAAACCAATAAAGAAGAGCTTTCCAGTGGATATAATCTTTCCTATCCAACGCTTATTGGCGAAAGAATTATGTTTTTCAATACTGTTTCATCTGCCCATAATGAAGCATAAAGAAAAAAAGCAGAATTCATTTTTAATTCTGCTTTTTTTCTTTAAAGTTTAAATTGAAATATTTTTCAAAACTTTTCAAATTTTGATCATAACTAAAATAGTTGTTTAACACTTCACAAGCTTTCCTAATCTCTTTTAGGATTTGCTGATACAGTTCATCTAATGTATAGTTTACTTCCGTATCATGTGATGTATAACTTTGTTTTGTTAAATTTAAGATCGTTGTATCAATTTTTTTGGGATATAAGAAAGTCTTTGCTTTCCTTTTATGTTTTCTATGATTCAAGAAAAAATCATAAAGAGCATATAAAGGTTTCTTTATTCCAGTTGTACTTCTAGATAAATAATCATAATAGAATCTAGCACCATTATAGCATTCTAAATAATAGTTCTTGGAACAGAAGAAGCCAAAGACCCGTTTAATGGGTTTGTCAATAAGTGCGATATCCGTTTGGTTTAACTCGAAAGAATCAAAAAAATAATTTGCCAGATTGGTTTTATGAATTCTTATTTTTTCATTTTTATTAAAGAAATAAGATTCAATCGTTTTAGCAACATAATCTTTATTTTTTTTCTTAGTAGAAAATGCCTCAATATAAGGCGTCATTTGTTGTTCAATCACATGACTCATAAAAATGTAGTAACAAAATAACTTTTCTGCTTCTTTCGCATGAAGATATGCAGTATTCATACATTCTTTTAAAAAGTAAGGAAATAAATCTCCTTTAATCTTAGCTGAGATTTGGTAAGAATCTTTCTTGAATGGATTAAAAATCTTGTAAAATTCTCCTGCATTATAAAACAAAGCATATTTGAAAAGGATTTGATTGGAAGTATCCTGTAAATAGGTAATTTGAGGATGAATAAAGCGTAAGGAATCTTTAAAAATATAATAATTTAGTATCGATAAATTCATCACCATTACCTACCTTTTTTTCTTTATTTTACCACAAAATATAGCTTTCTTTAAATGATTTTTATGAATTCTATTTCTTTTTCTAAAAAATTAGGTTAAAATTGTAGAAGAGGTGAATGAAATGAAGAAACTTACAAAAGAAGAAGTTCTAAGTATTGAGCCTATTCTTTACAATAAAGCCAGAGATATAGATGTGGCTATCTATAATGCATTATCCGATGAAATGAGTAAAGAATTTGTTTTGGATAGTTTAATGCTTTATATGAATAAAGATGGAGGAATTGGTGGCGGTCTTGAAATAGATAACTATAACCCAAATTCT
The DNA here is from genome assembly GCA_910577745.1 of uncultured Anaeroplasmataceae bacterium. Lineage (GTDB taxonomy): Bacteria > Bacillota_I > Bacilli_A > Acholeplasmatales > Anaeroplasmataceae > Pelethenecus. The sequence goes on along the minus strand of CAJTNG010000001.1, from coordinate 455,106 downwards.
AGCGTATATCAATGCTATGAAGCATTAAGAATTTTAGATGCCCTAGGCTTTGATTCCACCTATAAGAATGAGCTTTATACTCATATTACAAATAAAATAGGAAATTATTTATATAATCGATGTGATATCAAAGAGGGGTTATGGAATCCTACAACAAAAACCAATGAGGAATTTGCCCATAGTGAAGTGTTTAATTACAAGGAAAATTTTTCTAAATTCTTTGGTGTACATCCAACCGCAGCTATCTTAGGATTCACATTTACATTATTTCCTGCTTCTAAAGCGTATTATAAAAAAGCCTTAAAGCAGGTGGGTTATATTTTTTCTTATATAGAAGAGAAGAACGATTGGACAGAATATGATTATATATCCTTCAATTCTTTATTAGGGTCTTTAAAAAAAGCAAATCTGTTTCCAGAGGAACAAATTCAACTGGAAAAGGCAATTCTAAAGCATTTAGAAAAGGATATAGAGAACCTTTCAAGGGAGTTACCTTATATACTTACTCATGTAAAAGTTGAAGGTTTATTGAAAGAGGCTCTGGATAAAACGTTGGACGAACTAGTGGATGGTCGTGCTTCACACGGATTATGGGAGCATAAAAAAGGATGGGGATCCAACCGCTATCCTGAAGCGGATAGTGCCATGTTAAAATGGTTAGGTGCAGAAACAGTTTGGACTTTATATCTTTTAGATGCTTATGGTAGGATTGAGAAATGATTTTAATTTTATATTTTGGCCATACTGGAACAACAAAAAAAGCAGCTGAACTGTTAAAAGAACAGATAGAAAATAGTGTTTGTTATGATGGAAAGAAGAAAAATAAACTGGATTATACCCAGTATGATCATATTATCTTTGGGGCAAATGTCAGAATGGGGAAGCTGAATAAAAAATTTATAAAAGTATATAATAAACTGAAAAAGAGGAATTTAAATTGTAATTTTAGTGGCTTTGTTGTTGCGGCAGACGCCAATCAGAGAGGGGCCTATATGACAGCAATGCAAAAGATTTTACCAGAAGATGCATTTGTAGGTTTCTTTGGTGGTGAATTTAATCCAACCCAAGCCAAAGGATTATCTAAAGCTATTCTTTTAAGTTGTATAGAAAATTTTCAAAAACAAAATCTTCCTTTACCTAAACTCAATTTGGAAGCTATTCAATATTTTTCAGAAAATTTCAAATAAAAAATGGTCAGTTTTGACCATTTTTATTTTGCATCTTCCATAGACTTCATCACAGCTCTAACCTGTTTTTCAGAAGGTGTACGCCCCATTTGAGTCATCATTGCACGAATCATTTTTTCATTCACTGGTGGATTCTTCTTTAATTGATGAGCAAATAGTTTTCTAACTAAAAAGAATGTTATAATTGCAACACCAAGTAGTTCTCCTATGATTATTAATATGAATTCCCAAACCTCAAATGTAATTCCTAAAATCATCTTAATCACTCCTGTAATCTATTTTACACTTTTTTTGAATAAAAAGCAATTATTGATTTTATTTGTAAGGAGCAGATGAACAAATTTTGACATCCTTATAAAATGGTAGTAGACAAAAAGATAGAAAAATGGTAAAATTAAGATAACAATAAAAGGAGGAAAAAAGATGCCTAGATTTGTTAATGATACTTGTATCGCATGTGGAGCATGTGCAGATCAATGTCCAGTTTCAGCAATTACTGTTGAAGATCAAGCTGTGATTGATGAGGATACTTGTATTGACTGCGGAGCTTGTGAGGCAGTTTGCCCAGTTTCAGCAATTGCAGAAAGATAAGAAAACTTGCTGGTCTTAGGATCAGCTTTTCTTTTGCCCATAATTCCTTATTCAAATCACATATATTAGAAAATGGGAGTGATAGATTGAAGACTTTAGAAATTAACTCTCAGCAATTTGTATTAGATAGTGATATAGAAAAAGGATTTTTGAAAGGCTCTATTTGGGAAAATTTATTTTCAGGATATAAATTTATTGTAACAAGCATTGATAATTTAAGTGAAGAAGAACAAGTGATGTTTATGCTTCAGGTTTATACCTTTGCATCTATAGAATTGACACTTTTTGTTTGTACACATCCAGATCATAAAGAAGCAATAGAAACTTTGAAAAAAGTCAACATTGAAAAAGAGAAACTATGTGAATTTATCGAATCTAAATATGGTGCACTAAAGGCTTGTTCTAGTGTATTTGATGGGTTTTTAGAAAGAAAGAACACATGGGAGAGTGACAAATAATGTGGACCTATGAAAAGAAATTGGAATTTCCAGTGAACATTACAAAAAAGAATTTACCTTTTGCTAAAGAATTAATTACGGCTATTGGTGGAGCGGGTGGAGAAATGGCATCTGCAGTCCGGTATTTAATTCAAGCACCAACCATGCCTGATAAGGTTGGTCAAAACCTATTATTAGAAATAGGTACAGAAGAGTTTGCACATATAGAAATTTTAGTTGCTATGCTAAAAGGACTTACAAAAGATGCAACGATTGAGGAAGTAAAAAAATATGGTTTTGAAGCATATTATACAGATCATGGCTTTGGAATCTATCCAACAGATGCAAGTGGTAATCCGTTTACAGTAACGTTAATTGCATCTACAGGAGACCCTATTGCAGATTTAAATGAAGATTTGGCTGCAGAAGCAAAAGCTAGAGCTGGCTATGAGCATTTAATGAATCTTACAGATGATGCCGAAATTCTTGCACCACTTTCCTTCTTAAGACAAAGAGAAATTATTCACTATCAAAGATTTGCTGAGGCATTAAAGCATTACCAAGATATGTTTAAACAATATCAAGGATAGAAGCTTAGTTATAAGCTTTTTTATTTTTTAATAAAAAAAATACCCAATCCAATTGGGTATTTAGTCTTTCTTTTTCTTAAAACTATTTTCTGTGCCTTGTAAGAGACGTTTATAATTTTTGATATGTTTTATGATGATAAGCATTGCTAAAATTGTATAAAGAACAACTAAAACTAAAGTGGGTTTGGCAATAAAATATAAACCAATGTGCGTAACCTGTTCTACACCAAAACCATACAAAAGCCAGGATGTAAGAATAACAGTTAGTGTAGCACCCGTAGAAGCTAAAGAAACATATTTTGTGGTAAAGAATATTAAAGAAAATATAACTAAGCATGCAATTGCAGGAATGGGGGTAAGAACCAAAACTACGCCAAGAGAAGTAGCCACTGCCTTTCCACCTTTAAAATCCAAGAAAATTGAAAAGCTATGTCCTAGAATTGCAGCTGCACCATAAAGAAACATATCTATTCCCTCTGGATTAACCCAAACATTAGTTAATTTCAATATTTTTACGAAGATAATGACTAATGCCCCCTTCAAAACATCACAGAAGAAGACTAAAAATCCAACTTTTTTTCCTAGTACTCGAATGGCATTCGTAGTACCTATATTTTTACTGCCATATTGTCTTATATCTTTTTTGCAAATTAATTTTCCTAAAACTACGCCAAAGGGGATAGAACCGATAAAATAGGAGATAATAATTAACAAAATTCCAATGATTATGTCAAGAGATTCCATATTTTCCATATATAGCTCATTTAAGCTATCCTCCTTATCGTCTATTATATAATGAATTTTTGAAATAGTCAAAGAAAAAACAATTCCTATTCTTGAGAAAAATGTGCTTTTATGATAAGATATAATATATATTGTAAAAAAGGGTGATTTAAATGGCTGCTAATACTTACAATGACGATTCCATAACAGTTCTAGAAGGTTTAGAGCATGTTCGTAAGCGTCCAGGTATGTATATCGGTTCAACAGATGAACGAGGATTACACCATCTTGTATGGGAAATCGTTGATAATGCAATAGATGAAGCTTTATCTGGCTATGGTAGAGAAATTGTTTTAACGATTAATCATGATAACTCTATTACCGTTTCAGATCAAGGGCGTGGTGTTCCATGTGGTAAGCATGCAACAGGAAAGAACACTATGGAAATCATTTACACGAAATTAAATGCAGGTGGAAAATTTGGAGGGAATGGCTATAAAACCTCTGGAGGTTTACACGGTGTAGGTGGTTCTGTGGTTAATGCACTATCTACTTATATGGAAGTTATATCTATGCGTGATGGTAAAATTCATAAAATGCGTTTTGAAAATGGGGGATCTAAGATAGGCCCTCTTGAGATATTAGGTGAAACCAAAAAGACAGGGACCACTGTGACATTTAAGCCTGATCCAGAGGTTTTTTCAACTACGCTTTATAATTATGATACCATTAAGACTAGACTTAGAGAAAGTGCATTCTTAATCAAAAATTTAAAGATGGTAATTCATGATAAAAGATCAGGCAAATCTGATACTTTTATGTATGAACATGGAATCTCTGAATACGTAACGTTTTTAGATTCCTCCAAACATCCTATTCATCCTGTAGCTTATTTTGAAGGGGAACATGAATCCATCGAAGTAGAAGTCGCCCTTCAGTTTGTGGATACATATAGTGAAACGATTGTTTCTTTTGTAAATAATGTACGAACTGGGGATGGTGGTTCCCACGAAACAGGATTTAAGTCTGCCTTGACGAGAGCTTTTAATGATTATGCTAAAAAATTTAATTTGCTGAAAAGAGATATGACCTTGGAAGGTACAGATATCAGAACTGGTATGACTGCAGTTGTTTCTGTACGTATTATGGAGAATCTTTTAGAGTTTGAAGGACAAACTAAAGGAAAACTTGGAACTCCTTTGGCTAAAACGGCTGTGGATACCGTTTTATATGATAAATTATCATTTTATTTAATTGAAAATAAGAGCCTATCTGAAACGATTGTCAAGAAAGCCATTCGTGAGGCTGAGGCTAGAGAAGAAGCACGAAAAGCTAGAAATCAAGCTCGTTTGGATAAAAAAGATAAGAAAGAAATGAATCTTTCTACAAAACTAGCACCGACAAGTGAAAAAAATAAAGAAATTAATGAGCTTTATTTAGTCGAAGGAGATTCAGCAGGTGGTTCTGCAAAACAAGGAAGAGATAGAAAATATCAAGCCATCTTGCCTCTTCGTGGTAAAGTATTAAACACGGAACGTGCTACTGCAGATGCAGTGTTAAGAAATGAAGAAATTGCCACAATGATTTATACCATAGGAGCAGATTATGGTTCCTCTTTTGATTTGAAAAAATGTAATTATAAAAAAATCATTATTATGACCGATGCGGATGATGATGGTGCGCATATTCAAGTATTACTTTTAACTTTCTTTTTTAGATATATGCGTCCTTTGATTGAAGATGGTAGAGTATATATTGCTTGTCCACCACTCTTTAAAATTACAAAGCGAGGCAAAAAAGAAGAAATCATTTATGCCTGGACAAATGAAGAAAAAGACCAGATTCTTGCAAAATGTAACACACAGACGCTTGTTCAAAGATATAAGGGACTTGGTGAGATGAATGCAGAGCAGTTATGGGATACAACGATGAATCCTGCAACACGTAGTTTGATTCAGGTAAAAATAGATGATTTAGCAGATGCCGAATCAGAAATTGATATATTGATGGGAAATGATGCAAATCGCCGTAGAAACTGGCTAGAGAATCATGTGTCATTTACTTTAGAAGAAGAGTAGGAGGGAAAGTATGGCTACAAATATTAAAAAGAAGCTAGATATATTTTTAGCTGAAACCTTCTTAGAATCTAGACTTGAAGAAGTTGTTGGAGATCGTTTTGGAAGATATTCAAAATACATTATTCAAGAGCGTGCCATTCCAGATATACGAGATGGTTTAAAACCCGTTCAGCGCAGAATTTTATATGCAATGAATGAATTGAAAATCACATCCAATGCCCCTTATAAAAAGTCTGCCCGTATTACAGGTGAGGTTATGGGTAAGTATCATCCTCATGGAGATTCCTCTATTTATGAAGCCCTTGTTCGTATGAGTCAAAGCTGGAAAATGGGTGTTACGCTGATTGATATGCATGGAAATAATGGTAGTATGGATGGGGATGGTGCTGCAGCAATGCGTTACACCGAAGCCCGTATGAGTAAGAATGCAGAATTTTTATTGAAGGATATTGATAAAAATACTGTTCCTTTTATTCCCAATTTTGATGAAGAAGAAGTGGAACCTACGGTTTTACCTGCGAAATTTCCGAATTTATTAGTGAATGGCTGTATGGGTATTTCTTCAGGATATGCCACATATATTCCTACCCATAACTTTAATGAAGTTATTACTGCTACGATAGCCAAGCTACAAAATCCAGAAATGACTTTAGACGATTTACTAGAGATCATGCCTGGTCCAGATTTTCCTACGGGTGGCATCATTGTAGGGACAGAAGGAATTCGAGAGGCTTTCTTGACTGGCGCTGGTGCTGTTATAGTACGGTCAAAGTACGAACTGGAAGATATGGATAATGGGGCAAAGCGCGTAGTTGTCACAGAGATTCCATATGATACAGTGAAATCAAAAACAGTTGAAAAAATTGAGCAGTTAAGAATGGATGGGAAAATACCTGATGTAGCAGAAGTGCGTGATGAATCTGGTCGTGAGGGTCTTAGAATCGCGATTGATTTAAAGAAAAATGCTAATGTTTCTGCAATTATGGCCTATCTATTTAAGAATACAGATTTACAGGTTTCAGTAAATTATAATATGGTATCAATCTGTGAACGTCGGCCTATGCGTTTAGGTGTACTTCCTATTTTAGATGCGTATATTAATCATTATAAGCAAATCGTAACGAATCGAACCAATTATGATTTAATTAAGGCAAAAAAACGTCTGCATATTGTAGAAGGTTTAATTAAAATGATTTCTGTTTTGGATGAAGTCATTAAGACCATTCGTGCAAGTAAGAATAAGGCAGATTCCAAGCAGAATATTCAGCATCAGTTTGGCTTTACAGAAGAACAAGCAGAAGCTATCGTAACTATGCAATTATATAGACTTTCCAATCAGGATATTACGATTCTTATGGAAGAAGATCAAGAACTCAGAGAAAATATTGAACTATATGAAAAGATATTAAACTCAGAGAAAGAATTAATCAAAGTCATTATAAAAGAACTTTCTGATGTAAACAAGACAGTAACGGTAGAACGTAGAACAAAGATAGATAAGGATGCAACAACAAATATTAAGTTTGATGAAACAGACCTTATTTCTAAAGAACAAGTGATGGTATGTATTTCCAAAGATGGCTATATGAAACGTGCTACAATCAAGGCCTTTAATGCTGCAAAACAGAACGGATTAAAGGAAAATGATTCTATTTTATTCTTAAGTGAAGTCTGCACGTTAGATACTTTACTAATTTTTACGACCTTGGGAAACTTTATCTATTTGCCTGTCCATAAGATTGCAGAATGTAAGTTTAAGGATGTCGGTACCTATATTAATAGTGTGGTAGCGATTGCGCCTAAAGAAAAATTGATTCGCTGTTTTGCGATACCTAAATTTGACACAGGAGAATCTGTTCTTCTGACAACAAATAAAGGATCTATGAAGCAAACCCTACTTTCTGAGTTTAATGTGAATCGTTACACTAAACCTGTTCGTGCCATGAAATTAAGTGGTGATGAGCATTTGGTTTCTGCAGATATCATTCAAGATCCACTAGAAATCTTAGTATTTACCAAGAATTGTGAAGGTCTAAGATTTAGAGCCAGTGATATTTCCTATTATGGATGTAATGCGGGAGGTATTAAATCTATCAATTTAAAGCCAAAAGATGAGGTTGTTTCCGCATTCTATGCTAATAAAGAGGATGATTTCTTGTTACTTACAACACGCTCCACTCTTAAAAGAATGCGAGTTACAGATATTGTTTTAACAAAGCGTGCAAGAGCTGGATCTTCTGTCATCAAACTGATCAAAACCAATCCATTTGTTTTGGCTGACGCCTGCAAAATGACACCAAATCAGTTTAAAGATAATGTTTTAATTGATATTAGATATGCCAATGGAAATGATAAGGTAGAAGCTAAATCCTTAAAATATAATGTTTCAGATATTGGAAGAAGTATTTTAAATGAAGCTTATACAAAGCCTCAAGGGTTATGGTTGCCGAAACCTAACCGACCAGATGATCCAGTTTCAGGGGATTATCTGATTGAGGTACGCGCAACTATCTTCGATTTTGATGAAAGTGAGGAGATTGGCAAATCTTTTCCATCTTCGAAAAAACAAGATAATATTTTAGATGAGTTAGAACAGATTTTAGCAAAAGAAAATGGGACGAAAGAACCAGATAATCTATTCAGCATTCCAGTTGAACCTATCCAAGAGGTGGCTAAACCAATGATGAAACCTCAAAGAACTTCTGTGGCACCAAGAGATTTATTTGACTTGCCAGAAGAGGATGAGTCCTCTGATGTAAAGGAAGACCCTCTCCCTGCAGAAGAACAGAATCCGCAGGAAGTAAGAGAGGAGCTATCTCTACCGCAGGATATAGAAAATATAGTTTCTTTAGAAGTTAAGGAAGAAATTATAGAAGGTCCATTAGAAATGAAGGACGATCCTCAAGAACCTCTGCCAACAGAATCAGAAGAGTCTATAGAGGAAGCTGAGATAGAAAACACCTTTGAAAGTTCTGAAGCTGATGAAGAAGAACTAGATCCTTATGCTTTTGAAGAGATGGATAGAGAAGAAGAAATTTCGATACCCCAAAAAGTAGACCTTCCCAAGCCTGAACCTCGTGAAGTTAAAGTGATAGAAGGAGAACGCTATATCGTTAAGGAAACAAAATCATCACTATTTATCAGAGAAAAGGAACCTGTTTTAAAGGTTGAGGAAGATGAAGAACAGCCAGAAGATATAAAATTCAAAAGTGTTTCTTTTTATGATAAAAATTAATAAAATTTGAAAGAAGTACTTAAGCCTTTGATATTTTCAAAGGCTTTTTTCATGTCTTAGGAAATTGTAAATATATCCGAAAAGAAAAAAGACAACACGAAAAGGCCTAGACTTAATTTTATAGGTGTAGGCAAAAAAGAGGTGTAATATTAGTTTATCTTTTATGTTTAGCGTTCCAAATATCTAAAGGAACGAATTTAGGCTTATTACAAAAAGGACAGTAAAGCGTTGGATAATCAATACCATCCCAATCCTCCTCAATCATTTCCCAATCTACATTGAGTTCTTCCTTGTTACAATTTAAACATTTAAAATCAACTGTCTCATCATAAACATCTCTTTTGACGAACTCTAAAACTTTGGCTTTAGTTTCATCATCTAATTTATTAAAGTTAGCTTCAATATTAAGAATAGCTTGACCATACTCATCAAACATGTGGTTTTCATCTTCATAAACCAATTCAAAATCAGAATCATAGTAAGTATAGAAGAAGATAGCTCTTCTATATTTTTCTTCAACAGTTAAAAGTCTTCTTTTAACGAAAGTAGGTGTCATATTAACCGTCCTCCTAAGGAATCCTTAAAAAATAACAATGAGATGGAACAATTTTCATTATAGCTCCACATGAACAAATGAGTGGGTCATAATGGTATGATGACAGAAGCCTAGTTCTCCAGTTTAGATTAGATTTTACTTTATGTAAATCATAAAAAGAGAAAAGCTTATATTGATTAGAAATATCCAAAGAAGAATGATTAGCATAAAAACCATAATAACGAGTTAAATGGATATTATCTAAAGGGATATGAATAATGAGTTTGGCTATGAATTCATAGACAGATTCAGTAACATATTGTCTACCAATTTTATCAGAATCGTTTAAAATGGCATCATCTTCATGTGGGTCATAGTAATAGTATACCATACCTTTATCTTTATCGTAAGATATAATTCTAGATTCACTCATTGCAGGATGAGCTTGATATCGACAAACATAGTTTACAATTTGTTTAATTTGGTTTTTATTTTTAACTTCCTTTTGAGGTGCGTTAACATAAAAGCCATTATCTTTTTTATTATATAGATTTTTTCTTATATCATTGAATTTTATTAAATCCTTACAATGCTTATTTCTTTTTAAGAATCTATACATTCTTTTTAAAAGTTGATTCATAAAGGCTTTTCTTAAAGTCTCATAATTAAAGTAAGAATAAGGCTTTCTTTTCTTAGTATTATCTATTGTGCATTCAGTCACTAAGGTATGAATATGAGGATTATGCTTCATATCTCGACCAAAGGTATGAAGAGAAGAAATATATCCTAATCTTTCATTTCTTTTCCTAGAGGCTTTTGATTTATTCCAAATAAGATATTTTAGAACATCATCTACAGAAGAGAATAGTTCAATATAGAGGTCTTTATATTTTTGGAATAACCATCTTAAATCCTCTGAAATAGTCCAAGTGATATGTCTGTGAGGAACAGATATACAACGCTTCATAATATTAAAAGCTCTAGCATCTCTATATTTTTTACCACAGGATACACAAAATCTGGAATGACAGGAAAGTCCTTGAATATGAAAGTTATTACATTTGGGACATTCAAAGAATAAATAGCCTAAAGATAAATCTTTACAATGAATCATTTTCTCTACGTTTTTGAGAATAGATTGTCTAATTGATTTTCCTTTAGCCTTTTGTATATTTACAAATTCAGACCAATGGTTTTTAAAGATTTCTTGAATGGTGATTTGCCCATTTTCTTTTCTAGCATATTTCAAATTGTTGAGTTTATTAACCTCATTTTCTTGAATAGAGTATCCACTTCTAGCAGCTTTTAATAATTGAAATTTGAAGGATAACTCTTTAGCATGAGCATAGTAGGGTTTGGTTTCTATTTTAATTGGACACATATTAGATACGAAGCTCATACTTATCACCATATACTAGTATATCAAATTAAGAACAAAAAGAATAGAGGGCTTTTGGCCCTCGTGTGGAATGATGGAAGATTATAATCTTTTATCATTCTATTTTTTATATCCAAGTATTTTTTATTATAGAATTAAATAGATTTCTTATTTTTTTTATTTAAAAAATAAAATAGATATGGTATAATCATTTTAATAGAAAGCGTTTACAGAAAGGAAAGATTATAATGAGTGAAAAAACGATTCGTAATGTGGCAGTATTAGGACATCAGGGAAGTGGAAAAACTTCTCTAGTAGAATCCTTATTTTCTATCTATACCAATGGAGCAAAGGGAAGCATTGAAAGAAAAAATACAGTAAGTGATTATTTGATAGAAGAACAGACAAGACAGAGTTCTGTTCGTTTATCTATTGTTCCAGTACAGCATGAGGAGTGTACAATTAATCTATTAGACCTTCCAGGAAATGATGATTTTATCGGAGAAGCCATCTCTGCTGTTCAAGTAGTCAAGGGAGCTATTCTGGTCATTGATGCGGCAAGCGGAGTAGAGGTAGAAACTCTTAAGCATTGGAATTTATTGAGGAAGAAAAATATTCCTACCATTATTTTTGTAAATAAGATGGATAAGGAAAATGTAATTTTTGAAAATATTTTGAGTGAGATACGAGAAAAACTTGGTAAAAATGCCATTCCATTTTGTTATCCTATGGGGCATAATGATGGTTTTGATGGTTTTGTGAACGTTGTTAAATTAAAAGCCAGAAAATACAACGGCAAAACTTGCGAAGATGCTGAAATTTATGATGACAAAAAGATTAAGGTTTTAGAACTGCATAATATGATGGTAGAAGCTGTTGCTCAAACCTCAGAAGATCTATTAGATAAATTCTTTAATGGAGAACCTTTATCCCCTAAGGAAATTCAGGTTGGGTTAAGAACAGGTGTATTAAATGGAGACTTAATTCCTGTTTTGGTAGGCTCTGCAACTAAAAATATTGGAGTCCATACTTTAATCCAAATGTTAGTGGATTATCTTCCAAATCCCCAGGACTTAAATCCGATGACTGGAAAAGATGAAAAAGGGAAGGATATCTTGCGTAAAACCTTAAATGAAGAGGCTTTTTCTGCCTATGTATTTAAGACCTATGTTGATTCTTACTCTGGAGTAAGTTCCATATTTAAAATAAATTCTGGAATTTTAAAAGTTGGTGATGAGGTGATGATTGCCAATCTAAAAAAGAATATCACCATCAATCAGTTATTTAAACTTTCTGGTAATAAACAAACTGCTGTAGGAAAACTTGAGGCAGGAGATATTGGCGTAATCAATAAAGTAGAAGGACTAGAAACTTCTATGACCTTATGTGCAGTGAAAAGTTTTATAGAATATCCAAAAACGGAATTTCCAGGAGCTGTATATTTTAAATCTCTCACAACGAAAAGTAAGGGTGATGATGATAAACTTGGTTCGGTTCTAAATAAGATGATGCTAGAGGATAAGTCTTTAGAAGTTAGAAGAAATATTGAAACGAATCAACTCTTACTGGGCTCTTTAGGCTTGGGACATTTGACATATGTACTAGAAAGAATGAAAAATTCTTATAAATTAGATGTCATTGTCAATGATTACAAGGTAGTATACAGAGAAACCATCAAGAATTCTGCGAGTGGTTCTGGTAGATATATCAAACAAAGTGGTGGTTCGGGATTCTATGGTGTTGTAGAAATGGAATTTTCTCCAGCCAAAGAAAATACTTTTACAGAAGAAGTATTTGGTGGTGCAGTGCCAAGAAACTATTTTCCAGCAGTTGAAAAAGGCTTTTATGAAGCTTGTGAAAAAGGCTTATTGGCTGGCTTCCCTGTCATTGGCGTGAAGGCTTGTTTAAAAGATGGAAAATATCATGCTGTTGATTCTAACGAATTATCTTTTAAAATGGCTGCAATTTTGGCTTTTAAAGATGCCTATATGAAGTGTAAGCCAACGATTTTAGAGCCAGTTGTAAAGATTGTCGTTACAGTGCATAGTGATGATGTAGGTACTATTTTATCTGATTTGAATACACGAAGAAGTAAAATTATAGGTATGGATATAAATTCCGTGAAGGACCAAAAAATTACAGCGTTGGTTCCTGAAAGAGAAATTTTAGAGTATGTCAATGATTTAAAATCTATGACCCAGGGGAGTGCATATTTCAATCGTGAATTTTATGGATATGAAGAAGCCCCTCAATTGGTTCAAACTAAAATTTTAGAAGAAAGCAGATAAATCTGAAGAGGGGAATGGAAGATTCCCCTCTAAAATTTGAATTATTATAGTTTTAATTAAAATGGCTATTTATTTTTTCTAAGGATTCAAGTATAATATCCATGGTAAAATGAAAGAAAGTAGTGAAATGAATGACAACATATGAGATTATAGGAAATGTTTTGACAGGTGTAGGGATGTTTTTATTCTTTTTAAGCTGTTTTTTGAAAAGAAAAAAAGAAATTCTTTTACTGCAGACAGGGAACCACACCTTAAGTTCGATAGGCCAAATTTTTTTGAATCAATCTTCAGGTTCTGTACAAGATGCAGTTAGTATTGTAAGAAATATATTTATTCTCTTAAAAAAGAATAATAAATTTTGGAATATCTTTTTTATAGTATTAGGAGTCGTATTGGGAATCTCATTAAATGTAGCCTTAAATTGGAATGATGGATTTTATATGGGATTAGGGTTTTTACCTGTATTTGCTTCTTTTCAATATTCTGTAGTAATTTTATTTCCTAATATAAAAGTACCATACATCAAAGCATCCATGGCTATTTCCTGTGTGTGCTGGACAGTATATGGATTATTTTTGAAGAATTATTCTATGGCCATTTCTAATGTGATTATATTTATTGCTGCGATTGTTGCAGTAATTCGATACTATGTTTCTATTCGAAACCAAGAACTAGAAGAACCAGAAGAAAAATAAATTTATGTATAATTTTAGATTTTTGTTGACTTATTTGAGATAATATGTATAATTAGAATATCAAATAAGTAGCAAAGATCACTTTTATGGTGTGAGTATATCATGGAGTAATCTTTAACCTACGATGAAGTAGGTTTTTTATTTGAATTGTAAAGATAGTTTAATATTAGGTAAACTTGAGTATAATTATGGTAGGACCAATTGGGTAAAACATAATTATTGGTTCTATAAAAAGAAGATGAACTTTTCTTTTCTTTTGATTTTCTTAGGACCATGCCAAGTGGTCCTTTTTTAATTCTAAAGGAGTGATTTTATATGAAAGTCCGACGATGGATGGTTTAGAAATTAAAAGTTAAAAGGAGGAAAGTATATGGTTAAAAAGAATTTAAAAGTCTTAGGACTACTTATGATATTTTTTAGTATGTTTATACTTGCGGCATGTGAAAAGGATGATAAGCTATATGTTGCTACATCTCCAGATTATATGCCACATGAATTTGTCAATAAAAATGAAAAAGGGCAGGCTCAATATGTTGGAGCAGATATAGAATTTGCAAAAAAAATAGCTGAAGATATGGGAAAACCATTGTATATTGACGCTATGGGATTCACAGAGACTTTAGCTGCAGTTCAAAATGGAAAAGTGGATTTAGCCATTTCTGGTTTTACCTATAAAAAAGAAAGAGCGGAAAACTATGAAATGTCAAATAGCTATTTTGATGATGGAGATGGTACCCAGACGCTGATTACTCTAAAAAGTAATTTGGAAAAATTTAAAAATTTTGAACTGATAAATAAGGAGAGCGTTACAGTTGGTGCTCAAAGCAATTCTGTACAGTATGATTATGCTGCAGAACAGCTTCCAAATGCGAAAATAGAAATAATTTCTACAATCAATGATGGCATTCTTTATTTGAAAAATGGAAAAATAGATGTTTTAGCAATTGCTTCTAATGCAGGAGAAGCTGCCATAGCTTCAAATCCAGAGCTCGCTTTCTGTGAAGAATCCTTTGATGTTACAGGAAAAACAGGGCTATTTGCTTTAGCAAAAAAGGGAAATAAGGAGCTGATAGAACTTGTCAATGAAACTATAAAAGAAGTACAAGCCAAACAACTTTATACCCAATGGTTAGAAGAAGCTAAACTTTTAGCTAAAGAGCTAGGATCTGCAGCTGTGGAAGAGGATTTTACCTCTTCTGGAAATCAAAACTTCTTTGTAAAGGTATGGGTGATGTTTCAAGAGAATTTCGTGGAGTTTATGAAAGGACTTGGAATTACATTAGCCTTATCTTTATGTGGTGTGGTCTTTGCAGCTCTATTTGGGATATTCTTATGCTTGATGAATCTATCAAAATATCGAATTCTGAGAATTATATCTAATGCTTATATTGAAGTGATCCGTGGAATTCCGTTACTTTTGCAGTTAACTGTGATTTTCTTAGTTATGCCAAAAGGAATGCCCAAATTTATTACATGTGTTGTGGCATTAGTCATCAATAGTGTAGCTTATCAAGCGGAAATATTTAGATCAGGAATTCAATCCGTAGATAAGGGACAGATGGAAGCAGCCAGAAGTTTAGGATTAAGTTATCCTAAAACGATGGTCAAGGTGATTCTTCCTCAGGCCATCAAAAATATTTTACCGTCTTTAGCCAATGAATTTGTGGCATTGATTAAAGAAACCTCATTGGCATCTACATTCTTTGTTGGGGATCTAATGACTGTAAAAACGATTATCACATCCGCAACGTATGATGCTCTTACTCCTTATGTGATTATTGCGGTAATCTATTTTATCATCACATTCTCTCTTTCAAAACTGATTCGATATGCTGAAAAGAAGGTGACGGAATAATGAATAATTCTATAATTGAAGTTAAAAATTTATGTAAAAATTTTGGAGATTTACAAGTATTAACTGGAATCAATCAGTGCATTAAAAAAGGGGAAGTGGTTTCCATTATCGGTTCGTCTGGATCTGGAAAATCTACTTTTCTGCGTTGTCTAAATTTATTAGAACGCCCAACCAGTGGTGAAATTATTTTTGAAGGTCAATCCTTATTTGAATCCTACACCTCGGTTTTGAAGCAAGAACTGCATCATTTAAAGGAACAGAATAAGGCGTATCGAAAAAGTACAGAATATATAGAACTAAAAAGAAAATATAAAGAATCCTGCCGTAAAGATCGGAAGTATAATCAAAAGATAGATAAATTGTTAAATTCACATCGTCAGCAGATGGGGATGGTTTTTCAGCACTTTAATGTATTTCCAAATATGACTTGTTTAGAAAATATTACTTTGGCACCAATCCTCTTAAAAAAGATGTCAGAAGAGGAAGCAAAGGATAAGGCATTAGAATTGTTGAAAAAAGTAGGTTTAGAGGATAAGGCAGATTTGAAACCCACAAAACTTTCGGGAGGACAAAAACAAAGACTTGCGATTATTAGAGCTCTTGCGATGAATCCTGAAGTGATGCTTTTTGATGAACCAACTAGTGCTTTAGACCCGGAAATGGTGAAAGAAGTGTTAGATGTAATCAAAGGATTAGCTGAAGAGGGAATGACCATTGTCATTGTGACCCATGAAATGGGTTTTGCAAAAGAGATTTCAGACCGAATCTTATTTATGGATGGTGGTGTCATTTTGGAAGATGGTACGCCACAAGAGGTTTTTGAATCTCCTAAAACAGCGCGATGTAAAGAATTTTTAAGTAAAGTTTTATAAGTCTAAAAAACGCTTTTACGATAAAGTTCTGTATTTATGTATGTTATTAAGATAAAATGTGGTATAATTTTAAAAGAATTTAGCATGATTTGGAGGAATGAGGAATGAATAAGCCAGAGTTAATGAATAAAGTTTCTGAAAAAGCTAACATAACTAAGAAACAGGCTGAAGATATTACCAATAAAGTTTTTGATGTAATCATGGAAACTTTAGCTTCTGGTGATAAAGTTGTCCTTTCAGGTTTTGGAACTTTTGAAATTCATCAAAGAGCCAAAAAAGTGGGAAGAAATCCTCAAACTGGAGAAGAGATCATCATTGAAGGATCTAAGGCTCCGGTCTTTAAAGCGGCAAAAGTATTTAAGGACTATGTGAATGGAAAATGATTAATCCTTTTGAATGTCTTCAAAACAAAGATTTTAAAAATCTCAATGCTTATCTAGAGCATGGAAATGTAAACATAGTAGATGCCAAAGGGATGTCACTCTTACATTATGCGATTAAGTTGCATTTAAATGAAGCGGTTATCATTCTTTTAAAATCCTATATCAATGTAAACCTTCCTGATACCGAGGGAAATACAAGCTATCACTATGCTGTGATTCATAATCGGTTAAACTATCTTAAGGTACTTATGAAGACCCAGGGCAATCCCCTACTTAAAAATCATGCTGGACAGTCTCCTTTATATTTGGCTTGTAGATATGGTAGAGAAACTATGATTTCCCTATATTTAGAAACCTATCAGCTAGATTTAGGAGAAAAAGATAAAAATGAAGAAACCATCTTTATGGCGTTAGTTCGTTCTAATCATTATAAAATTTTTCAAATGATTACAAACTATCACCCATGGCTGGAAGAACCTAACTATCTAGGAGATTCTCCTCTAATTATAGCATGTAAAAATAATAGTTTGTCTATGGTGGAATTTCTTTTAGATCAAGGTGTTTTTGTGAATGCAAAAAATCATTTGGGAGAAACTGCCCTTTACTATGCAGTGCAGAAGGAAAATCAAGAAATGATTTCTCGTTTGGTAGAAAGAGGAGCCCTTTTGGATATAAAAACAAAAGCTGCAGAGACAGTTTGGGATATTTTGCCATCTCAAAACATTATGAAATTTTTTGAAGAAAAATTAATGGCCCAAAGGATGGCTAAATATAAGAAAAAATACCCTTTGCATTATGCGATTTATTTAGAAAATGAAAAGGAAATAAGAAAATATTTAACCTTACAATATATTTTACAGATCGACCCGTTTGGATATCGACCAATGGATCTTGCTCAGTTTTATAAAAATAAAAAACTAATGCAGCAAATTAATTCTTTAGATACAGAAGTTAAAATAGCTACAATTCAAACAAAATTATAGACAATACTGTGATTCTGTGTTAAAATTATAATGTTATAAAGATAGAGGTAGCAATGCAAATGAGTAGTCTATGAAGAAGGCATTCAAAGAAGTAGATGAAAGGTAATCATTGCCGAATAGACGGTTTAGGCATAGACAGTCTATGGGGATATGGGAAATACCTATATCACTCCTACATTTCATAATGTAGAGGCGCTAAAGGATTTGAAACGATTAAAGCGCTCTTCAGCGCTTTGTTTTTTTTGGAGGTAGAGTATGTTGAATTATTTAGAATTAAAAAAGAAATACGGTACACCTTTATATGTCTATGATGTGGATATGATGCAATCTATCCTTGAAGAGTATAAAACAAATTTTTGTTCAACTCAGTTTTCTACAGAGATTATATATGCATCGAAAGCCTTCAATATAAAAGCACTTTTACGGATTATAGATAGAAATGGACTTTCTTTAGACGTTGTTTCTTTGGGGGAACTCTTTACAGCCAGAAGCATTGATTTTCCAATGGAAAAAATATTTTTTCATGGAAATAATAAAAGTGTAGAAGAAATAAAATATGCTTTAGATTTAAAGATTGGATATATAGTAGTAGATAATTTAGAAGAATTAAAACGAATCTACAATTTATCAGAAGAGCGAAAACAAACTGTAAATTTGCTGATAAGATTAAATGTTGGAGTGGAAGCTCATACTCATAAATTCATAGTTACTGCCCATGTTGATTCAAAATTTGGTGTGTTGTATCAGTCTAAAGAATATTTGGAAATGTTAGATGTAATAAAACATGCGAACTATTTAAAACTTGAAGGGTTTCATTCTCATATTGGTTCACAAATTTTTGATATGTCTGCCTTTGATGCGGCCATTCAAAAGCTTATTGCAATCTGCAAAGATTTCTCCACTCCAATGATTTTGAATTTAGGTGGTGGCTTTGGTGCAAAGTATGTGGAAACAGATAAGCCAGTGCCAATTGCCCAGCTTGCAAAACATTTGATTCAGACCGTAGAAAGAGAAGCCAGTAAAGAACATGTTACCCTGAAAAAGTTATGCATAGAACCAGGTCGTAGCATCGTTTGTGAAGCTGGCACAACACTTTATACTATAGGTAGTATCAAGGAAACACCAAATCGTTTATATTATTTTATAGATGGTGGTATGACAGATAACATTCGTCCTGCACTCTACCAGGCAAATTATCATGCGGAGATTGTGGGAAAAGAAAATGCGTTTAAAAATAAAGTGGTTACTGTTGCTGGAAAATGCTGTGAAAGTGGAGATATTATCATTGAACGCATCCTTTTACCAGAAGCAAAGCCGAATGATCTTTTAGTTACATATTCCACTGGAGCATATGGGTATGCAATGAGCAGTAACTATAATAAAGCACTTACTCCTGCAGTTGTATTTGTAGAGAAAGGAACTGACCGTTTGGTTGTGAAAAGACAAACGTTAGAAGAACTGATAAAGAGGGAATTATAAATGGAATTTACGAAGATGCATTGCTGTGGTAATGACTTTTGTGTAGTAGATTATAAATTGGGAGTAGACTATTCTGAACTAGCTAAAATGCTTTGTAATAGAAGACTGGGAATCGGGGCAGATGGAATAGTAGTAGTAAAACTCAATCCTTTAGATATGGAACTTTATGATGCTGAAGGCAGAAAAGAGACTAGAATAGGAAATGAACTGTTTTGTTTTGCGAGATATGCCTTTGAGAAAAAAATATTCGATAAGAAATTAGAGTATCTCATCCCCTCTGGAGTTGTCAAATTAAATTTAACAAGTTCTATGCCCTTCTTGGTTAAAATTGAAATGGGAAAGCCGATTTTTGTGAATCAGATGCTTCATATTTCCGATGATATCAATTCTTTTGGTAGATTGTGTACAGTAGATGGATATCGTTTAACCATATATAGCTTATTTTTGAGTGACATACATACAGTGATTTTTGTAGATGATTTAAATTCACCTATCCTACATATTGCATCAAAAATAAGTTCACATCCCCTATTTAAAAGAAAAACTACTGTGAATTTTGTTCATATATTAGGAGAAAAAGCAATAGAAATTAGAACATATGAACGGAATGTTGGTTTTGTTTTATGCAATGGAAGTGGGGCATGTGCGAGTGTAATTACTTGTGCAAAGCTTGGACTTACTAAGGGGAATGTTTTAGTAAATTTAGAATGTGGAACATTCAAAGTAGAAGTAACAAAAAAAGAAAATGTTTTTTTAGAGGGTTCAGCCCAAATCATTTGTCAAGGAATATATAATAAGGAGTGAAAGTATGTTAAAAGGTAGTATTGTAGCGTTAGTAACACCATTGAATGAGGACAGTTCTATCAATTATTCAAAACTTAAGGAATTGTTAGAATATCATATAGCAAATGCCACAGATGGTGTTGTTCTTCTTGGGACAACAGGAGAAGCAACCACCATCTCAGTAGAAGACCAAAAGAAAATGATTCAGTTTACAGTAGATGTTGTTCAAAAGAGAATTCCTATCATAGTTGGAGCAGGGGGAAATGATACAGTAGCATCGATAGAAAAAGCTAAAGAATTTTCTATGGCAGGTGTGGATTACCTTTTAGTTATCACACCTTATTATAATAAAACCAATGAAGAAGGATTATGGCACCATTTTAAAGCAATTGCAGAAGCATCCAATTGTCCAATCCTTTTATATAATGTTCCCTCAAGAACTGGTATGACGATATCCCCAGCATTAGTGGAAAGATTATCGAAGCATCCTAAAATCGCAGGAATAAAAGATGCTACAGGAGATATCAGTTATACAGCTAAGATTAGTCATTTAGCAAGTAATGAATTTGTAATTTTATCAGGAAATGATGATATTATTTTACCTATGATGTCATTAGGAGCAAGTGGAGTAATTTCTGTTCTAGCCAATATATGCCCTAAACAAACGCATGACCTATGTGCCTTATGTTTGAAGAATCAATTTCCTTTAGCTCGGTCTTTACAAAATAAATTATTACCGATTGCCAACGCCTTATTTTTAGAAACCAATCCCATTCCTGTCAAGGCAGCTATGAATTATTTGGGATATCAGGTTGGAGGATATAGAGCTCCTCTTTATGAGATGAGTGCGTCAATGAAAGAGAAATTATTTTCCGTCTTGGAAGAGAATAAGGAGGAACTATTCTAATGAAGATTTGTGTAGTAGGGTATGGCGCTATGGGCAAGCTGGTTTGTGAGATGGCAAAAGAAGAACTGGCTTATCCAGTGGCTTTAGAATGTGAGTATAAAACATTAGAAGCAACCGACCATAAGTTTGATTGTATCATTGATTTTTCTAATCCAGCAAATTTAGATATGATTTTAGAATATGCAGAAAAATATCAAAAGCCAGTTGTATTTGCTACTACAGGGTATACTGAAGAGCAATTGAAACAGATTAAGGAACTCTCTAAAAAAGTACCTGTATTGAGAAGTGCAAATTTTTCTTTGGGAGTTATTTTATTGAATCGCTTGGTCAAAGAAATTACACCTATTCTTAAAGATGATTTTGATATTGAAATCGTAGAAGCTCATCATCATCATAAAGTGGACAGCCCAAGTGGTACAGCTAAAATGTTATTAGAAAGTGCCATAGAATGTACCCAATTTACTCCAAATTATGAACGAGTTGGATATAGTCCAAGAAAACCTCATGAAATAGGAGTTCATTCTATACGTGGTGGTTCGATTGTTGGAGAGCATGAAGTTTTATATTGCGGTTCAGATGAAGTCATTACGTTGAAACATAGTGCCCAATCTAAACGCATTTTTGCTGTAGGTGCTTTAAAGGCAGCTCATTTTTTAGAAAAAGCATCAATAGGATATTATACTATGGAAGATGTCCTATTTACAGAACATAAAAATTAAGATTAGTAAGGTCTTTGTAATAGACATAAAAAAGATTTATGCATTTAATAATATTGGAATAGCGTGTTCGTTATTCTAGTTTATTTCCATGCATGAAGGTATGAGGAGTTTAGTTGTATGAGAAAATATAGAATTGGTATCTTGGGAGCCACAGGCGCTGTTGGACGTGAGATGCTTAAAATTTTAGATGAATATAATGTTCCGATAGAAGAATTAAGACTTCTAGCAAGTAAAAGAAGTGCAGGTAAAGTCTTAGAAATGCATCAGAAATCCTATGTAATAGAGGAAGCTACAAAAGAATCTTTTAAAAATTTGGATTTTGTTTTAGGTGCGGTATCTAATCAGTTAGCTAAAGAATTTGCTTCAGACATTGTTCAAGCAGGGGCAGTTTTTATTGATAATTCCAGTGCTTTTAGAATGGACGATGCGGTTCCTTTAGTTATTCCAGAGATCAATCCAGAGGACATTAGGAAGCATAAAGGCATCATTGCCAATCCGAATTGTTCAACGATTATAGCATTAATGGCAATTTATGCGATTCATAAATTATCTCCAATAAAATCAATTGTAGCATCTACCTATCAGGCGACAAGTGGTGCAGGTGCTGCAGGACCAAAAGAATTAGAAAATCAAATGAAAGCTATGGTTCAAAAAGAACAACTTGTTCATGAGGTATTTCCTTTTCAAATTGCTGAAAATTTGATTCCACAAATTGGATCCTTTCTGGATAATGGATATACGACAGAAGAGATGAAAATGCAAAATGAGGGTAGAAAAATTTTACATGCAGATGATTTAAATGTGACCTGTACTTGTGTTCGAGTGCCTGTGGTTCGTTCACATTCTATTTCCTTGACTTTCGTTACAGAGCACCACTTAGAGCTTAATCAAGTGAGAGAAGCTTTAGAAAAGGAAGCAGGGGTAAAACTTTATGATTCAACTCAAGAACAAAAATATCCGATGCCAATTTTGACTTCTGATCAAGATTTGGTTTATGTTGGAAGAATTAGACCATGTTTAATCCATGAAAATGGAATGAGTTTATGGTGCTGTGGTGATCAGATTCGTAAAGGTGCCGCAACAAACGCTATTCAGATTATGATGAAGCTTATAGGGCTTGAATATTAGGAGGGAGTATATGTTAGTAGTGACAAAATTTGGTGGTTCATCCTTATCATGTGCTACCCAGTTTGCTAAAGTAAAAAAAATTGTAGAATCAGACGCAAAAAGAAAAATCGTTGTAGTTTCAGCCTTAGGCAAAAGAGATTCCTCCGATACTAAAATTACAGATTTGTTGTATATTTTACATGCTCATATTAAATATGGTGTTCCCTATGATGACATTTGGAATATGATTTATGATCGGTTTGTAGAGATTCAAACAGAATTAAATATTACATGTGAAATAGAAGAGGATTTAAAAATTATAAAAGATGAATTAAATCCTTCCATCTCTTTAGATTATTTAGTATCTCGTGGTGAATACTTAACTGCACGACTGATGAGTAGTTATCTAGGTTATCAGTTTGTAGATGCAAAAAATTTAATTTGTTTTTCCTATGATGGAAAAATAGATTATAAGATGACAGAAAAAAAAGTAAGACTTGCATTTTCAGAATATGGAATTATGGTTGTTCCTGGGTTTTATGGAGCCTATCCAAATGGAAGTGTAAAGTTATTTAGTAGAGGTGGATCCGATGTTACAGGTTCTATCCTTGCCATGTGCTTAAATGTTTCTTTATACGAAAACTGGACAGATGTTTCAGGAATTTTGGCTGCTGATCCGAAAATTATAGATCAGCCTAGAGCTATTAAAGAAATAACATATGCAGAGCTTAGAGAGCTTTCTTATATGGGAGCCAATGTTTTGCATGAGGAAACAGTTTTTCCTGTACAGAGTTTAAATATTCCTATCAATCTTAAAAATACAAACATACCAGAAGATCCAGGAACAATTATTAAAAATGATTGTGCTGACGTTTCAAGTAATGTTACAGGTATCGCTGGTAGAAAAGATTTTGTAGCCTTTACAATCTCTAAAAATCATATGTCTAATGAAATCGGACTTTTGAGAAAAGCATTAACTATTTTTGAAAAGTATAATGTTTCTGTAGAACATATTCCTTCGGGGATAGATTCCTTCTCTGTAGTTGTAGCAAAAGATACAGTGGAAAAATGCCAGTATGATATCATTACAGAGTTAAAGCAAGCATTAGGTGCAGATGTCACTTTAGATTCAGATATTGCTTTAGTGGCTGTTGTGGGTAGGAATATGGCTAAAAAAAGTGGAATATGTGGAACGATTTTTAGTACTTTGGGAGAGAAGAAGATCAGTGTTAAACTATTAGCACAAGGTCCATCAGAACTAAATATTATCATTGGTATTTCTGTAAGTGATTATGAAACTGCATTAAAGGCACTTTATGAAACACTAATGAGATAAAAGCTTGAGTAGAACATTAGCTACTGGAGTAGAAGTATAAAAAGAATTACAAAAAGAAAAGAGCTAGAGGGTGTATTGTTACATCTCTAGCTCTTTTTTTAAAAAGAGAGGGAGATTCAAATTGAATCTCCTTAGGAAAAAAATGATTTATACGTAAATTGGACGAATCTTTTATTTCAATATTTCTGCAAAAGCCATAATGAATGGACCTATAGCTTTACCATCATCACTTACAATCTTGCGTTCTATATACATTTCATAGGTACCAGCATAAGCATCTGTTTTTGAAGCGGTAAGCCCTGCACCTATGCATATGCCACCTAATGTGAATGTGCCATCTTCCTTTTGTTTAAAATAAGTATCCCAAGTGCCGTAGAAGATGTCTTCCCCAATTTTACGATACGTCTTGTCTAACACATTTAAACGAACAGCCTTTAAGATTGCATAAGCAATCATCAGTGTACCAGAGGTTTCTAAGTAGTTTCCTTCACGATTTGCCTCATCTACCACTTGCCAAAACATCTTTGACTTGGGATCCAAATAAGTCAATAAACCTGCTATCGTTTTTTGAATTAATCCTGCAATGCGTTGTCTTAAAATAGAATCCTCAATAATTTCATAACAATCTACCAAAGCCATCTCATACCATCCACAGGCTCTAAGCCATACAACCTTAGAATGCCCATTTTCTGGATTTGCCCAAATCATGCGTTCCTTTGGATTACGATAATTTCCGTCATAACCATGAACCATAAGTTGTCTAGACTCTTCCCAGGCTAATTTAAAACAGTTTTCTAACTGGAAGACAACGTCATTAAAGGACTCTGAATGATTAAATTCTTTTTCCCATTGTGCATAGAAGGGTTGAATCATATATAGACCATCTAACCATATTTGATTAGGATATTTATCTTTATGCCAAAAGTTCCCATCCACTCGTGGTAAGTTTTTAATTTGGTCATGCATATAATGAATGGCTTTTAAATACCGTTCCTCCTTGGTTTTATGATATAGCAAGAAAAGAACTTTTGCCTCATTACAAGGATCAGAGTCACGCCCAGTAGAAGTGAATTCATTATAATTATTATAATAAAGTATTTTTATTCTTCCATCTTCTGGAACGAGCGGACTAATATAATTTTTAATATATTCAAAAATTTTCTCATCCTTTGTTTGTAGATAAAGTGTAGTTAATCCTACCATCATACATCCATCAATATAAGTCCAACCTGCTTTTTTTAATCCGATAAGAACCTCTTTATTCCATAAAGGCTTATCTAAAGTGGAATGTTCTAATAGATAGTTTAGATAAGAGTAGAAGTTGCTTTTTATATCATTTCTCAAATCACTCACCTCTTATTTTTGATTATAACATAAAAGAAAGGATTGTCAATCTTTAATTCGTAATTCTGATTATGATACGGATATACGAATTATGATATACATAGGAAAAGAATCCGAAAGAAAAGGGATAAAATGAAATAGAAGTCGAAAATAAAAAAATATGACTTGACATTGATATATGAAAAGGGTAAAATAAACTTGATGGAAGCGCTATTATGTGTTTTCATATTTATTATGTTAGTTTTATTGAATTTAGTTCGCAAATACGGAATCATTTGCGATGTATTTATGGGAATATCATAAAACTAAATTCGAATATACGGATTTTAAGGGAAGGTGATAAATTGAATCAATTAAAGAAAATAGATTTGATTTTTTTTACCATTCTATCAATTGTTGCAGAATTCATTACAGCATTTAGCTTTTCTAATTTGAAATCAGGATTTTATTTTAGTTTTGCGATTATGATATATATCATTTTTTCAATACGGTGGGGAAATATAGCCATTGTTTCCTTGATATTATCAGGGTTGCCTTTGATTTTTATTCAGCCTATTGGAAATATTCAGTCTATAGAGATATGGAAGGGGATTCTCTATTATATGATAGCCAATGCAACCGCCGCTCTTCCGATGCTGATTTACGGGAAAAGAAGCAGAAATAAAATTGTTTCGAGTCCATTATGGTTAGCAGGCTATGTTTTAGTTGTTTTTTTATCCATAGCTATCGGTAAAGAAATAGCATTACTGATTATTAGTCAAGATCCTCTTGGCGGTGTGAAATATTTTTTATCAGAGATATTTATTCTAGTTATTACTATTTTAGTTTTACTGATTTTATCTAGACTCAAGACAAAGCTTGTCTATGACATGCATGAGTTTTTTAAAGAGGAAGAAATAGTAATAAAAGATGATTATATAAAACAAATTCAGGAGAAAGGAGAAAGTGAAACGGATGGACAAAATTCAAATGAGACAATCTAAAGCAAAAACAATCTTAAAAGAGGTTAAAAAGGAATGGATGCTCTACCTTCTATTAATTCCAATTGTAGTATGGTTTGCGTTATTTGCTTATAAACCAATGGCAGGACTGATTGTTGCTTTTAAAAGATATGATGCTGCCGATGGTATAATTGGAAGTGAATTTAAAGGATTATCTAATTTTATTAATCTTGTGACTGGTATTAATAAAGAGAATTTCTGGGGAGCATTTAGAAATACTTTTGTTATCAGTACTTATGGATTAGTTTTCGGTTTTCCAATCCCTATTATATTGGCATTATTGTTTAGTGAACTAAGAAGTGAAGGGTATCGTAAAATTGTACAAACCATTACGTATTTGCCACACTTCTTGTCAGAGGTAACCATTACAGGTATTGTAATTATGCTTGTGTATAGTGGAGAACGATCCACGGGAGTTATTGCTCAGCTTCTTTACAATCTAAAGATTATACCTTCCTCAAATAAGATTATAGAGTCCGCTAATTATTTTAGACCTATGTATATCATCACAGGGATTTGGAAAGAAAGTGGTTATAACTCCATTGTGTACTTTGCAGCAATCATGGGAATCTCTCCAGTCTTATATGAAGCAATTAAAGTGGATGGTGCCAATAAGTGGCAGGAAATACGATATGTAACAATTCCTGGTATGGCTCCAACTCTAATAATCATGATTATAATGCGTATAGGTAAAATGTTATCTGTAGGATATGAAAGAGTATTGCTTCTCTATCAACCTAATACCTATATTACTGCCGATGTCTTATCTACTTTTGAACAAAGGTTAGGTATGGGGGATGCTGCTAACCCAGGTCTGGGTTCTGCAGTAGGTATCTTTAACTCTGTAATAGGTTTTGCTTTAGTTATTGGAGCAAATGCAATTAGTAGACAAGTCTCAGAAACTTCATTATGGTAAGGTGTTAATATGAAAATAGAAAGATTAAGTAAAAGTGAAATAATTTTTAAAATCCTTGCATATTTCTTGGTTACTATATTTGCGCTATTATGCTTGTATCCAATTGTTTATGCTTTCAGTGTTTCTATCAGTGGAAAGATAGCGTATGAGTCTGGACAAATCTGGTTATATCCTAAAGATTTGACCATTGAGGCTTATCGAATCGTTCTATTTGATAAAGGCTTTTGGATTTCATATACCAATACATTATTTTATACCATAATTGGTACTGCTTGGAGTATGTTCATTTCTCTTACAGGTGCGTATGTTTTATCAAAAGACAAGCTACTTGGAAAAAGAAAATGGAACTTCCTACTTGTATTTACCATGTGGTTCTCAGCAGGTATGATTCCAATGTATTTGAACTACAAAGAAATGCATGTAGATAACAAATGGGGAATGATCATTGCGTTTGGTGTTCAGGCGTATAATATTATTCTATTAAGAAATGCGTTTAGTACAGTTCCAAAAGATATAGAAGAAGCTGCAACCATAGATGGTGCTAATGAGATTCAAATCTTCTCAAGAGTATATATTCCAATGTCTGGTGCTTCGATAGCAACTGTCACATTGTTCTATGCAATTTCTCGTTGGAATGGATATTATTGGGCTAGAATGCTTTTAAACGATTCAACAGAGGCACCATTGCAGGTATATTTAAGAACATTAATCGAAACTTATCAGCGACTATATGATGATTCGCCTGTAGTTTTAGATTACGCAGCAGATAGCTTAGTGTATGCTATCATCATTTGTTCTATAATTCCAGTTCTAGTAATTTACCCATATATTCAAAAATATTTTGCTCGTGGTGTAAATCTAGGTGGAGTTAAAGGTTAAAACTAGGTAATTATATTTGCAAAAGCAGATATTTTACATAAGAAAAGAAAGGAAGAAGAATATGAGAAAAAGAATTTTAGGTGGGTTATTCTTATCTGTATGTGTAGGTTTAGGCCTAGCATCATGTGGTGGGAGTGACAATGTAGAAATTAAGTTCAATTTGGCTTATGGTAATAACAATCAGACCATGACTTACAACCAGTCTACGCCTCTTGAACTTCCTGATGGAACTACAGTATCCGCAGGTCAATTAAAGCCAATGTGGCAAAAATTAGAAAAGGATGTTAATGCAACCTTTAAGGATGTTACAATCCAAGATCAAAAAGCAACTGAAATGATGAAAACAGCTGCAGCAAATGGTTTCAAGGATGCAGTTATCTATGGTGGAAACTCCATTGCAACTACATTAATGAGCTATGGTGCAGAAGGAAGATTTGTTAATCTAACAGAATTAATGAACGATGGAAAATTACCTAATTTAAAAAATTACTTAGATAATAATCCAATGATCAAATCTTCTATAACTGCATATGATGGAAATATTTATCATGTTCCTTACATTGCAGAAGTTGGGCAGTTTGCTCGTGGATATACAATGCGTAAAACATGGGTAACAAAACTATTAGATGTTGCAGATGTAAACTATGATACTTCAACAGTTATCAGCAAAGCATATGAAGGGTTCTGGAAGGGTGATCTTGCAAGAACTGGTAGCAATGGTGGTACTGTAACTCCAAAAACAGGGGTTGATGTAACAAAGAAAACAGATGAAAATATTATTGTTTTAATGAATCAAACCTCAATGAATGGTGCAGAATTAGCAAAATGTTTAAAAGACTATATCAAGAGAAACTATGATTACACAAATCCATCTGAATTATATTTAGGTGCAAAGGCAGCTTATGATATTGATGAATTAGTAGCATTATTCCGTGTAATTAAAGCAAATCCAATTTATTTAACAGAAGGAAAAGCAACTGTAGTTTATCCTTACTTCACTAGACAGTCAAGCTATCGTGAAGAAGTATTAAGATTAGGTACTTACTTTGATGGTGTTAAGGTACATGGTTCTGACTCTTATACTTCTAGATGGTATATTGATAATGATGGAAATGTTCAATTTACATATTCTCAAAAAGAATTCTATGATGTTGCAACTTACTTATCACAATTAGTAAAAGAAGGATTATTCTATAATGATTTATTTGACATCACTAATAAATCAAACCACAGAACTGCATTATATGGTACAGATCAAGGGGAAAAGCCATCTTTCGGTTTCTTAACTTATGACTTTACAGCTTCAACTACAGCAGATTCTTTAAATAATGCAAATGGTAAGGATGTTGTTGGCGTATTACCTCCAGTATCTAGAGTAAATGGCATATGGCAGTATTATATGGATAACTCTCGTGTTATCAAACCAGATGGCTGGGCAATTTCTTCAGCTGCTAGTAAAGCTGAATTAGATAAGGCTTGTGAAATATTTGATTATTTCTTCTCTGAAACAGGTGCTTTACAGCAAAATTATGGTATGGACTATATGTTAGAACCTACAGATAAATTCCAAGGACCAGATGGAAAAACTTATCCTAAGTACAATGCTTGGACACTAGAAACTGCAAATGCTCGTGCAAAAGGTGACTTGTCTACATTCTTACGTAACTTTATGGGATGCTTATTACCAGTTGGTTATCAAAAGGAAATTGGTTTTGAATATCAGTATACCTCTGACAATGGATTTGCAGCTTGGAAACTATTACAAGAATCTACTACAAATATTCCTACATATGAAGGTAAAGGTGCAGCAGGAACAAACAAGAATTATTATACATTAACTCCACCTGCATTCTCTTTAACTAAGAGACAAACTGAAACTTTAGGAAATGAAACAAAGATTGAAGCAGATGATTTTGTTCAGTTAATCTTCAATGTCATTCTTTATAAATCCGCAGGTAATGCGCCTGATAATACTAAAGTATTGACAACTTGGGAAGCTTATGAAGCTGAACTTAAAACTCGTGGAATTGAAACTTATATTTCAATTTATCAACAAGCATACCAAGCAATGAAGGGTGCAAAATAATTTTTAAATCAAGCTTTTCAGAGGAGAAATCCTCTGAGGGCTTATAAGGTAAATAACTGGATGCTCTAGATGTTTATCTTATAAGCCCAATAAGTAAAAAAAAGTTATATATAGAAAGGATTGTGTGTTTATGGAAAAAACGTTCAAAATTCAAAGGGTAGGTTTTATCATCTATCTAATCACCTTATTAATCGTAGCATTTTTTTCCTTGAGTTTTATGACCAATTATGAAAATCTCTTTGGATTTTATTTGCCGATAAATAAAGGAGTTATTGACTTTCATCAGCATATGCTAGGGTATAATAATGTATTATTCTGGTTTTCAGTTGTTGGATGTGTATCTATACTATTTATGTTTGTCTTCGAATTAAAATCTAAAATCTGTGATTTATTTGCTTTAGGTGTGATGACAACTTTTGGGGCTGTAAATATTGCCTCCTCTGTTTATGGATTTATGCGTCTTTCTAGCTTGATGACAGAATATAAGGGTGTAGATTTTTCTCATATGGGTGAGGAAGATAAGGCATTAGAAGGGGTTGTTTATAACTTACAGTTTGAAACATTTTATATAGGATATGCAGTGCTTGCTATACTATTAGTTATTACCTTAGCTTATATTGCAACTTTATGGATCAATCATATTCTTTACAAGAAAAGTGAGGTATTCAATCATGAATAAAATGAAAGCCTTAATAAATAAAATGAAAAGTTTTAAACAAAATAAATATAAAAAACAAATTGCGAAGCGTGAAGATCGTATCAATCTATTAAAGGAAATTGATGCGGCTTTAGCAGAAGTTTCCTTTAATACCTTGGATTTGAAGAATAAATCAAATCATTCTTTTGTTCAAAAGCGGTTAGATAAAATTGAAAATATGTTAGCTGGCATCAAGCAAAAATATAAGGATGCTCAGATGAAAGATGAGACGCCTCAGCAAATTGAACATTATGAAAAGCTAGTTGAATATTTATCAGAGATTTCCATTTCTAATGTGAATTTAAAGAACAAATCAGAAGATGATGAGTTACAAAAGAAATTGAATAAAATTGAAGCCATCTTGCTTAAGAAAAAAGCTAATTATGAAAATTACATTAAAAATCATTCTGAGGAAAGTTTAAAAGCCAAGCAACTTTATGAAAATTTCAAAAATGAATTAGATTCTCAAATACAAAAAGCAAAAAAGCACATTGATTCTCTCCAAAATGAGAATAGAGTGATAAAGCTTTATAAAGAATTCCATATCAAGCTTGAAAAACAAATCTATAATGTAAAAGTTGAAATAGCACACTTAAAACATAAAAATAAAGTTACAGCAGATAAACTATGGTGGCAGCTATTATCTAAAGAAGAGAAGAAGGAAAGACGTTCAGATTTATCTTTCTATATACCAGATGTCCAAGGATATTGGTTAACCTTATTATGTGTTGTTGCAGAAATAATTTATTTAATCTTGTTATTAAGTATTATGGTTAGAACCTTCTGGGTAGGTGTATCTATCCTTGTAAATATCGTATTTTTACTATTCTTATTTACTATTGCTATTAAAGTTAAAAATTATAAAAAAGCATTTAGCTATTGTTCTATTGGCTTTGGAATTTATTGTATTCTACGTATTTCATGGGTCATTCAAGGTCTTATGGAAGTGGATTTATCAAGTGCAAGTTCCTTACTGCAATCTGTAATTTATGGTTGTAATATTTATATGATTATAGCTTCCATTTATGTTGGTATTAGATCCTTTATAAAGATTAAACGTCAAGAGATTTATATTAAAGAAGAAAAAATCTCGAAAATTCAAATGTCAAAGTAGGTGATTGTCTTGTCAGAGCTTATATTAAAAAATGTTAACAAAATATATCCAAACGGAGCTCATGCTGTACATGATTTTAATTTACATGCTAAAGATGGGGAATTCATCGTTCTTGTTGGTCCCTCTGGCTGTGGAAAATCGACAACACTTAGAATGATTGCTGGTCTTGAAGGAATTACGACAGGGGATATGTTAATTGACGGAGAACGTGTTAATTCTTTAGCTCCAGTAGATCGAGATGTAGCTATGGTTTTCCAAAACTATGCTTTATATTATCATATGTCTGTATATGATAATATTGGAATATCTTTAAAAATTCGTCATGAACAAAAAGATGCAATTCATAAAAATGTTAAAGCTGCAGCGGAACGTTTCTCTTTATCCGAATATTTGAATCGTAAACCTAAAAATTTATCTGGTGGACAGAGACAGAGAGTAGCGCTAGGTAGAACAGTTGTACGAGATCCTAAAATTTTCTTAATGGATGAGCCTCTTTCAAACTTGGATGCAAAGTTAAGAGAGAAAACTCGTAGTGAAATTGTAAAATTACAGAAGAGTCTAAATACAACTACTATTTATGTAACGCATGATCAAATTGAGGCTATGACTATGGCTGATCGTATTGTTGTTATGTCTATGGGATATGTTCAGCAAATAGGTACACCACTTGAAGTTTACAATTATCCAAACAATTTATTTGTTGCAGGATTCATAGGTATGCCAAATATGAATATTATAGATGGTAAGATTGAAGACGGATATTTTGTTTTTGAAGATTATAAAGTTAAAATTTTAGATCGTGATTTAAAGAAATTACAAAACTATAATGGTAAAGCTGTGAAGCTAGGCATTCGTCCAGAGCATATTGATTGTGATGATAAGATTATGGAAAAATATCCTACAGCTACTTTTGAATTACCTTTAGATCATGCAGAATTTCTAGGAAAAGAATACTATGTAGAATGCTTGTTAAAGAATGGTTCTATCCGTGCTCGTATCAATAGCAGATATGATGTAAATGTTGAAAACATAAAAATAGTTTTCAATATGGAAAAAGTTCATTTCTTTGACGCAGAAACTACGAATAGAATTGTGGAGGAATAGAGGTATGAAAAAATTTTTACTTACTTTAAAGCATGCCTTTATTAGAATAGGTGCAAGTCTAAAAGAAGGCTTTAAACATGATCAAAAAAGAATTTCTAAATATATTATTTGTTTTACAGCTATATTGCATTTAATATTTTCTAATATTCAGATTCAAGCCATCAATAAGTTGACCAATGAAATTTGTGGAATTTATATGTTTATGTTTGTATTACTTGGCTTTGTTTGTTTGTTTAATGCAATTCGTCTAAAAACTCCATCTGGTAGAAAAATCATTTTCTCTATTCTAATGCTTCTTGCAGTCATTGGTGTAGGAGGATTGCTGATTAGTGTATATCTTGATGCCTTAATGCATCAGAATAATGTGATGGTAACCCCAGTTGTTATGGGATTGGTTTTTTCAATAATTATTATTGCCTTATATCTATTTGGTTTAGTAGAAATCATTATAGCGTTTGCTACTTATAAAAAATCTCAAAAAGAAGAGGAAAAGAAGGTAGCCGCATAAAAAGAAAAGGAATGTGGAAGATATGAAAGAAGAAAGAAATTTATCAAATCCAAATGAAAATAAAAAGAGTATTTTATCTAAAATTCCAGATGGAGTTAAGGTAGAATTTTTTCGATGGTGGTTTGTAGGTGCTATATGTTTTTTCATTGCATGGGGAACGGATTTGGGAAAAAATGATCCCTTTGATTTAGTCTTTGTGTTGGCACTCGTAATTTCTTTTGGTCATATACTTATTTTTAATCCAATTGTATATGGAATGTTTGATATTAAACGAAATGGTAAAATAGTAAATAAAAAAATTGGTGAGCGCCGTGTTTGGGAAGGAGCTTTAATGAAGACCCTGGATTTTTTCCAGTGTCTTCTAGTTAGTATCTTAGTCTATGGAGCATATGAAGGTATTAATCGAATGATTATACACTTTTCTGACTTGACAGGAACTACAGTTCCCTTTCCTATAGAGCCTTTTGGCTATGCGACATTGTTTTTGACTTTCTATCTTATCATTTCTTTTATTGTAAATAAATTGAGTTTACTTATATCTAACATTTATAGAAAGCATCAAGAGAGAAAGAATTTAGAATCGAAAGAGAGATGATGTTATGCGTGATTTATTCTTTATAAAAGATTTACAGCAATTAAAAGAAGAAATCAGGACAAAGAAGAAAGTACAGTTTTTTCAGTTGATGGATCAATGTGACCGTTACGAAGTGATGGCAATTCCAGAAACTCCACCAAAAGAAAGTACAACCTATTTTTGTCAAGCTATCCTTAATTTAGCGTTGATGTATATAGTCAGTGAAGAAAAGAAATACTTAACTCAAGCCTGTCGTTATATTCGAACTGTGTGCGCTTATCCGTATTGGGGGAATGCGCATTTGGTCAATGTTGATTTAAGTGCGTCTTGGATAATGTTTGGTTTATCTACCGCTTATAACTGGCTTTATGATGTGCTAGAAGAAGCGGATAGAAAATTGATTCTGAATAAATTAATTTATCAGTCTGATTTAATGTTTACATATAAAAATGAAAATGCTGATAAAGGCTGGGCTACGAATTATTATCAGAATCACAACTGGATAAACATGACAGGATTAGCCTGCTGCGGATATGCCATTTCCAAAGAGTATCCAAAAGCTTTAGAGTACATTGCTGCTTCTAAAGAAAATTTTGAAAAAGTATTTGATTACCTTCCAGAAGATGGTTCTGACTATGAGGGCGTTACATACTGGAGATATGGTGCCTTGTGGTTATTTATCTATGCGGATTTATTAAAGGATAGAGAAAATATAGATTATTTCAAAACCTCAGAGTTTTTAAAGAATACTGTAGAGTATCGAATTTATCAGTCTGCAAGTGAACTTCGGAAGCAGTTAAATTTTGGAGATTGTCATGATCGATACTCTTCGCATAGTGCTGCAATATATTATAAAACAGCCAAAGAATATAAGAATGGATATGCGCAGAAACTAGGAAATCTAGTCGTTAATTATTTTGCATACGAGGAACAATATCAAAGTAAAATTAAGCCTGGTCTCTTACCAGAAGCTTGGTTAAATTTATTATGGTATGACTCTAGTATATTGGAGAAGAGCTTGAGTGAATTACCTCATGTGAAAAAATTTGAAGATTTAGGATTAATCTCTATTCGAACAGGTTTTCATAAAGAATCCACGGTCTTTTCTTTTAAGTGCGGATATCCTGGAGGTAAAAAACAATTTATTACTGGACTAGACATATGGAAAAAAGAAAAGAAATGGATTTTATCTTTATCTCATCATCATCCAGATAATCTTTCTTATATTATCACCAAAGGGCATTCTTATATGGCGATAGATGATGGATATAATCGTAATATTTTACCTATGCATCATAATACTTTATTGGTAGATCGAAAGTTTACAGATATAGAAGATAAAAATGATATTTATGTGGAAGCTTTAAAAAAGAGAGTAGAGCAACACCCAGAGTATCCTATGGAGCAATATTATGGGTCTTTGGATTATTTCCATACTAATGGATCCATCACTATGTTTAAGGCAACCAATACCAACCTATATCCATTAGACCTAAAAATGAAAAATGTCAGTAGAACTGTATTGACGGATTCATTAGAGTTTATCCTTTTCATCAATGACTTTGAAAGTGAATTACCACACCAGTATCAAAGTATTTTGAATACAGATGTAGAAGCTGAAAAAATTTCAGATCATCAATTTCTTGTGAAAAATGGGTTAGAACAGATGTCTTATTTTACTTATTCTGTATCTGATTTGAAGCATGAACAATTCTTACAGGAAGTTTCTAGTGTTATGACGACGCAAGAACCAGATAAAAAGTGTATCGTACATTTAAATACTTTACTAACAGAAAACAGGGTTCCAAGTACAAAGCATAGACATTTAGAGCTTATCTGTTTTAATTCTGAACCAGTGTCCTTTCATGAACATATGCTTACGATTGGAGATAAACATCAAATCATTTTTAGTTCCACCGAAGAAGTTTTCTTTGCTGGAGATTTAGTATATCTGAATTTAGAGACAGGAAAAGTTGCGATTGCAAACGGAACGAAGCTTTCTTACCGTGGCTTAGAAATGAATAAAAAAACAAAACAATGCATGATTTGGGGTGATAAAGATGCAATACTTAAATAAAAATTTTGTTAAAGCCATACAAAACAATGGAAAATATAAATCCGCTATTGCAAAAATTAAACAAGAAGTGGATGATTTTGCTTCAAACTTTACAGATGATCCTATGAAGACGAGCGAGTGGGGACATAGTTACTTTTGTGATTATGATGGAGGCAGACTGATTTTTGATATTCAAAAACCGCACACGCATAAATGTTCTGTCTGTGGTAAAGAATTTTCAAATGAGTTATATGATGGAGTATGGGTTTACTTTTACAGAAATCAAGCCATACTTACCATTTGGAAGGCGGCTGGAGTTTATGCCTATACAAAAGATAAAACCTATTTAGAAATTATCAAAAAAATTATGGGCTTTTATGCTGAGAATTACACAAAATTTGTAATTCATAATAAAGAACGTGAAAGATTTGATACCTATGATGAAATGAAATGGGGATGTGGAAGAATTCTTCCACAAGGATTGAATGAATCTATAATTACGATTCGTATGATCCAAGCATTAGAGATTGTGAAAGATGATTTAGATCAAGAGTTTTTAGACTTTGTATATGAGCATCTGTTTAAAGAAATT
This sequence comes from uncultured Anaeroplasmataceae bacterium, assembly GCA_910577745.1. Taxonomy (GTDB): domain Bacteria; phylum Bacillota_I; class Bacilli_A; order Acholeplasmatales; family Anaeroplasmataceae; genus Pelethenecus. The sequence goes on along the minus strand of CAJTNG010000001.1, from coordinate 418,074 downwards.
TATCTGTTATTAAAACCACAAGTCAATGCAATTCATAATATTCGTTGTTGGAATAACTGCGCAATCGGTTTAATGGGATTATTTTTCCATGATAAAGAAATGATTGATTTTACATTTGACGGGCCTTTTAACATTAGAAAACAAATTAGAGAAGGGGTAACTTCTGATGGGTTCTGGTATGAAGGATCCATTCACTACAATTTCTTTACCTTAGAAGGCATTACACCTTTGATTCTATTTAGTGAACTATATAATTTTGATTTTGGAAAAGAAGAAAAAGAAAAGGTTAAACATATGTTTATCAATGCTTATCATTACGCTTTTGATAATCAGTATTTCCCAAATCCAAATGATGGATGGCCAAGTATTAATTTAAAGACGTATAGTTATATCTATCATATGGCAGCTAAGATTTTTGGAGAAGATAGTGAGATAGGAAATCTATTAAAAAATATTGAAAATTCTCCATTGCCAAGAACTACACTACCGTTGTCTAAACCTTATTATATAGATAATGAAATTGCTTATGAAAGATTACTTCTAAATACAGATTTTGATTTAAATCGATATACGGAAGTGGTTCATGAGACTAAGAATTTCCCAAATTCTAATTTTGCAATTCTTAGGGCAGGTGGGATGAATGCCTTTGTAAAGTATGGGTTAAATGGTCCATCTCATGCACATCCAGATTTAATTAATCTAGAAATTATGTATAAGAACTATAGAATTAGCCGTGATTTATCTAACCCTGGATATGTTGCAAGATTGTGTAATGAGTGGCACAAAACGTCTTTAGCGCATAATACAGTCATTAGAAATGGAGAAAATGTTCTTTCTAGAAACCCAGGGAATACAATAGAATATGATTCTACTCATATATCATGTGAGGCAAAGGATACTTATCCTGGAGTAAACTATACTCGTGATGTGAAAATTTCACCAGATACTGTAGAAGATACCTTCCTCGTTCATGCAGAGGAAGAAGCTGTATTTGATTATGTATTCCATTTGGAATCTGAAATTAAAATAGAAAATGACTATGTCTGTGAACCTGCAGAGCTAGGATATACTTCTTCAGGATATCAGCATGTTCTTGAAGTGAATCGTGTTCTTACCAAAAGTAAGGCAATTACTTTTACTGGTAAAGTAGAGGATTTAAATATTCGTATGGTTCTTTGTTTAAACAATAAGGAATTATATATATTAAAAACGATGGATAATCCAGTGAATATCACGCGTACAACTTTCCTTTTAAGAGAAAAAGGGAAAGATGTCAAATATAATCTACGGTTAGAAATGGAGGAATAGTATGGAAAAGATTCAGCATTATTTCTTGGATCAAGATATTCAGTATGAAGAGGTTGATCCAGGAGTATCTCGCAAGATAATCGCTCATCATGATGCATTGATGATATGCCATCTGCATTTTGAAAAAGGTGCTGTAGGAAAATTACATGAGCATTTTCATGATCAGTGTACTTACATTTTGTCTGGCAAATTTGAATTTAACATTGGCGGAGAGAAAATGATTATAGGTCCTGGAGATTCCACCTATAAGGAACCTCATATTGTTCATGGTGCAGTATGTCTAGAAGAAGGTGAATTACTAGATATTTTTACACCAGAAAGAAAAGATTTTTTAAAATAGAAAGGAATAGGAAAATGAAAAAAGTAGCAATTATTACAGGTGGAACTGGAGGTATTGGTTCTGCCATCGCAAGAGTTTTAGGAAAGGCTGGCTGGTCTATTGCCTTAAATGGAATAGATGATGTTGCAGCAAAGCCAGTTATGGAGGATTTAAAGGCTTTAAACGTTGAAGCAAAATATTATCATTTTGATGTTACCAAAGAAGAGGAAGTTAATGCAGGAGTTGCTCAAATTGTAGCAGACTTTGGACAAGTAGATGCTTTAATTAATAACGCTGGTGGATTAGGTGGACGTTCTCGTTTTGAAACGATGACAACAGAATTCTATCGTAGTGTATTGGCATTAAATTTGGATTCAGCATTCTTTATGTCAAGAGCTTGTATTCCACATTTAAAGAATTCTAGTAATCCATCTATTATCAATTTCTCTTCTAATGCAGGATGGAATGCAGGAGGACCAGGTGCTGGTGTCTATGGTACTTCTAAAGCGGCAATTGTTGTGTTTACACGTGCTTTGGCTAAAGATTTAGCAGAATATAAAATTCGTTGTAACGCCGTATCTCCTGGTACAATTGATACACCATTCCATGATAATATTAAGAAGACAAATCCTGCCTTATTTGAATCTTGGAAAAATAATATCTTAATGAAGAGATTTGGTGCTCCAGAAGAAGTTGCAACAGTTGTGGAATTCTTATTGAGTGAGAATGCATCTTTCATTACAGGTGAAGTTGTTCAAATCAATGGTGGACAGGATTTACTATAGGAATGAATTATTTTAAAGAAGCGGTTTGTTTTGATCCTGTAAATTACTATTTACTCTTAGAAGTAAAGGATTTAACATCCTTAAAACAGAAACTTACAAAAAAGGATATACAAGAAATTGTACAGAAACTAGAGTCTATTCATATTTCATATCGTAATAACGAAATAAGTGTGATAAATAAACCTCAAACCTTTCCTGAATTTGATCCAAAGGATTATGTTTCCCTTGCCACCTATTACTGGCCAAACCCTGATACTAAAAATGGATTACCCTATATATCAAGGGATGGGGAAGCAAATCCTGAGGGAAAATTATATGATAAAGACAAATTAAGAGAACTTGCATTTATTACCTATTATCAGGGATTGCTGTATTATTTAACTGAAGATAAGAAGTATTATGAAGCTTTAAAGGATAATATAACTTATTTCTTTCTAGATGAAAAGACAGGAATGAATCCGAATTTAAACCATGCTCAAATGATTTTAGGGAAGAATTTAGGTAGAGGTATTGGAATTATTGATTTTACAGGTAATTTTACTTATCCTCTTCGCTTATTGAAAATCCTTTATGATTTAGGTTATATAGAAGAAGAATTTCATACTTCCTTTAAAACTTGGATTGAAAAGCTTTCTATTTGGTTAGAAGAATCTCCTTTAGGATTAGAAGAAAAGTATGCAAGGAATAATCATGGAATATTTTATGATTTAGGCTTAGCTGCGATTTATGATTTTTTAGGAGAGAGTAAAAAACTTTTGCCTTTGGTGTACCAAATGGTAGAATACCGTTTAGTAGAAGAATTTGCAGAGGATGGAAGTATGCCTAAGGAAACCGCACGCACTAAATCTAAAAATTATTCTTTAATGGCAATTAAGGGAGTGTATGACTTTAATACAATTATTAAGGCGTATGGCTATGATTTATATCAGTTGGAGAAATGGTATTATAGAAAACCAGCTGTGGATCTTAAAAAAGCACTTAGTTTTCTTTTAGATCGTCTTTTGACGAAACAAAAGCCATGGGAATATCAGCAAATTATTCCCTTTGATGAAGCAACTTTGATTCCTTTGATTATAGAAAGTAGGAAGCAATTTTTGCAAATTCAGGATAAATCTATAGATACTTTAGAAATGAAGTGTAATCTTTTAAAGTCATTTCTATAGTTAAATTTTTACATAAATTTGACTCTACTTTCATATTTTGCTATAATATAATATACAATTTTACATTTTTTGTTATTTCAATTATGAAAGTAGGGTTTATTTATGAATAGAACAATTAGTAGAACTTTTGAGATTCTTAAATTTATTGCCAATAGGGATGGCGTTACTTTAAAAGAAATTATTGATCATGTGAAAATGCCAAAAAGTAGTGCTTTTGATATTGTCCATTCTCTATTAGAGTTAAATTTTATAGAACCAAATTATTATAATGAAAAAAAATATGAATTAGGAATTAACGCTTTTGCGCTAGGCCAAAAGTATACCCAAAAAAAATCTTTTGTAGATATTTGTGCACAGCACTTAATGCCTCTTGCTAATGAATTAGAGCGTACTACCTTTGTAGGCGTTAGAAATGGAACTGAGGTTATTTATGTTTATAAATTTATGGGAGAAGGAGCAAAACTTGCAACATGTAGTGTCGGTAGCTCTCATCCTGTTTATACTACTGCTTTAGGTAAATCTTTATTAGCTTATCTAGATCCTAATACACAAAAAGAAATTTTAGATGAAATAAGCTTTGTAGAGAAAACCAATAACACCATTAAGGACAAAGAATCTTTATTGGTAGATTTGATGGAAACTAAGAGACGTGGATACTCTATTGATAACAAAGAAAATGAAAAATTAATGATTTGTTACGGAGCTCCTATTTTTGATGCTTCCAATAAAGTGATTGCAGCAGTGTCTTTTTCAGATATAAAGAACCCTGTCCTTTCAGATGAAGAAATCGGCAGTAAAATAAGACGATGTGCACTAAGTATTTCAATTGAGTTAGGTTATTCTGGTGGCCCTTTTTGGCAAGAGTAATATTTGAAATATTTAGGAGAAAATTATGAAACTTAATAAAATTATATTTGGTGCCTTGGCACTATTATTTTGTTTTTCCCTATTTTCCTGTCAAAATAATGAAACTCCAGATAATGGAGATCATTCAGAGGAAAAGACAGAATTGAAGTTTAAATCAGCAGTACTCTTAAGCATTGATGGAACAAGTGATTTAAGTATCAAGGCGTCTATTCAAGGAGAACAAGGTGCAATTTATGCTGTTTTGACAAAAGAGGATACTACTCCAACTGTTGATGCCATGATAAGTGGTAAGGATTTTGTATGGGCAAGGAACTCTGGCACTAGCCAAACCTTGGAGGCAATGATTACCAATCTTGAAGCTGGTAAGGCGTATTATGCTTTTTTTGTAATAAAAAATGAAAATGAATTTTCATCAATTGTTAGAAAAACAGCTACTACGATAGAGCCAAATGTAGATAAAGGAGAAGGTACAAAAAAAAATCCTTTTAAAATATCTACAATAGAGGATTTAGAGCATGTTGGTGCAGGACCTTATGATACTTACAATTTGGACTGGAATGCAGATAGTACATATTATAGACTAGAAAATGATATTGATTTATCCGTAAAGTATGGTGAGAATAAAGCCAACTGGACACCGATTAAAATCGGAAGAGAAGCAGAATTTGATGGCAATGGTCATACCATATCTGGTGTATATATTTCAGCAACTTCTTCAACAAATCTTGGGTTATTTGAAGGCATCAATATTTTAGGTGTTGTAAAGAATTTGAATCTTACAAATGTTCGTATAACTTCTAATGGAATGGTAGAACGTCCAAAAGTATATGATGATACATTAGAAGGTGAAAAGAAATTTACAAGTACGAACGCCGATGGCACTTCTCAAGGTATTTATGTAGGAGCGCTAACTGGAGATTGTAAAGGAACCATTGAAAATGTGAAAGTTACAGATGCCATATTAAAAGTATCTGGTAGTCGCGTTGGTGGTTTAACAGGTAGAATTTATTCTGACGAAGGTACAGCATGTAAAGTAGATAGAGTTTCTGTAGAAGCGACGATAGAAGGTGTTTCTAGACTTGGTGGGATTGTAGGCTTAATAGATGCTAAAAGTAAAACCAATTTTGAAACTCCAGTAATTACAAACGCATATTTCAAAGGAACAATTACTGGTACAACAGAATTTCCAACTCCTAACACTTACATAGCAGGAGAATATATTGGCGGATTTGCTGGATATGCTCGTGCTTTTACAGCTTCAAATATTGTTGTAGATGCAACAATAAAAGGAGAAAGACATGTAGGTGGAGTTGTAGGATTCTTACAGTTTAACAATAATGTGCCAGCCCATAATTCTGTAATTAAAGATTCTATTTTTAGAGGAAATTTATCTATCAAAATAGGAACCAATATGGGACCTATTGTAGGAAATCGCAGTAATTCCAATGCAACAGAGGAAAATTGTGCAGCTTCTGGATTCTATCTTTCAAATGCAGTATTTATGAAAAATGAAAATGTTATGGAGTTTGATGCTTTAAATGCAACGGCTAAATTTGGAACAACAGTAGAAAGCCTTTCAGCTGAATGGTATACCACAAATTTACCTTCCTTTGATTTTGAATCTATTTTTGTATTAGATGATACTCATTTCCCAAAATTGAAGTAAGGGGATGATGTCTATGAAAAAAATACTATTTTTAGGCTTACTGTTGTTTTTGGGACTTGGCTTAGCAGCATGCGGTCAAGACAATGGACCACAGTTATCTAATGATGATTACAAGCAATTTTTAGATTTATTTAAAGGGGATTGGAATATGCCAGGTCTGTATGAGAAGGATGGATCTGAGCATACTATGCCAGCCCCTGTTACAGAAACAGGAATGGAAATTAATGTCTTGGATTATGGTGCAAAAGCCAATAATGCAAATGAAGATAATTTTTCAGCGTTTAAAAAAGCGATTGATAATGCCAGTCCAGGAGATACTGTCTTTATTCCTAATGGAGACTACTACTTCAAGAACTATCGAAGAGCTTCTGAAGAATATGATACACATATTGCTTTGACAGATGGAATAACCCTACGTGGTGAAAGTCAAAATGGGGTACGTATTATTTCTTGTTTTAGTGAAAGCAAAAATGAAACCGATAATACGACAGTTATTGCTGCAGTTAATGTGAACAATGTGGCAATCAAAAATTTAACTGTAACCTCTAATACAAGTGATGATGTTTTACCGGATAATACAAACTCTAATTTACAGAGTTTAATTTATACGGCCCCTAAATATGGAATCACAGCTGCTTCTGGAGGTGTCATTGCTGATGCAGAAGATCAAGCTTCAAATATTTTAATTGAAGGTGTTACTGTTGAAAAGTTTCAGCGTATGGGGGTACGTATCGCAAAAGCCAAAGAAGTTGTTGTAAAAAATTCTACTTTCCAAAAGGCTACATGTCTTGGTGGCGGAGGTATGGGCTATGGTGTTAATATTCAAGGATTAGGAAATGGCTTTGATTGTACAGATAGTTTTGTGGACACTTGTTTCAATATCGTGGAAAATTGTAATTTCGTGGGACCTTGGTTAAGACATGGTGCTTTAATTCAATATTCAGCACATAATAATGTGATTCGAAATAATAAATTTGATGATATTCTTTTAGATTCTATTGATATGCATGGAGAAGATGAATATTCTAATGAAATTTGCAATAATGTAATTCATAACACTAGAAGAGGAGCAGGTATTGGTCTAGGAAACACAGGTGCCACACATGATGCTTCTGGTAGAAATAATTTTATTCATGACAATGAAATCAAAAATGGTGCAAGAGGCATTGATATCTTATTAGGAACACCAAATACAATTGTCTTCAAAAATACGATAGATCAGGTGGGAAATGGTATCCGCTGCAGTAATGCAAATGGTACAAGAATTGTAGAGAATACCCTTTCAAATATTGAAGGAACTGCAATTAGTGTAACTTATTCCTATGTATATGGAAATCCATCTCTAGGACTACCTAGTGATTATAAAATTTTATCAAATACGATAAAATCTTGTGGTAAGGGAGTCTATTTGGATTCTAAAGGAAATAATTTTGTTCTAAAAGATACAAAGTTTGAAGGTATGGATGAAAAAGTTCAAATTGTTGATGAGTCAGGTTCTTTTGTGATACCTGATGCTACCGATTTAACTTCCCCTGTGCAAGGAAATAATGTCCTTCCTAAAGAAAATTTCTTTATCACTATGGAAAGTAAATCTAAGCCAGCGCAATATCAAAAAAATTTGAAATTAAAATCAAGCGCGTTAGAACCGATGTTTAATCGCATGATTTATGCACTATTTGATAAAAAAGATGCTCCAACGACGTATGATAAGGTATATTTATCGATTACAGCGAAAGCACAAGAAGGAACGCCTACAATCAATATTTTCTCTAATACTACGTATACAGATTGGACAACGGATTCTATTTGTTGGGATAATTCTAAGCTTCATCAAGATACGCTTGCTTTAATCAAGAATTCAGCTGAAGATCCTGTACAGGAATTTACAACCTTTACTTTCCCATTTGCAGAGTATGAATTCCACACCTATTATATCGATGTAACAGAAGCCTATAAAGCAATAGGGGCTGATGTATTCACATTAGTTTTAACAAATGAAAATGTTGATGGAACCTATATGGAAGTCTATTCCAAAGAACAAACAGCTAATGATTTTGAACAAGCGTTCCGCTTAATTTTTACAAATTAGAAGAGGTAGCTATGAATAAAAACATTAATTTTAAAAATGTTGGCTGTTTTAAGGAAACAGAGGATGGTATTCTATTATATAGATATCCAGAAGAGGTTATTGCAGGTCTTGGGTACAAAGAATCTGTAAAGGGGAAGGAAAAAGCTATGGTACCAGCTATGGTGGAAATCCGTGTTTTATCCTATTCTACAGAACTAAAAATAATTTTAAAATCTTTAGATGCTCATATGAAGGTCTTCTGTTATATTGATGATTTTCAAAATGGAGAAGCCATATTAAATAAAAATGAAACTCAAAGTATAGAATTTAAAATCCATGAACGTATGCAAAATCTATATTCAAATATTTATGGAAATAAAGCTTATCTATGGCGAATCATTTTAGGAAATGGCTCTAGAGTTGCGCTACAGGATATAGAAACAGGGGATATTTTACCTTTGGAACCTTCATTACCATGGGTTTCTTATGGCAGTTCTATTTCTCAAGGTGCGGGAGCTTTAGATATCGTAAATTGCTACATATTCTTAACCCAGCAAGGAATTAAGACGGATATCCTAAATAAGGGTCTTTCTGGTTCCTGTCTTCTTGAGCGTACTACAGTAGATTATTTAGCAAGTATTCCTTGTAAAGGATACATTTTAGAAATTGGAGCCAATGTTCGAGGATTGATGGATGCTAAAACTTTTCAAGAGGCATTTAGCTATCTAATTGATACACTATCTAAAAAGAATCGTCCAATTGTTCTTATCAGCATTCTTGATATGTTTGAATCTTTATATAAAGATTTTAATGAGATTCCATATCATGAAAAAAATATAGAGTTTATAGGAATTATAAAAGAGAAGATTCGTGATTTAAACAATGCAAATATTCACTTGGTATCTTCTGCAGATTGGATGGTAGAACTAGAAGGTATCTCAGGTGACATGCTGCATCCTTCAAATCTAGGACATAGCCTTTTAGCAAATGGCTTAATTCCTAAAATAAAATCATTAGATGTATAATTCTTATTTTTAATTAAAATTTAAAATTTAACTCAGTTCAAATTGAACTGAGTTTTTTTATTTGTCCAAGAGGAGACAAAACGATTTTAGATGATAAACAAAGCATAAACCAAGAATAATTTCAACATAAAAGTAAAATGAAAAATATAACTTGACAATATTGGATAGAAAAGGTAAAATAAACTTGATGGAAGCGCTATTATGAACTTTCATATATTTTTTAAAAATGTATTCGAATTTAGTTCGGAAATACGGAAAATTTAGATTGTCGTATTTGAAGAATCTGGTTCGAATATACGGAAAACTAAAAGGAGATGGGAATATGTTTAAAAAAATAGTCATTACTTTTATAGGATTTTGGATGGTTTTAGCATGTGTAGGATGTGCGACAGAATCAGACCCTACACCAAATCCAGATGAAGATAAGACGGAAGAAAAGAATGAATTCACAGTGACGTTTGATTCACTAGGAGGAACTTCAATAGAAGCAATTAAAGTAGAAGAAGGAAGCGAGATTAAACTTCCTACTGCTCCTACAAGAGATGGCTTTACCTTTGAAGGTTGGTTTACAGATAAAGAATGTACGAAACCTTTTACGGATTTAAAAGTTTCATCGAATTTAACAGTATATGCAAAATGGAAAAAGATTGAGGTTAGTGTGCCTCTTGCCGCTACAAAGGTATTTATGATAGGAGACTCCACTTGTGCATATTATGATCAATCTACAAAGGATTTAGATTACTATTACCAAAGAGCTGGTTTTGGCTCATCTGTATCTTCTTATCTTAAAGAAGAAGCAGAAGTCGTGAATTTAGCCGTTGGTGGTGCAAGTTCTAGAAGTTTTGCAACTTTAGAGGAATATAAAACTTTTACGAGTTCTGTATCAGAAGGCGACTATGTAATTATTGCTTTTGGGCATAATGATGAAAAAAAGATTGATGAAAAGTTTGCAACCTTAGAAGGCAATAGTAAAGATAAGGAAGGAACCTTCCATTATTATCTTTATCACAACTTTATTAAAGTTGCACTAGCTGCTGGTGCTACTCCTATTCTTGCCACACCAATTGTACGCTATGATGCCTCAGGTGCTTATGCAGAAGGAACAAAATACTTACATGTTATGCAAGAAGATGCAAGTTATGGTGGCGGAGACTATGCAGAAGCTACTAGAACTTTAGCTGCAAGTGAAAAGTTGACTTTAATTGATAATACACGATTAACTGCTGCAAAGTGGAGAACCTCTACACCTAAAGAGGCTATGGATTACTATGGAATGATTACTTCAACTGCTATTGATGGAACGCATTTAAATAGTTATGGTGCACAGATGGTTGGCTATATGATGGCCGCTGCTTTAAAGGATACAGATTCTAAATTGGCTGCGTATGTTAAAGCAGACATTACTGAACCAACGAAAGAAGAGTATCTAGTGGTTAACCCTCAATATGTAGAACCTAGTTATGAAGCACCTACTACATGGTCAACGCTTTGGGGAACCAAAGAAGAAGATTGGCATGCTTCTGCTTTTGGTTATTTCAAAAAGGATCCTAAAAATAAATTTACAGAGTATTTTGATATTAAAGAAAATCAAGATAACACAGTAACTTTATCAGATAAGACAGATACACAGTGTGGACGTTTTAATTCTAAGGGTGATGGTTTATTAATGTATTTTAGACAACTTAGAGTGGATGATGATTTTACAATTGAGGCAACTATGCATGTGGATGAAGTTAAGGTGGCCAATAGTGGTTCTGGCTGTGGTTTGATGGTTAGAGATGATATGTATATTGACCAATATGTAGCCGAATTGAATACAAACTTCCTTGCGGTTGGAGCTCTAGGTATGCCTTTCACAAGTGGTGAATCTAAATACACCTATGTTGCCTTCCAAAGAGAAAAAACAGAAGCTTTGACTCGAGATAAAAAAGACAAATCAGACACATACCTTCAAGCAGGAGATCAAGTGACTTTAAAGATTGTAAAGATCGATTCAACGTACTCCTTATACTATAACGGAAATAAAACAGGTGTGAATTATGATTTAAGTCTTGCTGGGGATGACAAAGAATTCATTTATGTTGGATTATTTGTTGCGGGTGTGACTTGTACCTTCAGTAATATAACATTTACCACAAATTAGAAGAAGTGCAGCCAGAAAAAATCTGGTTGTACCTTTTAATTTTAAAAATAAAATATAAAAGGAGGACAACTATGTTTAAAAAAGTATTATTTGCCTGTTCATTGGTAGCATGTCTTTTGTTTATCGTGGCATGTAAACCAAGTGATACAGGGGATTCAGGTAAGGATAATAAGAATTATCCAAGATTTAGTGATATTAGCATTCTTGAATCCGTAAAAGAAGAGGGCGCTATAGATGTCTTTGTCAAAGCAAAAGATACAGATACTTCTGTAAATCTAATTGTTGTTGCAAAAGATTCAAAAACTCCAACTCATGAGAATATCAGAAAACATGAAGCTTATGATGGGGTTGAAATTGTTTCCCATTTGGAAGGAACTGGAACAATTTATAAAACCATTCAAGGTCTAGAACAAGCAACAGCTTATGATATCTATGTTACTTTATTTAAAAATGATCTTTATGCTAAAGAATTTTACAAAACAACATGTTTGACAAAAACTTTAGATGAAGTACTGGATAAGGGAAGTGGAACGAATGAGGATCCTTATAAGATATTCAGTATTGAAGATTTGGAAAAGGTAGCTTCAGATGCTGAACGATTAACAGCTTATTATTCTTTACAGAATGATATTGATTTATCTTCAAAATATGGAAAAGATTTATTAAGCTTTGTTCCATTGAGCTGGCAGACTGGTTCACTTAAAGCGTTTAATGGATATTTTAATGGAAATGGTCATACTATTAAAAATCTTTATATCAGTGAAACCAAAGAATCCGTTGGTCTATTTGGTCAATTAGGAGAAGAAGGAACAGTGGCTAATTTGATTTTAGAAAATCCAGTTGTATCTACTACAGGACAAAGATTAGGTGCTGTTGTTGGGTATAATAAAGGTAGTGTCATTAATGTTTCTGTTGTTGGCGGTAAAGTTGAAAGTTTAGTGCCTGCTGGTGGACAAGCTAAAGCAGGTGGCTTAGTCGGAGATATGTATGAATCTGGTTCAATTCTACGTTGTGTTTCTAAAACTACTGTAATTGCCGCTGGAAATAATGTTGGTGGTATTTCAGGTTCTGCAGATGCATCTACTGGAAAAACAAAAGCTTTAGAAATTAAGAATAGCTATTCTTTAAGCGACGTTACATCCTATGGAAAATACGTCGGAGGAATTGTTGGTTATGCGCGTTGTGTAGAAATAGAAAATTGCTATACTCTAGGTACTGTTGAAGGTGGAGAAGGTGTTGGAGGAATTGTAGGACTATTACAGCAAAGAAGTGGTTCTAGCATAGTTCCTACTACAAAGAATTGTTTCGTTTTAGGGACTACAATAACTGCAAATGGAGCAAGTCAGAGTAACAACTCTGGATTGGTTGTTGGAAACCGTTCTACTTCAAACAACACAAATCCAATTGTAGAAAATTTATATTACGCTGATACAACTTTATTAGGCAACCAAAAGAAGCCTCAAAGTATTGGTGAAGAATTGGAAGCTTCCGTTTTCGCAAATAAGGAATGGCTTAAAACGAATGTCAATATAGAATGCAATGATGTATATTGGACAATGAAGTCAGATGCATCACGTCCAACTTTAGTTCATGCAGGTTGGGATGAGGGTTTATACAAATCTCCTCTTCAAATTAGAAATCTAAAAGCTTCTGCTATAGAGCAAAAACAAATTTCTTTAGAAGCAGAAAGCTCTGTTGAGACAGGAGCAACCATCTACTATATGGTTGTATTGAGTAAAGATCAAGCACCAACAGCTGAACAAATTATAGCTCAAAAAGATTATGATACTGTAAAAGTGAAAGCTTTGGGTTCCACAACGGAAAAGAAATTAGAAACGATCGTAGATGATTTACAGGAGGACACAAGCTATACTATATATGCAGTTGTTAAAACGGAAGCAGAAGTTTCCAAGGTTGCCTCTGTGACTCAAAAGACACTTGCAGCTCCTATCATTTTAGCAACAAGCTATGAAGTTAAAGATGGAGCAGCTTTAGGTGAAATTAATATATTGATTACATCTAACAAAAATGTTACTACATACTATAAAGTATCAAAAGAGCAATTAACTTTAACCAAAGAAGATATGCTTACTTTTGATTCAACAACGACTAAAACTATTAAAGTTGAAGATTTAGATGAAAATACAGATTACTTTATTTATGTTTATAGCAAAACTTCAGATGAGGATGTAGAAATTACGGAATTAACTTTTAAGACTAAAGCAGATCCAGTACCATTTGAAGTTACCATTGAATTTAGTAAAACAGTTAATGCAAAAGAGTTATTATTAACTTTAACTACAAATAAAGCAAATGCATCTATCTGGTATATCCTTTCAAAAGATTTATCTAAAGAATATACAAAAGAAGAAATCATGACTTTAGGCGAACTATATTCAGGAGATGCAGTTAAATTTAATGATTTAGAGGATAATACAGAATATAAAATTTTTGTATATGGAAAAACAGCGACTAGAGAAACAGAAGTGCAGACGGAGGTTGCTACAACGTTAGATGCAAATTATGAGCAATTTGCTGACTACTTTGTTGGCGATTGGAACCAACCAGGGTTATATGATAAAAATGGTGCTGTTCATCAAATGCCAGCTCCAGTAGAAGAAACTGGTAAGGTAATTTCTGTTGCAACATATGGCGCTATAGCAAATGATGCTACAGCGGATAACTATGAAGCTTTTAAAAAGGCTATAGATGCTGCAGAAGCAGGAGATGTAGTATATATTCCTAATGGAACTTATTATTTTACAACTTCTTTAAAAGTAAACGGATACTATGCACATATTCATTTAAAACCTGGAATTACTTTGAAAGGTGAATCTAAAGAGGGTGTAGTATTAGTTTCTTGCTTCACTCCAACGGAGAATGAAGAAAAATCTACCACAGTTATTGCTGTTACGAATGCTTCCAATGTGGCGATCAAAAATTTAACAGTTACTTCAAATACTGGAGAGTTAAGTTATGACATAAATGACTCTAATTTAATCACAGATATTTTAACAGGACCAAAATATGGGATTACTATTGCATCTAGTAAAGATATTACATCTGCTGATCAGCAAACCAAGAATGTTTTGATTGATGGTGTTATTGTAGAAAAATTCAGACGTTCTGGCGTAAGAATTGCAATGGCACAGGAGGTTACAGTAAGAAACTCTACTTTCAGATACGCAACCTGCTTAGGTGGCGGAGGTATGGGCTACGGTGTATGTATCCAAGGAGAAACTCATGATGTGGATGGAACAGATACAATTTTGGATACAAGATTTAATGTAGTAGAAGATTGTACTTTTGAAGGACCATATTTACGCCATGGTGTTTTAATTCAGTATTATGCCCATAATAATTTAGTTCATCATAATACGTTTAAAGATATACTTTTAGACTCTATAGATTTACATGGTGAAGATGAGTATTCCAATGAAATCTGTCACAATGAAATTTTAAATACTAGAAGAGGTGCTGCAGTTGGATTAGGAAATACAGGTGCAACACATGATGCGACTGGTAGAAATAATTTTATTCATGACAATTTAATTGATGGTGGTGCAAGAGCCATTGATATTATGCTTGATACACCAAATACAGTAATATTTGCAAATACGATTAAAAATGTTGGAAAAGGAATTACTTGTAGTTTAGCAAATGGAACTAGAATTGTGGGAAACACATTGGAAGGTATTACAGAGTATGGTGCAAGAATTAACTATGCCTTCATCTGGGGAGCAACTCATGCAGGTATTCCTAGTCAGTATACGGTAAAGGATAATACATTTATTTCTTGTGGACAAGGTATTTATATTGAAACCATCAAGGATAGTATGATAGAAGGAAATCAATTTGAACAAATCGACAATGCAAACCAAGTAATTAACACAACAGAATCATTCGAAATTCCACAAAACGAACCAACCATTTCGATTGATGCAAATGATGAAGAATTTACTTACAATTTAGTTGTATCTACAAATAAGACAGATGTAAAAGTTTATTACCTGCTATCTACTTTATCTACTGCGCCTACAAAGGAAGAGGTTTTGGCTCAAACACCTTCTGATAGTTTGACCATTGCCTTAGAAGGATTAAAGCATGGAACGGTATACAATGTTTATGTAGTATGTGTTACCGGAAGTGAAACATCTGTGATGCTTTCAACATCCTTTGAAACAGCAGAAGCTGAGACTCCAGTCCTTTCTTTAACAGCAAAATTAACAACAAATCAAGCAGATGGTGTTGTTGCGAAATATGCGCAAGCAGGTGCAACTTTTGAAACAACGGAAGGAGCAACTGTGCATTATGTACTAACAGATTCTATCATTGAAAATCCTACTGTTGAACTGCTAAATTCTTCTTTAGAAGGTAAGTTTATCATTAGAGGCGAAACGGAAGAAGGTATGTATGTATTTACTGGTTTAACTTCTGCAACAAAGTATTATTTATATTGCTATGCAACACTAGAAGACAGTGTAACTTCTATTGTTACTAAAGAAGTTACTACAGCACAATATAGAAACTTTAATCGTGATGTACCAGCAAAAAGTACAATTAATATCTTTAATGCAGAAGACTTTTATAAATATATAGAGTTCTCAACAACAGGATTAATCGTTGATGAAACAGGTGCATTAACTAAACCTTCTGCCTCTGCAAAGGTAACACTATTTGGTGATATCTATTTGGATGGAAGCAGAAATGTAGCTATGATTACAGATGCATTTAAAGGTGTATTTGATGGTCAAGGTTTTACAATTTATAGCCTATATATGGAGAGTGATAGCTCTGAAAATTTAGGATTATTTAAAGTAATCACAGGAAGTGGAGCTACTGCAGGAACATTTAAAAATACTAATTTTGTAAATGCTAACATAGTTAATACGTTTGCGGGTACGACAACATCTAATGCAGGTAATGGTATTGTTTGTAGTGAATTAAGGGGAATTATTGAGAATGTAGTGATCAAAGATTCTAAAATTACTGTAAGTCAAGATGACTCAAGATTAGGAGCAATCGTTGGTAGATTTACGAATTATAAAGATGGAACTTATACAGCACATATTTCTAATTGTGGTGTTTATAATACAGTAGTTTCAGGTGGTTCAAAGAATATTGGTGGTGCAATTGGATATGCTGCCTATGCAAGTGCATATACCACTTCAGAAGCAGGTACTGCAATGTATGTTTCCGATTTATATGTTTCTGCAACTGTACAAACTACGTCTACACAAAGTAGTGTTGGCGGTGTAATTGGAGTAAGTGAAATTCTTGTGAAAAATGTTGTGAGTGACACAACTGTTATAGCTGCAGGAAAAGAAAGAACTGATGCTCAAATTCTTGGAACAATTCAAAATAGTACGAAAGAAACATCTATTGCTACTATCAGTTCATGTATATCTTATAAAAAAGGTACACTCGTTAGGAACTGGAAACCTGTAAATAATGTAATTGGTATTGCTGAAATGTGTTATGAAATTGGAACAGCAAATAGTGACACTAGTGAAACTCCAAAACAAAGTGTTGTAGCATTAGAAGAAATTACTGCACAATGGATTACGGAAAATACTACCTTTGACATTGCAACAGAAAACTCTTTATGGGTATTAAAGGAAAATCAATTAAACTTAAGATTAGGAGGTAATATCTAATGAAAAAGATACTATCAGTAATCTGTGCTTTGGCATTACTCGTTACTTTGGTAGCCTGTGGCACAGATACTAAAGAACCAGATGATGGGCAAATGAATCATGAACCTTTAACTAATTTTGAGCTTGTGAAAAAAACTGCAGATGAGTTATCAATCCCGAATGCTGAAGAAATTAGAAAAAATATTTATTTACCAAAATCTACAAAAGATGAAGTTATGATTGTTTGGACAACAAGTAATGCAAAGGCTATTACTCCAGAAGGCTATGTTACAAGAAGTACGACTTCTGATCAAGCTGTTACATTGACTGCTACTTTAAGCTTTGGTTCAACGGTGGAAAGAAGAAGTTTTGATGTCAATGTAAAACAAATTCCTTCTAGTATAGAAGCTCAAGTTCAAGAATCTATTCAAGATTTTATATTATATGAAAACAACTATGTGGACAGAGATATTCTGATTTTACCAAGAACAAGTGATATTAATGGTGTGTACATTGAATGGCAAAGTTCAAACACAGGTATTATAGATCTTGATGGTAATGTTTATAGAACGCAAGAAGAACAAAAAGTAACACTTACAGGAAGTTTCATAAAAGAAGATGTGAAATTAGAAAAAGAGATTGAGGTTACCGTTGGTTCTACTGTAGATGATGAACCTGAATTAATCACAGAATCTGATCCAAGAATTTTAAATAAAATTTATGTAAAGAATACAGAAGAATTATTAAAAGCATGTGTAATAGATGATTTAAAGCCTGGAGATGCTGTGATTCTTGAAGATGGAAAGTATGATGAAATTACGCTTTATATTACGGATTCTGGAACTTTTGAGCATCCTATCTTCTTATTTGCGAAAAATCCAGGGAAAGTAACCATTACAGGGGAATCAAGAGTAGATGTAGTTGCTGACTATGTGACAGTAGCTAACCTTACTTTCCAAGAAGGGTATCCAACAACCGATAGTGGTGTAGTTTCCTTAAATGGGGATTACTGTCGCTTTACGAATAATCATATTAAAAATTTTGAACTATCAACGTATGATTATAAGTGGGTTTCTTTAACTGGAACACATCATTCTATTGACAGAAATACGTTTGATGGTAAATCTACAGGCGGATCTTTACTTACAGTTTGGAGAAATGATTTGTCTAGTCAATATCATCATATTTATAAAAATGTATTTAAAAACTTTGCGGATGCAGGTGGAGCAAATGGATATGAGACGATGCGTATTGGAACATCCACTTATTCACAAACTGATTCACATGTACTGATAGAAGATAATTTATTTGAAAAAGTATCTGGTGAAATTGAAATTATTTCCATTAAATCGGGAAGAACGATTGTTCGTGGAAATACGTTTAAAGAGTGTGTAGGCCTAGTGACATGTCGTCATGGAAAGAATGACCTTATAGAAAATAATGTCTTCTTATGTGGGGGCATAAATGATACAGGTGGTATTCGTATGTATGATTCTGGTCATATCATTCGCAATAACTACATAGAAAATGCCAATTCATCTTCCAATACTCGTGCAGGTATAGTTGTACATAGTGGTGTAAATGAAGCAGGCACTACAACGACAATGAATTTACAATGGATTCCATTTAATATATTAATTCAAAACAATACAATTGTGGATAGTCGTCAAAGTATTCTTTTCTGTGGAAAATATACCTATCCTGCGAAGGACGTTCAATTGGATGGTAATTTGATTGTCACTGCAGAGTGGGCAGCCATTCGTTTTGACAAAGTTCCAGAGAATTTGTCCTTAACAGAAAATCACATTTTTGCAACAGCTTATTTAGATACTACAGGTGTAGTTAAAGAAATAGATGTTCCAGCAGGAGCAAATTTCTCTACTGAAATACCAACGCTCACGCCAAATGCGGCAGGTATCAAATTACATGATACTATGGGAGCAAAGAATTTAGTTGTTCTTACTAGTGGCAATGCAGGTGCTAACTGGTTAGAATAAATAAGAAAAATGGTTCATCCTCTTTTTAGGATGGGCCTTTTTTCCATATTACCTTTCTTTTAAAGTCATATTTATGGTATACTAATAAGGAAGTGAGGCATAAATTATGAAGATTTTATCTATAACGTCTAGAACAGTAACTATAGAATTAAATAATCGAACGATATATTATGCAAAAGAAGTATTTTCTATTTATTTAAATCAAGTATTTATAAGAGAAGAATCAAAAAATGTTTTTACGCTCTTTGATTTGAAACCTGATTTTCCGTATACAATAGAGATAGGAACTAAAAGTATTTCCTTTCAAACAAAAAAAGAAAGTGTATGCTTAAACGTAAAAGACTTTAATGCAATAGGGGATGGAGTTGCAGATGATACAGTTAAGATACAAGCAGCCATAGCCTGTTGTCCGAAAGATGGGTGCGTCTATCTTCCAAAAGGAACGTATTTGGTGAGTACAATTTTTTTGAAGTCCGATATGTTGTTCTATCTGGATAAAGAAGCAAAACTTCTTGCCAAATATGAACGTTTGGAATTTCCTGTACTTCCTGGCAGGGTAGGTGCATATACGTTTGGAACATGGGAAGGTAGCTTTGTTGATGGATTTGCATCAACTATTACTGCAATCTCATGCCATAATTTAAGTCTTGCAGGATTAGGTGAAATTGATGAACAGGCAACTTTAGGGGATTGGTATAAGGACCATCGTGTGAAAAGAATTGCATATCGTGGATTTGGAATGTATTTTAAAGATTGTAAGGATATAGAAGTAATAGGTCTTCATATTCATGATACACCTTCGTGGAACATTCATCCTTTCTTCTCCGAAAACTTAAAATTTTTAAATTTAAGAATTAAAAATAATCCTTCTATGCCTACGACAGATGGACTTGATCCAGATTGTTGTAATAATTGTTTAATTGCAGGCTGTTATTTTAATGTAGGAGATGACTGTATTGCGATTAAATCAGGAACGTATGAACTGGCAAAAGAGTTTAAAAGACCTTCCCAAAATATTTTTATCCGTAATAATTATATGGAACAAGGTCATGGAGGCGTTGTCTTTGGAAGTGAATCCTCTGGTGGAATTTTAAATGTCAGGGTTGAACAATGTATTTTTAAGAATACGGATCGTGGCTTACGAATCAAGACAAGAAGAGGTAGAGGTAGAATTGGAAAGATCCATAATGTCTTGTTTCAAAATATTTTAATGGATGCGGTTAAAACGCCTTTTGTCATAAATATGTATTATAATATGGGACCTGCTGGAGGTCATGAGGAATATGTGTGGACTACCACTCCTCAACCCGTAACAGAATTGACGCCTATGCTTGGTAAATTTGAATTTAAAGACATGCTTTGTAAAAATGTAGGCTATGCCGCTGGCGTATTTTTAGGATTACCTGAAGCAGAAATTGAAGGTATTACTTTAGAAAATGTTAGGTTTCAATATGACCCTCAAATAGAAGAAGGATATTCTGTGATGATAGAACATAACTTTAAACTGAAAAATGCGGGCTTATATTGTTTTCATGTGAAAAATATTGAATTAAAACATGTGGTATTTGATGGAGTATTGGGTGAAAGATTAATCAAAAAAGAAAGCTAGGTGTAGAAAATGGAAAATTTATTATTTACTTTAAATGCGATATTGCCGATTATCCTACCAATTCTATTAGGATATGGACTCAAAAGAATGCATTTCTTCTCAGAAAATTTTTTGACAGAAGCCAATAAATTGGTTTTTAAGATATTGATACCCATCTTATTATTCAGTAATCTGTACTTGGCAGATTTAAGAGAAATCGACTGGGCATTTGTTGGCTATGCTGCTGGTGCCATACTTGTGTTGTTTCTTTTGGGAATGGGGATTGTTTTATTTGTTCCTAATCGTAAACAAAAAGGTGTAATTCTTCAAGCCTCCTTTCGTTCAAACTATGCTATCATAGGAATTCCTTTAGCAACTGCATTAGGAGGAGCAATTGCAGGAGCAGAGGCGTCTGTGATTGCGGCAGTCAGTGTACCACTTTTTAATATTTTAGCAGTAGTGGCATTAAGCATTTATGACCATGAAGAGGGACAAAAGATTTCTGTTAAAAATATATTAGTCAAGATTGTTACAAATCCTTTGATTATAGGTGTAGCCTGTGGTCTTGTGGTCTGTGCAATTCAAATGGGAATCAACGCTACAGGTGCGAATGTTAAGGTGTTTTTAAATGATTATATGAAGTTTATACCTGATACCATAACAAGCCTTGCTAAACTGGCCACGCCTCTTGCCTTAATTGTTCTTGGTGGAAAGTTCGAATTTAGGGCAGTTAAGTCTTTGTGGAAACAATTAACTTTAGCCGTCAGTATGCGATTAGTCATAGTTCCTGCGATTGCATTACTTGTTGGGTTCTTTATCGGTTTTCAATCTTCCACACAATTTGCAATTTTAATTGCTTTATTTGCCTCACCTATTGCCGTTTCTAGTGCGCCTATGGCAGCACAAATGGGACAAGATGAAGAGTTGGCTGGACAGATTGTGGTATGGACCAGCGCCCTTTCTGCATTCACCTTATTTATCATCATCATGATATGTGCAGCCGTCGGAATTTTTGCGATTTAAAAAGAACTAGAGATCAGTTTCTAAAGAAGCTGTATCTCTTTTTTTCTTATTTCATCCTGTCATATATGATATAATTTTGTCATATAGGAGGAGATGAATTTGGTACAACATATCATTTTTGATTTGGATGGGACCTTGTGGAATACAGCAGAATCCTATCTGTATGCTTATGAAAAATTATGTAAACTTTTTCCTCATTCTTTTACAAGAACCAAAGAAGAAATATGGAAGTTGTTAGGAATTCCACTAGAAGACGTCGTCCATTCATTACAGGAATTTCAGGTGCCGAAAGAGCAACTCGCATATGATGCCCTCACTTTTTCTATAGAATACATTAGGCAACATCCCCAATATTATATAAATCATCTGTATTCTTTTTTTGAAGCTTTATCTAAAGATTATAAAATTTCTATACTAAGTAATTGTCCGAAAGCCTATATGCAGACCTTTTTAGAACTTACAAAGGTTCAAAACTTTTTGTATCAGATTCGGACCATAGAAGATGGATCAAAAGAACAGCATTTAGAAACTATAACCAAGAACTAGTAGATGATACTATCCGTTCTCAAAATCCTTATCTTAAAACAGCTTTTTCCTTTGTATATCAGGAAAAAAATTATTGTATCTATCGCGGAAAATTGACTTATGCAGAACCGAATAGAATATATATCAAAGTAAAACGAATCCCTATGGATCCAAAGCATAAGACCAAGTTAAATTATAAAAAAGTCATTGAAGACTATATCCTAAAAAAAAGAGTCATTTGACTCTTTTTTATATTTTTTCTAAAACAATGGATTTAAATTTTTCTACATCCTCAAAATGTTCAAATTTGGCAGCAAAATATTCATTGCCCATAGCCCCAGCCAGTACATCACTCAAGCGCTCATGCATTACAATCTGTGTAGGGTACATTGCCTTGATAGTCTCATAGGTGTATTTATAGTTTAATCGATCTCTTCTGGCAATATAGCAGCAATAATATTTGGGATACTCTAAGCTCACATTTTTAATTTTATCATAGCAAATGATATCTGCATAAATTTGATAAGTATCCACAGACTGTCCAAAATTAATTAAATCAGGTGCAGGACCTCCAGGTGGTCTCATATTGACTTCTAAAGCAACGATATCTCCAATTTTTCCTAGTCCAGGTTTATCCTTGCTCAATCTAAAAAATTCCAAGTGAAAATAACGAGAATGAATATGAAATGCCTTTAAAACCTTTAATCCTGCAGTGTATAGATCATCAGGGACTTCTTTATTTACATAATATGCAACCTCTAAATTTTCATTCACAATATCCATAATAGAAGGAGGGAACACCTCATTATCGCAGAAAACAATGTTACTATTTGAATCGCATATTCCATCTAAAGAAGTGATATTTCCCTCAATAAATTCTTCCATAATGTAGGGAACTTGAACCCCAACCTTATAAAAATTTTTTAGATCTTCCTCATTTTTTATTTTATAGGTTGCTGCAGCTCCTACACCAACATTCGGCTTAACCACAACGGGATATCCCACTTCAGCAATAAATTTCATATCCTCTTCAAAGGAATTACAGAAAATATATCTCGCCACTGGAATCCCTGCCTGAATATAATAATCCTTCATAAGGGATTTTGAGGTAAACGATATGACGTCATCCAATTTGGCGCCTGGAATATTAAAATCTGTTCTAAGTTTCGCATCTTGTCGTAGCCAGTATTCGTTATTTGACTCTAAAAAATCTATTTTCCCATATTTAAAGGCAAAAAAAGCTACAGCTCTGTATACTTCATCATAGGATTCTAATGAATTTACTTTATAATATTCGGTTAAAGAATCTCTGACAGCTTGTTTAAGTTCTTGATATGGAGTATCCCCAATTCCTAAAACTGTGACACCATTTCTTTTCAATCTATCACAAAAATTGTAATAATTTGTAGGAAAAGCGGGAGAAATGAAAATAAAATTCATAAATAGCAACCCCTTTACTAATAAAATTTAACAAAATTATAGCATAAAAATCAAAACTTGTGAAGTGATTTTTTCTTGTCTAATGGGATTTTATGGTGTATAATAAAATATGATATTATGGAGGGGGAATGCAAGATGAAAAATCCTATAAAATCCTATGCCTTTTGGCTGAAAATATTTAGTGCGGCATTACTCATTGCGTTTGGGATATGGTTGATTGTAGATATTAATACAGGGGAAAAGCTTTCAACGTTTATTGTTTTAATGTTTACTGGAGCAGTTGCTGGAATATT
Source organism: uncultured Anaeroplasmataceae bacterium (assembly GCA_910577745.1). GTDB lineage: Bacteria > Bacillota_I > Bacilli_A > Acholeplasmatales > Anaeroplasmataceae > Pelethenecus. The sequence continues at coordinate 394,228 of CAJTNG010000001.1, read as the reverse complement.
TGCGTTGATTAGAACGATACCTTTAGTCAAAACTTTAAAAACGGGTAAAGCTCGAATTGTGTGTATTATTGAAATTGCTGTCCACATTGCGCTTGCTGCTTCCATGATTTTTGGTGCTATCGCAAAAATTAGCAATGAAGAATCTAAATTTGCTGATTTTATTTACTCTTATTATCGATTTGTCATCGCTTTATTCTTATATACGAGAGTCGTATCTTATTTTATCTGCACCGTGTTATTTAAAGAAGAAACGGATAAAATAAAATTTTGGGTCCATATTGGAATTATGACTTTAACGTGTGTTCTTTGCGCAATTCAATTTGAGGGAAAAACCATTGCATGGGTGATTGCAGTATTGGCTTTAACTTGCTCTCTTGGATTATCCATAGAAGGCGGTATGGGGTATACTCGATATAGAAAAACTATCGCTTTGGAACGAGAGATTAAAAAAGAAGAAGTCGAAGAGGTAAAGGAAGAAGATATTCTTCCTGCAGAGGATAGTGTAATTATACCTATGATTGATGAAAATCAAGAAGATTCTGTACACATAAATTAAGTTTATAAATTTTTATTTGACATAATACAGTTAATACAGTATAATACTTATTGATTTTTAATTAGATTTGGGTGAATGATATGGAAAAAGAAGAGGGGAAATCAAAGGGAAAGAAAAAGTACATAATTAGCATTATTTTTTTAATCGCTTTGATAGTAATAACTTTTTTTGTTATATTTTTAAAATATGATATAAAAGAGCTTGTCCGTGTCATTCAGACAGTGGAGGCAAAGTGGTTATTTTTAGCCATTGGAATGATTTTAATCTACATTTTTTTTGAGGGATTGGCCATGCGTCATATCTTTAAATCTATGAATGTAGATGTATCTATAACTAACAACTTTATGTATTCAGCAATTGATTATTACTTTTGTGCAGTTACACCAAGTGCTTCTGGTGGACAACCTATGGTTGCCTATTATATGGCAAAAGATGATATTTCTTTGTCACAGGTCTCTTTAACTTTAATTATTAATACAGCCTTATTTAAAATAGTTTTAATCATTTTATCCATAATAAGTGTTATTTTCTGTTCATCTTTACTATTTCAGTTTCCAATTATGATTACTTTATTTATTGTTGGTATAATAATAAATGTAGTCCTCATTGCGTTATGCTTCCTAATGACTTTTAAACGTTCATGGATTCAAAAAGTTGGATTACGTCTCATCTTTTGGGGATATCACCATAAATTGGTAAAAAAGCCCTATGATTGGGCAAGACGCTTTGTTCATAAAATGGATGAATATGAACGTGGAGCAATTTTAATTCATAGAAATCGGCTAAAGTTTGTATTGGCATTATTATGTAATTTAATTCAAAGAGTTGCCTTTTTCAGTATTGGGTATTTCGTTTTTCTGGCATTTAAAGATTCTTACGCTATTGCAGATTTTGGGTATATTGAACTATTTGCAATACAGGTAAGTGTAGCCTTGTGTGTGGACTCTCTACCTTTGCCTGGTGGAGTTGGAATTTCTGAATATTTATATGTATTGTTATTTGGGCTTGTCTACAATGTTGGACAAACCAATGTGGTGGGTAGTGCAATGCTTTTGACAAGAGCGGTTAATTTTTATATTCCTTTAATCTTTACATTTATCATTGTATTGATCAAGCATAGTTTAACAATGCGTCATAAAACGAAGGAATAGTTATTTGAAGGAGTGGAAGTAAAATGGTAGGGTATTATAATTATACGGTCTATTTGACATATTTTTCTTTGTTAAGTGGCGGAATCGGAATTTACTTTGCATTAGCAGGCAATCCGTTGATTGCTATATTATGTCTAGGCATATCAGGGATGTTAGATTTATTTGATGGAAAAGTTGCGAGAACCAAAAAGGATCGAAATGAGGAAGAAAAATCCTATGGTATTCAAATAGATTCTTTAAGTGATTTGGTTTGTTTTGGTGTACTCCCTGTATGCATAGGGTATGCTGTGGGAATGACTTCATACTTTTTCATCCCTCTTTTTGCTTTATTCATCTTGGGTGGAATGATTCGATTAGCCTATTTTAATGTTTTAGAAATTAAAAGAGAACCTGAGGAAAAAAGGGTATTTTATGGAGTTCCTATCACAACTGCAGGCTTTGTCTTCCCTTTTATTTTCCTTTTTAAGATTTTATTAGAAGATAAATTTTATATTTTATATGCCTGTATTTTAGGCTTATTAATGATTCTCTTTGTACTTAAGATTAGAATCCCAAAACCAAAAGGTAAAGGTTTAGTCATTTTATGCATTTTGTTAGGTGTAATATTTGTTTCCTTGTTACTAATGGAGCACTTTTTATGGAAAAAGTAGTACATAGAAAAACAGGGATTGAAAGAGATTTAGAAATCTCCAAGTCGCAAAAATTTTTATATCGCACGTTTTTGGGGCGAATTTTAGTGAAACTGCTGATTCGTCCTTTTTTATCTAAACTAGTAGGTGCATATATGAATTCTGGTCTATCCAAACGTAAAATTAAAAAATTTATCAAGAAGAATTCTATCAACATAGAAGAGTATGAAATGAAGGATATAGCATGCTTTAATGATTTTTTTTCTAGAAAAATTAAAGCTGGCATGCGAGAAATCGCTGAAGGTAAAAATATATTCATTAGTCCTTGTGATGCTAAACTATCGGTTTACAAAATAGAAGAGGATAGTATTTTTCAAATAAAGGATGCCTATTATAGAATTTCTGATTTGATTGAAGATGCCACATTAGCCTCAGAATATACAAAGGGATTCTGTTTTGTTTTTAGATTAGCGGTAGATGACTATCATAGGTATTGCTATATAGATGATGGATATCATGAGGAAAGTACATCTATCCCAGGTGTATTTCATACAGTGAATCCAATTTGTTTAGAAAAATATAATTTTTTCAAAAAAAATCATAGAGAATGGACAATTCTGCACACACTACATTTTGGAGATATAATTCAAGTAGAGGTTGGTGCAATGATGGTTGGAAAAATAGATAATTATTTTTCATGTAAAGCATTTAAAAAAGGAGAAGAAAAGGGACGTTTTCTTTTCGGAGGGTCTACCATTGTAGTGATTACAAAAGACAATATACTGGTGGATGAGGATATCCTAAAAGCAAGTTTATCAGGCAATGAAATCACAGTGCAGTATGGTGAACAAATTGGGGTTTTAAAATGAAAAAGATTTATAACACATTGAAAATGAGCAAATTCGGGAAATGGTGGATGAAATATAATCTATTTTATTTGGTTTTGCCTTTGCTCTTTTGGGGATGGATTGCGATTTCTTACAAATTATGTATGCTCATCAATACGGATGCCTATACTTTCGATTTTCCTATAGATGATGCAATCCCATTTTATAGTTATTTTTTTGTTTTTTATTTTTGTTATTATTTTCTTCCAGAAATCATATTATGGAGAATCTCTTTTAAAGATAAGAAGAAATACTGGAGAAGCGCGATTGCTTTTTTTATAAGTTGTTTCATCGCAAATCTTTCCTTTTGTATTTATAATGTGCAGATGATAAGAACACCAGGTATATTGGAAATGAAGTTTTCTGATATCCATAATTTGAGTACATTTTTTGATTACTGTGTTCATTGTGTCTATAAAACAGATGCTAATGCGTTAAACTGTTTTCCAAGTATGCACGCTATGGGAGGTGCTCTATTGGTCATTTTGGGGATAACAATCCCTAAACTAGATCAGAAATGTTTTTCTTTATGGAAAGAAATCACTATCGTCATTATTGGAATCGGATGTACCCTTTCTACAGTTTTTATCAAACAGCATTATTTTTTAGATATGATTGTTGGCTTTTTAATCATGATTATCCTATATGCTTTAGTAACAGGAATTTCCATAATTAGAGATAAAAACAAGGAAAATACCTTGTCTATAAAAGAATAAAGAGGTATAATAGTATTGCTTATGGGACCTGTAAAGGCCTAAAAAGAAAGGAAATTTATATGAAAAACAGTAAAAAAATTCAAAGAATGGTTGGTATTGCAAGTCTTGCAGCAATTACAGCAGTGCTACAAGTGATTGCAAACTATATTACCATTGGACCAGTGAGTATTACGTTGGCGCTAATACCACTAATTATAGGGGCTATCTTATATGGCCCTTGGGCAGGAATGTTTTTAGGAGGACTCATCGGAGTTATTGTTTTAACTGCACCTTCGACAGGAGGATTCTTAGCCATTAATGCTTTTGCAACAGTAGTTTTATGCTTATTGAAAACTGCGGTTGCTGGTTTCGTTGCAGGCTTTATTTTTAAAGCATTATTTAAAAAGAATTTATCTTTAGCTATAGTTTTGGCGGCAATTTCTGCACCTTTAGTAAACACAGGGTTATTTGCCTGTGGATGCTTAGCATTTTTTATGCCGACTTTACAAGAATTAGCAGGTGGAGAAAATGTATTAGGGTACTTGTTCTTAACATTTATCGGGTTTAATTTTTTGATCGAATTTTTTATCAATTCAATTTTATCTCCTACAGTAATTTATATTGTAAGAGTAATTTCAAGAAATTACAATGTTGGTGCAAACTTTAATGCTGGAGCCATCTATTCTAAAGAAGAATTAGATGGAAAAATTCAAACAGAAGAATAAGGATAAAGGAGGGAAAATCCTCCTTTTTGTGTAGGTGATGATTATGATATTATTAGTAGATATTGGAAATTCAAATATTGTATTAGGTTTTTCTGATGGGGAAAAAATTGTGGATACGTATCGACTTAAGACTACTTTGAATCGAACGGCAGATGAATATTATGTGCTTGTAAAGCCATTTTTAACAATTTATCCTGTAGATGACGTTATTATATCTTCCGTGGTACCTGTAATCACAAGTGCCTTGAAGAAAGCTTTTATAAAGCATTATAAGAAAGAACCATTGATCTTGGGTCCAGGGGTAAAGACAGGAGTTCAGCTAAAGGTTGATGATCCAAAAACGGTTGGTGCAGATATCATATGTGATGTTGCTGGACTTAAAGATATCGCAGACTCGGCCATCATTATTGATTTAGGTACAGCAACCAAATATATCTATTGTAAAAATCAGGTGTTTTATGGGGTAAGCATAGCTCCAGGGGTCAGTGTATCCATGAAAGCTTTAGTAAATAATGCTGCGTTATTGCCAAGTGTGGAATTGATTTGTCCTAAAAAGGTAATTGGGACATCCACAATATCTTGTATGCAGTCTGGGGTCATCTATGGTGCGGCTGCTCAGGTGGATGGCATGATTGATCGCATTCAAGAAGAGCTTTCACTTTCCAACATAAAAGTGATTGCTACAGGGGGACTTTCCTCTTTGATTGTTCCACTTTGTAAGCATGAAATTGACTTAATAGAGAATTTAACACTACAGGGATTATTGAAGATTTATCTTCAAAATAGATAAGGTGACTTTATGATTATCGTATGTATTGTTTTTGGTGGAATTGTGGCTCTTTTGTTCTTTTTATTCCTTTTTGCCTATGGCATACATCATCATGCATTTGGGAAACGGTGGGATCCAGATGGTATCGTAAAATATTACGATACAAAGGAATATCCTAACTTCGAGGCAGAAGAGGTTGAAATTCCTTTTAAAAAAAATACTTTAAGAGGATTTTTGTATGCATATCCTAATATGCCTTATAAAGGAATCCTAGTCTTTGCGCATGGAATGTGGGGTTCCCATCGTGCCTATTTACAGGAAATCGAACAGTACGCTAAAGCTGGGTATAAAGTTTTAGGCTTTGATTATAAGGGGACGGAACTTTCTGATGGGAAATCTATCGGTGGCTTGGGAAATAGTTTAGCATCATTAGATTATGCCTTGGATTATATTAAACAGATTTATCCAAAAGATAAGATATTTGTGGTTGGTCATTCCTGGGGTGGATTTGCAGCAGTCAGTATAGCAAAATATCATCCTGACCTAGCAGGTATTATTGCAATGGCTCCTTTTTTAAATGTAAGAAGAGTACTAAAAGCTTTACTACCTAAACCGCTATATCCTTTAATCCCTTTTATTCTTTTCATAGATTGGGTAAAGTGTGGCAGTTACAGTTTTACAAATGCCATACAAGTCTTAAGAAATACAAAGATAAAAACACTGATCCTACATTCCGTAGATGACTCTATGATCCCTTATAAAACATCTACCGCCTATTTAATGAAGAAGATAAAGAATCCAAATTTATCTTATAAAATTGTGGAAGGAAAAAATCATAATCCCGATTATTCTTTAGAAGCTTTAGCTTATACGAAAGAAGTTATGACGATATGGAACAGCATCAAAAATGAAGAAGATAAGTTAGAGTATAAAAAAAATATGGATTACCATAAAATGGGAGAACTTGATCAAGAGATAATTTCATTTCAATTACATTTCTTGAATTCTTTATAATTTTATGATATAGTTTTATATAAGAGGAGGGCATCCTATGAATAACAAAGAAAATCCAAGAAAATCTCAGAAGAACTATCCTAAACAACAAGAAGTATCTCCTAAAAAAAATTTGTTACTGGCCTTTAAAACCATTATATGGCTTACCTTGGTTGCTGTTGTGACGTTAAGTATCCTTTATTTTATGGATCTAAATTCAGGAGAACCCTCTTATTTTACAGAGCATTTTGCAATTTCGATTATTCTTATTTTGATTGGAATCATTGCTATCATTTTACCAAAAATTTCTAAAGAAACCTATTCTGGTAGTGATAGAGGAGACAATTTTATGGTGCTGGTAGGTGTACTTTTAATTTTGTCCTCTTTCATTTCTATTTTCTTCTCTTATATATAAGAGAAGGGTTTACTTTTTAAGAATTCTATGATATAGTATAAATGTGCTAGGAAGATGGCCGCGAAGCTCAAATTAATAGAAAGCGAATCTGAGAGGAAACAGGTGATGCGTTCTTAACTTTTAGTCTAGAACCCTAAATGTTACTAAGAGAGGATTCAAACGTGGAAGATTCAGTCTTCTCGACCTTCCTGGCTTTATATTAAGATATTAGATGGATGAATGTCCATCTTTATTTTTTTCTTGTAATTTATAAGAAAATTTGATATAATAGAAAAGTTAACGGAGTGTTTTATGAATAAATTTTTAGACTTACAAATTAATCAGCCAATCTTATTGGCACTAGAAGAAAATGAAATTACGGAGCCAACGCAAATCCAAAAAGCAGCAATCCCTTTATTATTATCTGGATTAGATGTGATAGGGCAGGCACAAACTGGAACAGGAAAGACATTTGCTTACGCTATTCCTTTATTGGAGCGGATTGATGCCTCTTCCAAAGCGATACAGGCTTTAGTTATGTGTCCTACCAGAGAATTATCTTTACAAGTATGTAAAGAAATAGATAAAATTTCAAAATATACAAAAATTCATGCGATGACGATTTACGGTGGAGAATCCTATGATAAACAATTTAGAGAGTTGAAGAAGAAGCCTCAGATTATTATTGGAACTCCAGGAAGAATTATTGACCATTTAAACAGAGGAACTTTATCCTTCAAAGATGTTTCATATTTGGTTTTAGATGAGGCGGATGAGATGCTTAAAATGGGATTTCAAGATGATATGGAAACTATTTTATCTCAAATGCCTAAAGAACGTCAGACTTCCCTTTTTTCTGCGACCCTACCTACTTGGGTAAAACAGGCAAGTAAAAAATATATGCAAAATCCTGAACATGTAAAGATTGAAAAGAAAACTTTGACAGTTGAGAAAATTAAAGAATATCTTTACTATGTTAAAAAAGAACAGAAGAAGGATTTATTGATAAGAGTTTTAGATTATTATCAGTTTACTTCTGTTATGATTTTTGCAAATACCAAAGCTATGGTGGATGAACTTGTTCTTTACTTACAAGAGAATCATTTTAAAGCCGATGGGTTACACGGAGATTTAAAACAGATGAGCAGAGATCGTGTCATGCAGTCTTTTCGTCTGCAGTCCATTGAGATATTAATTGCTACAGATGTTGCTGCTAGAGGAATTGATGTGGAAGGGATAGAGGCTATCATTAATTTTGATATCCCTACAGAAAATGAAATCTATGTTCATCGTATTGGAAGAACAGGGCGTGCAGGTGCCGCAGGTATGGCCATAACTCTTGCAACGATTAGACAAGCATCAAAGATAGCAGAGCTTGAAGGGTTTACAAATTCAAAAATGGAAATTATGGAAATTCCTTCTCCAAGTCAAATATCCTCACGCTATCAAAAAGGCTTAACGAACAAAATCTTAGAAAATTTAGACCACGCCTTAGAAAATCACACCTATGATAACTTACTACGGGATTTATCTAAAAAAACTACAGATCCCACACCGATTATTATCCGATTGTTGGAAATGCTAGATAAAAAGGAAAGTAGAACTTACGCTCCAATAGATACTGTCCGTCCACAAAAAAGAAACAAAAGAGAAGCCCAGAGAACTAGTACTCAATGGTCTTATGTTATGATAAATTTAGGAAATAAACAACGTATTCGTCCCAATCAATTGGTAAATTATTTACATGATGAGTTGAAAATTCACAGAGAACATTTTGGGAAGATCCTTATCCAAGAGGATAAAACATACATAGAGATAAACGCTCAAGCCTTAAAATATTTAAAGCCTTTGAACCAGAAAAAATATTTGGGCTTGAAACTGAATTATCAAATTGTAAGATCCATTCCTAAAAAAATAAAATAAGGAGTTTTAAAATGCGTATTGTTGCAGGTAAATTAAGACATCGTTCTATAAAAATGACGAATTTGGATACGACACGCGAAACACAAGATAGAGTAAGGGAATCCATTTTTAATATGATTGGTCCTTATTTTGACGGAGGAAAAGCGTTGGATTTGTTTGCAGGAAGTGGTGCTATGGCAATAGAAGCGTATTCTAGAGGTATAACTGAAATTTATTTGAATGACCTTCATCCACTAGCTATCAAAACCTGTAGAGAAAATTGTCTGAATTTACAAATAACCACTGCGCATTTTTCTAACTTAGACTACCAGATATTTCTGAAAAATAATAAAATCCCAATGGATTTGATTTTTTTAGATCCACCTTATAAAATGACAAATGCTCTAGAAATCTTAGAACTTGTGATTCCTCACCTATCTCAGAGAGGGATTGTGGTATTTGAGTTAGGAAAAGATACAGAGTATCCAGAATATATGGGGGCTCTTAAACTGATTAAAAATAAACTATATGGCATAAAACGTGTCTTAATATATGATAAAGGAAGTGAGTGTTTTGAATTATAAAGAAAAATACTCAGAGTTAAAAAAGGGAATCCGCAAATTGATTTCATTGAAATGCTTTGAAAAATTTAATTCAAATCAATTCTTTTATTTATTAGATAGAAAAAATAGAGCTGGTATATATTTTGCAAATGAAAATTTGTATGATTCTTTTGGTATGCAGTTCTTTTTTAATGAGCAGGATTTGAATTACCTCTATGATACCTATACGACAAAAGATGGTTTTTCTTTGTTGTATTTTTTTGTAAGTATGACTTATATCAGTATGCTTTCTAAAAAAGATCTAAGTCATAATGATATAGCATATTTAAAAAAGCATCAAATTGGAATTAAAAAAGAGAATAACTTAATACCCAGAGTATTTAAGGAGGGATATCCCACAGAATATGCTTCCAGTACGCATTTGACTTTATTAATTGATTTTATCTATTATCTGACAAGTCTAATATCTAATGAAATGAAAGAAATAGAACAAAACTTTGCAGAAGATAAGATGGTGCTTGCATTTTTTGATACTCAAAATTTTGTCTATGAAGTCAAGTATTCCGATATGATTAATCTAGAACCTTCCTACCGATTTAAAAAAGTAAATGATAGTTTTGTTTCGGAGGAAAAGAATTTAAACTATTTAGATGATACCATTTATTTAAGTCATTGTTATTATCCGAACGAATCAGCCAAAGAGTTCAGTTCGATTCTTTTGCTTTACTCACAAAAAACAGAAAGGTATCACTATGAAATAATCACATGTGATCCAAAGCACATAATAGATTTTGTCCCAGGTTTTCTTGATGAATACTTTAAAAAAACAGGAATACCTATGAATTTTGTGATGAATCATCGAAAAATATATATGCAGATGAGAAAAACATTAGAGTTTATGAATATAGATGTCAAATTTAAGCGAGAAACAGAGTTTATTGATCTTTTATTTTATGATATAATAGAAGAAATAAAACAAGGAAAAAAGGAGGACGAACAAAAGCAATTTTCTTTTGTTTCATAGAGGTATGAAAAAATTATTCTTATCCTTTCCTCTCATCCTGGGGCTATGTTCTTGTGTCAATGCTTCAACTTCAGACATCGTTCAGATAGAGATTTTACAAATGAATGATATTCATGGACATGTGGACCTAAAGGATGGCGGACTGGCTTATGCGAGCAATTTAATAGAAGAAATTCGTGCAGAAACTAAAGAGGACAATACGGTTCTAATTGGAAATGGAGACATGTTACAGGAAACGGCGTTATCTAGAGTCAGCTATGGAAAAGTAGTCATCGATGCTATGAGCGCAATGAAGTTTGATATGTTAGGTGTTGGAAATCATGAATTTGACTGGGGATTTGACACTTTTTTAGATTACTTTGATCAGGACCCTTCCAATGGGGAAGCCTCCTTTCCCCTTGTGAATTCTAATATTTATTATAAAGGTGAATTGTTGGAAGAAAAGAATGTTACATCTAGTCTTCTTCTAGAAAAAGAGGACGTTAAAATTGGTATATTGAGTTATATCGGTAATGTCTATTCCTCAATTAGCGCAAATATGACCAAGGATTATACGTTTCAGTCTCGTTCTTTAGAAATTGCAAATAGTGTGGAACTTTTGGGGAGTCAGTTAAAAGAGGCAGGCGCTGATGTTCTCATCGTAAATATTCACGGTGGAAATGCAGACTCTTGTGAAAAATATGAACCAAATCAGCTTCTTGCAAATTTAAAATACAAAGATTCTTATTTAGTAGATGCTATCATCAATGGGCATACCCATACAAGACAGGATGCAAAAATTCCTAGAAAAGATGGAACAGGTCTTCCAGTTGTACAATCTAGTGGTAAGCTTAAAGATTTTGGTAGAATTGATCTTTCCTATAATAAAGGCTTAAAAAAAATTACGGGTTCTAAAATTTCTCACATTGAGACGAGTGCAGCAAAACATTATGATCCTCATGTTCAATCTGTGATTCAAGAGCATTATGAAGCATCGAAAAGTATTTTAGAAGAGGTATATTGCCAAAATGAAAAAAGCTTTTCTAAAAGTAGCGAGTATTTACATAAGTATGCTGCAAACCTTATGATGACTGCTACAAACGCAACCGCTGCCGTCTGCAATACAGGGGCATTCCGAAACAATGTAGAGGCAGGAGAGTTTAACTTTGAACAGCTATATGCCTTAAACCCTTTTGATAATCACATCATATTATGTGAGATACAAGGTATAGATTTAAAACGATTTTATGATGCGAATTCAAAATTTGAATTTGTTTATACAAGTGATTATGGTTCAGCTATTGCTGTAGATAAGACCTATACGCTTGCCATCATCGATTATGTATTCTTTAGCTCCTATTTTTCAGGATATAGAACAGAAGAATACAAAGATACACAGTTAATCTTAAGAGATTTAATGGCAGACGATTTAAGGCTTAGAATCTCAGGCTTTAATCTCTATAAAGACTATGATATAATTAAAATAGAAGCTTATGATGTTAATTAATGGAGGGAAGTATATGAATAAGAAATTAACAGAATTATTTCAGGGATATGGATTAGAAGTTACAGGAAATCATGCCTATGGCGTTATAGAAGGCTATGAGACGAATGTAGAAGCTAAAGGACCACAATTTTATTTTACAATTTGTTTTTATGCAAATGATGAAACAAAATCTTTAATTTCAAAAGAGATTAAAAATTTAAAATTTTCATTTTTTAGCCATACTATGGTAAGTACAGGCTTGCAGTTTTCTAAAAATGATTGGACAGTTGGGACTTTTGTAAAGAATTTTCCAAATGCTTTATCAAAAATTATGGAAATTTTAAAGAAATATGAAGTGCCAGGAATTACACATTGTCCACTTTGCGGAGATGAACTAGATTTGGCTACTTCACAAAAATATACGATAGAGAATACTTTTTTAACATTAGATGAAAAGTGTGTAGAAAGCATTAATACGATGATAAAAGAAGAAAATGAAGCCTTTGAAAATGCACCTAATAACTATTTAAGAGGAACTTTAGGCGCTTGTGTTGGGGCAATTGTAGGTGTCATTGTCTTAGTAATTTTATTCTTTCTTGGATATATATCTTCTTTAAGCGTTATTGTAGGTATTGCACTTGGAACATTCTTATATAAACAATTTGGTGGCAAACCAACTAAAATCATGGTAGGCATTGTATCTGTAATCAATTTGGTTGCAATGCTTTTAGCAATCTATATTCTTTACTATCGTGCTGCTGGTGTATTAGCGCCAGATTATGGATTTTCCTCTACTGGTATGGAAGCATTTCGTGATATGATGTCAGTAGAAGAATTTTCTAATGAGTTTATTATGAATATGGCTATGACGGCATTATTTTCTGTTCTAGGAGCTGCGATTATTGGCTTTAGTATTTTTAAATCTTTAAAGAGAGAAAAACCAGTAAAATAGTTCCTAAAAATCACTTGAAAAAAAGCGGTATAAATGCTAAAATATTTACGTATAATTAAATTGATGAAGAAGAGAAGTAGGTATGATGTATCTATATTTCAGCGAGGATGGTTGGTGTAAGCATCCATAGAACTCATAAGGAAAGACACTTCAGAGAGCTTTTTAAAAAAAAGACGAACCAGGCGTTAACGGATAAAGTGCTAGTTATGAACTAGAAGTAAGGTGGCACCGCGAGAACTACGTCCTTAAAATATAATTTTTTTAAGGACTTTTTTTAATACATAGGTGGGTGATGAATATTTGAGAACAGATTTACCGGTTTTAAATATAGGAAGGTATGAACTCAGAGAGGTCATAAGAGAAGATTTTTTAGATTATTATGAAATTGGAAGAGATGAGGAAACTTGTAGACATCTCACCTGGGGTCCTTTTCAAAATCCAAAGGAAGCCCTTTGGTGCATGGAAGAAATTTTTTTAAAACGCCCTATGGCAGGATTACCTGTGGGATATGCCATTATAGATAAACAGAACGAATATAAAATGATTGGTATGATTGATTTCCATACGTATTATGAAGGCATCAATACCGCTGAAATAGGATATATCTTACATAAAGACTATTGGAATCAAGGCATTATGACACGTTGCTTAAAGGAAATGACGAGAATCGGATTTTATCATTTAAATTTAGATAAAATTTTAGTGGGGCATACTTTAGGGAACCAGTCCTCCAAACAAGTGATTCTACAATGTGGATATCATTATGAATATCAATCTTTAATTAAAATTAAAAATCATGAAAGAATTGCGATGTATTATAGTTTATATCGATATGAATATGAAGGGAAGTAGAGAGTATGATTACCAAACCAAAAGGCACATATGATGTTTTGCCAGAAGAGGTAAAATCTTGGACAAAATTGGAATCCACGATTCGAAAAATTTGTCAAATTTTTAATTATAAGGAGATAAGAACTCCAATCTTTGAATCTGGACAAACGTTTCATAGAGATGTCAATGATACCTCAGATATGGTGACAAAAGAAACCTATGATTTTAAAGATCGAGCAGACCGAATGATGACGTTAAGACCAGAAGGTACTGCAGGCACCGTGAGAGCTTTTATCGAAAACAAAATGTATGTTTCGGCATTAGTTAATAAGCTTTTCTATCTTGGACCAATGTTTCGCTATGAGAGACCGCAAAAAGGAAGAAACCGGCAGTTTAGTCAGTTTGGGATAGAGGCACTTGGGTCTGATTCCCCTTATATGGATGCAGAAGTGATTGCGTTAGGGGCTACATTAATTAAAGCTTTAGGGCTTAAAGATGTAAAAGTGAAATTAAACACGCTTGGTGATAAACTTTCTAGAGAAGCCTATCGCGCTGTATTGATTAAATATTTTGAAAAGTATAAGGACGAGCTTTGTGAAGATTGCTTAAATCGTTTAGAAAAAAACCCTTTAAGAATTTTGGATTGTAAAGTAGATCGCCATAAAGATTTCTTCAAAAACGCCCCTAAAATAACAGAGTATTTGACCGATGCTTCAAAAGAACATTTTGATAAGGTATTAGCAGTGTTACGCCAAATGAACATAGATTATGAAGTGGATGAGTCTTTGGTTCGAGGATTAGATTATTATTCTCATACCGTGTTTGAATTGGAAGTAAATATTCCTGAATTTGGAGCGCAAAATGTAATAGGTGCAGGGGGACGCTATGATAGTTTGGTAAAAGATTTAGATGGTCCTGATACTCCAGGAGTGGGTATGGCTTTTGGAATGGAACGCTTGCTACTCGCTTGTGAGATGGCTGGTAAAAAACTGGGAACTCCTGACTTTGTTCATATCTATTTTATTGCTCTAGGTGAAGAGGCACAACAAGTGGCTTTAAGAGAAATGCAGGTTTGTAGAATTGGCGGTTTATATTGTGATATGGATTATTTGGGACGCAGTATTAAGGCACAGTTTAAATCTGCAGACCAGAATCGAGCGATGTTTACTTGTATTTTAGGTGACAATGAGATTAAAAACAATGTTATAAATATTAAAAATAATACGACAGAGGAACAGGAAACGATTTCCTTATATGAAATATATCCTTATGTTCTAAATAAAATAAATAGTAAGTCTGCTTGTGCAAGTTGTAAAGAAAAAGAGGTAACAGAATGAAACGTTTAATGTTAAAAGATATAAAATTAGGTGAAGTAAATAAAGTTGCAGGGTTTGTAGAAAATATAAGAAACAAAAAGGCAATGTGCTTTATCGTTTTAAGAGATATTTCAGGTAAACTTCAATTGACGATTGAAAAAGAAAAGCATCCAGAAATGACGGATATCTTAGACCAGATTACTGTAGATACAGTGATAGAGGCAACAGGTTTGATTTTAGAAAGTGAATATGTGAAATTGAATCATATGGAAATGTATCCTGATCATATTCAAATAGAGAGTATTGCTGCTCCATCTCCAATTGTTGCTCCTAAGGGAGAAGAAACAAATATAGATCTTCGGTTAGACTATCGATGGATTGATTTAAGAACCGACAAAAACACTTTAATGTTTAAGGTGCAATCCTATTTTATTGCAAAATGTCGTGAGTTTTTAGTAGACCGTGATTTCATTGAAATTCATTCTCCAAAACTTATAGCTGCAGAGTCAGAATCAGGAGCAGGTGTCTTTAGAGTGGATTATTTTGATGGAAATGCTTATCTTGCACAATCTCCACAATTTTATAAACAAATGGCTATGGCCGCAGGGTTTGAAAGAATCTTTGAATCTGGTCCAGTATTCAGGGCGGAAAAGTTTGCTTCTAGAAAACATGCTACAGAGTTTACGGGATTTGACTTAGAGTTTTCTTATATAGAATCCTATGAAGATGTGATGAAGATGGAAGAAGAAATGTTAACCTATGCTTTAGAAGCGGTTTCTAAAAAGTATGGACAAGCCATCAAAGAAGTTTATAATCTAGATTTTAATGTTCCTACTTTACCATTTCCAAGAATGGATTTACAGGAAGTCTATCTTGAATTAGAAAAACGCTATGGCTATCAGGTTCCTGAAAGTGAAAAAGGTGATCTGACAACAGAGGGAGAACGATTATGTCAAAGATTATCTTTAGATATGTATGGACATGAATTTCTTTTCATAACAGGATATTCCAAAGAAACTAGAGCCTTTTACCATATGCGTGATGAAAAGGGAATTCCTTGTGGATATGATTTGATATGGAAAGGCTGCGAAATTACAACGGGTGCTCAAAGAGAACATCGTTATGAAATTTTAAAGAAGCAAGCCGAAGAAAAAGGCTTGGAAAAAGATGTAGAATTCTATTTGGATTTCTTTAAATATGGTTGCCCTCCACATGGCGGTTTTGGGATTGGTGTAGATCGTATTACGATGCTGATTTTCAATCAGGGAATAAAGGATGCTATGTTTATCTTCCGTGGTCCTGATCGTTTGAATCCATAGGAGGTAGGTATGGCTAAGCATATTAGTTGGGACGAATACTTTATGGGGGTTGCAGCTCTGTCTGCAAAACGTAGTAAAGATCCTAGCACACAGGTGGGAGCATGTGTGGTAAATCAAGATAAAAGAATCATTGGAATTGGTTATAACGGCTTTCCGATGGGATGTGATGATGCTGTTTTTCCATGGGGAAAAGAGGATAAACAGTATTTGAATACAAAATATCCTTATGTCGTGCATGCTGAACCAAATGCCATATTGAATTGTACCTCTTCATTAAAAGGTTCAACTTTGTATGTGACCTTGTTTCCTTGTAATGAATGTGCAAAATTGATTATTCAATCCGGCATAAAGCATGTAATCTACGCCTGTGACAAATATAAAGATCAGGATTCTTTTCTGGCTTCTAGAAAAATGTTTGATGCGGCAGGTGTCACCTATAGTAGTATGAATCCTGTAGAGATAGAAGTGAAATGTGAGGTGAAAGCATGAAAGATTTTTTCAAAAGGTATTGGTATATTATATTGATGACTTTAGTCATTAATTTGCCTATTTTAATTTTAGGATGTGTAAGAACGAATCAAACGGTTACCCTTAAAGGGGATACAACCATTGTAGAAAATTTTGTTGAAATTGATCATGCGAATCCTCAGGCTGGATCGTTTTCAACCATCTATGTCATCAGTATGGACCATTCTACTATGTTACAAACTCTGATTTTACAGGCAAGTAAAACTTCAGAAGTTGAAGATATGCCCTCTCATTATTTGCATTTTACAAGAGAAGAATTAGTAAAAATGGGGAGAATTCAGCATGAGTCTAGTATCATATATTCTCTAATGCTTGCCTATGAAGCGGCAGGTTTAATCGATGAAAGAATTCATTTAGAAAGTTCTTTTGATGCTTATGTCATTGCCTATTATGATTCTGTTTCTGAATTTCGAATCGGAGATCGCATTATAGGAATCAATGGCATTATGGCAAAAGATGATTTCCAAGCATTTCGAGAAGCTTTTAACAATGCCAAGGAAAATGATGTCTACCAAGTGGAAAGAGGAAATACCCGTATTGAGATAAAAAATACAAAAGAGAATATGAGAATATCAGGGTATGGATATTATTCCTTAGAGGAAACTACTGCTTTTCCAACATATAAAATAAAGGAAACCAATGTTGGTGGACCAAGTGGAGGGCTTTTACAGACTTTGGCCTTATATAATGCATTGATTGCCGAAGATATTACCCATGGTAAAAAAATAGCAGGAACTGGAACCATATCTCCAGATGGAACCGTTGGAAGAATTGGTGGGATTCAGCAAAAGATTTATACAGCTTTTGATGATGATATAGAAATTTTCTTATGCCCAAAGGATAACTATGAGGAAGCTTTACTAGCCTATAATACATTGCCCAATAAGGAATCTATGAAGCTTTATTCCATCGAAACCTTTGCCGATGCACTGGAGGTTTTGAACAATGCATAACATCATGGATAGATATAATGAAATTAAAAAAGAACTTTTAGAGTTTTCAAAAGAAATTCCAAATAAATTGGGATTAGGATTGATGAGTGCAATCTTGGCTGCCCTTATTATGATGGGACCTATTGTTCTATTGATTAACTGTTTTATATTTAATGATTATTTATTTTTGATCATTATTGGTTTATTTGTTTGTTTGTATTTTATCATACTACTAGGAAGAATCTTTTATTATCAAAGTATAGCCAAAAAAAGAGTTCAAGGGATGCATATTTTCTATTTGGTAGATGCATTTGTTTACTTCTTGGTAGTACTTGCTTGTTTCTTTATTTTCTTGTTCATATAAAAGGAGTGTAAGATATGTGGATTACGATAGGCTTGCTTGCTGCATTTTTACTTGCAGATCAACTGACAAAATATTTAGCTGAAATTTTAATATCAACGCCTGGAAAAGAGATAACATTAGTTCCACATCTATTAGATGCTACACTAGCCTATAATACAGGAGCTGCATGGTCCTTTCTTTCTGATGCAACATGGTTATTGATGTTGATCAGCTTGGTTGCTTCTGGTGTTTTAGTCTATTTTATCACTAAAAATAATTGGAAGAAGAAAAAGTGCTATTCCATTGCTATCACTTTAATGCTTGCAGGTACATTTGGGAATTTTATTGATCGATTTTTCTCCTGTGTAGGTCTTCGTAAAGGTGTTGTGGATATGATTATATTTCCTCCTTTAGATGCTTTATGGAAACTTATTACAAAGTCTTCCTTTCCGATATTTAATGTTGCAGATATGCTACTCGTATTTGGGATTATATTCTTAATGGTAGATATTTTATTTTTTCAAGAAAAGAGAGCAAAGCTATGAAAGAAGTTGTAGTAGAGGAACGACTAACAGGTCTTAGATTAGATAAAGCCATCAAGGAAATTATGACAGATAAATCTAGAAGCTATGCATTGAAATGTATTGAACAAGGAAAAGTGTTCGTCAATGGGAAAGTTGAAAAGCCTTCTTATCTTTTAAAATTGAAAGATACGATATCTTATGATCTTTTAGAAGAGAAACCACTGGATTTAGAAGGTAGAGATCTACAACTAGAAATCATTTTTGAAGATGAAGATGTCGCAGTTGTAAATAAGCCTAAGGGTATGGTGGTTCATCCTGGTGCGGGAACAGAAAATGATACTTTGGTTCATGGACTCCTTTATGAACTAGAAGATCTTGCTACCATAAATGGAGTAGTACGACCAGGAATTGTTCATAGAATTGATAAGGATACGACAGGATTGTTAATGGTTGCTAAGAATGATATGGCAGCTTTAGCTTTAGGAGAACAATTGAAAGATCATAGTTGCAAAAGAAAATATATCGCTTTAGTTTATGGGACTATCATGGAAACGCGTGGAAAGATTAATGCGCCAATTGGAAGAGATAAAGAGGATCGTAAAAAGATGGCGGTGACAAAACTTGGGAAACAGGCAATAACGCATTTTAAAGTTTTGAAACGTTATAAAGGATTCACTTTGGTGGAATGTGAATTAGAAACAGGAAGAACGCATCAAATTCGTGTACATTTTGAATACATAGGACATCCACTTGTTGGAGATAAAACCTATGGCCGAAGAAAAGTCATTGGAGATTCTGGTCAGTTTCTACATGCAAAAAGTATAGGGTTTACCCATCCGACGAAGCGTGAATGGATGTATTTTGAGGCTCCTTTACCTGAATATTTTATTACTCATTTGAATACATTAGAAGAACTATAGGCTAAACAGCCTATTTTCTTTTTAGCAGAATGATAATAAGAGAATTGACAAATACTAAAAATAGATTATAATAAAATAAAGAAGGAGTCGTATGGTGTTTTATTAAACCTATACTATATGAGGATTATGTTGAAGCAATTTGGATTTTTACGCGTAGGAGCTGCAGTGAATGCACTCAAAATTTCAGATATTTTTTACAATGTTGAAGAAATGAAAAACATTTTAGATCAAGCCTTGGAAAAAGGGGTCGAAATTTTAACATTTCCAGAATTGAGTATCACAGGATATACTTGTCAGGATTTGTTTTTACAGGATACCCTTCTGGAACAGACTTTAAAAGGATTAGAAATTTTAAAGGAGTATAGTAAGACGCATCCTATTGTATTTATAGTAGGTGCCCCTTTAAAAATTAAAAATGCGTTATACAATTGTGCTGTAAGTTTTTCAGAAGGAAAAATCATCGGTGTGACACCCAAAACTTATATTCCAAATTATGGAGAATTCTATGAGGGAAGATATTTTTCTTCTGCAAATCAATTGACAGAATCAACGGTTGAATTATTAGGAGAAGAAGTAGTAGTATCTAATTTTTTAATTTATCATGCCAAATCCTATCCACAAATTAACTTTGCAATAGATATTTGTGAAGATCTATGGAATAGCAATGCTCCAAGTAATTTTACAACCCTTCATGGCGCCACAATTATTTTTAATTTATCAAGTAGTAATGAGTTAGTCGGTAAGTGTGATTATAGAAGAAAATTGATTCAAGGAACCGCCACGAAGAACATCTGTGCTTATGTATATGCATCTTCGGGAATCAATGAATCCACGAGTGATTTAATATTTTCTGGACATTCGCTCATTACAGAACCTAACGGGACTATGACCGAAAATGAACGTTTTGATTTCAATTCAAATTTCATTTTTCAAGATATTGATGTTTCTAGAATTTGTCATGATAGAATGATGCGTCCTTCCTATGAAAGTTTGTCATTGGATATAAAGGTTCAACATACCTATTTTTCTTTACCTAAAAAGGACAATTCACTAACTAAGGGCTATTCTAGAACCCCTTTTTTAGCGCAAAGCGATGAAAATTTTGAAGAAATATTAAATTTACAGACCTATGCTTTAGCAAAAAGAGTTCGATTTCTTGGAAATCCTTCCCTAGTGATAGGAATTAGTGGTGGCGCAGATTCAACTTTGGCTTTTTTAGTTTGCTTAAGAGTCGTAAAAGTTCTAAATATGGATCCGAAAAAAATAGTTGCGATCACAATGCCTGGCTTTGGAACTTCTAGCAGAACCTATGAAAATGCAGTTAAACTTATTAAAACCTCTGGAGTCACCTTCAAAGAAATTTCTATTAAGGAAGCTTGTTTACAACATTATAAGGATATCGGACAGGATCCTACGACTTATGATGTAACCTATGAAAATGCGCAAGCCAGAGAAAGAACACAGATTTTATTTGACTATGCAAATAAAGTAGGAGGGATTGTAATTGGAACTGGAGATTTATCTGAAATAGCTTTAGGATTTGATACCTACAACGGTGATCACATGTCAAGCTATTCCGTAAACGCATCGATTCCTAAAACCCTAGTAACAACCCTTATCGCTAAAGTAAAAGAACAGGCAGAAGCAGGAGAATTCAAAGACACTTTAGAAGATATCTTAAATACTCCAATTTCACCAGAGTTATTACCACTAACTGATGATGGACAGATTGCCCAAAAAAGTGAAATGAGTGTTGGACCTTATATGATTCAGGATTTCTTTTTATATCATTTCCTGCGCTATGGAGCCTCTATTCAAAAGATATATTTTCTAGCATGCTTAACGTTTGATTTTACCAAAGAGGAAATTAAACACTATCTTACGATTTTTATTAAACGATTTTTTTCACAACAATTCAAAAGAAATTGTATGCCAGATGGAGTGAAAGTTGGAAGTATCAGTCTATCTCCAAGAGGAGATTGGAGAATGAGTTCAGATGTTTATTCTTCCATGTATTTAAAGGAACTAGAAGAACTATGAAAATAGGAATATATGGAGGGTCTTTTAATCCTTGTCATTTGATGCATAAAGAAATAGTATTTGCACTATTAGAAAAGAAATATTTTGATCGTATTATCATTCTTCCCACAGGAAATTTTTATAAAAAAAGTAATTTATTAAAGGGGGAAGAAAGAATCAAAATGCTAGAACTCATGTTTTCCTCGCATCCTAAAGTCATTATTTCAGACTATGAATTTAAAAATAACTTGATATGTACCTATCGCAGTTTAGACTATTTTCAAAATTTGTATAAGGGAGATCAATTATTTTTTATTATGGGCAGTGACAATCTCTTGAATTTTCATTTATGGAAAAGATATGAGTATATTTTAGATCAATATAATTTATTAGTCATTCAGAGAAAAGATGTGGATGTTACAGAACCATTAAAATCCTATCAAAATTATAAAGGAACTATCGAATTGGTAGATTTAAATTTGACAGGAATTCAATCCTCTGACATTAGAAAACATATCTATGAAGGAGAGTATGAACTAGCAAAAAGTAGTCTAGATTTACCAGTTTATGATTATATTATGGCAAAAGGATTTTATAGTAAACATTATAACGAGCGTAAAAATACAGCCTATATCTCTGATGAAGAATTCATGAAACAGTATAGTAATGATGATTATGAGAAGATGAGTGTAACGACAGATATTACCTTGTTTAGTGTAAGTGATATAGAAAAAAATGAATACCGAAAAAATAATCAAAAGAGCTTTAGTATTCTTTTAGTGAAACGCAATACACCACCTTTTATGGATAAATGGTGCTTGCCAGGAGGATTTTTATCGTTAGATGAAAAATTATTAGATTGTGCTAAACGAGTTCTTTATACAGAAACGAATCTAGATCATATTTATTTAGACCAGATTCATACCTTCTCTGATATAGATAGAGATATCAGAGGAAGAGTGTTGTCTGTTGCTTATCTTGGCTTAGTCGATAAAACACTAATATTATCTGCATTAAAAGAAAATTCCAGTTTCTATGATATCTCATTTAAAGAAGAACATGATTTGGTAGAATTAGAATTTAAAAATGAGGAAACAGCGTTTAAATGTAAAGTTAAAAGAATGAAAGATGTGTATGGTATTGTTTCTTATGAAGAGGAAGAAAACCATTTTCTAGCTTTTGATAATTTAAAAGTCATCATGCGAGCAATTGATTATTTGAAAGATAATCTAGAGCAGAAGGATTTCGTATTTCATATGCTGCCAGAACGATTCACCTTAAAGGAATTACAGCTTGTCTATGAAACGATTCTAGATAAAAAGCTAATTGATTCTGTTTTTAGAAGATCCATTCAAAAGTTGGTGGTAAAAACACAAGAAGTGAAAAATGATGGAGGACATAGACCCTCTCGCTTATATAAATATAAGAAATTTATTTAAAAAAGTATCCCTATTTGCGCAGAATAGGGATACTTTTTAATTATTATAATTCTCTGGATTAATTTCGTAAGAGATTGGAGTTAAAAAGATTTCTTTAATTTTCTTTAAGTCAGAGGTTTGTCCTAGAGCATACATAAGCTTGGTCACGGTTGCCTCTGTGGTCATATCTAGTGCTTCTATAGCGCCACTAGCTAACACTTTTGTTCCTACTTCATAGATATTAAAATTAGCACGCTCATATAGGCACTGACTACAAACTACAACAGGGATTCCTTTTTGAATTGCCGCTTGAATCTCTTTAATGAAATCTCTTCGGATAAACGAAATTCCACCTGCGCCATAAGCTTCAATCACCAACCCTTGGATACCATTCTCAATAAGTAAAGGAATCACTTTAGGAGAAGTGGTAGGTGTTAATTTTAATAGAAAAACTTCGGTATTGATATCTAATACGAGTTTGGGCTTTAGGGATGTCGTATGAATCATTTCTCTTTTAATGCTAAGACCAGTTGCTGAAATTCTGCCTAACGTTTTAAAATTGATGGATTCAAAGGCATCAAAACTAGAAGTTCTTGCTTTTACGCAACGGCAGCCAAACATGATTTTTCTATTGAATGCAATGAAAACCCCTGGTATATCAGACTTTGCCATTGCAAAAGCACACCTTAGATTATCTATGGCATCTGTTAAAGGATGCTCAATGGGTAATTGAGATCCTGTAAAGACGATAGGTATATTGGGATGTTGTACCATAAAGGAAATCATAGAAGCCGTGTAAGCCATGGTGTCAGTACCATGTGTTAGAATGATACCATCGTATAAAGGTAAGGCATCAAAAATCTGCTTTGCGATGATTTTCCATTCCTCGGGCTGAATATTAGAACTATCTAATACGAATATACTTTTGACTGTAAGTTCTGTAGAGGAATCATGTAATGTTTCTTTAAGAAGTGTATCTGCATTTTGAGGAATTAATCCTTCCTTAGAGGTGATACTGGATATCGTTCCTCCTGTAGTCAAAATTAAAATATGTTTCATACTTAGGACCTCCAATACGTCATTTCTTATTATACACTTTTATTAAGCATTTTAAAATATTATTTTCCATGGATTTTACTTTACTTTTACATTTTTCATGATATAATATTATATGCGTTTTTGTAAAATGCAATATTAATTTTATAGGAGGAGTAGACTTATTTGTCTACATAGCGTATATAATGAAGATAGAACAATTAAAAAATAGTAGAAAAAAAGCAATATTTGATGTAACTCCAGAGGAATTTGAAAAAGCATTAGATCAAGCTTTTGAAAAGGTGAATGCTACAAAAACAATTAAAGGCTTTAGACCAGGACACGCTCCACGCCATGTGTTTGAAAAAAACTTTGGTGTTGAAATGCTTTATGATGAGGCATTGAATGTAATTTTAAATCAAAAAGCTCAAGAACTTTATTCTGATAAAGAATTGTCTAAAGAAATTGTTGGTCAGTTTGAGCCAAATTTTGAATCAGAAGATAAATTAGAGCGTGGCAAACCTTTTGTCATTTCTTTAACTTTTGATGTATATCCAGAAGTAAACCTTCCACAATATAAAGGAGTGGAATGTGTTGCTGCAAATGTAGAGGTAACAGATGCAGAAGTTGAAAATGCTATAAAGCAAGCTATGGCAAAAGATGCATCTATGCAAGTGAAAGCAGAACAAGTCATCGAAAGCGGAGATACTGCAAATTTTGATTTTGTAGGAACTGTAGATGGTGTAGAATTCCCTGGCGGAAAAGCAGAAAATTATGAATTAGTTATAGGATCTGGACAATTTATACCAGGCTTTGAGGATCAAATGATTGGTATGAAAGCCAATGAGGTTAAGGATGTTAATGTTACTTTCCCTGAAAATTATGGTGAAAAGTCTTTGGCAGGAAAACCAGCTGTATTTAAGGTTACTCTACATGAAGTTAAGCATCAGGTTTATCCAGAATTAACAGATGATTATGTAAAAGAACAAAAGATGGATAAGGTTGAAACTGTAGCTGCTTGGAAAGAAGCTAAGAAGGCTGAGTTGGTTGCATCAAAAGAAAAATCTGAAAAAGATCGTCAAGTGGATGAAATTATCAATAAGATTTTAGATAATGCTGTAGTAGATATGCCAAAAAGCTTAGAAGAGGAAAGAATTCAACAGATTCGTGCTCAATATGAACAACAAGCTAAGATGTACAATATTCCTATGGACACATTCCTTGGATTAATGCAACTTACAAAGGAAAAGTTTGAAGAAGAAACAGAAAAGCAAGGAAAACGTCAAGCTTTATTTAATGTTGTAGTTTCTAAAATTATTGAAGTAGAAAATTTAGCTCCAACGAAAGAAGAGTTAGAGGCTAAAGCAGAAGAAGATGCAAAGGTACAAAAAACCACGAAAGAAGTAATGCTTCAAAGAAATGCACCTAGATACTATAGTGATATAGCCTATTCTAGAGTAATTGAACTCTTATTAAGCAATGCAAATATGTCAGGCGAACCTGCGCCAGTTAAAAAGGCAACTGCTGCAAAAGCACCTGCAAAGAAGGCAAGTACAACTACGACTAAAAAGGCAAGTACAACTACGACTAAAAAGGCTAGTACAACTACGAAGTCAACCACTGCTAAAACTACTGCAAAAAAGACTACAGGAACTAAAACAACAAAAACTGCAACTAAAGCAGAATAATTTTGGAAAAAGGTTAAGGAAGGTCGTATGGCTTTCCTTTTTCTTAAAATTTTCAATTATTTTTGGCAAAGTGCTTGCAAAAGTGCCAAAAATGAGATATATTATACTTGCTAATATTTTTTTATTAGCTGAAAGGATGGTAAAATGGAAGAAAATAAATTAGTTTTACCTGCTATAGCAGTTCGTGGTGTAGTACCACTTCCAAATAATGAATTCAGAATAGAGGTCGGAAGAACGAATTCTGTAATGGCATTAGATGCATCAGAAAAGATGTATGGTGGAAATATATTATTATTAATTCAAAAGGATGCATCTTTAACGGATGTTGTGCCAGAAGACATAGAAGAAATTGGTGTATTAGCAAAGATCACCTTAAAACTACGTTTACCAAATAAGAATTATAAAGTTAAATTTAAAGTGACAGATCGTGTAAAGCTAGAATCATTTACGTCCCTTGATCCTTATTTTGTCTGTGCTTACGAGAAAATTTATTCCTATATGCATAACGATGATAAGGAAGCCGCTTTATTAAAGAATATTGCAACAGCAATCACCTCATTAGGTGGGAATGTTCTACAAAACGGTGAAGAGATTTCCAGACAGTTGCAGCTTGGAACGAATGCAGCGATTTTATCCGATTTGATTGCTTATAATTTAAAATTAAGTAATCCTCAAGTTTCAAAATTTCGTTATTTGGAACAATTGGATGTATCTTTAAGAATGGAATATATTTTAGAAGATATCGAACATGAAAAGCAGATTGTAGAAATAGAAAATAAAATTAATAATGATGTTAAGAAATCTATCGATGAGAGTCAACGTGAATATTATCTAAGAGAAAAAATGAAAGTCATTCAAAATGAACTTGGAGATAAAGCACGTCAGGAAGAGGACGTTGAGGCATTAAGAAAGGCTATCGAAGAAGCTCATTTACCACAGAAAGTATATGAAAAAGCAAAGAATGAACTTCAGAAGTATGCATCTACTAGTAACCAAATGGCAGAGGCTGGAGTTATCCGTACTTACCTTGAATGGATTACGAATCTTCCTTGGTATAAGCAAACTGAAGACACGACAGATTTAAAAGAGGTAGCGGCTAGTTTAGATAAAAATCACTATGGCTTATCTAAAGTAAAAGATCGTATCGTAGAATATTTGGCAGTTAAAATGATGACTGGTAAAAATCCAAATACTATTCTTTGTTTTGCAGGACCTCCAGGTGTAGGTAAAACCTCTCTAGCAAAATCTATCAGTGAAGCGCTTGGACGTAAGTTTGTGAAACAGTCTTTAGGTGGTGTTCGAGATGAATCTGAAATTCGAGGTCACAGAAGAACCTATATAGGCGCTCTTCCTGGTCGTATACTAAAAGGTATGAAAGATGCGGGTTCTGTAAATCCTGTATTTTTACTAGATGAAATAGATAAAATGACAGCGGATTATCGTGGAGATCCAGCGGCAGCTATGCTTGAAGTATTAGACCCAGAGCAAAACAAATTCTTCTCAGATAATTATTTAGAAGAACCTTACGATTTATCTCAGGTTATGTTTATCACAACCGCAAATGATTTATCTAATATTCCTGCACCTTTAAGAGACCGTATGGAGATTATTGAACTTTCTAGCTATACAGAAATAGAAAAATTCAATATTGGATTTAAACATTTATTACCTAGAGAATTAGAAGCGCATGGTCTTACAAAAGAGCAGTTGACGATTGCAGATGATGCGATGTATGCCATAATTCAAAATTATACCAGAGAAGCGGGTGTCCGTGAGTTAAACCGTATGATTGCAACCCTTTGCAGAAAGACCGTAAAAAAGATTTTAATAGATAAAGTTGCAAATCAAGAAGTGACTTGTGATAATTTATCAGAATTTTTAGGAAAAATCCGTTTTACAAATAACAAGAATCGGGAACAGGATCAAGTAGGAATTGTTACAGGCCTTGCATATACACAGTTTGGTGGAGATACCTTAGATATCGAAGTTATGGTTTATCCTGGAAAAGGTGGTTTACAGCTTACGGGTAAATTAGGTGATGTGATGAAAGAATCTGCCCAAGCAGCCTATTCCTATGTCAGAAGTCATGCAGAAGATTATGGAATTGAAAATTCCATTTTTGAAAAAAATGATGTGCATATTCATGTGCCTGAAGGCGCAGTTCCTAAAGATGGACCTTCAGCTGGTGTCACACTTACCACAGCATTAGTATCTGCTTTAGCTAACAAGCCAGTGGATTGTCATATTGGTATGACGGGGGAGATTACTCTTAGAGGGCAAGTTTTACCAATCGGTGGATTAAGAGAAAAATCTATCGCAGCTCATCGAAGTGGATTAACTAAAATTTTTATTCCTAAAGAGAATGAAAGAGACATTGAAGACATTCCAGAAGAAGTTAGAAATGTCATTGAAATTCAACCAGTCGCCCATATAAAGGAAATTCTAAAAGCAGTATTTCAATAAGAAATAAGACCTTCAATTCATTTTGAAGGTTTTTTATTATATTTTTATGATATAATTAAAAATAAAGGGAAGTGGTGACATTGAAGCAAAAGACATCTAATTTATATGTCGTTGGAGATTCTACGGTTTCAAGTTTTAAGGATTCCTATTTCTATCCAAGGTATGGGTATGGAACACAATTAAAAGAATTCTTTACTCTGAATCTTCATATTCATAATTTGGCTATGTCGGGGAGAAGCTCTAAAAGCTTTATTACAGAAAAAAATTATGACATTCTAAAAGAATCTTTGCAAGCCGATGATTTTTTACTGATTGGATTTGGTCATAATGATGAAAAATTTGAGGATTGTGCAAGATTCACAGATGCTACAAAGTCTATAGATGATCCCGATTCGTTTGCCTATTATCTGAATACCTATTACATAGAATTTGCCTTAAAAAGAGGGGCAACCCCTATATTATGCACGCCTATCGTACGTCTAAATGAAAAAGATGACTATGCGAAAGAAGCTGCTCATAAAATGAAAACAGGGGACTATGCAGCGGCAATTTTACAACTTGGGCAAGTAAAAAATGTTCAGGTCATTGATTTAAGAAAAATGACGATGGAAGAGTATCAACAAATTGGGTATGAAGAAGCAAAATTGTATCATGCAATCTTGCTAGGGTTAAAGGATAGAAAGAGTCCTTTGTTACTTCCCAATTTTTCAACAGTGGATCAAACCCATCTTAATTTGTATGGTGCTAAATTTGTAGCATATCTGATTGCTAAAGAAATCAAAGAATCCAATAGTCCACTAAGTTTCTATTTAAAGTCAAATATAAAAAGACCTTCTAAAGAAGAAACTTTACTCCCAAATCCAAACTATGTGTTTAAAGAATATGTATGTCCCAATCTAGTAGCATATCAGCCAAAAGCGCAGTTCAAAACTTTATCTGAAAATTGGTATGGGACGGCATTTGGTGACTGTGATCAGCATCCGAATGCTTTAGAAGCAGGGTTTATTGCCAAAGAGATTCAAACCTCTATGTTTTATGTAGGGCAATATGGAGATGATTTAAATGGGAAACTTTCCTTATCTACGGATGGTCTAGCATTTTTGTTTCAGCAAATTCATATTTCTTACAATTTTGAAATGACTGCCAAAGCCAAGGTTTTAAAGTGTCATACTACGAAACAATCTGGGTTTGGGTTAATGCTTCGAGATGATTGTTATTTAAATCAAACCACTCAAAAAGATCTTATCTTAAGTAACTATCTTGCTGCTGGATTTCTTACAGGAGAAGAAATTACAAAGATACTTTTTAGAAGAGAAAATAGTAACCTAATTATAGAAGATACAATCCTTCCAATGTATAAGGAAGGGGATACAGCAGAACTAAAAATTATAAGAATTGGACAGTCTATTACGCTAGAAGTTTTATACAAGGGAAAAAAATATATTAAAACCTTCTATGATTTTGATTTACTTGCTGTCGATCCATCCTATATGTATGTAGGTATGTTTGCGACGAAAGGAACTTTGGTAGAATTTTCTTCTGTAGATCTTAAGTTTTTAGGTAAATCCCAAGGTGCATAAATTGACCCTAATCAGGGTCTTTTTTTAAAAAATTAAGGAAATCCTTGGTAATCATTTATATGAGGTGAAAACATGAAGATGTATGATTTAAAGAATCAGGATAAACCTAGAGAACGACTGATGAGTCTAGGTGTTCGATCGTTAAGTGATGTAGAGCTATTAGCCATTCTGATAGGTAGTGGTACAAAGGAGCAGAATGTTTTTCAAATTGCCGTAGATGTTTTAAAACAGTACTCATTAAAAGAACTAAAAGAGTTAAGCTATGATAAAATAACAAAAATTCATGGGATAAAAGCGGCAAAAGCCAGTGTCATTCTTGCAGCTTTTGAGCTAGCAAGACGAAGTATGCAAAATGAAAATCCTAAACCTTCCTTCAAATATGCAAAGGATATTTATCAGCATATCTATGAAGATATAATGTTAGAGGAAAAAGAAGTCATCATCGTCCTATATGTCGATTGTAAATTGCGACTCTTGAAAAAATATGTCAATTCAGGATCCTATACGCATCAAATTGAAATCCCTTTAAAGGAAATAATTCGTAATGCTTTAGAGTATCATGCCTATGGTGTCATATTAATCCATAACCATCCGTCAGGAGAACTAGAACCCTCTGAAGCAGATATAGAAGCTACATTTGAAATCAAAGAATTACTTTTACGGCTTGAAATCCTTTTATTGGATCATTTAGTCGTAACCAAAACCTCCTTTTATTCTATGGCAGAACATAACATAATTTGTTTGGATTAGGCATATAGTATAGCAGGTGATTGCTATGAAAAAAGGTATCATTAAATTTGTTTGTATTGCAGTGCTTCTTTCAAGTTATTTCTATTTAGAACCAGTCAAAGAAATTTTATCGAAAGAAATTAATACAATTGCAGTAACAAATTTTTTGGCAAAAAATCTCTATCGGAATGAAGAAAGTGTTTCAAGTACACCTTTATATGTCAAAGATTATTTGATGGATGGCAATCGACTTTATATTTTTCCCTTAAAAAATGAAATCACTTTACCTATGGATGTAATGATTGTTTCTGTAGCAGATGGAAGTATGGAGGTTGTGAATTTGGATGAGCGATATCGGATCAGTAATGTTGATCAAAGAAAAAGTAATCTCTATCAATACATCCATAGTAAAACTGTATTAGGGTATACGAATGATTTTTTTATCGTAGAGGGAGACAATTTAGACAGAATTGCAGGAAGATTACTTATAGAATATGAAAAGATTTAAGATAGATTATAGTTTTTTACTCATCGTTTTAATATTATGTTTTTCTCCAAAACAATATTTAATTTTTAAACTTTTATTCTGTCTATGTATCCATGAACTGGGACATCTGATTTTTGTAGTACTGCTTCGATATAAGATTGCTCATTTAAAATTATCTATATTTGGTTTTTTTATGGAATTGGACCACGTGAAAGAAGAGGCTTATAAAGATCTCCTCATTTTTTCTGCAGGAATATTGATGAATCTTCTTTGCTTTTTATGCATTCCTGATGAGGATATACGCCTGTTCAGTTTTATTTTGCTTGTTGTCAATATATTACCCATTTATCCTCTAGATGGGTTCAATATTTTGAAAACGATAGCTTCTTTCTTTTTTCCTTTCTATTTTGTATTAAAAATATTAAGTATACTTAGTTTAGTCTTAAGTTTTTTTATTATCCTCTTATCGATCTATTTAAAAATGGATTTGTTTTTAAATCTGAATTTTGCCTATTTGTGTATGATAAATGTTGTACTATATTCTAAAACCGATATCCATTATCAAAAATTTCTATTAAATAAGACATTATATGTATACAATTATCCCGTAAAACGAATTCATTTTCATAGTAATTTTCAAAAATTTTTTTATAAATACCACACAATTGAAGTGGCAATTGGAAACAAAATTGTTTCTCAAGAAGAATTATTAAGTAGTAGAAATGTGAAGAATTAAGATTTTTTTTGCAAATATAGTTTAAAAAAAGAGATTTATTGTGTATAATACAGGTATATATTGACAAAGGAGGAGATTCTGATGGAAAATTATGGAAGTTATGATTTTTTAAAACGAATATCCTATGAACGAACGAGTGGAAGCGATGCAGAAGTAAGAACCGCCAATATGATTATTACGGAGTGTCATAAATATCAGGTGGAAGCTCATTTAGAAGATTTTGAGGTTGATGGATATGAAATTAAGAAGGCAACCTTAGAGACGATAGACGGCAATTATGAAGTCCGTGGTGTTGGGATGAGTGGTTCAACACCCATTGATGGTATTGTAGGAGAACTGATTCATATTGAGTCAGAACAGCACTTAAAACAATTGGGAAATCTAGAAGGAAAAATTGTGTTTCTCCCTCTACGAATGATGGTTAAAACTTATAAATTATTATGTGAAAAGAAAGCCTCTGGATTTATCTGTGCTGCAGGCTCCTTGTATGATGATAGAGATAATTCTGATTTGGACAAGATGTGTTTAAGAGAGCGCCATTATGAAAATGGAAAAATTCCTGGACTTTGTATGCGGATGATGGATGCACAAAAATTATTATTGTCTAACCCAAAAGAAGTTAAGATGGTGCTGTTGCAGGATGAATTTAAGAGAACTTCTCATAATGTGGTCGCAACCATACCAGGAGGAGAAAAGAAATCAGAAATCGTATGTTTTACTGCACATTACGACTCTGTACCTTTCTCTACAGGCGCATACGATAATGGCACTGGAACAACTACTATATTAGAAGCACTTGCCTATTTCTCTAAACGTCATCCAAAACGTACTTTGAAGTTTATTTGGTGTGGGTCTGAGGAAGTAGGTCTTTTGGGATCAAAAGCCTATACTGCAGCACATGCAGAAGAATTAAAAGATTATAAATTATGTATTAATGTAGATATGACAGGTGTAGTTATTGGGTATGATTATGCTTGCTGTACTTCGGATAAATCTTTAGTGAACTACATATCTTATATGGGGAAAGAAGTTGGCTTTCCAATTATAACCCGTCAAGGTGTGTATTCTTCTGATTCCACCCCTTTTGCAGATCATGAAGTTCCTGCAGTTTCTTTTGCACGATTAGCTTTTAAGGGTGGTGCAGAAATTCATAGTCGTAAGGATGTATTAGATTTTTTAGATTGTGAAAATTATTATAATACTGCCTATTTTATGATATCTTTTGCAGAACGTATGATTAATAGTGTCTATTTTCCAGTTGAAAGTACGATGCCTGAAGAAATGAAAAAAGAATTGGACATCTATCTGGGAAGAAAAGAAAAAGAGGAAAAGTAATAAAAAATGGAGCTTTTGTGAACTAGTCAATAGTTCGTAGACACAAAAAAAGAATTATTTAAATGAAAGCTCAGTTCTGTATTGAATTGGGCTTTTATAATTTAAAGAATAAGCTAGACGTTCATTGTTAAAGTAATAGATGTAATCTTTAACAGTCTTGTGAACGTCTTTTGTTTTGTAAAGATTAAAGTCTTTCGCCATTTCCTCTTTTATCCAACCATTTAAGGATTCTATAATTGGATTATCTGTAGGAGTTCCTACTCGACTCATAGAACGAATTATGGTATAATCTTTATGGGTATTAGCGAAAGCCCTGGAGGTATATATTGCTCCTTGATCAGAGTGGACAATCGTTTCAAGGTCTCTATAGCCTCTTTTTTCTTTGACTTTTAATAGTTTCTTCATAGCTCTATAATGATTTATTGGATTACATCCATGTTTACTTAATGCTAAATCATAAGCTACTATTTCATTGTTAAATACATCAATATACATCGTTAAATCATACGACTGATTATGGTTATAGAAGATGGTTGTATCTGTACATACCTTTTCTAAGGGTCTTGTAGTAGACCAATTATTATGAATTATATTTGGATATGTTATGTTTTCCTCACCACCTTTGATATAAGGTGGTTTTCTTGCTATAGATTGTATTTTAAGAGTTTTACAGCACTTATGGCATAGATTATCAGAGAAACCCCATCCTAAGGCTTGTCTAATATATGCTGCGATATGTCTATATCCCCATGTACGATGTTTCTTGTGAATGTCTATGATCATTTCACTTAATATTCGTCTGTCGTTTTGATATCTGTTTAATGTTCCTTTTCTTTTACCCCATTTATAGTATCCACTTCTTGATACTTCCAATAGTTTACATAGTGATTCGATATTATACTCTTTACTTAAGTTCTCAACTATCTCATATTCTTTTTGGATGATTTCTTTCCTTTTGCTTGATCCGCCTCCTTCTTGGTGTATCCTTTTTTTAATCGTTCGTTCTCTATTCTTAGCTTTAATACCTCATACTCTAATTTCTCTATCTCTGTCAGTTCTTTTCGAGCTTGATACTTTACTAGTTGATTCCCTGGCTTTCTTTTGTTCTCTAATCCCTTAATTCCATTTTCTCTATATTTCTTTATCCAATTACATATCATTCCATTGGATAGTCCTGTTTCTCTCGTTACATCATGGCTTGATTTCTTTCCTTCAATTATGGGCTTTATAATTTCATATTTTTCTTGGGCACTCCATCTTTTATTTGTTCCACCTTTTTTTCTTCCCATTTTTTCACCTCCGCGTTTCTCCCTAGGGAGAAGTATATCTTTATTATAAAATGAAAAAAGATGTTTATAAACACTTTTTTGTGTCTACAAACATCTTACCACTTCACTTTTGCTCCGTTTTTTTAAAATTTTATTTATGTGTTGTAAAAAATTTTTCTTTAAAGGCAATCCATAAATCCGTATATTCTTGATTTGACAAAATCGATAAATCTTTTATATGTTTCATATTTTGTTCCTTTGCCAAATAAAGAAATTCTTCAATTTGTGGAGATTTTTCATCAAGATACACATCTACCATTTTCATGCCTTCTTCATAAGCAAGATATACTCTATGATGTCCATCTAAGATGACATACTCCTCATCTAGAATTGTCACAGGGATCACAGTATCATTTGGATTAAAATAAGGTTTTAGTTCTTGGATTCTATTTTGATTTAAAAACATAGTGGAAACCTGTAGAATGGATAGAGGAAGTTTAAAGGTAAATACAGGATCAAACGCTTTGTAAAAGGACCCATCCTTCGTTTTGAAGACTGTGATAAAAGCATTATCCTGCCTGAAAAAATCAATAAGCTCAGTATAATACAAAGAAGTATCCGAAATAATCGTTGCTTCATTTCGGTTGATTATAAATTCATAATGATAAACCATATTCTCATCATAAATTACATAACAGTTTCCTAAATATCTAGATTTTTCTAAAAAATATGGATCATTTAAGGATCGTTTGATGACCATAAAGACACCTCCATGTCTTATTCAATTATACATTAAATTCTGAAAAAAGAAAAGAGTACGAAACTTGAGGTAGAAATATGATATATACATTAACATTAAATCCAGCACTAGATGTGTATTCAACACTAGAAGAACTTCATATGGGAAGAACAAATCGTTCCACGGAGCAGTTTATTAAGATTGGTGGAAAGGGAATCAACGTCTCTTATGCCCTAAAAGCTCTTGGCATACCTTCCATTCCCATAGTGGTATTAGGTGGTTTCACGGGGGAATATATAAAAAGCATTTTAAATCGTGATTTTACCCCCGTTATAATAGAAAATCATCAAATAACACGCATCAATTTCAAAATTAAAGAAAAAGAAAGAGAAACTGAAGTAAATGCTGAAAATAGCTTGGGTGAATCAAGCGGTTCCAAACTGAAACAGTTCATTTTAGAATTAAAGAAGGAAGATTTATTAATCGTCAGTGGGAATGGAACTTATGAAATGTATCATAATTTATTGCATCAAGTTTCCTGCCAGCTCATTCTTGATGTACAGGGAAAACTATTGAAAGAGCTAGTTCCTTTAAATCCTATCCTTGTGAAACCAAACCAAGATGAACTAAAGGAAGTGTATGAAGATAGAACTCATGCCTATGATTTTATTTTAAAACATTGTCCCATCATTTTACACACGTTAGGTAAAGAGGGAGCCATTTTAAAAACAAGAGAAGTAGAACTTTATCTTCCTGCCCAGCAAATTCATTTAACTTCAAGTGTTGGATGTGGAGATGCTTTTTTGGCTGGGTTTTTAAAGGTGTATTTAGAAGATAATAGGTTAGAGGATGCCTTAAGGTTTGCGCAAAAATGTGCTTCATATCGTGCAGAAACCAATGAATTCTATTCTTTGAAGAAAATAAGTTAAACGCTTTCATATTGACGTATTTTATTTATGGTTGTATAATTTTTTTGAAGAAGGAAGATGAGCTCTATGAACAATATTAATTCAAGTCAAAAGAAAATAGATTATGATAAGTGGTTAGAAAGTGAAAAAAAGCATAAGGATATGTGTGGTTCTTATGATTTTTGCAAATATTGTGATAAAAAATTAGAGAATCCTTGCGCAAGAGCTGTAGAAGCTATATCCAAGGCAAAAAATGAAACTTCTTATGTAAAGAAATAATGAACTAAGTATACATCAGGCAAAACTGATGTTTTTTTCTTTTGTTTTTCATGAAACTACTAGAAATCTAAAAAAATATAAGGTATAATGAAACATAGTAAAGCTAGCTATAGGAATGCTAAATCATAAGACTCTATCATTGAGTCTTTTCTTTTGTTTCGGGTGAGAATATGGAAAAATATGAAATAAATAAATTTATAGAAGAATATGATTTAAAGTTGAATGATTTGAAAATTGCGTTTAATCTCGATGGAAAACGTCCAGTTTTGAAAGAATTAGAAAAAAAAATATCCGAAAGTGATTTTTGGTCAGATCAGGAAACGGCTAAAAAAATTATCAATGAATCGAATGCTTTAAAAGAAATCATCGTGGGATATGACACCATTTATAAGCAATATGAAGATGTAAAAGAGTTTACAGAAATGGCGTTGGCCGAAGAAGAAGCAATGCTTCTTTTTGAAAGTATGGTTCAGGAAGTTAAGGAAAATGTTGCCAAATTAGAAGAAACTGCTTTGTTAAGTGGAAAATATGATTTTTCAAATTGTATTTTAGAACTTCATCCTGGAGCTGGTGGCACAGAATCTATGGATTGGGCAGATATGTTGTATCGTATGTATACCAGATTTTGTGCTCTAAAAGGCTTTAAAGTAAATGTTTTGGATTATCTTCCAGGAGATGAAGCGGGAATTAAATCTATCACTTTATCCATTAGTGGTCCTTATGCTTATGGCCTATTAAAAGCAGAACGAGGCGTTCATCGTTTAGTTCGTATTTCCCCTTTTGATTCTAATGCTCGAAGACATACTTCCTTTGTTTCATGTGATGTATCTCCACAAATTGAAACGACAGATGAAATTATAGTAAAGGATGAAGACTTAAAGATTGATGTTTATCATTCTTCAGGGGCTGGTGGACAATCGGTGAATACTACAGACTCTGCAGTGCGTATTACACATAAACCTTCTGGTATCGTGGTAACTTGTCAAAATGAAAGAAGTCAAATTAAAAATCGTGAAGTTGCCATGAGTGTGTTAAAATCTAAATTACTAGAGCTGGAGTTAAAGCGTCAGGAAGAAGAAATGAAAGCTTTAAAAGGAAATCAGTTAGAAATTAATTTTGGTAGTCAGATCAGGTCGTATGTGTTCTGTCCTTACACATTAGTGAAAGACCACAGGACAAACTATGAGGTAGGAAATGTGACTGCAGTGATGGATGGAGATATAGAAGGATTTATGTTGGCATATTTAAAAATGATGGCGGGGAAAAATAATGAATAAAGAGCTTTTAAAAAAGAAAATAATACAGTATTTATATATTGCGTTAGGGGTTATTCTGCTAGATATAGGATTTTATTTTTTCATTAGTCCTGCCAAACTTGTTCTAGGTGGGATGATGGGGATTTCCGTAATATTAGAGCCTTATTATTCTAAATTAGGAGATTGGTTTACAAATTCTATATTTTTATTTATCGCCAATGGTATTGTTTTAATTATTGGTGGAATTATGCTGGGAAAAGATTTTTTTCTTAAAACCATCTTTTCTAGTCTTTTTTCTCCTTTGGTGGTCTTTATTTTTGAAAAAACCTGTGATCCAAACTTTTTTTTAAGTAGTGTATCTAGTAGTGGCTATTACATTATCGCCTTAATATGCAGTTCTTTATTTTCTGGTTTTGGGTTAGGACTGGCTTTAAAACATAATGGAAGCACAGGTGGATTAGATGTTGTTCAGAAAATTATGAATAAATATCTGCATATTCCTTACTCTAAAACAATGTATTTAACGGATTGGGTGATTGTCTTTATCTCTGGGTTTGCCTTTACAGGGGGATTTTCTTATCATATTGAATTAGTCATTTATGGAGTATTAGGGGTACTTGCTATCTCACAAATCACAGATGCAATCGTATTAAATGCTCGGATGAGAAGAACCGCTTATATCATTACAGAAAAGCCGACAGAAATAAGAGATCTTATCTATAAATTAACAGACCGCGGTGCTACGTTTGTAGATGTCAGTGGTGCTTATACGGGAAATAAAAAAACGATGGTCATCTGTACTATGGAAAAAAATGAGGCATACAAAATTACAGAAACCTTAAAAACGATTGATTCTGATGCATTTTGCTATGTGAGCGCAACAAAAGAAATTGTTGGTGAGTACCGATGATTGTACAATCTTTGAAAAAAAAAGACAAAGGATATGAAGTAACCATCGATGGCAAAGTGTATTCCTTTGATGAGGAGACGATCATTAAATATCGACTTGTAAAGGACAAAGAACTTCCTGATGCCTTTATAGAAGAAATTCAAGCCTCTAATCTTTTAGAATCTTTTAAGAAAAAGGCCTTATCCTATCATTTACGATATATGAAATCATCTTTAGAAGTCGTAGAATATTTAAAGACAAAAGGTTTATCTGAAAATTTAGCAATCCAAGCTGTAGAAGATTTAAAAAGATTGAACGTTTTGAATGATAAAACTTTAGCCTTCCAAATGGCCTCTGCTCTTGCAAGAAACAGTAATGGTCCTTTAATGATTCGCCAAAAACTAAAATTTCACCTTTTTGAATCTTGCCTAATTGAAGAAGTCATGCAGAATCTAAATGCAGATGATATATCTTTAGGAAAAGAAAAACTCTTAAAAAAAGCAGAAAAAAAATTTATTAAACTATCGGATTTTGACAAAAAAAGAAAAATCAAAGAGGTATTCTATAGACATGGATACTAATTCTGTTATGTTTATTGAAATCTTATAGAGAATCAAGTATAATAAAAATAAACTATAGAGAACTATAAAATTCATAAATGAAGAGGTGAACGATATGATAAAGGACAAGTTTGATTCCACCTTTATGTACTATTTTGATCAAGGAAAAAGTCTAGAATCGTACAATTTTTTTGGTGCACATTTAAGAAAAAATGATCAAGGAAAAGTGATAGGGTGTGAATTTTGTCTATATGCTCCAAATGCCAAATATGTATCTGTAGTTGGCGAATGGAACTTTTTTAATAAGAACCAAGATGCAATGCAACTCATAGATTCTATGGGAGTTTGGTATTTATAT
Source organism: uncultured Anaeroplasmataceae bacterium (assembly GCA_910577745.1). Lineage (GTDB taxonomy): Bacteria > Bacillota_I > Bacilli_A > Acholeplasmatales > Anaeroplasmataceae > Pelethenecus. The sequence goes on along the minus strand of CAJTNG010000001.1, from coordinate 355,063 downwards.
CTAGAAGGTGAGTTTTTTGAATGGCAAAGATATAAATATTTTATGGTGACAAAGACAGGAGAAGAGAAGTATAAATCTGATCCATATGCTTTTTATTCTGAACTTAGACCTTCCACAGATTCTAAAATCTATGATATAGAAGGCTACCAGTGGAATGATGCAGACTGGATGTATACCCATCCTAAAACTTATGATCAGCCAGTATTAATATATGAACTACATCTTGGATCTTGGAAGCGAAAAGGAGAAGGGGAAAATGATTTTTACAGCGCGAATGAATTGGCCCCTATGCTTATAGAGTATTTGAAAAAATTCGGATATACCCATGTAGAAGTGATGCCGATTTATGAGCATCCTTTAGATGCCTCTTGGGGGTACCAGGGTGTTTCCTATTATTCCGTTTCTTCAAGATATGGTGTTCCAAAAGACTTCATGTGGTTTGTTGATCAACTCCATCAAAATGGAATAGGTGTAATTATGGACTGGGTTCCGGGACATATTTGTAAGGATGCCCACGGGTTATACTTATTTGATGGCACACCTTTATACGATTATGGAGATCCTTCCATCAGAGAAAATGTGGAATGGGGAACTGCCAATTTAGACCTTGGGAAAGGAATAACGCGCTCCTTCCTATACTCTAATGCCTTATTCTATATGAATTATTTTCATATTGATGGTTTTCGAGTAGATGCGGTAAGCAATATTATCTATCATCTTGGAAACTCCAATCGTGGAGTTAACGAGGGAGCCTGCAGTTTTTTAAGAGAACTATCCAATATCCTATTTGGGAAAGATGATCGTGTTTTGTTTATGGCAGAAGACTCCTCGAGTTTCCCCAATGTTACGAAACCTACAAGTATAGGTGGAATTGGCTTCAACTATAAATGGGATATGGGCTGGATGAATGATACCTTAAAGTATTTCAAACTCGATCCAATTTATCGAAAATATCATCATCACCAATTAACATTTAGTATGATGTATTTCTATAATGAGCAATTCGTATTACCTTTTTCTCATGATGAGGTCGTTCATATGAAGGGTTCTATTTTAAATAAAATGCCTGGTGATTATTGGCAGCAATTTGCAAATTATCGGTTGTTAATGGGATATATGATGACACATCCAGGAAAAAAACTTCTTTTTATGGGCAATGAATTGGCCCCTTACAGTGAGTGGGCTTTTAATAAAAGTTTAGATTGGCATTTATTAAAATTTCCTAGTCATGATTCCGCATACCACTATATGCAGGATTTGACAAATCTATATAAGAATTCAAAATGTCTTTATGAATTAGATTATGATAGAGAGGGATTTCGGTATATTGATGCTGATAATCAGGATCAGTCACTGTATATTTATGCCCGCTTTGCAAAGAATAAAGATGATCATTATTTAATTGTTATGAATTGTACGCCAAATACATATCACAATTATAAGATTGGTGTTCCTGGTAATTTTAACTATTTAGAAATTTTAAATAGTGATAAAGATATATATGGCGGTTCAAACTGTGTGAATCCAAAAGTAATCCAAAGTTCTGAAGAGCAGTGGAAGAATGAAAAGAATGTAATTTTTCTAAATATTCCACCTCTAGGCATTACAATTCTAAAAGCTAAAAAAAAAGTAAAACCTAGAACGAAACAATTGAAGATAACGCCTATTGTAAAATGATGAAAAGGTTTTCTTCACAATTCTTTATCAAATGTGAAATAACTATGGTATAATTTACCAGAAAATAGATGTATTTTTGGAGGAAAAAATAAATTATGAATTATCCAAATTTTAAGGATGTAAAAACATTCAAACAAGCTTTTATACAAAATGTTGAAAACAAATATGCGATTGATTTTAGTGAATCAACAAGTTACCAGCAATATGTTGTTTTAGGAGAAATGCTTAGAATGTATATTGCAAAAGATTGGCATGATACAATTGCTAAGACAAAGGAATTAAAATCTCGTCAAGTTTATTATTTCTCTATGGAATTTTTAATGGGAAGAATGATTACGAACAACCTTATGAATTCTGGAGTCTATCCAATTGTAAAAAAAGCCTTTACGGAATTAGGAATTGATTTAAATGAAGTAGAACATCAAGAAACTGATGCAGGATTGGGAAATGGTGGTTTAGGTAGACTTGCCGCATGTTTTATGGATTCTGTGGCTTCTTTAGGACTTCCAGTGCATGGAAACTGTATCCGTTATCGTTATGGATTTTTTGAACAGGGTGTCAGAAATGGGTATCAGGTGGAACATCCAGATCGTTGGCTAAAGGATGTAAATGTATGGGAAATCCGAAAAGATAGTGAATCTGTTGAAATTCCTTTCTATGGGTATATTGAAATCTCAAGTGAAAATGGTAAATTGACAGTGAAGCATCGTAATGCAGAATATGTAAAAGCTGTTCCATATGATGTACCTATCATTGGTGATGATAATCACATTGTAAATACTTTACGTTTATGGAGTGCTGAACCAGCTTCTGTATATCCAGATAATGCATTTGAATATCATCGTAATTTAAGAGAAATTTCATCTATGCTTTATCCAAATGATGAAACAGAAGAAGGTAAATTATTACGTTTAAAACAACAATATTTCTTTGTTTCTGCAGGTGTAAAATCGGCAATTAAAAGACATAAGAGTGTTTTTAAGAACTGTAAGAATCTTCATAAGAAATTATGTTTCCATATTAATGATACACATCCTGCTTTAATTGTTCCTGAATTGATGCGTATTTTAGTAGATGAAGAAGGGATTGAGTGGGATGAGGCTTGGAACATAACCAAAAATTCTTGTGCTTATACAAACCATACAATTCTAGCAGAGGCATTAGAAAAATGGCCAGTTCATTTATTTAAACGTCTATTACCAAGAATCTTCACAATTACAGAAGAAATTAATCGTAGATTATTAATTGAGATTGCATCAAAGTATGGAGAAAATGCACCTCAGGTTTATCAAATGGCGATTGTGAAAGATAATACGGTACATATGGCAAATATGGCGATAGCTGGTTCATTTAGTGTAAATGGTGTGGCTCAGCTTCATACTGAAATACTTAAAAATATTGAGATGAAGGTATTTAATGACTATTATCCTGGTAAATTCAACAATAAAACCAATGGTATAACCCATCGTCGTTGGTGTTTACATATCAATCCAGAACTTGTGGAGATATTGAATGAATATTGTGGTGAAGACTGGGTAAAAGATCCAAATCAATTAGAAAAATTATTGCCATTTGCAGATGATGAGGTGTTACAACAAAAGATCATCCATATGAAACGTATGCGTAAGCAAGCCTTGGCAAATATGGTTTATAAATCTCAAGGTGTTAGCTTAGATACTTCCTCTATTTTTGATGTTCAGGTAAAACGTCTTCATGAATATAAACGTCAATTGTTAAATGCATTGCATGTTATGGCCATCTATAATCGCTTGAAAAGAGACCCAGAATTTAGAAAGAATTATCATCCACATTCTTTCATCTTTGGTGCAAAGAGTGCGCCTAGTTATGTTTTTGCCAAGAAAGTAATTAAATTAATCAATACTATTGCTGAAAAAGTAAATAATGATTATGAAACAAATACATATTTAAAGGTTGTATTTGTAGTGAATTATAATGTTACGTATGCAGAAACTATTATGCCAGCAGCAAATGTATCAGAACAGATTTCTACCGCTTCTAAGGAAGCCTCTGGAACAGGTAATATGAAGTTTATGATGAACGGAGCTGTAACTTGTGGTACATTGGATGGAGCAAATGTGGAAATTGGAGAGTTAGTTGGTAACGACAATATTGTTATCTTTGGTATGAATGCGAAAGAAGTTACAGATTTATATGCACAAGGTGGATATAATCCTAGTGAAATTTATGAAAACAATCCTGTTATTCATGAAGTAATTGACCAGTTAACAAATGGATTCTTTGAAAATGTTTCTCCAGATGAATTTATGATGATTCGTGAGAATTTGTTAACCAAGGATAATTATTTCGTTTTAAAAGATTTTGATGCTTATGCAGAATCACAGGAAAAAATCAATGAACTATACAAAGATACGAAGAAATGGACCCATATGTCCATTGTAAATATTGCTAAATCTGGCTTCTTTACGACAGATAGAACAATGCGTCAATACAATGAAGACATTTGGAAAGTTGAACCAATCGTGCTTGAATAAATTGCAAGGGGATTCTATATCCCCTTATCTTTTTAGGAGGAAATTATGATAAATTTAGACCGTAAAAAAGAGATAAAAAAAGAAATAGAAGACGTTACAAAACTGACGAAAAGTTTTTCTTTAGCTCGGTTTGGCATCGTAATTCTAGTCATCATTTTTATAGTATGTTTTATAACTCTTGATCAGTTTGGGTTATATTTAGGATTAAGTTTGGGTGGTATTATTGTATTATTATTGGCGATTGTATTCACAAATCCATACTATCATCGTTTAAAAATTCTTAAAAATTTAGAATCCATTTATCAGAAGCACGAAAACAGAAGAGCACTTTCCTATCGTAGCTTTACGTTTGACGGAAGAGAATTTGTCGATTATAACGACTATAAGGTATTAGATTTGGATATTTTAGGTCCTAGATCTTTATATCAGTATCTCTGTCAGGCCAAGACGAAAGGCGGTAGAGCAAAGCTTGCCAAGCAGTTAACCATGCCAGTAGCCAAGCCTAAAGAATTTACAAACTGTGTAAAGACTCTCGCAGAAGATGAGAATTCTTTAACTTTAGAGGCTTCTATTGCGGCTTTATCTTCGGATGCAAGAGATTGTGATGAAGAAGAATTGCTAGGGTTAGTGAAGAAGAAAATTAAAATTTCTTCTTTGGCTATCCTTGTAATGATTGTATCTGTACTGGCATTTTTAGCAGTATTGCTATGTACCCTATGGATCGATGCAATGGCACCTTATTACTTGATATTTTTTATTCCGTTGAATTTTATTCTATGCAGAAGAATGCTTAGAAATGAAGTATTTTCCTTTCCTTCCACAAAATATGCAAATCTATTGGAAGGGTATGTTCGTTTAGCAAAAGATGTGCTAAAAATTAAAATTCATGATCCATATTATCAGAATTTACAGCAGACATTAAATGAGGAATTACCACATATTATAGCCTTCTACAAAATGTTTGAGATGCTGTCTTATCGTCAAAATTTATTACTTTCTTTAATAGGAAATGGAACTTTCTTTATGGATTTATGGATTGCGATTCGATATAATTACCAGTCTAAGCATTTGTCTTCAATTGAAAAAGGAATCGATGCTTTAACAGAACTTGAACTTTTATTGTCTTTAGCAACCATTGGTATGGATAATCAGGTGTACACTATACCAACTTTGAAGGATAAGATTGAAATTCTAGAGGGGTATCACCCTTTAGTGAAAAACTGCGTTCCAAATTCTCTAACGCTAGAAGGGGGCATTGTTTTAACTGGAAGTAATATGTCAGGAAAGACGACCTTTATGCGGATGCTTGGTGTGAATCAAATTCTAGCCAATGCAGGTGGCTTAGTCTGTGCATCATCGTTTCAAACGTCAAATTTTAAAGTATTTACATCACTTAGAGCTAACGATATGCTACAAGAAGGAATATCCACTTTTTATGCAGAAGTAAATCGTATGAAAAAAATTGTTACAGAAAGTGAACAAGGAAACGTATTAGTTTTAATCGATGAAATATTTAAAGGGACAAATGCAAAAGATAGAATCTATGCTGCAAAGGAAATTATTAAGAAATTGCATAGCTATCAAACAAATTTCTTAATTACAACCCATGATTTTGAACTTTGTGAGGTTCCCATCATTGAGAATTATCATTTTGATGAGGAATATGAAGAAAATAAAATTTGGTTTGATTACAAAATAAAAAAAGGCAAATGTCAAAAAACAAATGCCATTTATCTTCTTAAACTTGCTGGAGTTTTAGATACTCCTGAATAAATTGTAATGCTCCATTTTCATCTGTCGACTTAGCTGTATGATAAGGACAAAGATCTAATAATGCCTGATCTCCATTTTGCATGGCCACCTGTATCTCACAGTGCTGAATGAATTCATAATCCTCTAAAGAATCACCTATGCCTATGGCTGGTGATTTTTTTAGTTTTTTTAGCCAAGCTTCTTTTGTAGATGGAGTAGAAGTAACAAGGAAAATGACTCGATTTTTATCTTTAGCTAATACTTTAAGCGAACAATTTTTCAAAGTCTTTAGAACCATATTTTCCCCTTCAACTGCAACCACAAGAACAATAAAAGATATGCTGAAATCCAGCTTTGGAATACTTTTTATGGTAGAAGTAGGGTAAAAAAATTTTAAACGTTCTTGATAGCGGATGACATAGGTTGTCTGCTGATGTATGGTATATGCCGTATAAAGATAAGAACTTTTTAAAATTTTATTTACTGCACGAAGCTTTAAGGAATCATAGATTTCTTTTCCATTTTGATACATTTTATTTTCAAGTGTAGACACAATTCGTATCGGTTCAAAGCATACTTCCTTAGGTATGCTTGCCAATGGTGAGGTAGTCAATATCGTTATTGGATGGTTAGAGGAAAGCTCTTTTAACAAAGATAATCCTTCTTTATTCATTTTTGTTTGTGCATTTAGAAGCGTATTTTCTAAATCAAGATAGATTTCCATAATATCACCATATGCATTATCGCATACCACCAAAGAATTTGTAAAGAAAAACTTTAAAAAATGGTCAGTTTATTATATAATAATAAAGAAAGGCTGGTGATAGAGTGAAATGGATCATATTTCAACTTGGATTTCTAAAGTTTGATTTTTCCACGATTGTAAGCTTTTTGCTTGGAGCGCTAATGGGATTTATCATCTTACTCCTCATATACGCACTAGCCGTTGTATCAAGCATTAGAACTAAAAATTTTATCACCAAGACAGAAAAAGACGATTTAACCACCCAAGAAGTTAAGGATATGGTGGCACAAACCCAAAAAGCTTATAAAGATAAGACACTTAGAAAAGATTTGTCTAGAGTAAGCTATTGTTATAGTCTTTCTAAGGATTTAGCTTATGGAATTGCAGTTCGATTTTATCCAGAAAGCAATCACCCTTTTTTAGAATTATCTATTAATGAATTAACCCTTTTAACTGGATATATTACCACTAGAGTCAATGAAATTCTTAACCATCGTGGAATACGCATGTTAAGAAAATTAAAAATATCCACGATTGTAAATATTTCTACTAAAACGAAAGACATCGAAGAGTCTAAAGCTTTTCAAACCACAAAAGCTATCACGCAAAATCTGAATAAAGCAAAATATGTTTTAAATATCATTAATCCATTAAATTGGGGAAGAAAACTGATTGTTGACAGAATTATGAACATTGTGATTGATCAAATCTGTTTAGTTATTATCTCCATTGTTGGAGAAGAAACCTACAAAATTTATTCAAAAAAAGTCTTTAATAAAGATGTGGAGCTTGATACTGGAGCAGAAGACTTCATTGAAGAAATGTCCGAATCCATTAAATCTGCTGCCTTAGAGATTACTGGAAAGCAGGAAGTAGAAGTCATGACAGGAACAAAAAAATTAAAGACGAAACTTTACATTCATCAAGAACAGCAAGAAAGGTATAGAACCTTTGAAAGCAAATATGCACTAAAAAGAAAATTAGAGGAGGCAATCAAGTGAAAAAGAAAACAAAACGAATGGAACCCATTCAATTTGAAGAAAATTTTACAATTCCCCAAATTAATTATACTCTAGAAGGATTAATGCGTGGTAAATCAAAATTTAAGCCTAGTGAAATTGTATCTCCTATCCATGGAACTCACGTGGTAGACCGAATTCATTACATTGATAATAGTGGTAAAGTAGATGTAGACTATGGCTATGATTTTATTCGCGATGAAAAACATATTTCTGATGAGGAACAAATCAGAAGACACGGAACGAAGTACTATGAATTTAGTTTCGTAAATGATCAGCTCACAGAGGAAGAGAAAAAGGGAACGGACTACTCTAAAAAGAGTAAAACCATTGAAGTTTTACCTAAAAAAGAAGATAAGACTTTAAATTCTTTTTTTGTTGATAGTGATGAGTTAAAGGAAAAGACGGAAGAAGCTCCGATCTTACCAACAGAACCGATTGTGCAGCCTGATATTACAGATGAAGAATCAGAATTCAAGATTCATATATCTTTAGATGAGGATGATACTTATGAGTATAATAGTTATCATAAAGATATGCCAAAACCTGAGCCTACCTCTATTCCTAGATATCAGTTTGAAGAAGAGGAAAAATTAAGCCAACCACTTCCTAAACCAAAACCTTATACAGAAACAATAAAAGAGGTTCCTGTAGCAACTGAAAAGGAAGAGGCGTTTGATTTTACTGAGGATTTATCCTTTGATGAACCTGTTCAAATCGAGGAAGAAATCATAGAAGAGCCTTATGTTTCCCCACAAAAAGAGGTAAAAATTGAGCCTGCAAAGCCTGTGATTACCAAACCTAAATATCAGGACTATAAGATTCCTTACAAGGATTTATTTCCTGTCAGTGATATTTCAATGGATGAAATTCCTGAATGGTTAGAGGAGAAAAAGGAAATCATTAACTCCCAGCTTGAAGCATTTGACATTGCTGGTGAAGTTATTACATATACAAAGGGACCTGCTTTTACGAGATATGAAATCCTTTTGGCTCAAAATGTGAATGTTAAGAAAATCAATAGCATATATGATAATATTCAAATGGCATTACAAGCTATGTCTTTAAGAATTTTAGCTCCAATTCCAGGCAAAAAGACGGTTGGTATTGAAATACCAAATGATCAAGCGGATGTTGTTAAATTTGGAGATATATTGACAGAAGAATATATTGGAAGTAAGAAGAATTTATTGATTGCAATGGGGAAGAATATAGATGGAACCCCTGTCTTCCAAAATATCATAGATATGCCTCATGCCTTGATTGCAGGAGCCACTAAATCTGGTAAATCCGTTTGTATTAATACCCTTTTAGTTTCTCTGTTAATCAAAAATTCTCCTGATCAATTAAAACTTATCTTAGTTGACCCTAAGAAAGTAGAACTTTCTTTCTACAACAATCTCCCTCATTTGGCAACACCAGTTATTGATGACCCTATCATTGCTACAGAAGCCTTGAAATGGGCTGTAGAGGAAATGGAAAGAAGATATGAGCTTTTAGCCAATGCAAGAGTTCGTAATATTGAAGATTATAACCGTAAGCGGGAAAGTAAACCTGAAATGGAAAATCTTCCATTCATTGTCATTGTCGTAGATGAGTTTAATGATTTGATCATGCAATGTGGTGTAGAAGCCAATGATGCAATCGTTCGTTTAGCTCAGAAGGCTAGAGCTGCTGGCTTACATATCATCCTGGCCACACAGCGTCCTACGGTCAATGTAGTAAGTGGAACAATTAAGGCAAATATTACTTGTAGAATTGCTTTTAGAGTTGCAACAGATGCAGATAGCCGTATTATTTTAGATGAACAAGGTGCAGAAAGTCTGTTAGGACGCGGTGACATGTTGATTAAAAATAATGGATTACCTGAACGTGTTCAAGGTGCCTATATTTCTGACGATGAGATTGGAGATATTTGTGATTATATTTGTGATCACTATGAACCAGATTTCTTATTTACTCATGAAGAATTGAGAAGAAAAACTATGAGTTCAAATTCAGGCGCTGGTGGTAGAGATAGTATTGCTGAATCCGATGAGCTTCTTTACAATATTGCTTTAGATTGTATCGAATCTGGAATGTGCTCTATCAATTCCATTCAGCAGAAATTTTCACTAGGCTTTAATAGAGCTTCAAGAATTGTTGCAATATTGGAAGAAAGAGGTATTGTTTCTCCTAAAAATGGTACAAAGGGTCGTGAAATTTTAGTCGATTCTTACCGATTAAAGGAAATGTTTGATAATATATTATAAAAAAGGAACATATAGATGAACAGAAAAGAAAAAAATAAATTAAAAATGGATATGGCTCATGAAATCTACATAGAAGAGAACAATGAACTTATCTTCAAAAAATTAATATTGAACCCACTGTTACGCGTGTTGGGGATGTTGATTTTATTAATTTTTTCTGCTGTAAATCATAGCCGTATTGTAAGACTTGCGGCTTTAACCTCTAATGCTATTTTTTCCTCTGAACATGTTTTAGGGCACGTTACCTATTACACGATTTTGGGAGTTACTATGGGAATCTGCATTATGGTATCTTTAGTTTCTTTGATTCTTAGATCTTCCTTGGATCTTTCAAATATCATATTATTGAGAAGAGCCTACCAAATTTATACGATTTACGATTTTGTAGTATTTATTCTTTCAACTTTTGTTTGCCTTTTCTTTATTATTATGATATTAATTACCCCATGTAATATTTCTGGATCCTCTATGGAGAATACCTATCAAGATGGAGATCGAGTCTTATTATGGAATATCGGATATACTCCAAAAGATGGAGATGTCATCGTCTTTGATGCAGCTAAGTATTTGTCTAATCCTAATGTGGATTCATCAGGTGTGGCGGTGTCTAAAGAAACACGATTCTTTATAAAAAGAATTATGGCAAAAGAAAATGATAAAGTTTCTTATGTTCCTAAAAGTTTAGGTACAGGAAATTTATTTGTAAATGATCGCTTTGTGGAAAATATCACAAGGTCAGAATATAACACAATGCTGGAGTCTTTATCATTAGGATATACCCTTGCCTTTGAGGTTCCCAAGGATAAGGTTATGGTTTTTGGTGACAATAGAACCCCTGGAGGGAGTCATGATTCTAGAGCAATTGGATTTATTGATGAAAGTGAAATTATTGGCAAGGTTTTATTCCGATTTTATCCTTTTTCTAAAATTGGAAACCCTGATCCAGATTTCAGATAGGTGAAGTATGCAAACAACTATACAGTGGTTTCCAGGTCATATGGCCAAAGCTAAACGTGAAATTGGAGAAAAAATTAAATTGGTGGATTTAATTATTGAGTTGAAGGATGCTAGGATTCCTTTCTCTTCAACAAATCCAATGATTCATGAAATTGTAGGAAATAAACCAAGATTAATTTTGCTATGTAAAAGTAGCATTGCGGATGCAGAAATTACTAAAAAATGGTTAGAATATTATAAAAATACTCAATGTATCGCTTTGGATATTGATTGTATTAGTGGATACCATATGAAGGATGTCATGAAATATGCTGAACTTGCCCTGTCTTCTGTATTTGAGACTAGAAGAAAAAGAGGAATGACTTCTAAAACTATTAAAGCCATGATATTGGGGATACCTAATGTAGGGAAATCTACTTTGATTAATACGTTAGCCAAAAGAAAAGCTACAACAGTAGGCGACCATCCAGGCGTAACCAAAAACCAAACTTGGATTAAAGTTACAGATGATTTATTTTTATTGGATACTCCAGGGATTCTTTGGCCAAAATTTGATGATCAGCTTGTAGGATTAAAACTTGCCATGTGTGGAAGTATAAAAGATGAGATTTTAAATTTAGAAGAAATAGCTTTGGAAAGTCTACAATATATTTCTAAAGAATATCCTGAAGCTTTGAAAAAAAGATATGGTATTGAGATTACAACACCAGAGGATATGCTACTACAAATTGGGAAAAAAAGAGGATTTCTTGCTAAGGGAGGAACCGTGGATATCGACAGAACCATCCGTATGTTTTTAAATGAACTTAGAGGGATGAAGATAGGGGCGATGAGTTATGAAAAGCCAGAAGAATAAATTGTATGAATTTGAAGAAGGACTATATGATAAAGGCTATCATTATATCTGCGGAGTAGATGAGGCAGGTCGAGGACCTTTAGCAGGACCTGTCGTGGTTGCTGCATGTATACTCCCTCCGTTTCTTCGAATAGAAGGGATAAATGATTCTAAGAAATTAACAGCCAAAAAACGTTCCGACTTATATAAAATCATTGTAAAAAGTGCTCTTGCCTATTCCGTAGTTTTTATTAATGAGAATGAGATTGATGAATTAAACATTTATCAAGCAACAAAAAAAGGGATGCTTCTTGCGATTGAAGGGCTGAAAACAACACCGGATTATGCTTTAATAGATGCTATGCCACTAAGTGAATTAAAACTTCCTCATGATTCCATCATACATGGAGATGCGAGATGTGCCAGCGTTGCTGCAGCAAGCATTATTGCGAAAGTAACCAGAGATGAATATATGGAAAAAATGGATGTCAAATATCCAAATTATGGATTCCGTAAACATAAAGGGTATGGAACGAAAGCCCATTTAGAAGCTTTAGAGAAATATGGTCCATGTGAAATCCATCGGAAAACTTATGCGCCTGTATCCAAATATTTTTCAAAACAGATGACATTAGATTTATAAAATGAGAACGTAGTCCCCCAGTTTTTATATAAAACTGAGGGATTTATTTAAGTATGAAATATAGACATTCATTTTATATCAAGTTATAGAAACAATGTAAAAAGCTATTGACATTCGAGTCAATTTGAACTAAACTCTTAAAATGTAAGGATGTGAATATCATTGGAAAATGTTATAATCGTTGAGTCACCAAGTAAATCTAAAACGATAGGTTCTTATGTTGGAAAGGGCTATACAGTTCTATCCTCTAAGGGACATATATGTGATTTAGCTACGAGTGGAAAAGATGGGTTAGGAATTGATATTGAAAATGATTTCAAACCTAATTATAAAATAATGAAAGAAAAAGAAGATCTCGTGAAGTATTTGCAAAGTGCTTGCAAGAATAAAAATGTTTATCTTGCTACCGACCCTGACCGGGAGGGAGAAGCTATTGCATACCATCTAGCGAATATCTTAAATTTAGATTATGAGGATTTAAATAGAATTGAATTTCATGAAATAACGAAACCAGCGGTACGAGAAGCGCTATCGAACCCCCATAAAATTAATTTAAAAATGGTAGCTTCTCAAGAATGTAGAAGAATGATAGATCGTATCTTAGGATTTAAACTATCTAAACTTCTTCAAAAAAAGATAGGCTCTAAAAGTGCTGGTCGTGTTCAAAGCGTAGTTTTAAAATTAATTGTCGATTTGGAACGAGAAATTCAAGCGTTTGTTCCGACTTCCTATTATGAAATGGAAGCTTGCTTTAATACGTTTAAATTAAAGCTATCTGAACTCAATGGAATGCCTATTGATTCCAAAAATAGAATCACTGACCGTAAAATATTAGAAGTATTAGAACCACAACTGATGAGTTTTGTCGTAAGTAATATCTCTAATAAATTAGTTCATAGAAATAGTTCGGCAGCCTTCACAACTTCTACATTACAACAAGAGGCATCAAGCAAATTAGGTTTTTCACCTAATCATACGATGAGATTGGCACAAGGCCTTTATGAAGGAAAGCAAGTAAAAAGTGAGACTGTCGGTTTAATTACCTATATGAGAACCGATTCTACACGTCTTGCTGACATCTTTGTAGATTCTGCAAATCAGTTCATTCGAAAGACCTATGGGGATAAATATTTAGGCGCTGTAAAAATTAAGGTTGCTAAGAATATGCAAGATGCACATGAGGCCATCCGTCCCACATCTATCGACAGAACACCAGAAGAGATAGCCTCTTATCTGACAGAGGATGAATTAAAGCTGTATCGTTTAATTTATAATAGAACTTTGGCTTCTCTTATGGCTCCTGCTCGTTTTAACTCTGTAAAAGTTGAATTTACGAATACGAATTCATTATGGACCATTCACGGGCAAACGATGGAATTTGATGGATATTTAAAGGTTTATGGAAAAACGGAAGAAGATGAAAATAGTGTTCTACCAGATTTTTCTTTAGGAGAAAGTTTTAATGCAAATGAAATAAACATTTTAGATAAGGAAACCTCTCCAAAAGCAAGATATACCGAAGCATCTATCATTAAAGAAATGGAAGCATTGGGCATTGGAAGACCATCTACCTATGCTCAAACCATATTGACTTTAAAGGAAAGAAATTATATCTCCATAGAAAAGAAAAGTATTTTCCCTACAGAACAGGGTATACTAACTTCAGATAAGCTGCATATCTTCTTTTCTGAAATAATTAATGTATCTTATACTGCAGAGATGGAAACCACTTTAGATGAAATAGCTAAAGGGGAGAAAGATAAGTTAGATCAATTAAAATCATTTTATGATGCCTTTATGCCTTTGTTTGATCATGCGATGGATAAAATGGAAGCTATGTATCCGATTCCTACGGATCAAATATGTCCAAATTGTGGAAGTATGCTTGTGATCCGAAAATCAAAATTCGGAGAATTTATTTCATGCAGTAATTATCCAACCTGTAAATATGTCCTAAAAGAAGAATCAGAAGAGGAAGAACCGTTAGATACTGGGGTGCTATGCCCAGAATGTGGAACAGGACACATTGTGCAGAGAATTGCCAAAACTGGAAAGAATAAGGGCAAATCTTTTTATGCATGTAATAATTATCCATCTTGTAAAGTTACGTTCAGTGATCTTCCAACTAATGAGACTTGTCCAAACTGTGGAGCCATCTTATTGAAAAATGATCAAGGGGAACTCTACTGTTCTAAACATTGTGAAGAACAAGAAAAGATAGATAGTCATATTTTATGTCCTGCTTGTAAAAAAGGACATATGCTAAAAAGAACAGCATCCAAAGGGAAAAATAAAGGAAATGTGTTTTATGGATGTTCAAATTTCCCGAGATGTAAAAATATTATGACAGAAGAGGAAATCTCTAATTTAAAATAAAAATTGTGAAGTCTACCTTCACAGTTTTTTTCTTTTCTTTCGCATATAGGATAAAACACTTGAAATACTTTTGCAGAAAAGTAGTTTAATCATAATTAAACGTGTTGTTTCCTTGATATTTTACATAAAGATATGGTATAATTCTTAAAGAATATGGAGTTGAAATACTATGGGTTTCTTTAGTTTATTTAAAAGAAAAGATAAAGAAAAAAGTAAAAAATATAAATTAGGATTACATAAAACTAGAGAAGGTGCTTTAGCAGGTCTTAGAGAGATACTTTCTAAAAGTTCAAAAATAGATGATGCGCTTTTTGATGAGCTAGAAGAAGTTTTTATTATGGCTGATATCGGTGTTGATACAGTTGTAGATTTTATTGAAGAACTCAAAGAAGAAGTGTATCATAAAAAAATTACCGATCCTTTACTTTTGCAAGAAATGATTATGGATAAAATGTTTGAAATTTATTTAAATGGTGAAATTGTCAACGCCAATTTAAAGCTCAGAAAAGAAGAATTGTCCATTGTCTTATTTGTTGGAGTCAATGGTGTTGGTAAAACGACTTCCATTGCTAAAATTGCTTATGCCTATAAAAAACAGGGAAAAAAAGTTTTACTTGCTGCAGGAGATACTTTTAGAGCAGGTGCAATAGAACAATTATCTGTTTGGGCAAATCGCGTAGGTGTGGATATTGTAACGAAAGAGGCAGGCTCTGATCCTTCCAGTGTTATATTTGAAGCTTGTAAAAAAGCAAAACAAGAAAACTATGATCTTTTATTATGTGATACAGCTGGAAGACTTCAAAATAAAGTCAATTTGATGAATGAACTTTCAAAAATGAAACGTGTCATTGAAAATGTTTGTCCTGGAGCTCCAGATGAAACATTACTTGTGATTGATGCCACTACGGGACAAAATGGTATGAGCCAAGCCAAAGCCTTTAAGGAAGCAACAGATGTTACAGGTGTAATCTTAACCAAGCTAGATGGAACTTCTAAAGGTGGTATTGTTTTGGCAATTCGTCATGAGATGGGAATTCCTA
Source organism: uncultured Anaeroplasmataceae bacterium (assembly GCA_910577745.1). Classification (GTDB taxonomy): domain Bacteria; phylum Bacillota_I; class Bacilli_A; order Acholeplasmatales; family Anaeroplasmataceae; genus Pelethenecus. The sequence goes on along the minus strand of CAJTNG010000001.1, from coordinate 339,254 downwards.
TCAAATATATCGGATTAGGGGAAACTGTAGAAGATTTAGAAGTTTTTGATATTGAGCAATATTTATATGGTTTATTTGCGGATTTCTTTGAGGAATAAGATATGACCATAGAAAAAAGAGAAGAAATCATCAGTCTGTATGATGTTTACGGAAAGCTATTAACGGATAAGCAACAAGCCTATTTTGAAAATTATTATTTTGATGATTTATCAATTACAGAAATAGCATCGAATTTTGATATTTCCAGAAATGCTGTATTTGATCAGCTTAAGCGTGTCATACAGATTTTAGAAGAATATGAAGTAAAATTAAAGATTTTAAATAAAACCAAAAGAATCAAGGATTTAGATTTACCAACTGAAGTAAAACAAGAAATTATGGATATTTTAAAGGAGTAAGATAGTATGGCATTTGACAATTTAAGTTCAAGACTACAAATGGGCTTACGCCGTATGACTGGCAAAGGAAAGCTTAATGAAAACGATATAGATGATATGCTTCGAGAAGTGAGACTATCTTTACTTGAAGCCGATGTAAATTATAAGGTTGTCAAAAAATTTTTAGCAAATATTAAAGAACAAGCCTTAGGAGAAAATATATTAAAAGGGTTAAATCCTGGGCAACAGGTCGTAAAAATCGTACGTGAAGAATTAAAACGTACGTTAGGCGATGAAGCTGTTGAACTTACTATGGCAACCAGTGGGATGACCATAGTAATGGCTGTCGGTTTACAAGGTGCTGGTAAGACGACTGCGGTTGGAAAAATGGCATTATTCTATAGAAAAAAGCTTAAAAAAAGACCTATGCTGATTGCGGCAGATATTTATCGTCCTGCAGCAGTGGATCAGTTGGTAACATTAGGAAAGCAAATTGATGTCCCTGTATTTGAGATGGGAACAAAAGTTTCTGCTCAAAAAATTGTAACCGAGGGATTAAAGAAAGCTAAAGAAGAAGGGTATAATCTCATCTTTATTGATACAGCAGGGCGCTTAGAAATTAATGATGAACTGATGGATGAATTGCAGGATATTCAAAAAATTGCAAATCCACATGAAATATTATTGACCGTGGACGCCATGGCAGGTCAAAACGCTGTAAATGTTGCTCTAGCCTTCCATGAAAAACTACAGATTACAGGATGTATTCTAACCAAGTTGGATGGAGATACCAGAGGTGGTGCCGCACTTTCTATCAAAGAAATGACAGGAATTCCAATTAAAATCATGTCCACTGGTGAAAAATTAGATGCTATGGAAATTTTTTATCCTGATCGTTTGGCAGATCGTATTTTAGGTATGGGCGATGTCTTATCCTTAATTGATACGGTAACTGAAAATATTGATGAAGATGAAATGAAATCCATGGCAGAAAAAATGATGAGCAATAAGTTTAATTATAACGATATGCTCAAACAGTTCAAGATGATTAAGCGTATGGGATCGATATCAAAAATTCTTGGATTTTTACCAGGATTTAAAGGGATTAAGCAAGCTATGAATCAAGTGGATGACAATGCTTTTGATAAAGTGGCTTGTATCATCTATTCCATGACAGAAAAGGAAAGAGTTCATCCTGAACTCATAGACAAAGATTTTAAAAGAAGAGAACGTATCGCCAAAGGTTCTGGTAGAACCATTCAGGAAGTGAATCAATTGCGGCAGTCTTTAGATCAAATGAAAAAGGCGATGAAGCAGATGAATCATATGACAGAAGCGGATGCTCTACGTATGCAATCTCAAATGAAAAATGGCAATTATTCTGGTATTGCTCAACCCAAAGCCTATAAAGGGAAGGGAAAAGGAAAAGGTAATTTTAGATTTTAAAGAAATCCATGAAATAATTCATGGGTTTTCCATTTCAAGGAGGTCTTTTTATGAAAATCTGCATCATTGGGTTTTCTGGTGCGGGAAAATCCACTTTAGCAAGAATATTAGGCAAGCATTACTCTATTCCTGTACTACATTTGGATCGTTTACACTTTGAAGCAAACTGGAGAATTAAGGATCGAGAATTGTTTGTCCATGAAATAAAGGACTTCCTGAAAAATAATACAGATTGGATTATTGAAGGAAATTACACAAAATATGTAAAGGAAAGATTTTTAGAAGCAGATGGAATAATTTATCTTTCCTATAACCGCTTTACCTGCTGTAAAAATGTTATAAAGCGATATCAAAAGTATAAAAATAAGACGAGAGAGGATATGGCTGTTGGCTGTAAAGAGAAATTGGATTTAGAATTTTTATATTGGGTGTTCCATAAAGGCAGAACCTTAAAAAAGAAGAAGCAGTTCAAGCAGATGGTATTACAGGCCAAATCTGGGATTATCTTGAAAAATAGAAAAAAATTGAATCAATACCTCAATAAAATAGGAGTAAATCAAAATGAAATTAGTTGCTAGTATATACCATATGGATGAATTAAACGATATAAAAGATTATGTAGACGCTATACTTATGGATACCTCTTTAATTGATTTAGAAAACATAGAAAAAATTATAAGTATGGGGTTAACTCCAATTTTAAAATATAATATGATGGTTCACCCTTTTGAAATTGAAAAATATGAAGGCTATTTTTTAAAGTATAAAGATACTGCTTGTCTATTCTACATTACCGATTTAGGATTAGCCCATCTGCTAAAAGGTATGCATCTGATTCATAGAACCATATTTGATCCTGTGACAATGATAACAAACCATCTAGATGTAGAATCCTACATGGCATATGGATTTCAAGCTGTAGGCATCAGCAATGAAATCACATTAAGAGATGTAAAAACTATTTATGATACCACAAAAGCGCCTTTGTATTATCAAATTTTTGGATATCGCCAGATGCTACATTCTCGTAGAAAACTTGTATCTCTGTATCTAGAAAAAATAAATCAAACCTCTAATTTAGAGAATTTATCATTAGAAGAAGTTACAAGAAATGAAAAATATCCTATTATAGAAAACGAGAGAGGAACTTTTATCTATAGAAGTTATGCTATCTCTTTATTAAAAGAATTTACTTCCCTTCCCGTAGAATATGCAGTATTGGAGTCTTTATTTATCCCAGCAGAAGAATATAAAAAATGTCTTTCTCTGTTCTTTGAGGTTTACCATGGAAAGGATAGTGCTTTAGCCCAAGAGGAATTTAAAGCTTTGGGAATCCCAACACAAGACGGATTTTCGTATAAGGATAGTGTTTATATGAAGGAGGAATTCTAATGTATGAAATATTAGCTCCTGCAGGGGATTTAGAAAAATTGAAAATCGCAGTGTTATATGGAGCTGATGCCGTATTTATTGGAGGATTAAAGTTTTCTTTGCGTTCACGGGCCTCTAACTTTACCATGGAAGATATAAAAAAAGGCTGTGAATTTGCCCATCAGCATAATGCTAAGGTTCATGTCACCTGTAACATTGTAATGCATGAAATAGATATAGAGGGCATTTTAGAATATTTAAAAGAATTGGAACGTGCAGGAGTAGACTGTGTCATCGCATCCTCTATTACAATTTTAAAGCTAGTAATCGATCATACTACCATGGAAGCACATGTATCAACACAGGCATCCTGTTTAAATCAAGAAGCCGTGGCTTTCTATAAGGAACTCGGTGTAAACCGGATTGTTTTAGGAAGAGAACTTACTTTAGAAGAAATTGCAGTCATCAAAGCTAATACAGATTTAGATATAGAAGTCTTCATTCATGGTGGGATGTGTGTCTCTTACTCTGGTAGATGTATGTTATCTAATACGATGACCAACAGAGATGCAAATCGTGGGGGCTGTGCCCATAGCTGTAGATGGAATTATAATTTGTATCAGGAGCAGACAAAATTAAATCCTCCAGGAGATTATTTTGCGATGAGCAGCAAGGATTTATGTGCTATCCAAGCTATACCACAACTTATGGAAATGGGAATTGATTCCTTTAAGATAGAAGGAAGAATGAAGAGTTTACATTATATTGCAACCATAGTGAAAACATATAGAATGCTGGTGGATGATATAAAGAATCAGCAGCGTAAACCCGATAGTTTTTATGAAGCTATGATCAATAAGGCAGAAAATCGATTGACCTCTACAGGGTTTCTGTTTGGTCTTCCCAAAGTTGAACAGCAATTGTATGACTTAGATGCATCTATACCAAGTAAAGATTTTGTAGGAATCGTTTTAGAATATGATGCAAAAACAAAAAAGGCTATTGTAGAACAAAGAAATCATTTTGTTCCTCATAGTAGCCTTGAAGTATTTGGTCCGAATCATTCTGGTATAATTCAGATTGAAGAGATTTTTGATTTGGAAGGGAATTCTCTAGATGCTGCTAGACATGCTCGCCAAATTGTCAGTTTTTGCACAGATTTTCCTTTAGAAAAAAATGATCTATTAAGACTGAATTAAACTACGAATTTGTAAATATGCATGAGAAAGTTTGCTGTAGTCTATATCCTCAATGAAATTGGCTATATCACAGGCATCTAAATTACATTCTAATAGAGGAATATATGTATTGTTTTCCTCTCGTAGGGATGCAGGATACATAGTGAAGTTTAATAGCTTATTGATACCAAAATATAATCTACCCTTATTACCATACTGGTAAGCTTTGTAAACTAGTTCTTTCTCAAAATTTCGTTGAGAACCATAGGCGTTGATTAAAGATTGAATAAATACTTCTGAGATTGTTGTGTTTGTTTTTAACATGATAATTTCCTTTCTGGTGGTGAATTTATGATAACTGTAGAAGTAAATCATATAAAATTTAATGTTGAGGTCGTTTATAAACGATATAACCGGCGAATCTATTTGCGAGTTAAGGATAAGATTTTATATATTACTACGCCAACTAAATTATCTTCATTTTCCATTGAAGATATGATTCGTCGTAATTTTAATACCATAGTTAAACTTATGAATACGACGCCTAAAATAGAAGACCAAATTCATATTTTAGGAAATTCTTATCGTTTAGAAATTAAAACCGCTTCTAAAAACCGAATCCACATAGAAGAAGATGCGTTAATCGTTGAGATAACGCATCCTCATAAGGTAGGTCAGTTGATAGTATCATTTTACAATACGATTCTAAAAAACATTGTCGAAAGCTATGCAAAGGAGATATTAAATCAATTTCATATTTCCAAAGACATCCACTTTTCCTATAAAAATGTCAAAGGATATTTTGGCGAATGCTTTTCAAAGCAAGGAAAAATCATATTGGCTTCCAAGCTAGCAAAATATGAAAAAAAATATATTTTATCTGTCATTTATCATGAATGTGCTCATTTTAAATATCAAAATCATCAAAAGGAATTTTATGATTATTTGGAATCATTTTTTCCGAATTATAAGAAAACGCAAAAAGAACTTAGAAGCATCAAATATAATGAAGTATATTAAGAACTTTTTTAAAATTTTATTGATTTTTAATGTGAATTTTTGTATAATGAAATGGCAATTATAATGGAGGTAATCACAAGATGATTAATAAAGAAGAAATATTTGAATTATCTAAGGCTGGAGCTGATGCCTTAAAAGCAGAATTAGAAAAATTAAAAACCGTAGATAGAATTCAAATACGTGAGGCAATTAAAGAAGCTCGTGAACAAGGAGATTTATCAGAGAATGCAGATTACTCTTCAGCTAGAGAGCAACAAGCATCTATTGAAGCTCGTATTTTAGAAATAGAAAACATCCTAAAGCATGCAAAGATTATGGATGTAAATACGGTTACGATTAAGTATGTAGATTTAAATAAGATTGCAACTTTCCAAATTGTTGGAACCATAGAAGCCGATCCTTTTGCAGGAAAAATTTCAAATGATTCTCCTCTAGGAAAAGCAGTGATTGGACATAATGTAGGAGATGTTTTCCACATTTCTACGGAAAATGGAAAAGAATTAAAAGTTGAACTCATCGACTTAAAATAAAGATTAGGACACTTTAGGTGTCCTATTTTTTAAGTAAGAAATATAATTTTAGAAGGGCACGTTTCTCAATTCTTGAAACATAGCTTCGTGAAATATTCATTTCCTTGGCAATTTCCTTTTGAGTTTGTGCATTACGATCTATCCCATATCGTCTAGATATAATTTCATATTCTCTACTATTCAAACTTTTTAAAGCTTCCGCTAAGTCCTTATGCATCGCTTTTTTCTCATATGAAGCCATAATATCAATGTTCTTATCTTCAATAAGATCTAGCAGTTCAACTTCATTTCCATCTTTATCCATCGCAACAGGTGACTGGAGATAAATCAAGTTTCGCTTGTTTTTATTTGCTCTAAGATGCATCAGGATTTCATTTTCAATACATCTTGCAGCATATGTGGCTAATTTATTATTTGCTGTAATTTGATAGGAATCCACGGCTTTCATAAGACCAATGATTCCTATAGAGAGAATATCGTCTTTATCTTCCTGCGTATTTTCATATTTTTTGGCAATATGTGCAACCAAGCGGAGGTTATGTTCGATCAGTTTTGCTCTTGCTGTTTCATCTTTTGTAGCGGCATAACGCTCTAAATATAGTCGTTCCTCCTCATCTGAAAGTTTTTGTGGATAAGATTCACTTTTTATTGCCCCAAAAAGTGGCAGCAAAAAAAACAACATTTTAAAACTCCTTTATTTAAAAGATTATGGAAATAGGGTATAATATTACAAGAGGTTCAAAATTATGATAAAAAAATTAATTCCAGATTACTATTATAAGACAATAGAAGACATTCCATACAATACACTTTATGCGCAAGGATATAGACTTATTCTTACAGATTTAGACAATACCTTAATTTCTTATTTAGAAAAAGAGCCAACAGAAGCTCTTTTTGAATGGAAGAAAAAAGTAGAAGAGATGGGATTTGAAATTATCCTGGTATCTAATTCTAGAAAGGATAGGGTAGAACACTTTGCTAACCTGTTGCAGCTCCCTTTTGTTAAATTTGCAAAAAAGCCTTTACTCTTTGGGATGAAAAAAGCAATAAAACTAGCAAGTAAACCTTATGAGAAGAATGAAATTTTAGAAATAGGGGATCAACTAATGACAGATGTCTTTGCCTCAAAACGTTTTGGAATTTTGACGATTTTAGTGAAAGCTATTGATAAAAAGACGGAGATATTACCTACGAAAATCAATCGTAAATTCGAAGCCTTTTTTCTAAAAAGAATTGAAAGAAAATATCCAAGAAAGTATCAACAGAAGTTAGACCAATATGTGAGGGATAAAGATGAGCAGCAAATGTAGTGGTTGTGGGGCAATTTTACAGAATCAGGATCCAGCCAAACCTGGCTTTATTCCCACGCTTGATGAGAATAAAAAAATATGCAAACGTTGCTTTAGACTGATGCATTATAATGAACTTCCAAAAATTGTTGCGACAAACAAGGAGTATGAAAAAGTCATAGATTCTGTGGTAAAGAAAAAAGCCTTAATGGTTTTTATCATCGATATTTTTGCATTTAAATCGACCTTTCATCCAATGATGATAGAAAGACTTAAACATAAAGATGTTATTTTAGTAGCAAACAAAGTAGACTTATTACCCAAGAGTACAAATTTTAATCATGTGATAGAGTGGATAAGTAAAGAATGTCAGAGAAAACAATTCCATGTTTTGGCTGTAGGAATATGCTCTGCTAAAAAAGGAGTCTATATGGATGAATTTATCCAGACGATTGATTTGGCAAGAAGAGAACGAGATGTTTATTTTGTGGGATGTGCTAATGTAGGAAAATCAAGTGTTATTAATGCATTATTGAAAAGAACGACCTCTTTAGAAAAAGATGCCATTGCGACATCTGTCATACCAGGTACAACCTTAAATGAAATTAGAATTCCTTATTTTGAGGATAATTGTGCTTTCATAGATACCCCAGGACTAATCAATGAGCATGATGTATTGAATCAACTCCTTCCTGTATCCTATGCAACCATTTTGCCTAAAAAGGAATTAAAGCCTGTGACTTATCAAATTACAGATGGAAATACGATATTTTTAGGGGGATTGGCGGCTTTATCATTTCAAACGAAAGAAAGAATCTCTGTTACAGTTTATGCATCGAATGAGCTTTATTTACATCGATGTAAAACTGAACGAGTAGAACCATTGTTTGAAACACAATTAGGAAAATTATTAACACCACCTACCTTAGATGAAATCAGTAATTTAAAATATACTGTAAAGATTTTTCAAATCACAGGTAAAAAAACGATATGGTTTTCTGGATTTGGATTTGTACAAATCTCTGGTACAGTTTCTGTGAAAATCAAATATTTAGAACATACGGAGGTTTATGTAACAGATGCTATACTTGGCTAAACTTAAAAAAAAAGTAAAACAAAAATTTATGAGTGCTGGACATGAGGAAAGATATGTACATACGCTTGGAGTAGTAAAGATGGCTAAAACCTTGGCAAAATGGTACCAAGTTCCCAAGCCAAAGGCAATTATAGCCGCTTTATTTCATGATTTTTGTAAATATGATTCTGATGAAGAAATTACGGAACTTCTATGTGAAAAAGATCAAGCTGAATGTGAGGCATATCCTGTGTTAAAACATTCCTATGCCTCTGCAGAATATTATAAGAAATATATCGGCAAAGATCAGGATATTTATCAAGCGATTCGTAACCATGTTTTTGGAAGAATTGATATGTCTAGATTAGAAGAAATCATATTGATTAGTGACTATACAGAAGAAAATAGAACCTATGAAAATTGTAAAGTTTGTAGAGAAATCTTACAATCTAAAAAATTTTATAAAGCCATATATTTTTCTACAAAGAAAACTATTGAATTTTTAGAAAAACAACAACTAAAGCCTCATCCAACACAGCTTGAGGTATTAAAATATTATGAAGGATTGTGTGAAAAATGATAGAGAATAAAACCATACTAGAATGTTTAGGAAAAGTGAAAGCCTGTGACATTTTAATTTATGACATGAAGGGATTTTCCCCTTTCTATGATACAATGATACTTGCGAGTGTAGATTCTGAACGTCAGGCGTCTGCAAGCGTGAATTATATTAAAGAGGAAGCAAATCGAGCAGGACATTCTGTAAGAGGCATAGAAGGTCTAGATACACCATGGGTTTTGATAGATTTACATAACGTTATAATTTCTATCTTTACTAAAGAAGAACGAGAAAGATTTTCTTTAGAAAAAATTTATTTAGATATTCCCTGCACAAAATATGAGGACTAGGACAGACTACCTAGTCTTTTTTAATTTCTTTATGAAAAACTAGGTAGATATAATTGACATTTTTAAAAACTAAGTATATACTTTTTATATAGAAAGTTTTTAAAGGAGAGAACATATGAAAAAATTTTTTAGAGCAATTTCTGTTGCATTTGCTTGTTTTGGTATGATTTTACTTGTATCTTGTTCTAAAGTTTCTCAGTCTTATGCAGACAAAATCAACAATGCAAAAGAGAAAAATGGAGAATATATGACTTTGGATCAGGTAAGAAGTGATCTAGGAGATGAAGCTGTAGAAATTCTTATTTTAAACTCTGGAATTATTGTTGCAGTAAGAGGATGTACAACGTTAGACCAAGTTAAGGAAAAAATCAAAGCCGAAGAAAATGTAGAAGGAATTTTGATAACTGTAGTTGCTGGAAAAGCAACATCCGCTAATTATCAAAAGATTACTGCAGAAGATTTAAAAGCATAAACTTCCAATGTTTGACAAGTGTAAGAAAATACACTTGTTTTTTTTATGACGTTCAAGACTTTATTTATTGAAAAAATATGAGATTTTTTGTATAATAAAACATAGGTGATAAAGTATGAAGCAGTATTTAGAATTATGTAAAACCGTCCTTGAAAAGGGGATAAAAAAAGAAGATAGAACAGGAACTGGAACCATTTCCTATTTTGGATATCAAATGCGATTTGATTTAAACGAAGGATTTCCTTTATTAACGACAAAACGAGTTCATTTAAAGAGTATTATTCATGAACTCTTATGGTTCATTAAAGGAGATACCAATATTAAATATTTAGTAGATAACGATGTCAGAATCTGGAATGATTGGCCTTTCGCTATCTATAAAAAATCAGAAGAATATCAAAATGAAACGATAGAAGAATTTGCAGAAAAAATTAAAAATGACAGGAATTTTGCCTTAAAATGGGGAAATTTAGGACCTGTCTATGGGAAACAGTGGCGAAATTTTAATGGAGTTGATCAATTAGAAGATTTGATTCAGCAAATAAAAACCAATCCTTCCTCTAGAAGACTCATTATTTCTGCTTGGAACCCTGCAGAAGTAGAAGGAATGGCTTTACCTCCATGTCACTGTTTTATGCAGTTTTATGTGAATGAGAACCGTCTTTCTTGCCAGCTTTACCAAAGAAGTGCAGATATATTTCTAGGCGTTCCTTTTAACATAGCAAGTTATGCTTTATTTACGATGATGATTGCGCAGGTTTGTGATTTAGAACTTGGTGATTTTGTACATACTATAGGTGATGCACATATCTATTTAAATCATTTGGATCAAATTCATCTTCAGATGCGCAGAAGTCCAAGAGCTCTACCTAAAATGAAAATGAATGCAAATATTACATCAATTTATGATTTCACCTTTGAGGATTTTGAATTAGTGGATTACAATCCTCATAAAGGCATCAAGGGAAAGGTAGCGGTTTAATGATTCATTTAATTTGGGCCATGACACAACATCGTGTCATAGGAAAAGATAATAAAATTCCTTGGCATATAAAAGAGGATTTATTATATTATAAACGACATACCGAAGGAAAAGTAGTGTTCATGGGGGAACAAACTTACTATTCCTTAAAGGGGTATTATAAATCAAGACCTTTACCTTACGGTAAAATCTATGTGGCTTCCTTTCAAAAGGATTTGAAGTTAGATGATGCAGAAATCATTCATGATGCTACTGCTTTTATTCGATCCACTAAAGAAGATATATGGGTGGTTGGTGGAGCTAGTATATATCGGCTATGTTTACCTTATGCAGATTCACTTTACATTTCTATCATCAAAGAGGATTACTTAGGAGACACATATTTCCCTGAAATTGATTTTTCAAAATATAAGCTTACCTGGGAAAATGAAACACCGCTTGTACATTATAAAAAATATGAAAGAGTTTCAATCGTATGATTTTACTATTTTGTCTATTACTTTTAGCAGGAGTTTACAGTTTTGCATTTTACTATACTGGATTCTCCTTATGGTTTTATTTTCTATGGGTTCCCCTCTCTCTAGTTTTATCTTTTATAAGTTTTTGTCTTTTTGTCATAGGTTTATTTCAATATATGAAAAAAACAAATCCTAAAGGAAAATTTAGACATGCTTTACTGTTCCAAGTCTGTCAAATGATTTTATTTATATTGAATATTAAAATCAAAGTGATTGGAAAAGAATTCATTCCAAATGAAACATTTGTCTGTTATGCAAACCATAAATCGCATATCGACCCTATTGCTTTATACGCTGCCTTACACAGAATCTGTTCGGCCATAGGGAAAAAAGATCTATTTAAATACCCTGTTATCAAGCAGTGCCAACCAGTTTTTGGCGTAATTGCGTTAGATAGAGAGAATGATCGAGCAGCTGCAAAGTCTATCATTGAAGCTATTCGTGCAATCAAAGACGGCATGTCTTATATAATTTTTCCTGAGGGAGGAATTAAAACGAGACAAACAGAAGAAATGGTGGATTTAAGAGCGGGAGCTTATAAGCTTGTCATTAAAAGTGGGGCTAGACTTTTACCAGCGACTATTATTGGAAGTTCTAGAATTAAGACTAGAAAATCCATCTTGAAAAGAATTCAAATTACCATAGTATTTCATGAATCTTTAGAAGCCTCTGCTTATGAAGAGAAGAGCACTTCAGATTTAGGACAAATGGTGATGAAGCATGTACATGAGGATATATTAAACTATGAACATCAAAGTATTAATTAGCATTTTAGTTTCTTTTGTTGTATTATTGATTGGTGTAATACTCATCATTTTTGCAGCTTATACCAAAACTGTCGAGGTAATGTATACAGGAATTGCTTTTCTACTTACAGCATCACTTGCTTATTCTATCCTTATCCTAGCAGGATTAAGGTATTGGCTGAAATTAAAAACTGAGGTGAAATAATGGAATTTTTATATTGGGGATTAGGATTTGTCTTATTATTATCTGCATGTATTACTATTTTAGCAGTGTTTCAGAAGAAGAGAGTACAAAAAAGAAAAAATGATATTATAAAACTTTTTACCCTTGCCTGCAAAAAGAAAAATATTACAGATTTTAAAATGGAATATGTGAAAAAATCTACCCATGATTTTTATTTTGAAAATGAAAAACATATCTACTATATTAAAGTTATTTATAATTTTTCCAATCAAGAAATCTGTATCAATAACGCTATTAAATGGCAATTAAGAAAGCTTGGTGAAGTAAAGCAGAACATGACCTTTGTAGAGGATATAGAACCCTTAATGAGACTTGAACTAGAAAATTCTATAAAGAAAGAACATAAGCTCTTTATTATATATCCTAATGTTACTGCCTTATTGAAGGTAATTAACGAATGTGAAATGGCTTTTGTATATCCAGATACAGACGTCTATGGAGCACAAGTCATTCCTTATAAAAGACTAATAGAGGATACAGAATTAATAGAACTATAAAAATGTGAGGTGAGGCGAATGCATTATGACTTAGAAGCCTTAGAATTTAAAGAGGTCATTGCTATTTTAAAGAAGTATGCAAAAACCAACTATGGAAAAGAACGGATTGAGCAATTACAACCTTGTAATAGTTACGAAACTGTAATACGACGAAATCAAGAGACAAAAGAAGCTTATCAATCTATCATTAAACTTTCAGATCTTCCTTTAGGCGGTTTATATGAGGTGCATGGCCCCATCTTGCGCTCCAAAATTGGGGGTATTTTAAAAAGCCGTGAACTCTTAGATATCGTGGGATTACTCGATTGTGGAGAAAGAGTAATTAAATATTTTAAAAGTTTGGAATCAAATCGTTTAGAAACGCCTACATTAAGTTTTTATTCTTCTCAAATCTGTAACTATCCCAAACTAAGAACTAATATTACTTTGGCAATTGACACAGATGGGAATATTACAGACAATGCATCTAAAGAACTTTTCAATATAAGAAGAAGTATTCGCTTATTAGAAAATCGACTAAGAACGAAACTAAATGAATTGTTAGTTTCCAAAGCTTCTATGCTTACAGACCATTTAATCATTATGAGAAATAATAGGATGTGTCTTCCTGTAAAGATGGAATATAAAAATACGTTTAAAGGAATCATACATGATGTGTCCTCTTCCAATACCACTTGCTATATTGAACCCGATGTCACTTTAGAGATTGCCAACCAAATGGATAGTCACAGAACTATGGAGCAAAAGGAAATAGAAAATATCTTAAAAGGATTGACCCTTTTGGTGGCTTCTGAGGCAGAGGGTTTAGAAAAAAATTTAGAAGCATTAACTTCATTAGATATTATCTATGCAAAAGCTCTTATGGGAAAAGAACTGAAATATAACGAAGTTCATATTACAGAGAATCATTGTTTTTCTTTGATTCAGGCCAAGCATCCGCTAATTCCTGTAGAACAGGTTGTTCCCATTGATGTATCTTTAACCGACCCAAATCAGGCAATTATCATCACAGGTCCCAATACAGGTGGAAAAACTGTAGCCTTAAAAACGATTGGATTACTCCATGCTATGATGATGTGTGGGATGATGCTACCTTGTAAAGAAACTTCTTCATTAAGTATCTTCTCCGAAATTTTAGTTGACATTGGAGATGAACAGTCTATTGCACAGTCCCTATCCACATTTTCAGCACATATGAAAAAAATGGATTCCATTTTACATACAGTTTCTTTTGAATCTTTAGTTCTTTTAGATGAGCTTGGAAGTGGAACAGACCCCAAAGAGGGAAGCAGTTTAGCAATTGCAATGATAGATTATATTAAAAAACGTGGTGCAAAATTATTAGTAACAACCCATTATAGTGACTTAAAAGCCTATGCCTACCAAGAACCTGGTGTGCTAAATGCATCTGTAGAATTTAATTCTCAAACTCTTTTGCCAACCTATAGACTTTTAATTGGAGTACCTGGAAGATCGAATGCCATAGAGATTGCACGTCGGCTAGGACTTCCAGAAGAGGTCATTGAAGGCAGTAAAAACTATATGCTAAGCTTAGATCATGCCAATCATAGTCAGCTCTTAAATACAGTGGAGGATAAAATTCATGAATTGAGGAAACAAGACGAGGAGTTAAAGCATAAAATAGAAGTATACGATAGTTTAACCCAAAAGCTTACCTCTGAAAAGATGAAATTGACCCAGCAAAGTGATAAAATACTAGAAGCTGCTCGAATGGAAGCAAAGCAAATCATTGAAAAAACAATGGAAGAAGCAAAACAGATTTTGCAAGAATTAAAAGAAAAAGAAAATACAGAATACAAAGATCATGAGCTTGCCAATTTAAAACATAGAGTTCGAAAGCTTGCACAACAAGAGGAAGATAAAGCCTTATTTGAAGAAGATTTGGCAATTGGGGATTATGTATTCATTAAATCTTATGAGCAATATGGAACTATTCTTAAAATTAAAAAAGATAAGTATACTGTGCAAATGGGACAATTTAGTATGGATTTTGACAAATCTTCTCTTGTTAAGGCATCAAAACCTGTGGAGAAAAAACAAAAACAAACTAGATTAAGTGGATACAATCCTGCATCTCATGCGAGCTTGTCTCTAGATTTACGCGGCAAACGCTATGAAGAAGTAAAAGATTTGATGGATTCCTATATCGATCAGGCTATTCTAGGGAATTTAGAAATGATTTCTATCATTCATGGCTTTGGAACAGGGGCCATTCGTAAGGCCGTATGGGAATATTTGAAATCTTGTCCTTATGCGAAAAGTTATCGATATGGGCAAGAAGGAGAAGGTTTAAACGGAGTAACTATCGTCAAATTGAGATAAGGACAGATAGATTGGTTTATGAATACAATGGTTCTAATTTAAATGACGGATTATATTATTTCTATGCATCTTGGAATTCTAAATGCAATATTCTTGCAGAACGAATTCAAAAATTAAATCTTGAGTTTAAAGAACTATCCATTTACAAAGTGAATACTACGAAGTATATGAATCTAAAGAAGGAATTACAGGTAAATAAAATGCCTTCCTATATCCTCATTCAAAATGGGCAAATCGTATCACGGAAGGACGGAAATCTAGACTATTTTACATTGAAGAAATGGTTATCAGAAAGGACATAGTATAATATGGAATATGTATTGATTATTGGACATGATATGGATTTTTCTAAATTTAATTTCACGAATAAGTACGTCATTGGCGTTGATGAAGGGGCTTATATTGCTCTCCAGAATGGTATCAACCTGGATGTAGCAATTGGAGATTTTGATTCTGTGGATGCTAAGCGACTTGCCTATATAAAATCAAAAACACAGGTGATAGAACTTTCACCAATGAAAAATGACACAGATACAGGGGCAGCACTCAAATTATGCAAAGATGCAACCAAAATTATTATCCTAGGAGGAATCCAAGGAAAAAGAATTGAACATTTTATTGCCAATCTTTTATTGATGGAACTAAATCCTAAAATTGAGATGCTAGATAATAATTCTCATATGTACATCATGGATTCTTCCTTCAGTATTAGAAAAACAGACTATAAATTTATTTCTTTTTTTGCCCTAACCAATACAATTCTTACGTTAGAGGGATTTCAATATCCCCTAACTAATTATAATTTAAAAAACACAGATCCTTTAACCATTTCTAATGAAATTATAGCAGACAGAGGAATTGTTACAATTAAAGATGGAAGAATCTTGGTAATTCAGTCTAAGGAAGATAAATAAATGAAAAAATTTGCAAGTTATCTTGTTCCAACTTTAATTGCCAGCCTTTTAATGAGTATGTATGCGATAGTAGATGGAATTTTTGTAGGACAAAAAATAGGAGATTCTGGACTAGCAGCTATCAATCTGACCTGGCCAATTACTGCTTTTTTACAATCTATTGGTACAGCATTTGGTTTAGCTGGAGGAATTTGCATTCAAAAATATTTAGGCAAAAATCAAGAAGAACATGCCAATCAATTTAAACTTACTGTTATCCTTATTCTCATCGGTTTAGGAATATTGTTTGGATTCTTTTTTTACTTGATTAGAACACCGCTCATATGGTCATTAGGAGCTACAGAACAGTCATTTTCTTATGCTATAAGTTATTTAAAAATTATCTTAATGGGATCTGTATTTCAAATGCTTGGCATGGCGCTTATCCCTTTACTTAAAAATTCAAAAAAAGTAAAGCTTGCAGCCGTAGCCTCTCTATCTAGTATTTTAACAAATTTCATCTTGGATTATGTTTTCATTTTTCCTTTAAATATGGATTTGGCTGGGGCAGCTTTAGCCTCTGTGTTAGCACAAGTTGTGTCTTGTTTTATCTGCTTGATTGCCTATATAAAAGAATTAAAGAGCTTAACCTTTAGAAAAAAGGATATTCTGGATTTAATCAAGACAAGCCTAGCGCCCTTTATATTAGCCTATTCCTATTCTATTGTCATCATAATTACAAATTTAGTATGTAATCTCTTCGGAGGAGATGAAGCCATTGCTTCCTACACACTCCTATCCTATTTATCTTACATTTTAATTGCGCTAGCATGTGCAGTAGGAGATTCCATACAACCGCTCTTTTCCTACAATCAAGCCAAAAAAGAATATAAAGAAAATAAGAAAATGCTCATTTATTGCTATCTCGTCAGTTTTTCAATTTGTTTTGTTGTATCAGGGATCATGCTGATATGTAAAAAGCCGTTGGGTGAATTATATAATTTATCAGATACAGCATTCCTATATTACACCGATGGATTGCCTTATTATATCTTGGGAGCACTTTTCATTTCTTTTATTAAAGTAACTGCCAGTTATTTTTATGCGATAGATTCTAAATTATTTTCCAATATCATTGTATTTTTAGAACCATTTTTCCTGACACCTATAGGATTTCTTATTTTTTGCTTTCCTTTAAAATTATATGGGGTTTGGGTAGCCTACATCTTTGTTCAGGTTTCCTTATTTTTCATTTCAGGCGGATTGATCCTCTATAAACAAAAAAAATTATTTCAAGAGTTATCTAGTTCAATTAACTAGATTATTAAATATCATAAATCTTTTATTACGTTTAAAATAATTATTTAATTTAGTTTTTATAATTATATATAGATTAAAAAATATTTTGTTGGTAATCTGGTTTTAAAAACTACATATCTATCATTTATTAAAAAATATTTTTAAAAAAATATAAAATAAATAGTTTTTGAAACTAGATAAATGGCAAAAAAATAAAAAAATTATCACGCATCGAGAATCTGAAATATGGGTAAATGGTAAATCCCCATCTCGATGCGTCATAGAAGGAGCATAACATGGATGGTTTTTTTCTTGTAGATAAGCCGAAAGGGATAACATCTCAAGGGGTCGTCAACTATATCAAAAAAAAGTTTAATTTTAAGAAATGTGGACACAACGGTACACTAGATCCTGATACGACAGGCTTGATGGTGGTTGGAGTGAATTCCGCAACAAAATTAATGAAGCTGATAAATGAGCATGACAAGGCGTATATTACTACCATTCGATTTGGTCTTGATTCGGATACATTAGATATTTCTGGAAATCTTACGAAAGAAATATCTATGGATTTTACAGAAGAAGCTTTGGATGTCTGTTTGAAGAATTTTATAGGTAAACAGAAACAGGTTCCACCTATGGTTTCTGCGATAAAAGTTTCTGGAAAAAAACTCTATCAATATCAGCGAGAAAATAAGGAAGTAGAAGTTCAGCCACGTAATGTTGAAATCTTTTCTTTAAAAAAACTTAGGAATTTGAGAAAAGTAGAAGATCATTGGGAAGTGGATTTACTGTTAGAAGTTTCTAAAGGATTTTATGTTCGAAGTTTTGCTAGAGATTTAGGTAAAGCTTTAGGGGGATGTGCTATTATGAAGGAGCTTAGGAGAATTCAAAGTGGGAATTTTACGATTGAGCATTCTATTCCTTTAAAGGAAATTAAAGAAACAAATCTGTTGAAAATTGAAGAACTTTTTCCTTTTGAAAGCATTGAAGTGAATGATTATATGGCAAATCTTGTCAAAAATGGAGTCATATTAGATGAAAGACAAATTATAACTCAGTGTCCATTTTATGTGAAACATCAGAATAAAACTATTGCAATTTATGAAGTTATCGGTGAAAATAAATATAAACCACTTGTACTATTGACAAAGGAATAGGAGGACCTCATGAAAATAATACATATCAAAGATTTAGAGCATATGATCATTCCAGATCCTCTTTGTGCAGCCATAGGTAATTTTGATGGAGTGCACCTAGGACATCAAAAATTAATAGAAGAATGTAAAAGACATGGATATAAGTCCGCTGTATTAACATTTTACCCACATCCTTCGGTTTATCTTAAAAAAATTCCAGATTATAAGCTCATCACGCCTATGGAACATAAGTCAGACATATTTTCTAGAATGGGCATTGACTATTTAATCCTGGTAGAATTTGATGCAGAAGTTGCAAAAAAGCCTAAAGAGGACTTCATTGCATGGATGAAGAGTTTAAATATAAAATCCTGTGTGTGTGGTTATGACTTTACGTTTGGCAGAAAAGCTGAAGGAACAATTCTTGACTTGATCCAAGAATTTGAATTTTATGAGGTAAAGAAGTTTATCTTTGATGATGTTCGAGTTTCCTCCACCTATATTAGAGAATTATTATCTTTAGGTGACGTTTCAAAGGCAAATCGACTGTTAGGAAGAGTTTTTTCCATTCGTGGGAAAATTATATATGGTTCTCAAAAGGGACGTCTAATCGGCTTTCCAACGGCCAATATAGAATATAAAAACTATTTTATCCCTGCAAATGGCGTTTATTTTGTTACCATTTGCTTAAATCAAGTTTATTATTATGGAATGTGTAACATTGGAAATAGTCCGACATTCAATTTCAATCTAAAAGAAAGAGTAGAAGTGAATATATTTGGATTAGATGCTGATATCTACGGAAATACCTTAGAGATATTTTTTCATGAGCGTATCCGTCCAGAAAAAGCATTTAAAGATAAAGAAGAGCTCACGGAACAATTAAAAAAAGATAAAGAACAATGTTATCGGCTTTCACATCACATTAATTTCACAAAATAAAAGAAAAATATTGCAATTCTTACCTGCTCATGGTATGATTATAAAGGTCGTTTTCTTTGTATTCGGGAAAATCCTCTTCCCTATACTAGGAAATACGCGAAAATTAAAACAGGAGGATAAAAATTATGTTATCAAAAGAAAAAAAGGCAGAATTAGTTAAACTTTATGGTAAAAATGATAAGGATACTGGTTCAACACAAGTTCAAATTGCCATTTTAACAGAAGAAATCAACCAGTTAAACGTGCATTTTGAAAAGCACATTCATGATTTCCACTCTAAACGTGGTCTTATGTGCAAAATTGGACAAAGAAGATCTTTATTAGATTACTTAAAGGCTTCTGATTTACATGCATACGAAGAATTAATCAAAAAATTAGGATTACGTCGTTAAGGTTTAGGCACGATATCGTGCCTTTTTCTTTCTTTTTTTACGAAAAACTTACGAGAAAAAGAAGAGGGAAAGAGTTTTTACATATTTTTTGTTTATTTTAATGCTTTTTATGATATAATAAATTCGTTATGAATAAAAAGAAAGAATTTTAAGGAGAAATTAAAATGAGTGAAGTAAAACGCTTCGAGTATAATTGGGCAGGACGTCCACTTACAGTCGAAATAGGCGAGGTTGCAAAACAGGCCAATGGAGCATGTTTGGTAACCTATGGAGGAAGTACGGTTCTATCAGCAGTTTGTTCTAATAATGTCGCATCAACCGCAGATTTCTTCCCATTAATGGTATTATACCAAGAAAAATTGTATGCTGCAGGAAAAATTCCTGGAGGATTCTTAAGAAGAGAAGGAAGACCTTCTGAACATGAAACTTTAGTTTCACGTTTAATTGACCGTCCAATTCGACCTTTATTTGCTGAGGGGTTTAGAAATGAGGTTCAGGTTGTAAATACAGTATTATCTAGTGATCCAGATTGCACAACTGCAATGGCAGCTATGCTAGGATCCTCTATTGCCTTAATGATTTCAGATATTCCTTTTGAAGGACCAATTGCTGGAGTAGTTGTGGGTAAGGTGGATGGAAAGCTTATCATCAATCCAACTCCTGAACAGCTAGAAAAATCAGATATCAACTTGACAGTTGCAGGAACACATACTGCCATAAATATGGTAGAAGCTGGTGCTCGCTTTGTGAGTGAAGATGATATGTGGGAAGCTTTAAAGTATGGCCATGCAGAAATTCAAAAACTTTGTGATTTCCAAAAAGAAATCGTTGCGGCTTGTGGAAAAGAAAAAGTAGAAGTTGATTTATTTGAAGTAAATAAAGATATTATGGCAGAAGTAAAAGCTTATGCAGAAAACCGACTAGTTCAAGCCATTCGTATCGAGGATAAGCTTGAGCGCTATGCTGCAATTGATGCAATCAATGAAGAAACTTTAGCCCACTTTGATGAAAAAGTATTTATTACAGAAATTGAAGGCATTAAAGTCATTGATACCGAAGAAAAGAAACAATATTTACGCCATGTACAATATACATTAGATGACATTCTACACAATGAGGTACGTAGATTAATCTCTGTAGATAAAATCCGTCCAGATGGCCGTAAAACAGACGAAATAAGACCTTTATCCAGTCGTGTGGATGTTTTACCACGTGTTCATGGTTCTGCTTTATTTACCCGTGGACAAACCCAAAGTCTAGGAACTGTAACTTTAGGCTCTTTGGTAGATAGCCAAATTATTGATGGACTAGGAGAAGAATCCAATAAGCGATTCATGTTACATTACAATTTCCCTGCCTTTTCCGTTGGAGAAACTGGGCGCTATGGTGCTCCAGGAAGAAGAGAAATTGGCCATGGGGCTTTAGGAGAAAGAGCTTTATCCTATGTTATTCCATCTGAAGATGAATTCCCTTATACCATTCGTGTAGTTTCTGAAATTCTAGAATCAAATGGTTCCTCCAGTCAAGCTACCATTTGTTCTGGAACACTAGCTTTGATGGCTGCAGGTGTACCAATTAAGGCTCCAGTGGCAGGAATTGCGATGGGATTAATTACATATGGAGAGGACTATACCATTCTTACAGATATCCAGGGATTAGAAGATCATTTAGGCGATATGGACTTTAAAGTTGCAGGAACTAGTGAGGGTATTACCGCTCTTCAAATGGATATCAAAATCAAAGGAATCACTTATCAGATTCTAAAAGAAGCCTTATATCAAGCGAAAAAAGGTCGTTTAGAGATCTTAAATCATATGGCATCTACGATTTCTGAAGTCCGTCCAACATTAAGTGAATATGCACCTAAAGTTGTCACTTCTAAAATTAATCCTGATAAGATTAAAGATGTTATCGGAGCAGGTGGAAAAATCATTAACGCAACGATTGAAAAGTTTGATAACGTTAAGATTGATTTAGAACAAGACGGTAGATTATACGTTATGCATGAAAAGATGGAAACTGCCAAAGCCTGTCTACAATACATTTTGGACTCAATTCGTGAGGCTGAAGTTGGCGCTATCTACACAGGTAGAGTAACTCGTATGGAAAAATATGGAGTTTTCGTAGAGCTTTGGGAAGGAGCAGAAGGGCTTTGCCATATTTCTAAACTTGCTTTAGAACGCGTAGAAAAGCCTGAAGATGTCGTTTCTTTAAATGATGAAATCATTGTAAAGTGCATTGGTGTCAACGAAAAAGGTCAAATCGATTTGTCTCGTAAGGATGCTTTAAGAGATGCTCAAAAGAAGTTAGAGCCAAAAAAACAAAAAAATAGTGAAGAAAAAGACTCAGCTGAAGCAAATAAAACTGAAGAATAAGAGAAAGGAGAGCAATCTCCTTTTTTATCTCTCACTTATTTAAAAAATCTTGTTTTTTATAAGAAACATGCTATAATACTAGATGGTAGTTGGGTAACTGAGCCTTATGGTTAGGAAAGTCCATGCTAGCACAATCTGAGATGATTGTAGTGTTTGTGCTTAGTGAAACAATAAGCTAAGGCATAGGAATATGACGGCGAAAGAAACCTAAGTCTTTTAAAGATATGGTGTATTTCATAAAGTGCCACAGAAACGAGTTCTATAGAAATATAGAAATGAAACGATGGTAAACCCCACAAGCTAGAAACCCAAATTTTGGTAGGGGAGCTTCATTAGACGAATAAGGAAGTCAAAAAGAAGGCAAATTTTGCAGATAAATAGTTACCACCTAAAATTTTAGGAACAGAACATGGCTTATAGACTGCTAAAAAGAGGATTTTTTCCTCTTTTTTCTTTTTTAATAATTTTCGACTTTTTTTAATTTTAGGTCTTGACATACTATACAACGCATAGTATACTATAGATGAAGTTTTATTTTGCATATTTTTTTAAGCATTATACTATGCATTACACAGTATTGGGGTGAAGAGATGAATGTTCAAGTTAAAAAAGGTATCGTAGAAGTGTGTGTTCTTGCAAGTTTGCGACGTGAAGCATCTTATGGATACAAAATCATCAATGATATTTCTGAACTTATAGAAATATCGGAATCGACGTTATATCCCATTTTAAGAAGATTAGAAGCACAAGATATGTTAAGAACTTACACGCGAGATTTTAATGGAAGAACAAGAAAATATTATGAAATCACACGTTTAGGAGAAAGAAGAATCAAAGAATTTTTAGATGAGTGGAAAGATATGGAACGAGTTTATGATTTTATTGTGAGGAAGGGTAAATAGGTATGAGAAAAAAAGAATTTTTAAAAAAATTAAGTATTCGTTTAAACCATTTAGATCGTCAAGATCGAAATGACATTTTAGATTATTATGATGAACTAATAGAGGATTCAATTGATAGAACTGGCAAAACAGAAGCTGAAGTCATTTATGATCTAGGGGAATTGGAAGATATTGTAAGAAGAGTAGATCCGTCCTACAAAGCTAAAATTAGATATGAAGAAGAGGAAGATTATCATCCTACGAAAAGGAACAGACCAATCCCTGCCACCAATAGGAGAAGAGAAGCAAGAAGGAAACGCAGTGTCATCGGCATTGTCCTAATGATTTGTCTAATTCCTGTATGGTTTGCAGTTTTTATGTGTCTATTTGCTGTAATTATAGCCATTACAGGGGCTGGAATCGGCGTTTTTGCAGGCGGAATCGTCTCCATATGGCATGGAGCTACCCTATTTACTACAAGTTCAACTATGGCATTATTTCAAATCGGAGTTGGAATTTTGGGTATGGGTATAATCTTAATTGTTGCTCCGTTACTGATAAAAATTGTATGCTTTATAGGGAAAATAATTTCAAAACTATTGAAATGCTTAACAGGCACTTCTAAAAGGAGATATGCATATGAAAATTAAACGTTTTATAATTACGGGTATCCTCTTAAGCTTAATTGGGGCAGGAATTTGCACCATTGCTGCAACAAGAGATGATTTTGACATCCATAATATGTATGTTGACCCAACCATAGAGGAAAAAAGAATAGAACTACAAGAGATTGAAAAAATCACATATGATGGAACCGCAGATTATGTCATTGTAAAACAGACAGAAGATGTAAATTCATTGGTTTATTATGAAGGAAAGCATTTATCCTATGCAATTGAATATCATGAAGAAGATAAAGAATTAATCATCCGCCAAGAATATACCTCGAGTTTCTTCAACTTCAGTGCTCTTTCTAAAGGGAATAAACCTGTCATTTTAAACATTAACGGACCTTTAGATTCTTTGGATTTTCATTTGAATGCAGGTAAATTAAGTACAGAGAACTTAACGATTAAAAAAGGGTCTATAGAATTGAATGCAGGAGATATAGAACTGAATAATTCTAAAATAGATGTTCTTGATTTAGAAATCAATGCAGGAGATATTAGATTTCAAGGAGATATTTTGACTCAAGCTATCATTTCCATAAATGCTGGATATCTTAAAATGAATTTAGACAGATCAAGCAATACCTACAAAATCAATGGCAAAGGCTCTGGAGAGGTATTAATCATTTACAATATTGATGCTGGTAGTTCAAGTTTTAAATATAAAGAATGATAGTTACCGCTTATAATTCTATAAGCGGTTTTTCTTTTTGTAAAAATTGTGTTATTTGTTGAAAAACATAGCTATTTTTGGTAGAATAAGTGAAGATAGGATGTGAAATCATGCAAGATATAGAAGAAATGAAGAAAAGGCAAAAAATGATTCGTAATTTTTGTATTATTGCCCACATAGATCATGGAAAATCTACGCTTGCAGATCGTATTTTAGAAATTTGTGAGTCCGTGGAAAAAAGAGAAATGCAGGAGCAGATTCTAGATTCTATGGATTTAGAGCGAGAACGAGGCATTACCATAAAGTTGAATGCAGTAAGTATGATTTATAAGGCAGATAATGGCTTAGAGTATGAATTTCATTTGATTGATACTCCTGGTCATGTAGATTTCACTTATGAGGTTTCTAGAAGTCTTGCAGCATGTGAGGGCGCCATATTAGTGGTTGATGCCACACAAGGTGTCGAAGCACAGACTTTAGCCAATGTTTATTTAGCGTTAGATAATAATTTAGAAATTCTTCCTTTAATTAATAAAATTGATCTTCCTTCGGCAGATCCTGACCGGGCAAAGCAGGAAGTAGAAGATATAATTGGAATTCCAGCAAATGAAGCTGTATTAGCTTCAGCAAAAACAGGAATTGGAGTAAAAGATATTTTAGAACAGATTGTATCTTATATTGCTCCACCAAATGGAAAAATCAATGCGCCTACTAGAGCTTTAATTTTTGATAGTGCTTTTGATGCTTACCGAGGCGTAGTTGTATTAGTCTGTGTAAAGGAAGGAATGATCCGTAAAGGAGATACGATAGAATTTTTAGCTTCTAAAGCAAAATATCAGGTCGTAGAATTGGGCGTCAGAACTCCAAAAGAAGTTCAAAGAGATTATTTAATGGCAGGAGATGTAGGCTTCATTACTGCCTCAATCAAAGACATTTCTGATGTTCGAGTAGGAGATACAATCACGACCATTGAAAATAGAGCAATAGAACCTTTAGAAGGCTATAGAAAGCTAAATCCTATGGTGTTCTGTGGATTATATCCTATAGATTCTAAACAATATACAGAATTAAGAGAAGCCTTAGATAAATTAAAATTATCAGATGCTGCCTTAGTATTTGAACCAGAAACATCTCAAGCCTTAGGGTTTGGATTTAGAACAGGCTTTTTAGGACTTCTGCATATGGATATTGTAAAGGAAAGAATTTCTAGAGAGTTTGGGATTGATTTAATTGCTACTGCCCCATCGGTTTCCTATCATGTATATTTGACAGATGGAACCATGCTAGAAATTGACAATCCAAGTGGTCTTCCTAGCATTCAAACCATCGATTGGATAGAAGAACCCTTTGTGAAGGCAACCATTATGTCCCCTACAGAATATGTAGGTGCTGTGATGGATTTATGTCAGAAAAAACGTGGCATATTTATAGATATGCAATATATAGAAGAAACAAGAGTCGTCATCCACTATAATATACCTTTACTAGAAATCGTATTTGATTTCTTTGATAAATTGAAAAGTTATACCAAAGGCTATGCCTCCTTTGATTATGAACTGGGAGAGTATGAAGCCTCCAAACTTGTAAAAATGGATATTATGCTTAATGGAGATGTCGTAGATGCCTTATCTACCATAGTACATAAGGATTTTGCTTATTCTAGAGGTAAAATTATTGTAGAGAAACTCAAGGAAATCATCCCAAGACAGCTATTTGAGGTTCCAGTTCAAGCAGTTGTAAATCATAAGGTTATTGCTAGAAGTGATATAAAAGCGATGCGAAAAGATGTATTAGCCAAATGCTATGGAGGAGATATCTCTCGTAAAAAGAAACTATTAGAAAAACAAAAAGAAGGCAAGAAAAAGATGAAGGCCATTGGAAGTGTGGAAGTTCCACAGGAAGCCTTTCTTGCCATATTATCTACAGACGATTAAAAGGAGAACTACTATGAAAAAAGAAAATTGTCCCTATTGTAATTATGGAGATTCCCTAGCTAAATTTGGATATTTGGCTTTTGAAACAGAAACTTCAGAGGTGATAGTATTTAAAGATCAAACCCACAAGGGAAGAATGATTGTTGCCTATAAAAAGGACCATGTGGCAGAGATTCAAGATTTGAGTGAACAGGAAAGAAATGCATTTATGAAGGATGTCAGTGATGTAGCTAAAGCTATCCAAAAGGCCTATCATCCAAATCGTATAAATTACGGTGCTTACGGAGATACACTAGGACATCTCCACTTTCACTTATGTCCAAAATATGAAGGAGAAGTCGAATGGGGAGGAACCTTCGTAATGAATACTGGAAATCTTGTAAATGAAGCAGAATGTCAAGAAGTTGCGAAAAAGATTATAGAAAATTATGAGGCTTAAATAGCCTCTTTTCTTTTAGAAATGCATTTTATTCTTGCGAAATGGAAAAAAAACATATATAATAATATTGTCATATTAAGGGGAGGCGAAAGCCTGAGAGGATAAGGATCTACCCTTAACCTGATCTAGGTAATGCTAGCGTAGGGAATAATATGAAGAGATATACTCTCATCTATATTCTTTTTTTAAGCATGTCCTAGCGGACATTTTTTATTTTAAAAGGAGAAGAAAATGAAAAAACAAAGATTTTCAACAAAAGTGCTAGCTGAAGTGGCAATTTTTGCTGCATTGGCTTTTGCACTAGACGCCTTACAGGGTGGTATCTGGAGAGGTGTATTTGCTAGTGGGGGATCTATAGGACTAGCTATGTTACCCATATTTGTTATAGGCTATAGAAGAGGCTTTCTTGCAAGTTTTCTGTGCGGACTAATTTTAAGCTTAATTCAGATGCTTGGAGGTATATATGTCATAAATGCTACCAGCTTTGAACATGCATTTTTAAGAATTATGGGTCCTTTCTTACAAATTATGCTAGATTATGTCTTGGCCTACACCGTTGTAGGATGCTGTGGAGCTTTTGCTAAACCCTATGCAGCTTCTACGAAAAGAAGTAAAAAAATAGGTTGGATTATTCTAGGAACTGTCCTTTGCGGAGGATTAAAATATGCTTGTCATGTGCTAGCTGGAGGAATATTTTGGTTAAATCAGGGCGCATCTTTTATGAATATATCTGATGCCAGCTGGGGATATTCTTTTGTCTATAATGGTGCATATTGTTTACCAAATATCATCATTTGTACGAGTATTATGGTTCTACTTGCTAGATTTTACCCACAGTTTTTAATTCCAAGCACAAAACTTCAAACTCAAAATGGAATGGAGAAAACAGAAGATGAAAAAATTAATCAAGAATAGTGAACTCATAAAAAGAGTTCTCCTTGTCGTAATGGCAAGTATGCTTACCATTCTTTCCTTGGTCATGCTGTCCATAAGTTATGAAAGCTATAATGATGGCTATGGAACCGATATTTCTATAGATATGGACTACCTCGTATTAACCTTATGTGGCATCGCATTCTTAATTTATGGTGTGTATAATATCATAGCCTATAAGAAGAACTATAGTACTCAATCCGCTTATTATGGAACTTTAGGTACAATTTCTGTATTACTATCCTTTTATCCACTAGGTGTCTTTTTCAAGGCTTTAGCAAAAGAAAAACCATTTCTGGAAATACAAGAGTACCTTTATATTGGACTTTTAGGTCTAGTATTACTCCTCTATCTTTTATTTGCTTATTTATCAGACAAAAATAAAGAAACAAAAAAAGGTCAAAATTGACCTTTTTTATTCTGCTTTTTTCTTTGTAGATTTTGTTGTTTTAGGTTTAGCCTGTTCTTTAAGACTATCTCGAATCTCCTCTAAAAGTTCAATTACGGGGTCCTTCACTGGTTCTAAAATCTCTTCTACAATTTCCTCTGTAGCTTCTGATACTGTTTCTTCCACAGGTTCAGGATTCAGCAAAGCTTCCTGGATGGCCTCTTTTTCCGCCTGTTTTCTTAAGCTTTCCTCTAAAGCTTTTTTCTTTGCGCCTAAAGCATTAACTGTTTTTATAATGATAAATAAGGTTAATGCAATAAAGAAGAAGTTTAATAAGGATTCAATAAAAGCACTCCAATCAATATAGTTCAAAACCGTATAGGATAATCCGTCTGGTCCTAAAGTAACCGCATCTGCAGCAGTAGAAGCATCTGCAAGCTTAGAGTTTGGTAAAATCGTATAAAGACCTGACTGCATCCCTGGAATGTAAGACAAAGCCCAATTCACTACAGGCATTAATATCTGCTTGTTTAACGTTGTAACAATCGTATTAAAAGCACCACCAATAATTACACCGACAGCCATATCCAATACATTTCCACGCATTATAAATGTTTTAAATTCTTGTACAAATTTTTTCATAAGTTCCTCCGTGTCATATTCTATAAATTATTATAGAAAAAAATAAAAGAATTGTAAAGTTTTTCAGCAATTTTTATTTCTTTTATCATGATTTTAGAAACTATAACTCTACTCAAGGTTTGTTTTTTATGATATAATGAAATTAGATGATGGAATGAATTCCTAAAGAAAGGAAAAAGGCGTGCTATGAAAAAAATAGATGCACACACTCATTTAATAGAACAGATATGTGGAATAGGGTCTGAAGGAGAGCTCAGACCATTAGGGAACGGGAAAGCAATTTACGCAAGTGGAAAAGTCATACAACTCATCCCAGAAGAATATGGCGATAAAAGCTTAACACCTGAAACATTATATAGTACTTTACGTCAACATGATGTAGAATACACCATATGTCTGCAAGGAAATTATACTGGTTTTCAAAACTTATATACCTATGAAGCCTCTCAAAAATATAAAGGATTTATTATACCTGCAGGCACCTATGATCCTTTTTTTAGAAATAAAGACAAAATCATTTCCCATTTATTTGATACTTTGGGCATAAAAGTTATCAAAATGGAAGTTTCTAATGGATCTGGCCTAATGGCAAATCATCCAACTGTAGATCTAGATGGAGATGTTATGAATGAAGTCTATACTATGGCAAAAGACCATCATTTAATCTTTTATATTGATATTGGACGTCCTGGAAATAACTGTTATCAAGTGGATGCGTTAGCAAATGCAATAAAAAAATATCCAAAGATGACATGGATTGTTTGTCATTTGACAGCTCCTCAACATGATCAAATGGCTGTATTAGAAGATAATCTTCATAAACTAAATCTACCCAATGTCTATTTTGACATCGCAAGTCTCCCAAATAACACCAAACAACCCTACCCATTTTATGAGGCGCAAGCCTATATACGCAAGGCCATAGATATTGTAGGAAAGGATAAAATCCTTTGGGGGAGTGATTTTCCAAACGCTATGAACTATACCTCCTATGAAAATGCATATATGTATATCGAAAATAGTGAAATTTTCACAATGGAAGAAAAAGAAAATATTCTATATCATAATGCAAATCGCTTATTTAGGAAGTTGCGATAATGAAAGGATTATATATCCATATTCCCTTTTGTTCTTCCATTTGTAGCTATTGTGATTTTCCAAAAGAAATTGCTAAAGAGGAAAAAAAAGAAGTCTATATGCAACGTTTAATAGAAGAAATACAGACTTATAAGGAAGAATTAACCGATATAAGAAGTGTGTATATTGGAGGTGGAACGCCCAATGCCTTAAATTTAACTCTATTAGAAAAACTTTTAAAGACGATAGAGCCATATTTGCTCAGTTCTAAAGAAAATACTATAGAAATTAATACAGAATTATTTACAGAAGACCAAGTTAAACTTTTTAAAAAGTATCATATCAATCGTGTAAGTCTTGGTGTACAGACCTTTCAGAGCCATCTTTTAACCAAAATAAGAAGAAAGCATACGAAAGAAATGGTTCATCAAACCATATCTATATTAAGAAGCTATGAAATCACTAATATTAATTTGGATATGATGTATGGATTACCAGGACAAACTATGGAAGATATTCAAGCGGATTTAACTGAAATTCTTTCCCTAAATGTCCCTCACATTTCTTATTATAGTCTCATATTAGAAGAAAAGACCCTGCTAGAATACCAGCTCAAACATCATCAGCTAACAATTCCTGAGGATGATTTAGTCGCAGATATGGCACTTTATATTAATCAAGTATTGAAAAAGAATATGTTTAAGCACTATGAGATCAGCAATTATGCAAAAGAAGGCTATGCATCTATTCATAATCTTGGATACTGGGACACAGAACCCTATATTGGGGTTGGAGCAGGAGCCTGTGGCTATTTGAACCACAAAAGGTATCAAAATCATAAAAATATAACAGCATACTTCCATACTTATAAAGCATCTGAAGATAGGATAGATCTCCAGGAAGCTAAGAAAGAATTCATGATGCTTGGGCTTAGAAAAATGGATGGTATCCATAGTTCTACTTATTTTGCACGGTTTAAAACATATCCAAGAGATGATTTTGACATAGATAAATTGTTGAAATTAGGGCTTATTGAAGAAAAAAACGATGTCATTTGCTTAAAAGAAGATAAATTCTTGATTGCAAATGTCGTATTTGAGGAGTTTGTATAAAAGAAGATGAAAAATAGAGAAGTAACATTTTATGAATTTTCAGATTTTAGATATCATCTGCAAACAGATAAAAGATTAAGTAAAAATACCATCCAAGCTTATATGACAGATTTAGAATTATATGGTGAATTCATAGATAAATATCAAAATATAAAGGACATCACTCAAATTGAAGAAAAACATATCCATCACTATATTGCCTCTTTAAAGCGTGCTGAATTCTCAAAACAGACCATATCTAGAAAAATTATTGCTATAAAGGAGTTTCATAAATTTTTATATGCAGAGAAAATCTGTGATACGGATCCAGCAAAGTTTATTGATTTGCCCAAGCCCTCCAAGCCTCTTCCTGTCGTTTTAAGTAAAGAAGAAATTACTAGGATGATTGATTCTATCAAAACAGATACACCATTAGATTTAAGAAATAAGGCAATGATTGAAACACTCTATGCTTCAGGACTTAGAATTAGTGAGCTGGTTGGTTTAAAGACCTCTGATATTCATTTACGAGAAAAATACATTGTTGTCATTGGAAAAGGCAATAAAGAACGGATGGTACCTTTAGGAGATATGGCTGTTTTGGCACTTAGAAATTATTTAGAAAAGGGAAGACCTTATCTGTCTAAAAAACCGGGAGGAACCTTATTTTATAACTATCAGGGAAATCCAATATCCAGGCAATCCTTATACAAGTTTATCGTGAAATTGGCACAAGATAATGGGATAACCAAGGAAATTTCTCCTCATACCATCCGTCATAGCTTTGCTACACATCTGCTGGAGGGTGGAACTGATTTGCGGATTGTACAAGAATTATTGGGACATGAGGATATATCCACCACACAAATTTATACACACATTGATCGTTCTAGACTAAAGGAAATGTATGAACATACCCATCCTTTAGCTCTAAAAAATAAAAAAGAAGGAGAATAAAAAATATGTTTAAAAGAATTTTTTTAGTTGTAATGGACTCTGTAGGGTGCGGAACAGCCCCATTGAGCCATTTATATGGGGATGATGGTGCAAATACCATTTCTCACATCGCAGAGGCTACAGGAGGCATTCATTTGCCAGTACTAGAGTCTTTTGGATACGGGAATTTAACAAATATTTCTGGTGTACGTCCAACCGCTCATTCTTTAGCATCTTATGGAAAAGCGGATGAACTTTCTACAGGGAAAGATACAATGACTGGACATTTTGAAATGGTAGGCATTCACACCACCCAACCCTTTAAAACTTTTACAGACACTGGCTTCCCAAAGGATTTAATTGACTTGTTAGAGGAAAAAACAGGACATAAAATCATTGGTAATAAAGCTGCAAGTGGAACAGAAATCTTAAAAGAGCTTGGAGAAGAGCACTTAAAAACAGGCGCAATGATTGTTTATACATCAGCAGATAGTGTACTTCAAATCGCTTGTCATGAGGAACATTTCGGGTTAGAAGAATTATATCGTTGTTGTCAAATTGCAAGAGAAATCTGTTTGGATGAGAAATATAAAGTGGGTAGAATTATTGCTAGACCCTTCCTAGGAGAAGATAAAGACACGTTTAAGAGAACTCCAAATCGCCATGATTATGCATTATCTCCTGCTCATGAAACGACGTTAGATGCCTTAAAACAGGCAAATTTCGATGTCATTTCCATTGGTAAAATTAATGATATATTTAATACTTGTGGTATCACAGAAGCCCATAAAACAGTCTCAAATCACAATGGTATGGAAATCTTAAATGAAATAGCAAAAAAAGATTTTGAAGGCTTATGCTTTGTAAACCTAGTCGATTTTGATGCTCTCTATGGACACAGACGAGATGCAGAAGGGTATAAGGAATGCTTAGAAGAATTCGATAGGGATTTAGGGAATTTCCTTCCTTTAATGAGAGAAGATGATTTATTGCTTATTACTGCAGACCATGGAAATGATCCTACTTGGACAGGGACAGATCATACACGTGAGTATGTTCCGATCTTTGCTTATCATAAAAATATGGTTGCAACAGATTTAGGAATTCGTTCCTCATTTGCCGATTTGGGTCAAACCATTGCCGAAAATTTTGGAGTTAAATTACAGCATATTGGAGATAGTTTTTTAAAGGAAATAAAGTGATGGAAAACTTCATTTATTATACCCCAACTAAAGTCTATTTTGGCAGAAAACAAGAGGAGCAATTAGGTGCCATTTTAACGGAATTTAAAGCATCTAAAATCCTTTTGCATTATGGAAAAAATTCTGTTAAAAAAACAGGACTTTTAGATAAAATTATAGAACAGTTAAATAAGGTAAAAATCCCCTTTATAGAGCTAGGTGGTGTAGAACCAAATCCTAAGCTTTCTTTAGTAGAACAAGGCGTTCAAATTGTCAAAGAAAATGACATTGATTTTATCCTTGCGGTTGGCGGAGGATCTGTCATAGATTCTGCAAAATCTATCAGCGCTGGAGCCTTAGTTTCCCATAGTCCCTGGCTATTTTCAACCCATGAAAAAACACCCGTAAAAACTATACCATTGGGTGTCATTTTAACTATCGCAGCCAGTGGATCTGATATGTCAGATTCCTGTGTAATCACGAACGATAAAACCAAAGAAAAAAGAGGATTTAATTGCCCCCTGAATCGTCCTAAATTTGCGATTTTAAATCCCGAATTGACCTATACAGTTTCTCCTTATCAAACCGCTTGTGGAACAGTAGATATTATGATGCACACTTTGGAAAGATTTATCTCAAATGGGTCTCCAACAGACCTTACAGATCAGCTTTCAATAGGTCTGTTAAAAGCTGTTTATAAAGCTGGAAAAACGGTTATGGAAGACCCTAAAAACTATGATGCAAGAGCAACACTTTTATGGGCAAATAGTTTGTCTCATAATGGATTAACAAGCTGTGGAAGAACATTTATAATGTCAGTTCATCAGCTAGAACATGAAGTCAGTGGACTGTTTGACGAAGTTCCACATGGTGCTGGACTTGCTATATTATGGCCTGCCTGGGCAAAATATGCCTATCCATTTGCTAGAGAAAGATTTAAAAAAATAGCCTATGAATTATTAGAAATCGAGCCTAGCAATTCCCTAGATCAAGATATTTCGATGGCTATAAATCAATTACAAAATTACTTTAAAGAAATCGGTATGCCAACTAAATTAAGTGATTTCAATATTAAAGAATCTGATATCGAGATTTTAGCTGAACATGTTACTTTTCATCAAAAACGAGTTCTAAATGATGTCATATCTATAGATAAAGAAATCGCATATAAGATTTATAAAGAAGCATTTTAATACAAATAAGGATAGTCTATATGACTATCTTTTTTTATGTAAAAAAATAAATTTCAAAAGCAATCTAGTATTGTAAACCAGATAATAATATTAATATAATCTTTATATAACGTTTATAAAACGATAAAAATATTAAAATAAAAAAGCCATAAAACATGTCTGATTCAAAGGTAAAATATAAATGAAAATTTATAGGGAACGTGAGCCAGCAAATCGAAATTGTAGCTCTAATTTGGGCATGATGCCCTAAGATTAAGGTCAAAAAAATGGATAATATTTCACATGAATATGTCCTAAATTAGGGCATGATGAAATGATATCATAAAGCGTAAAAAATTTGTCTTTTAAAATTAAAAATTTAAGAACTATAAAATTAAGATGTGAATTTAGCATATAACCTCGAATATCCAAAAAAAGCAGCAGCCGAGTCAAAAACAACATTTTCACATAATATCAAAATACCGCAGAAAATCAATGTATTTTATTGGTTAACATAATATATATTATAGGAAGTTATTTGAATATTCGAAAACTTGTTCTTTGGATATGAAAAATATATTTATATTAGATTTTGGATATGATTATTTCTTGATTTTTCACCTATTTTTGTGATTAATCATACTCACAAATTACCCATTGGTGTAGATTAACAAAACTTGCTAAATAATTAGAGAAATCGACAACTCTCTTTATGTATAATTCTCTGTCTTATTGTCTAATAAACTCTAAAACAGCCTTTTTCATATTTCTTCTCTTTGGCAAAAGATTTTTACTTCTTCTCTTCTTCTTTGCTAAAAATGTCTTATTTCGTTTTGCCTTTCAATTGCACTGTGGAACGCGTGCTGCCAAGAATTTGTCAAAAGAAAAAAGGAAGATTCATCATCTTCCTTAATCTTCATCGAAACCTTCAAATAAACTAATTTGTCTGTTTCTAAAATCTATTGTTTCCTCTTCTGTAATTCTAATCCAAGTTGCAGAACGTCCAGTTCCATTCGGACGAATCTTATTTTCTCTTTTTAAATTTTCTAGTGCTCGATTGATGGTAGAATCTGATAGATAAGGATTCTTAATTCTAATTTCTTCTTTCGTAAAAATTTCTCCCAACCTTAAGATAGACCCTTCCACATTGTCTATCTTACGAATGCGTTTATCAAAGTTATAGACACTAGTTTTAGATTCTATCTTTTCATATCCTTCTAATAAGAGACGAATGGTAAGACGATTCAAGATTGCTGTTTGAGCAAATCCTGATTCCCAGTTAAAGCTAGCAGATACCATAGCACTCCTAAACTCCTCTTCATGTTCCACGTATAATTCAAAAAAACTTGCATATTTAAAGACGTTAAATCTTTCTCTAAATAGTAAACAGTAATAAATCAGCAGACACATAAAATCATTTTCATCGTTGTAAATTTTTATATTAAAAATATCTACAAATAAATTAGTAGCAAGCTGAGTTCCTTCAACCTGTTTTGCCTTTACCAAATTCCAATATAAATGCAATAATTCCTCAAACGTTTTTCGTAAAGAAATCCTTTGTTTTTCTCTTAATAGGTTGACTTGAACTTCCACTGTTTTTGTTGCATATCCAACCTCTTTTACTTTGCCAAAAATTCGTTTGGCTAAGGATAAAAATTCATTGGAAGTAAGCTCTAAATCATTCCCTTTTTCTTGAATAATTTTAAAGACTTCTTTTAAGTTAAAAAGAATCTTTTCGTCATTGGTTTTTGGACTTGAATTTTTATGAATAATCAGTCTCAATCGATTCTCTGAAATATCTAAATTTAAAAGTTTTGCTGCAAAGAATGTATCCTTTTCTATGGTCTCTTTTATGATGGTTTGCATATCAGATTTGAAGACATCTTCATAGTAAAAATCTTTCCCTTTAAACCGATATAAAGTCGTCAAATCCATAACCAAATCACTTGGGTAAGAAATCCTCTGCATATTCTCAAGGCAATACATTTTATCGCCCTCCTAATACCTTATTTTTTTCACTTAAATTATAACAAAAAAATACATGCAAAACAAGTCATTCCTCAAAAAGAAAAGAGCGTATAAAACGCTCTTAAAATTAGCACTTATCGTCCGTATAGAATATAGATCCTCCAATGAATTCTCTAATGATAGAATTACATGGAATCCACTTGTCATTGATATCCTTGAAATACTTTAAAAACTTAATTAGACGATTTGCCTGGATAAAGTATGGACTATCTGTTTGAACCGCTTCTAGTAATGGCAAAGCATGTTTTTTCATTACACAAAGTTCATAGGACAATTCTGAATTATACACAAAATCCGCACTAGATTGATGTGGGTAAATCCACTTGAATTCTCCTCTTCTTACACTTGGCCACATCTCTAATGTCTGTTCGCAGCTGGAGTTTCTAGTTTCAAAATCTCTTACCATTCTTCTTAATAGACGAATATCGGATAAGGATATCGGATTGTGGTCATCAATATGAAGTTGAGCTTGAGGTGCAATATACACTTTGAATTTTAACTCTGGCTCAATGGATGGTGTCAATTCATCATTTAAAGCATGAATTCCTTCAATCATAATTGGCTGATGCTTCCCAAGCTTCACAGGTGTGCCAAAAGTTCTAGTTTGCGTACCAAAGTTATATTTTGGCAATGCCACTTCTTCTCCATTGATCAGCTTATAAATTACTTCATCAAATAGTTTACGATCTAGTGCATCAATATGTTCAAAATCTGGTTTTCCATATTCATCAACTGGTGCCATATGACCTTGATTATAAAAATCATCTACGCTAATCATTAACGGATCAATCCCTAAAGTTTTCAGTTCAATACGTAACCGATTCGTAAACGTTGTTTTGCCACTTGAAGAAGGTCCTGCAACCGCAATCAAGCGGATAGTATTAATGTCTCTAGCAATCTTCTCACCTAAAGTTGCTAACTGATTGTTATGCCGAGTTTCACAGATATTAATAAATTCTAAAGCTTTTCCCTCTTCTACAATCTCATTCATTTGAGATATATAGCTTGCTGTAGTGATATTCCCCCAACGATTTGCTTCTCTTAAAGCATTTTGGAATACCTTTTCATCCTCAAATTCAGGGATTTGACCTTTGTTCTCAGCTCTTGGATACTGAACAATAAATCCTGGAGCATATAATTTAAACTTGTAATCCTTAATATACCCTGTAGATGGAAGCATGTAGCCAAACATATAGTTTTTATAATCTCCACATTCATATACATGGACTGTAGCTTCTTTTCTATATGTTAAAATCTTTGCTTTATCCTTATATCCAATTTCATTGTAATACTTTGCAGCTTCTTCTTTCGTTATACTAGAACGCTTTATTGGTAAATCTTTAGAGATGATATCATCTAACTCTTTTTTGATTTTATCCAAATCTTCCTTAGATAATGGATGATTGATATTGGATACACTCGCAAAAATAGATCTAGAAACACTGTAATTAAAGATGATTCTTGCCTTTGGAAAAATTTTCTGTGCTGCCATGATAATCAAATAGCGTAAAGTAGATTGATAAATTGTAACGGCTTCCGTATCCGTAAGGGACAATAGTTCTATCGTACAATCCTTATCAATGATATAATCTAACTCTCTAATTCTATTATTTACTTTTGCGGCCTGATATTCATATTTATTTCCCTCAATCAGTTCAGAAATACGAATAGGCTCTTGGACTTCCATTGATTTGTTGTTTAATACTATCTTCATATTATTCCTCCTTAATGTGTTTTTCAAAAACTTAACAAATCATATATAATAATTTATTATACGTTTACCAATAAAATATTATCTAGTTTTAATTACTACGTTGCTTTCGAAATATAATTTTCTTCATTGGGATATTCATTATACCATAGTTCTATAAAAAAAACTAGGATATTAAAGCAGGAAATGTGCAGAGCACAAAAAATAGGAATTTGAGAGGGTGAAATACGTCGATTTATAGAAATCGAGATGATACATTAACCATAAATGCAAATTTCGATGCGTAAAAATAGTATAATCCTTTTTTTCTTTTCTTTTTTTAGGCTGTTTTAAAGCTTTTTGATGATTTGTAGTAAAACTATTGCTCTTACCCTGACAAACGTCTAATTCAGCCGATTTTATAGGGATTTTTCAATTTTTCTATGATTTTTCAGAAATAATTATTTTATAATAAAACTAATTAAAAAAGACAGGAAATCATGATGTTTTTAGCTATTTTCTATAGAAATTATTTATTTCGACATGAAACTGTTTTGTTTTATTAGATTATATATTGATTATATTTCATTAATTGTTTCTTATTATTTTTATACATAGTTTGAAAAACTAGATAACTGTTCAAATTTTTTTTATAAGAAAAACCACCCCTGAGGTGGTTCATACTTATAATATAATGGCTATCAAATTATTATGATTAGAGTTCATGATCTTATCTAAAACATTTTTGATTTTGTCTTTAGACTTATCTGGTAAGCCATGGATTTTAGATTTCATAGAATCATTTACAATGTCTGATAACTTTTTACCGAAGAATTCTTTGTTCCAAACTTCTTCTTCATTTCCATCTCCATTCAGACTTTCCATTAACATTCTAGATTGATCTTCTGAACCGATGATTGGTGTAAAGGAAGATTCAAGATCTACTGCAATCATATGAATACAGGAAGCTTTCGCAGAAAGTTT
Source organism: uncultured Anaeroplasmataceae bacterium (assembly GCA_910577745.1). Taxonomy (GTDB): domain Bacteria; phylum Bacillota_I; class Bacilli_A; order Acholeplasmatales; family Anaeroplasmataceae; genus Pelethenecus. Next base: position 300,497 of record CAJTNG010000001.1, on the reverse strand, counting down.
AACACCATACATTCCATTTTTCTTTACAACCTCTGGTGGTAACAGCTTCATATCCTCTATTCTAGGAACTGAAACTCCATATCCTGTCTGTTTTGCTTCTAAGATTGCTTGATTCACTTCCTCATATACTTCATTGGCTTTTTTAGACTGATAAAGATAGCTGATGAAATCTTTTCTAGTTTCACTGCATTTTCCTAATAACAAATCCACAATTTCTTTATATTTGGAATCATCTAATTCTAAAATTATACTTGCTTTGCCAGTAGAAGCTTCAAGCAGTTCTAATTTGACATCAGAAAATTGATTGGAATTTCTAAATTCTTTACAAATGTTAGAAACATCTTTTACTTTCTTATATTTCATTTCAACTTCCTGAATGGTAGTCATGATATCTTTTTTAAGTGGAATATCTTCCCCAATCGCATCGATATAATCTGGCAAAGAAATTTCAAGATCTGAAATAGGGAATTCCTCTAATGCCTTAGATAATACTTGATTTGCATCCTCTAAAGTCATATTTAAAGCAGAAAGACAAACTACATTGACTTCATATTTACTTTCTAAATCTTTAGCAAGTGCCTGGGCCTTCGCATCATTTGGATCTTTGGTATTCAACACAATCACAAATGGTTTATTCATTTCTTTAAGTTTTGGAATCAATTTTTCTTCTACAGATTGATATTCACTTCTTGTAAACTCACTGAAAGACCCATCGGATGTTACATAGATTCCTAAATTGGAATGGTTATACATCACTTTTTCTGTTCCTATAGAAGCTGCCTCTTTAAAAGGAATTGCTTCATTATACCATGGCGTCTTAACCAGTCTTGGTTCACCTTCTGAACCATACCCTTCTGCTGAAGGAATAATTTCCCCCACACAATCCACAAATCGCAAATTCATTACTGTGTTATTCACATTTAGTTCAATAGATGTAGAGGGAATAAATTTTGGTTCAACAGTCATAATCTGCTTACCCTCTGCAGTTTGTGGTAGTTCATCTAAAATTTTATGCTTTAAGAACTCATCCTCTACATTTGGTAAAATCAACAATTTAAAAAAAGAATTAATTAAACTTGATTTTCCGCTTCTGCATGAACCAACAAATCCAATAAATAAATCACTCTTCATTCTATTTGATAAGCTAATTAATGCCTCATCATTCATATAAATTCCTCCTCGTTAGTCATAGGAAGCATATGTGCTGATTTTATTAAATATTCCAATTATCAATAGAAATCCTTTATTTTAAGGAGTATAATAAAAAAAATGGAGGATTTATTATGAAACATAATTTTGAACAAACCTTAATAGAGATCGAGGATATTTTAGAGGATTACAAAAGTACCTCTGGAATTCTTACCAAAGATTCAGTCAATTGCCCTTGTATCCATATCAATTTAGAAAATGAAAATATTTACCAAGACTTCAGTAATCGTCAACTATTAAAAGAAGAAATTTTTGATTATATAGACAAATCATTTCATTATACAAAAAAGAATACAACTTGTAAGCTGTGTATCCATTTCCCAAGGGAAATGCAACAAGAGGAAAAACAAAATATCCTACGTCTCATTCAAATACACTATGCCTTAAAATTTAAAGAAGCCAGCAAAGAGATTCGTAGAACTAATATCAAAGGTACTATATCCTTATTTCTTGGCGCTAGCTTATTTTTTATCTTTGGTTTATTAGAATGGTATAATGTAAATTTTATCTTTAGAGGGATCATCGAAATATTTTCTTGGGTCTTTATTTGGGAGGCATGTGATTCCTATGCATTCACCAATTCTAAAAATAGAATAGACCGCTTTACCTATTATATGCTTTATAAAGCGAGTAGAACATTATAAGAGGAGAAATCCTCTTTTTATTTATAAAAAAAAGTGCCCGAAGGCACTGTATGATATCATGAGTAAATTGGGAGATAATATATAAGTGATATCATACACTAATAAGATACATCATTTTTTATAAAAAGTAAAGACTTTTTTAATATTTTTTACAAAAAAATATGTTTTTTTGCTAAAAAATCTAAAATTCAGCTCCGTACTTCTCTATTTTCTCCAAATTAATGACAATTTAAGTAAGATTTGCTTTCAAAACTCTTAAAAAATTTTTATATGCCACTTGTTCAATTTCTTCCTCTGTCCATCCATTTAAGCGCATTGCTTCAAACAATTTTGGCATGAAGGATGCATCTTGAAGGCTTATATCAGGAGAAATTCCGTCAAAATCACTTCCTATAGCTAAAACTTCTACTCCAGCCAATTCTTTGATATACTGAAGATGCCTTAATAAACAAGGAACGGTGTCTTTCCCTTTTTCTTCATCATCATCTAAGAACGCAGCACAAAAATTCAACCCCATAACACCACCCGTTTTCTTGAGGGATAAAATCATTTCGTCTGTTAAATTTCTAACATGATGACAAACAGATCTTGCGTTGGAATGACTTGCAACGATAGGTTTAGAGGAAAGTTCTATGCAATCATAAAACCCCTTATCTGAAAGATGGGATACGTCTACAATCATACCTAATCGGTTCATCTCTCTAACCATACGTTTCCCATAAGCGGTTAATCCATGGGTTGTATTGGGCGTTGTAAAATCAGGATTTGTATTTAAAATAAAATTCGGATACCCAATTCCATTTTCAAAATTCCAGTTCAAACAAATCATTCTTACTCCTAGACGATGCAAAGTCCTTAAATATGCCAGATCAGATTTGGTCACAGCGCCTTCCTCTACAGTCAATAGACAAGAGATTTTACCATCTTTTCTATTCCTATCTAAATCTTCATATTCTAATACTAAAGCTAATTCTTCAGAATGAGAGTTCAATTCCTCATAAAAACGATCTATCATTTGAATACATCTTTCCAAAGGATTTTCCGTCTTCTTCAGATGAACAAACATAGCAAAACACTGTAATAAGCAATTGCCTTGTTTTAGTTTATTTACATTAACTTGTAGAGGTACATCTTTTAAATGATTGTCATCTAGATGATCCATCAATGCCATAATTGTATCACAGTGTAAATCTATATAGTTCATTCTTCATTCTCCTTGACTAAAAACTGTTTGATTTCACATATATACATTGTATGTTCATCTCCTTTGGAATAATACTGGTTTTGAAGTTCTAAAGGTAAGCTTTCATAAGGAATGGGAAGGGCATATATTTTTTTCATTTTAAAACAATATTTGGCTTGCGTAATATAACTTCCATCATAGTCTGGATCATATGTATATGTTAAGTTGGCAAGTTCTAGTTTATTCACCTCTTTGCCTGAAACTGTTCCTATGATTTTCAGGGCTTCCGCATATGCATCTTCAAAGAAAGAAAGAGTAACACTATCACTTTGTTCTAAAAACTGATAAGTATATCGTGATCCCCTAACGAAAACAAATGCTACAGATTTCCCCCATAAAAGCCCTAATCCTCCCCAGGAAACCGTCAAGGAATTAAATCCATGAATTTTATCTCCCGCGGTTAGAATAGCACCTTTTTTCCCTAAATCTTGAAATATATTTTCTTTGTATTCATCTAAATTTTTTCTTAACATAATTTTTCTCCTATATAATAATTAAAAGGAATGCTATCAAATTATTTACCAAATGTGCAAACCATGAGGCATATATATTTTTATCAGAAAGATGATACACCACACATAATAGCAAACCACTAAAGGCATAAGGAATGCACATTAGGAACCAGTCCCCGATAGACGCTTGACTAGAAAACATATGAGGAAGGGTAAATAATAAAATAGAAACCAAATAAGAAATGGCAATATGCTTCTTTTTTAAAAACTCAAAGATAGCTTTTCTATAAATGAGTTCTTCAACAATAGGCGCACATAGAACAACAGCAATAAACATATAGGGTGCTCCACCATGTTCTATCATAGTGACTATCAAATTTTGGTTAGCAGAGGTTTGATGGATTAAGGATTGAATCCCCCAGTCCACTAAAAACGTCAAGGCATAAGTTACCCCTGCAGCCAAAGGAATAAACCAGCATAATTTCTTATATCTTTTCTTCAATTGGATTGCATCTTCCATTATAAAATTTCTCATAAAAAAGAAAACCAAAGCTAAACTACAAAGATATGTCATCATATTTGTTAAAGCATTCACCATTGCATAAGGTTTCAATAAATGCTTTTCAATTTCATCGATATTTGTCTTTGTCAAAGCAGATAAAAGCTCTTGAAAACTTACCGTGGTGTCTATCCCACAGTATATAGCAATTATCAATGTAGCAAATAGACTCCCCCCTAATAAGGTCATAAAAAGATAACAGACAACTGCAACTGTTTTATTAGGGGAAAAGATTGGATTTTTTACATCATTCATCATATTTCACTCCTCATTCATACCATAATTATACTATATTTCTTTATAAAATGCTATTTTTTCCATAGGAATTCTATTCTAAAAAAGAAAAGAGAACTAATTTTAGTTCTCAACTCCCTTTATTTTTTAGGTCTAAATATGAGGGCAATACTTACAGATAAGAAAATGGTAAAAGCAATTCCTGCCGTTGTTTTGCCATAAATTCCCGTTAGTATCCCTAAATAACCGATTTCTTGGGCTTTTTCTAAGCTAGAATGTACTAAAGCATGACCAAAGTTAGTAATGGGTAATGCTGCACCAGCACCTGATAGTTTGATCAATCTATCATAAAAATTCCCAAAATCTAATAGGGTTCCAAGACATACAAATAAAACGGTCATATGGCCTACTGTAAGTTTAAATATATCTTTAATAAGTTCTGCCAAAGCACAGATAAAACCACCGATTAAAAATCCATATAAATAAATCATTCTGCCACCTCCATTACGATTGCATGAGCAATACAAGGTAAGCTATTTTTTTGATTAATCATCGTTGGGTTCATAAGCGCCCCTGTCGCACATAATAAGACTTTCTTATAATACCCTGCCAACATTCTTTTTTTAACATAAGAGAGTAATACGGCAGCAGATGTACCAGGTCCGCTTCCACCTGCTAACACATTCTGCTGTTTTATATCATAAAGCAGTAAACCACAATCACTATAGTTCATTGCTGAACCATACTCCTCTTCTAATGCTTTTTTCACAATCTCATACCCATACTTTGATAAATCCCCTGTTAATATTAGATCATAGTCTTCTGGAGTTGTTTGCGTTGATCTGAAGTGAGAGAAAAGCGTTTCTAAAGCGGCTGGAGCCATAGCACGTCCAAAGTCACAAGCATCTGTAAATCCTACATCAATGACTTTTCCAAGAGTAAAACAACTAAGCTTCAGCTTGTTTTTTTGTTTAGATAATAAAGCACTTGCTCCTATGGTAGATGTGAAAGTTTGAGTTTCTTCTTTATTTCCACCATATTCCACAGGATTTCTAAATTGTCGTTCTGCAGATTGGTTATGACTTGAAGTGAAAACTAAGATATTTTGAATATCTTTGTTCTTTAGAAGTAATCCTGCAACACCTAAACCTAGTGTGATTGTGGAACAGGCTGCATAAATTCCTATGAGTCCAATCGGAAGGCATCTGAACGTATAGCTTGAGGTTGTCAGCTGATTGGAAAGTTCTCCTCCAATCGCCAAAGAAATGTCTTCTATTTTAAGATTTTCTTTTTCTAATAACATATCTATGGCTTTAGACAAAATATCAATTTCACTATTTTCAAAACAGGAATCTTTACATTCATCTATTGAATCAAAATAATCTTTTAGAGGTCCTTTTCCTTCCAAGTCTCCTGCAACCACACAGGAAGATGTCAAGTATATATCTTTTAATTCAAAGGTCATAATACCACCTCAAAGATATAGCGAATCGATGCCACAACTAATGCTGAGGTAGTCCCAAGAACGATGACACTTCCTGCAAGCTTCAAAGCATTGGCACCAATGCCTAAAATGATACCTTCTTTATGATACTCCATAGCGGAACATACTGCTGCATTTGCAAACCCAGTAATTGGAATGGCTAATCCACATTTTGCAATTTGTCCCAAATTATCATAAATACCTAATGCGGTTAAGCTTCCTGCAAGAAACACCATGGTTAATGTCATAAAAGTAAAGGAATCTTGTTCACTGACATGCAATATATGGTAATATAAATCATAGAAAAGCTGTCCAATGATTGCAACAATTCCACCAAAGCAAAATGCCAAAAGAAAGTTTTTTAGCATTACTTTATAATCTCTTTCTGCTACTATAAGATCTTGATAATATTTTCTTGTTTTTTCCATAAAATCACCACTTATAGTATGCTAAAAAAAATTTACTTTTATTACCAATTTTTAGAAAAATGTAATTTAGTTCCTTGATTTACTTTACTTTCCACTTCAAAGGTATCACAGAACATTTCCATAATGGTGAAACCCAATCCACTTCGTTCTTCTTCCTTCTTCGTAGTAAATAAAGGTTCTCTGGCTTGAGCAATGTCTTCAATTCCTTTGCCAAAATCTTGAATTTCACAGGTTACTTTTGTATCATCAACAATAACCTTCATCTCAATATATTTATCTTCTTGGTTATCATACCCATGCACAATACAATTTGTAATTGCCTCACTAATTACCGTTTTTAGTTCATTTAAAAAAGTAATTGTGGGATTTCCATCTACGATAAGGGCACTACAGGCATTTCTAATAATAGCAATATTACTCCTTTTTGAAATAAACTTCATATGAATCTCATTATACATATCCATCTCTCCTTTTAAAATCCTTCTAATGATACTAAAACAGATTCCTCATTTTCTCTAATTTTACAAATTTTTCCTAATCCCGAAATATAAATAATTCTTTCAATTTTACTATTGATATTACTTATTGTGATATCTCCATTTCTTTTCTTTAATTGATGATACCTCCCTATAATAAACCCAATCCCTGAAGAATCAAGAAAATGTAATTCTGCTAAATTTAGCACTAAATGATTTATTTTATAACTATCTATATAGTTAGATATTCTCATCCTTAAATCTGTAACACTTACATCATCTAATTCTCCTTTAAGTCTTAAAATAAGAATATCTTTTTTCACATATACACCAACATTCAAGCCCATTTTATAATCACCAAACTGATTATAAAGGAATCAAAAAAAAATATATAGAGCTTCGACAAAATAAGAAAAATAAAACGTTTGTCAAGATTAGACAAAAAATAAAAAGAGTTTATGCACTCTTTTTATTTTCCATATTTTTTTACAATATCTCTTGCTACCCAAACACCATTAGCCCCTGCTTGCGCAAGCCCTCTAGTTATGCCAGCACCATCTCCACCAACATATAAACCATTCACTTTTGTTTCAAAATAAAGATTCGTTACAGGACGTGCAGAATAGAATTTTGCTTCCACGCCATAAAATAAAGTATGTTCATTCGCAATACCAGGGGTCACATGATTTAAAGCTTCCATCATCTCAATGATGGATTTCATAGTATTATAAGGCAATACAAGTCCCAAATCGCCAGGAACAGCCTCTTTTAAGGTTGGCTTGACAAAACCCTCATCTAGTCTTTTTTGTGTTGTTCTACGTCCTTTACAAATATCTCCATATCGCTGAACAATTACAGACCCACAACTTAACTGATTTGCTAGTCTAGAAACTTCATGCGCATATTCATTAGGTTTATCAAATGGTTCAGAAAATTTATGAGAAACTAATAATGCAAAATTTGTATTGTTACTTCCAAGTTTTATATCAGCGTATGCATGCCCATTTGCTAAAATTGTACCACTATGATTTTCTACAACCACATGCCCACTTGGATTAGAACAAAATGTTCTTACTTCTGTGCCTACGGATGTTCGAAAGATAAATTTTCCTTCATAAAGATTTTGATTTATTTCTTCCATAATAATATCATTGGTTTCAACTCTTACCCCAATATCTACCTGGTTGTGTGTCAAACCTATATGATGTGTTTCACATAAACTTTGTAACCATGTGGATCCATCTCGACCTACCGCTAGAAATACTTGATTGCACCCTAAGGTTTCCTCTTTTATCTTTATTCCACAAACCTTATTTTCCTCAATCATCACATCGGTAACTTCAGTTTCATACCGCATATCGATCCATTTTTTCAAGTCATCATAAATACTTGCCATAATCTTTAGGTTATTTTCTGTGCCTAAATGTCTTACTTTGGCTCTTAAAAGTTTTAAGCCTGCTGCATACCCTCTTTTTTCGATTTCTCTAACTTTATCTGTAGTTGGATCTGTTATGGTTTCTGGTGCACCATATTTTAAATTAATACGATCTACATAAGTGATGAGTTCTTCTACAAGCTTTGGTTCTAGGTAATCCGTCATCCAACCACCGAACTCACTAGTTATATTAAATTTGCCATCAGAATATGCACCTGCACCACCAAAGCCATTGGTGATAGAACAGGCAGGATGACACCCAGAATGACCATCCTTATCGATTGGACATTTTTTTAATTTGTGTTGTAATACAGGACAGTTTCTATGGTAAATATCATGTCCTTTATCTATTAACAATACTTTTAAATCTGGATTTTGTTCATGAAGTTCATAGGCCGCAAAAATACCTGCAGGACCAGCGCCAACAATAATCACATCATAGTTTTTCATAGAATCATTCTCTCCTGACTTTCAAATTTTGATATTTTTTTACTACATTTCTATTCTATCACAAAACTTCTAAAAAACAACAAAAGAGTTTCTTTTTATTTTGAATACAAACTAGATTTTTTCTCTTTTTTATGCTATAATGATATTATCTAAAAATATTATCTATATTTACGACAAAAAATTTTATGAAGGGGGGGAGCACTATGTTTAATGTAGGAGATTTTGTAGTTCATAATGGTCATGGCTTGTGCTCTATTTTAGAAATTACTCACAACGATTCTTTAAACACCGATTTTTATAAATTACAAACAAATCATAACAAAATGACAATTATGATGCCCGTAGACAAGGCTCCTCTATTCTTACGTCCCATGCTGACAAAGAAAACAATTTTAGATGCTTTGGAAATATCTGTATCCTATTCTGATGACTATGTAAAGGATAATAAAGAACGTAAAGTTGTATTTCATGATTTGTTAACCTCTAATGATATTACAGACACGATAAAACTCTTAAAAATGCTTTATCATTTATCTAGTGATAAGAAACTAGAAAAAAAATCATTAGGCTCATTTGATACACAATTTTTACAACAAGCAGAACGCAAATTATTTAATGAAGTAGAAATTTCATGTGGACTATCTAGGACGGAAGTTCAATCTTTAATTTTTAGTTATTTAAAATCTCAATATGCTTTTTAAAGGAGTTTTGATAAAATGGAAAAAATTTTACTCAAATCTGAGTATGATAATTTAACTTTATATACAAATTTATATGATATAGATCACCCTAAAGGGATTGTGCAAATTGTTCATGGTATGAAAGAGCATCAAGAACGATATGCTGATTTTGCCCTATTTTTAAATCAAAATGGCTATGCTGTAATGACATCAGATTTACGTGGACATGGAAAAAATTGCATGTTGCTAGGACACATGGAAGGGAAAAAGCCATGGGAGGCTTTAGTAGCAGACCAGGCAACGATCTCTGATTTTTTAAAACAGCGCTATGGTAATATAAAACTCTACCTTTTTGCCCATTCTATGGGTACCATTATCTCTAGAAACTTAATCCAAAAACATGCGAATTTTTATGAAAAAATCATCCTTTCTGGAGTTCCAGCTTATCAATCCGCATGTCATGCGGGGATATTTTTGGCAAATTTTTTAAGTTTATTTAAAAGTGATACCCAAGTTTCTAAATTATTTGAGCGTCTAACCCTTGGACCATTTGAGAAGTCTGTAAAAAATGCTAAAACCTCCGCAGATTGGGTTTCTGTAAGTGAAACAAATATAAAAAACTATTTAGATGATCCTTACTGTAATATTCCTTTTTCCATTTCAGCGTATAAAGCCTTATATCATTTGGTAAAAGGAATGCATAAATCTAAAAATTATCTTGTTGAAAATCCTAAAAAGCCTATTCTTCTTCTAGTTGGCGCTCTAGATCCATGCCCTCTTGGAGAAAAGGGATTGAACGATTCCATAAGGACTTTAAATAAAGCGGGCTACAGCAATGTTTCTCATAAAGTGTATGAAAATATGCGACATGAGATTCTAAATGAAGATAATCATCAACTTGTATATGATGATATAGTAAACTATTTAAATGCATAAAAAAATCACTCAAAAGAGTGATTTTTTTACTTTGCTACTTTTTTAGATAGTGGTCTTAAAACTACTACATTTTCTTTTTTAACTTCTTTTGCAGGTTTTAATAGAGCTTCTTGAGCAACTTTACATAAATTTGCAAAACCTTCAGCATCATTTACAGCCATATCCGCTAACATTTTTCTATTAATTGCAATTTCAGCTTTAGCTAAACCATTAATAAATCTAGAATATTTAATTCCATTTAATTGGCAAGCTGCATTAATACGGCTAATCCATAATTTACGGAAATCTCTTTTTCTTGCTTTTCTATCGCGATAAGCATATGCGAAAGAACGCATTACCTGCTCATGTGCTGTTTTATATAACGTATGTTTAGAACCATAATAACCTTTTGCAAGTTTTAAAACGGCCTTACGTCTTCTTCTTGTTGTGTATCCACCTTTTACTCTTGGCATTGTTCTTTACCTCCTTGAAATTATAATAAATTAGAAATTAATGGTTTAATACGCTTGATATCAGTTTCATTAACTAATCCACTCTTTGACAAATTCTTATTTTGTTTATGAGTTTTATTTGTTTTTAAATGTCCTGTATAAGCATGACCACGTTTAATTTTTCCTGATGCAGAAACTTTAATTCTTTTCTTTAATCCACTATGTGTCTTTTGTTTTGGCATAATTCTATACTCCTTAATCTTGTTTTTTTGGTGCTACTACAGCAAATAATGTTCTACCTTCTAAACGAATTGGAGATTCTAAGGCAGAGCATTCAGCCAATCTTTCCACAAAACGCTCAATAACCTCTTTACCTAGGTCTTGATGTACAATCATTCTACCTTTAAATCTTAAGGAAATTTTAACTTTATTTCCTTTTTCTAAAATAGATTGTGCCTTACGAGCTTTTGTTTCAAAATCATGCTTTTCAATCGTAGGTGAAAGCTGGATTTCTTGAACTACAATCACCTTTTGATTCTTTCTCATTTCTTTAAGCTTCTTCTGTTGTTCAAATCGGAAACGAGAATAATCCATTAATTTTGCAACGGGGGTGCTGGAATCTGGCGAAACTAGCACTAGATCTAAACCTCGTTCTTCAGCTACTGCAAGAGCTTTACCTCGAGATAAAACGCCTAGTTTTTCTCCCTTATCTGTAATTACTAACATTTCCTTGCAGCGAATTTGATCGTTTACTAATTCCTCTGCACCTTTTTTTTGTTTATTAATAACTGCCACCTCCGAATGTATTAAAAATAAAAGGGACGCATAAACGCCCCTTAAAAAATCGTAATTCATTACAGTGACTTTTTGCCTACCAATTCATCAATCAGGCGAGAAACGGGCGTTTCTTCTTTCCACATATTTATTTTCCTTTAGTATAATACCACTAAACTAACGTGTTGTCAATCCTTTTTTAGAATTTTTAATTATCATTTGCTTCTTTAGGATAGTAATACCCTTCTTTTTCTTCTTTGAGTAAATAAAAATAATAGATCATATTAAAAGCAGATACTATGGCTAAAATAATGACGATTGTTAATATTTTAAAATAATCAAGCCCTGTATTCCTATAGGGTTGTTCAGCTAAATGCATAACCCCAAAGATTAAAGAAATCAGACTTGCAAAAAGAAACACAATCATTGATATTAAAGATTCTATTTTTAAAAATTTCATAGGATTACCTCCAATCTTTACTCGTAACTTTTTTTTATTTTAGAATACCCTATAGCCATTAATATACTTCGGATCACAAGGATAGAGTTAATTAAGATTAATAAGATAATTGCAATTAAACTTTATTTAGGTATTCTATGTAATAAAATTCTTGTATGGTAAACTGATTATAAATTGTTTTAATATAATATTCATATGGATTTTGTTCTATATGAACTATGACTGAAATCAAAGTATAATTTATAAAAATTGCTAAAACCAAAGTGACAATCATTTTGAGATAATGTGTAATTGTAATTTTTGTCATTTCTATATCTCCTATCTTATGATGGATGCGCATTTGCAATATATTCTGCAAAATTCATAAATTCATCAAAGGTTAAATAAGGCGGATTTTTAAAGTAAATTAAACTATTTTCTATATCATTATAGACAGCTACTTGAAGATAAGTTGTAGGTATAATTTCAAAAAGTATACTTGGCAGTACAGCTTCTTTCTCTTCTCCATTTTGATTGATTGCAGTAATCCATTGTCCACTAAATCTCATAAGAGGAGAAGCTTCTTGATAACAAATGTGAATCCTATTTGTTTTGTCTGATACTGCATGAACTATATCTCCTTCACGAATTAATCTTGATAAAGATAAAAAATTTAAAAATGAAACAGATTCTATAGTATAAGGTTCAATTTTTATATATTTTTTTCGTTTTAAATAAAATCTATCTTTTGTATATTCAGCCTCATATAAGGCACGTTCTAATGGTCTTTCTTCATATTTCTTTGACCTTGAAGCAAGGATAGAAAAATTGATATCTGTGATATCTCTATGATTTTCTGATAGTAAAATCTCAATAACTGCTTTTCTACCATAAGACTCATCAATTCCGTCATAAAGAAAATCTATACTTGTAGATTCAGCCTCTTCAAGATAATCTATAGAGTTCCATTGCGAAAACTCTATATCTTCTATTGTTTTCCAATGAGGAAGTTCTATTTCTTCAGGAAACATCCACTCTTTAAGTTCTCCCATTTCAGAGATGCTGATACTCATTGGTATCCCTATTCCTATAGATATCAATAAGCACGACAATGGAATTAAATAGTAAAGACTAAATTTTCTATTTTCCTTTTTAAATATGATTCTGTAGCAAATACATCCAGAAACTGTAAAAATCAAAATGATTAAAGATATGATAAATAAAATATATAGATGCATAATCGATTCCTTCCTTTAATTTGTGGGATTAAAATCTTTTATCAGTCCCCTAATTTGCTGAGGATATAAAAATATTATTTGAGAAAAGTTTAAGAAATAAATCAAAATAATAATCCGTACAAAGCTCAGAATCACTTTGCTTACTATATTATTCATATTCTTAATAATTCTATGGTTTCATTTTCATTTTATAACAGTTTATAATATAAATCTACAAAAATCAACACACTTATTTCGACAGGATTTGCATAAAACATTGTAATTTTAACTATAATTCTTTAAGTCTTTTTTTTGAAATAATAGAAATATGCCTATAACGAGCAATAAACTCAGGCTTAAAGTTATAAGTAAATTTCCTTGTAGCTGATAAATGTTTTCACCTTTATAGGTTACATTAGGAATAAAGGCAACTACGATTTTAGAGATATTTTCTATTTTTTTAGAGATGAAGATTACGAGATAAAGAATAAAAATCAAGATTGAAACAAAATAAGAATGAAATAGGACTAAAATGAGTTCTCCAGCTATAAATAAAATTAAAAATGATATTGGAAAGTATAGGATTAGCATCAAAGCCTTAAGCTCAAAAAGATAGTTTGGATAAAATATTGTAGGAATTAGGTAGAGAAGTAAAATTTGAAAGGTTTGAATTCCTATAAATAGGAGGAAATTAGAAATCAGTTTGGCTATAATGACTTTTTGTCGATTTACATTTGCGACAAACATAGAATCATAGGTTGAGAAACTATGTACTTCTGTTCCTATTAAAAAAGAAATGATAAAGGCGTCTAAAATTTGTAAAACATACAAGGACTGATCAAAATAATTGAAATGATACATTTTATAGTTCCTTAAATAGTCTTCCATTTCTAACGGGATCCCCGCATTGAGAAATAATACAACAGACCATAAAATGAGCATGATTCCCAAAATTATACAAGTTAAAAAATTCATATGATAGGCTAAATAAAGTTTTATCAATCGTATCGCTTCAAATCTTTTTCTCATTACATACTCCATTCTTAAAAGTATAACAAATGGGCTTTAAATCCTTAAATATGTTTTTATTGTGGGTGCTGATGATGACAGTCTTTTTCTGTTTTAATAAATGTTCTATATCTTCTTTAAATAGGGTAATGGATTCTTTATCCAATCCATCTGTTGGTTCGTCAAACAAATATAGATCTCCATCTTTTAATATAGTTTGAACTATACCAAGTTTTTGCTGCATCCCTTTTGAAAAACTTCCAATCTTCCCATTTGGAAGTTGATATCTTTCTAAATATTCTTCTATTCTTTTTGATTTCATTTTTAGAGATAAATAATATGCCAAATATACTTTTGCACTTAAAAGATTGGGATAACTTCTTTTATCAGGTAGATAAATAATTTCTTTAAATTCATTTAGCAGGGTTCCTTGATTTTTATCTGGAAAAATGACTTTGGATATCAGTTTTAATGTGGTGGATTTCCCACTTCCATTCTCTCCAAGAAATAGATAAAATTTTTGAGGTTCAATGCCAATATTTACCCTCTCTATTCCTCCTGAACGTGAATATTTTTTCCTAACATCTTGGAATTTAAGCATAAACCACAACTCCTTCTACTTTGGTATTACTATACTCTTTTAAAGAAATCTCGTTTGCAAGATATAGAAAGTCATCTATGTAATATATATTTCCATCTATATAAAGAACTATGGCCAATTCGGTAATTAATTTTAATTCTTCATAAGTGATAGGAAAATAGTAGTATCCATACTTTGCATCAAGGACATAAGATGTATGGTCTACTGGCATACCTATAGGGTCATATCCTAGATCTATGACATTTCTTTGACTGTCATAAAGCATATCCTTCTCTATGTGGTCAAATAAGCAGTTCGCTTGACCAATTTTTATCTCATACAGAATATGATATGTTTTTGGGAGCTGAAGAGTAATTCCTATGAGATGTAACTCTTCTTCTATATAAGCATAATTTCCATATACATCTGTAAATTGCAGACTGTCATAGTGTTTTCTATACACACTGATATCTCCTAGCTCTAAACTTAAATGAAAGCTTTGATTTTTAATTTCTAATTTACAGTCTTTCAAATATAAATCCTCATCACTTAAAGATAACAGGTTAGAGGTAATACTATATTTATAGATAATTTCTTCTTTTGACTGAAAATCTAACTGCTTTTGAATTTCCACATCCGTTAAAGTAAAAGTTTTAAGCTTATCTTTTATACTATAGCTATTCTCGTTACCATATGCAATCAGACTATTTTCATCATTTACAAAAATCTCAAATTTCATTTTTTTATCCTCTGTATAGTGATAGGCATACATTCTTGGTATGGTATAATATTTCACAGTCTCTGTAACATTTTTTGTTTTTGCCATAATTAAAATTGTCAAGAACAGAGTGAAAAGGCTAAAGCAAAGTACTCCTATTATTTTCTTCATAGTTTTCTTTTCTCCATTCTTGGATATTGGTTCACCAATGTAAAGAATTCAAATCCACAGCTCGCAACATTGACAAAACATATATAACAGGCACATACTCCATTGGTCACTCTAGCACTTCCCATTAAATATACAATGGCGCGACTTCCTGCCTCTACAATCACCTTTAATTTTTGTGTCTCTTTTCTAGATTCTGTTGTCGTACTGCTGTAGTCCATACCAACTTTAGCTGCAAGATCTGTTTTGAAGCTTTTTATGCTCCCTTTTCCTGTGGCACTTAAATTTCCAGAAACACTCCAGGTCGTTTTATTTGAAACATCCACTACAATATCTAGTTCATAGGAAACGTCTGTATCCCCTTGATTTTCAACATTGTAGAGGGTGGAGGAAATATAGGTTGCCTCTATATTTTTATGGACTGTGTAAACATTAATTCCCCAAAATATTCTTTTTTTCACATTTTGCATGTACAGATTTAATTCCTCATCTGTAAAATATCTTAAAAGCTTTCCATTGACCATCATAATCTCATTATAGGTTTCATAGGAATCACTATCTGCATAACATTCCACGAAATTACATAAGATGATAGTAATGAAACATAAAATTATTGCTGTTATTTTCTTCATATAAAATTTCCTTTCTTTTATACCTTCATAAAATAATTACCAACCGATTCTATTTTTTTATAGATATCCAAAAAATTTATTTAAAAAAAGAGGTTTTTTATGACTAAAAACCCCATAGTTAAACTTAGTGAATTACTACTGACGCTCAATCCATTTGAATTTGCAACACTTGCCTATATTTTAGGTGTGGTTTTAAGTGAAGGTCTGAATTCCAATCAATTACAATCTTTAGGCAATTTTTATAACTTACTTGGAGAGGTAATGCAAACCATAGGAGCACAGGCACAAAACTTAAATGGCCAAACCAACACACCAAATATTGATGATGCGGTTGAAGTCTTAAAAACAAAAGTAAATCATATTGAAGACATTATTCAAAAATTTAAAACATTATAAAAAACCTATAAATGCAAGATTTATAGGTTTTATACTCTATTTAAAAACTTCGTAGTGCGTAACATTTCTTACAACTTCCCCATCTATCTGTAAAGCCATAGGTTTACTAAAATAAACCTCAATATGCTTTCCTTTTATCATGATACAGTTGTTTGTCTTTTTAATATGCTCTCCTTTAAAAATAGAGGGAAAAATCATAAGAGCCCTAAGACGACCAAGTTTTTGAACTGTAACAAAAGTAAGATCATCCGTTAAACGATTCTGACCAGGCGCCACCATCATTCCAGCTCCATAATATTGTCCATTCATGGAAGAAGCAAACCAAACCTTTTTAAACCGAAATTCTTTCCCATCTACCAATACCTTTGCGTTTGGACGTTTATACTTCATCATCAATAATCGAATTGCAATTTTAGTATAGTTGATATCCTTTATGCCTTGTGATCTTAAATTATCTGCTACCTCACAGACCATACCATCAATTCCATACCCTATTCCATTGATGAAATAAGAGACTTTTCCATTAACTCGAATTTTTGGTAATTTGCTTAAGTAAGGCTTTAAATCTATTAAATCCCCCTCTAAAGAAATATCTCTTGAAAAATCATTTCCAGTTCCTGCACGATAAAGATAAATTTTATTTTTAACATTCAATTCGTACACTGCATTCGCAAAATGATTTAGGGTTCCATCTCCACCAACTAAAACAACAATATCCTCTTCTTTTAACTGAAGTATAAATTCTTCCTTATCTAATTCTAAAACATTAATTTCTGTAAATTCCTGAAAACGATCCCTTAAAGAAAGAATTGCCTCATCCTTGATTGCAGTTCCTTTTCCATTACTTGAAAGAGGATTATACAGTAGATAATTCATTTTTATCCTCTTCCTTCTTTAATATTTCATATACCTCTGATGATAATTCCACCGTCTTCTTCATCACTACTTCTTCCTTTGGAATAATCCGTAAGATTTTCAAAGTGACTTTCGTACTTCTGAAGGGAAATCTGCACATCACATGATTTGTATTTTGGATGTAGCAAACAATAATATCGGTTTCAGCCTTAGTCGCAATCTTAAAAGACCCAGCATGAAATGGTAAAAGCTTTCCAGTCTTACTTCTTGTACCCTCTGGACATATATAAATACTAGACCACCCATTGGCTAAATACTCAGTAGCCTTACGTATGGAATGAATGGCAGCATGATTATCCTCTCGATCTAAAAAAATATAACCTGCTTTATAAATGAAAGTCCCACAGATGGGATACTTAATATTTTCTTTTTTAGATACACAGACGATATGCTTAAGCTTTAATTTGGTAACGATAGAAATAGGATCAAACATGGAAAGATGATTGGATACTATAAGGTATTGTTTTTTAGGATCTATACATTCTTTTCCTATCACTTTTACCCGTACTCTAAAAAATAATAATAATAAAAAGGCCGTTTCTCTTATCCAAAAATGCCATAGTTTACTTGGACGTGGAACCTCTTTCTTTTTAGGAAAACATAAAGAAATGATTAGAATTATCAAAATATACACTAAAAAACATACCAACCAAAAGACAGGGATGCATAAAATAGGCACAAAAAAATAATACCAAATCTCATATAAATTTGTAAAATAATAAAAAACAGATGTTAAAGCTATACTCAGTAGCAAGAAGATTATTCCTAAAATCAAACCAATCTCCCCCTTTGTATTGAATATTATACCATAATTCGACAGAAACAAATAGAGTTATTTTACATAAGAAAGCCTATTATTTTTTAGATAATAGGCATTTATCCTATAAAATTTTTTCTAACGTCATTGCCGTTCTATCCAATATAGAAGCATCAGCTTCTTCTACCAAACCTTGATCCACTAAATCTGCGGTTTCAGGCTGTATTGGCATTTGGTCTAAAGCAGATAGTTCATAGGTTGCTGCAACTTCTTCCAATTTGGAAACTCCAAATGGGTGAAGTTTTTCCGCACAACATGGACATTCCATATAACTCATATTCTCTACTAGTCCTAGCATAGGTATGTTCATCATTTTACACATATTAACTGCCTTACCTACAATCATAGAAACCAAATCTTGTGGTGTTGATACAATGATAACATCATCCACGGGAATAGACTGAAATACAGTTAAAGCAACATCTCCTGTTCCAGGTGGCATATCAATAAATAGGAAATCTAATTCTTCCCATAAAACATC
Organism: uncultured Anaeroplasmataceae bacterium; assembly: GCA_910577745.1. Classification (GTDB taxonomy): domain Bacteria; phylum Bacillota_I; class Bacilli_A; order Acholeplasmatales; family Anaeroplasmataceae; genus Pelethenecus. The sequence goes on along the minus strand of CAJTNG010000001.1, from coordinate 281,692 downwards.
CGTATAAAATTGTTTTACTGCTCCGCCAATCACAGGACCACGCCATAATACTGGTTTCGTTGGTTCATCGATTAAAAGATTCACTGAAATCAGTTTTATTCCATATTTCTTTGAGGTTTGAGGAAACATTAATTCACCATTTCCCACGATTTGATTCTTTATTCCAAAGGCTTTTGGAATAGATGGACCTGTAATATCTGCATCCATAATTCCAACCTTATAGCCTCGCTTTGCCATATTTAAGGCAAGTAAAGATGTCACGGTGGACTTACCTACACCACCTTTTCCTGAAACAACACCTATAATTTTTTTTATGGTGTTTTCCTTTGCCGTGTTCACAAGTAAGGATTCTGCGTTTCTTTCATTACAATCTTTAGATGAACAACTAGAACAATTATGATTACAACTCATGCTTTTCCCTCAATTCACAAATTTTTAAGTATTGCATATAGTAAAGTAAGGAGGTTAAGTATGCAATATTATCAACCATCATCATCTTATTACTACCGCGGTGAAGATAATCGTGGATTATTACTACCTTTGCTTGTAGGAGCAGCTGTTGGTTTCCCATTCGGATATATAGCAAGTAACACAAATAAGAATAATTATAATTATCCAATGCCTTATCCAGTATACCCACAATATCCTGTATATCCATCACAGCCTATGCCGTATCCATATTCCCCTTATCCATATATGCCTTATTAGAATACACCTGTATTCTTTTTTTTATTCCTCATCATGCTTGATATCTAGTTTAGAGATGATTTCATTAATATGATTTCCATATTCTAATGCTTCATCATGCACAAATATTAAATCAGGCATTTTGCGTGCTTTCAGTTTCTTTGCAAGTTCACTTCTTAAATATCCCTTGCAATCTTCTAAAGCTTTGGTATAGTTTTCTTCTTTTCCTTGAAAGTAAGTATAATAAATCTTCATATAAGATAAATCTTTCGTGATTCTTACTTCAGTAATCGTTAAATTAGAAAGATAGTTATTCTTTGCATCTTTTCTTAAAATCAAGGATAACTCTCGCAATGCAAGAGATTCAAGTCTTTGTAAAGAGATACTCATTATCTTTCAATCTCCTTCATTACAGATGCTTCAATAACATCATACTCTTTGATATCGTTGAAATTTTCAATCGTAAGTCCACACTCATATCCTTGTCGAACTTCTTTGGCATCATCTTTAAATCTTTTTAAAGAAGCCAACTTACCTTCAAATACTACAATTCCATTTCGTAAAACTCGGACAAGTGAATTTCTTTCAATAGAACCATCGGTAACGTAACAGCCTGCAATTGTTCCAACCTTTGAAAGTTTAAAGATACTTCTTACTTCAGCTTGACCAATAACAACCTCTTCATACTCTGGATCTAGCATACCTTTTAATGCCGCTTCAATATCATTTAAAACATTATAAATAATATTGTATAATCTAATTTCTACACCCTTAGTGGCAGCTTCATTACGCACAGAAGCCATTGGTCGAACATTGAATCCAATGATGATAGCTTTAGAAGCTTCAGCTAGAGATACATCTGTATCTGTAATCGTTCCTACAGTAGAACGAATGATATTCACTTTTAAATCTCCAACATTCAACCCCTCTAAAGCAGCTTTTAGAGCTTCCACAGAGCCTTGAACATCTCCCTTAATAATTAAATTTAACTCTTTTGTCACATCTGCATCAGAACGCTTAAATAATTCTTCTAAAGATGTAGCTTTTCTAGCTAAAGCATCCGCATTTTTTGTTCGATTTGCGCGAGCTTCAGCGGTATCTCTTGCAGTTTTTTCATCATTAAATACCATAAATTTATCTCCAGCAAGTGGAACAGCATTTAATCCAGTTACAGAAACAGCTTTGGAAGAAGTTACAGAAGTGTATCTCACATGTCGATCATCTTCCATCGTTCTAATTCTTCCCCATGTATCACCACAAACCACAACATCCCCTGTCTTTAATGTACCATTTTGAACCAAGAATGTTGCAAGAGGTCCCCGTCCCTTATCTAATTCTGCTTCAATGACTGTACCCATAGCTAAACGTTTTGGATTTGCTTTTAATTCTTTCATTTCAGCAGTCAACTGAATCATTTCTAATAACTGGTCTACGCCTTCTCCCTTTAATGCAGAGATAGGAACAAAAATAGTATCTCCTCCCCAAACTTCAGGAACTAGATTATATTTTGTCAATTCCTCCATTACTCGATCTGGGTTAGCGGTTGGCTTATCCATTTTATTTACAGCTACAATGATTGGACACCCTGCCGCTTGAGCATGCGCAATGGCTTCCTCTGTTTGTGGCATTACACCATCATCTGCAGCAACCACTAATACAACAATATCCGTAATCTGAGCACCACGTGCACGCATTTGAGTAAATGCAGCGTGTCCTGGTGTATCAATAAATGTAATAGCAAAGCCATTATTTGTCACCTGATATGCACCAATGTGCTGCGTAATTCCACCAGCTTCACCACGAGCTACACGTGAAGAACGGATCGTATCTAGTAATGTTGTTTTTCCATGATCTACATGACCCATAATAGTTACAACCGGTGGTCTTGACTCTAATGATGCTTCATCATCTTCAACAACGATTTCATCAAATCTTGTCACATCTGTTATAACCTCATCCTTTACATCAAATCCAAACTCTAAAGCAACCAGTTCAATGGTTTCTCTGTCCACGGTTTGATTTTGGTTTGCTACTATGCCTGCCTGCATTAACTTCATGATAATTTGAGCATTTGTTTTCCCCATACCTACTGCAACATCAGACACTGTCATTCCTTGCTTAAACACTAAAACATTTTCAACCTTTTCTGATGTACTTTTTTTGCTCTTAGATTGAAGAATATTCGCAGTTCTCTTATCCTGCTTATTGTTCTTTTTTGCCACAAAAATCACCTTATTTCTTTAATATTTTTAAAAATCCCTTATTTATAATTCCGATCACCATTCGATTTGTTTTTCCGATTGCGTGTGATAATTCTATGGAAGTATAGACTTCATTGATCTCAACCTTATAAAATAAAGCCTTATCCAAAATTTTTTTCTTACTCGCTTCACTTGCATCTTTTGCTAAAAAGATGTAACATACTTGCCCAGAAGATATGGCATTAAGAACCATCTCTTCTCCGCTGATTAACCCAGAAGCTCTTTGACATAGTCCTAAATTATTTAGTATTTTATCCATAATTTATTCTAAATATCCTAAGAGTTCTTCATAAATTGCTTCAGGAACCTCAATTTCTAGTTTACGGTCCAAAGCCTTATTTTTTTTAGCTAATCCAATGATGTCTCTATCTTTTTTCAAATATGCGCCTCTGCCATTGGCTTTCCCCTTCAAATCTACAAGTACGGTATGCTCTGGTGTGCGAACAATACGAAACAAGTCTTTTTTCTCACAGACCTCACGAGATGCCACACATGTTCTTAAAACTAACTTTTTTTCCTTCATCTTATAGACCTAAAATTTGAATTAAGCCTTTCTCATAAGCTTCTGAAGTTGGCATGATATCGATCTTCCATCCACAGGACTGAACTGCCAATCGAACATTTTGTCCTTGTTTACCAATGGCTAAAGATAGGTGATCATCAGGGACTACCACTTGAGAAGTCTTATTCTTGACATCTATGTTTAATACTTTCGTTACAGAAGCTGGTTGTAATGAATTTGCAATAAGTTCTTCTGGATCTTCGCTCCATTTATATAAATCTACTTTTTCTCCACCTAAAGCATTTACAATCTCACGTATACGAGATCCACCTTCTCCTACACATGAACCAATCGCATCTACTTTTTCATCATTAGAATAGATAGCAATCTTAGTTCTATCTCCTGGATCTCTAGCAATACCTTTAATTTCAATTACACCAGTTTTAATTTCTGGAATATAGTTTTCCATTAATCTTGTAACTAAATTTCTTTCAATTCTAGAAACTACAACCTTAGGCTCCTTTGTTGTCTGTTCTACACGCTTCACGTAAACTTTAACAAAATCACCAATTTCTAGATGGTCATTCGGCAACAATTCATTTAATGGTAAAATGGTTGTTACATTAAATCCAAGCTTTAAAGTTAAGAAACGATCTCCAATATTAGATACTTCAGCGTTAATCATTTCATTTTCTAATTCTTTAAAGTATTGATAAGCCTTTTCTCTTTCTAAGGTGCGAACCCCTTGCTTATAAACGTTTCCTGCAGAAAGAATTGTCATACGACTATAATTTTTAAGATTTTCCTGCTGAATCACCAAATCTCCGACTTTATAAGAAGCTTTGATTTTCTTTGCATCAGAAAGTAGCATTTCTGCATACTGAGGTTCCGTAACCTCTTCTTTTACAGCTTCTGCTTCTTCATCTTCCTCTTTTGAATACGTTGTATACTCTTCTACAACCTTATGAATAGAATATAAAAGAATTTCATTTTTATCTTTTTTAAATTCCACTTTACAGGATGTATTTCCATGCTCCTTTTTAAAAGCACCTATTAAAGCTCTTTCCATACAAGCTAGAACTTCGTCTACATTAAAGCCTCTGCTTTCTGCATCTTCTTCTGCTAACCTGTAAAAATCCTTATTAATCATTTTTTTGTCCTCCTATATTTTTACTGCTAATCTTATATATTTTATTTCTGAATAAGGAATTTCAATTGTCCTAAATCTTCCTTTAGCATTAAACCGAACACTTAAGGTATCTTCCTTAACGTCTAATAAATTTCCTTCATAAACCATATTCGGTAATTCCAAATGAATGTATTTTCCAATATTTTTTTTGATTTCATCAAGATTTCTAAGTTCTTTTTCTGCGCCTGGAGAGGAAACTTCTAACATATATTCTGGCATATCAGAATCTATGGCATCAAGTTTCTCTGATAGAAATTCATTGCATCTTGCAAGTGAGTCTATATCAATACCACCCTCTTTATCGATTAAAACACGTAGAATTAAAAATCCATCCTCTTTTACAAGTTCGGCATCATAGTATTCTAATCCTTCATGTTCTAAATAGGGCTTTAAAAGTTCACTTACCTTGTTTAGATCCATTTCATCAACTCCAATCAAATAAATAAGAGAGGTTTTTGCCTCTCTTTCTTCGTATAAATAGTATAACATTAAATAGGATAGTAATCAAGTGAATTTCTAAAATAAATTAAAAAAGTGATTCTTGATGGAAAGGATCTAACTGCTTATATTCTGCATTATAATAATATGTAAAGATTTGACGATATACCTTAGGGGTAATTCCTTGAAAATGGAATATATCTTCAAAACGAGAAATATTCCTTTTATTTTCTTCTAAAGTCGCCATTTGTATGTCATCTAGTTTAGCATATTTTTTCAAATAAAATAAATCAAAGGTTTGAAATGCATGAATCATTTGCAATTCTAAATTCGATGGTCCATCAATGTCAAAACAGATATAGCATTCAATAGGAAGTGGCTTTAAATATTTTTCCATCATAGGAAGAACACTTACCATTCTAAGACCATCCTCATCACAGCCTAGGAGTGGGAATGCAATTTCTGTGATTCCATATTCCTTATAATGGTTTACAAAATACTTTAATGAATTTTCTATCGTGAGTAAATTAGTGGGAAAAGCATAAGATTCATAGCATAACATATTGATGATTTTAGTAGAATCTTCTTCATATAAATAGGATTCATACAAATTTAATTTATTTTCTTTAAATCGATATAAATAATCATTATGCATCAAAGGATATCTTACAGAGAATTCTAAACCACTTTTTGTATCCATATTTCCTGAAAGATTGATTTGATTGACAACTGCTGAGCATTTTGAATTAATGCAATCACAATTCAAATACTTTACCATAACCTCACCCACTTCCTTTATAAAAAGAGAATAGACATCATTGCGATGCCTAACTCTGTTATTTTTATCCTTTTAACCCTTGCGTTTGTCTTTCCATATTTTCTATTACAATGTCATGGATTTCTCCTAAACTTGCACAATATTCCAATACTTTCCAAGGTGTATTTGTATGGAAATGAATTTTAATCAACTCATCATCTCCTACGGCTAAAAGACAATCTCCTTTAATGTTACTTGTTATATAATCAGAGATTGTATCCTCGTCTAAGTCATGTCCTGCAATTAACAATTGTGTATCAAATTTAAATTCTAACATAGTTTAATCCTTCTTTCTTTGTCTAAATTATAAAACAAAATAAGGATATATTCAAGAAAAAAATACGGATTTCATCTAGACAAGGAAACAAGACATACCTATATTACCTGAAATAAATCCTTTTTTTCACAAGGATTCTTCTACAAAAACCTACAAATTTCAGTGGAGCTTTATACCTTCAAGTTTGAGTAAAGCCTCCTTATTCGCTAGTCCTCCTGCATAGCCAGTCAAACTGCCATTGCTGCCTATGACTCTATGACAAGGAATTAGGATTCCAATAGGGTTCCAGCCTACAGCACCACCAACCGCTTGCGCAGACATTTTAGAGATTCCCATATCTTTTGCAATTTTCATGGCAATCTCCTTATACGTCAGGGTTGTAGCATAAGGAATTTCTAATAAAATATCTACTACTTTTTTACGAAAAGGAGTAAGCCCGTTCACCTTAAAAACAGGCGTAAACTCTGGACATTTTCCATCAAAATAGATATCTAACCATCGCACTATTTCCTGAAAAGCTGGATGTGTTAATGGCACAAGATTTTCCGTAGGATACTCCTTTATAAAACTTATTCCGAGGATAGCGTCCCCATCACTTTCCAAAAGCAAGCTTCCGATTTTGGATTCATATATTGTTTTCATTCTTATCCTCTCCTCTTTTAATGATTCACGGCTTGATAGCTCTCATCTAGTAACTTATACACCATGTTCAAATCCGTATTTTCATTTAGCAAAATGGTCATCCAATATTTTTTATTCATATGATATGCAGCGTAATATTGGGCAGAGTCTATCAACTGTACTATTTTTTCAGGAGCTAATTTTACATTTAATATATCAATTTTTGAATTCGATGGCAGTCCCAAGCACTTTGCCGGAATTTTAGCCAAAAGCCCATACCATTTCCCTTTTTCATTTTTTAAAGTGGCATGTTCTTGATATTCCTTCCAAGGATAGTCTGGAAGAGTTCCATATTGTTCACAAACATATTTTAAAATATTACTTCTTATATCTATAGGGATGAAACAATGCTTTATTATATCTTCTAATAGGATATTTGCAAAGTTTTTTAATGTAGAAACCAAAGCGCCTTGTGCCTGCTGAATAGTAAATGGTATATAGATTTCGCCATCTTCATCAAACACATCTAAAGATAAAACATTTTCACTGATTTTAATCAAAAAAGTAAAATTTTCTATGGGGCTAGTCTTAAAAATAAATGCAGAGGAATCCTTAGAAAATCCATAAGATATAAGAGCCTTTTCATCTAATTGATACTTGTTTTTTAACCATAGATACTCCATAAGTCTTCCTCCATCTTTATATAAATTATATCATAAGAAAAACGACAAAAAAAGAAAGATGGCTAAATCTTTCTCATTAAAAACAATAAAACTACTTACTTCTACGACATATATATCGAATATGAGGCATATCCACACCTTTATAGTGCTTTGTCCAGGTATCTGCGGCATACATTCCATTTCGAATTGCTACGTTCTGAGAGGGCAAATTAATATCTCTGATAATGGAACATACCTCTTCAGCGTTTAACTTTTCAAAAGCATATTTCTTACATGCCATAGCAGCTTCTGTCGCATAACCATTGTGCCAGTAAGCACGATTGAAGAGATACCCGATTTCTAGAACTTCTTGATTTTTCCAAGGTTGCATCGTCAATCCACATTGTCCAATCCATTTATGGTTCTCTTTTAACAAGACTGCCCATAATCCAAAACCCCATTTTTCATATCTTGATTTTTGTCTGTCTAGCCACTCTTGGACCTCTCTATCACTAAAAGCTCCCTCATAGTAGCACATAGTTTCTGCATCTTTTAATATCTTGCATAAATCCTCAAAATCATTTTGGCAGATTCTTCTTAAAACTAACCTCTTAGTTTCTAGGACGATATTTGATTTCCCCTTTACCATGATCCTACATTCCTTTAGATTTTCATTTATCATTTTAGATCTACCTCATCCTCATTTTTGTGCAGAATTGTAAAATGGACATTTTGTATGAATACACTGCAGATTCCACCCTGTGAATTCACAAGTAATATCTTCTATCTCCATCAGAATACCGTAATTATTTTTCACAAATTTCACAGCAGAATCAATAGATAAAAAGGCATTTCGTTTACAGCATCTAGGTCCACCAATTTTACTCATTTCTTGTATAACCCCTGATGTATATTCCATATGATCTTTATAAAACTTATCACCAGATAGAGGTCCTGTGCTATGAATTATGGATAAAGCAGCTCCTATAGAAGTCGTAGAACCGCAGATTCCCCATAAACCACACATTGCTCCTGGCATTTTTATTGTACGGGATTTCAATTCTTCAAGTGCAGATTCTAAATCGATTTCTCCACCAGTATTTTTATATGCTACTAAAAAAGCAGCACCATCAAGAAAATGATGTTCTGGTCCATGAAGATTTATAAAGGGTTGATGCATTATTTTTTTTACAATTTGAATAGGATTTTTACTGATTTCTCCATTTATCCCCTGCACAATTAAATTATATTTTTCTTCTAAACTATAATCCATACTTCTCGCTCCTTTTATTCACATAAATTTTCTAAATATTTTGACACTTCTAAAATCTCTAATTCGTTTATCCTATAATAGCACCATTTCCCATCTTTACGACATTCTAATAATTTGCAGTTGGTTAAGATTTTCATATGGTGCGATAAAGTGCCTTGCGTAATATTTAATTCTTTTAAAATTTTGCAGGCGCACATAACCTCATTTTTAGATAATAATTGTACTATCTGAAGTCTAGTCAAATCATTAAGGGCTTTTAGCTTTTCTATAATTTCTTCATTTGTCATACTTTCATCTCTCATTCCTATTGATATACATCAATTGGATTATATATTATATATTGATGGTTGTCAATGTATTAAGATATTTTAATCCGTTACTTCAACAAAAAAAACCTTTTCTAATCATCTTTGAAAAAGCTTTTTTTATATTTACACTTTTATATTTTTAATCATATTTCTTCTACTGCTACCATCTCTTTAATTGACACACGTTTGAACTCCGATTTTTACACACGAAACCATCGCCCGATGTCTCCTATAAATGGTGTAGAGATTAGACTCCCCCTATCTATAAGCACTGTTTTATTCTCACTCATTGCCGAAAAGTTCGCAATGAGTGAGAATAATTCGTAGTAATTTGTTTCGTCTCATTATTGTCATTCAAACGAAATAATAGTCTCATCGCTTGGTTCAGTCTTATTTGCTTGGTATGCTACGTTCAAGGTTGGATCAAAGATATTTTCAATTCCCAATGGCAAGTAATCTGACAACCACACAGCACCAGATAATTCTTTATTAACTCTTAAATCTCTTACGTTGGCATCTTTACCATCTGGAGTTTTTGAAACATATAAATTTAATTCATATTCCACATCTTCATTATAATTTGCAGGTTGACGGTATGTAAAACAAATATAGTATGTACCACCTTTAAGTGTCGAACTAAAATACTTGGTTTTCTGAGTTGTTTCTTCCTCATAAAGATATTTCATCCGTTTTGAAACCTTATCTCCTGAAGCTGGCGTATAGGTCAAATGCTGTAAGTAAAAATTAAAGGAATTCTCCCAATTGTCAGTACATGCACGAACAGTTACATTACAATCTGTTAATAAAGTAAAATAGTAATAGTCATATTCTGGGCTATGTGATTGAGAACCCAAAGCAGCTTGCAAATAAGTATGATATGAATTTAATTCGTAATACTCAGGAGGGCAAAGATTTGTCGCAGTAGACCAAGTATCATTAGGCTCATATCGATGAATCAATTCTATCCCTTCATAAGGGAATGGCGTATATCTATACTCCGCCATAGTTGCCACATAAGGTTCAGAAGCATAATTCATACTCTGTTCCTCATTGGACATAGATGCCCCAACATTTGCTAACGCTAAAATTCCTGATAACATTATGCTTAATAAAATGTTCATAATTTACTCCCTTTATTTTTTTATTTAATTATTCATCATTGAGTCCAGTCATACCAATTAGGATGCCTTGCTATCCAAGCTCCTTCTTCTACATCAACTTCTTGATCATACTCCATAGATTCACCTAAATTTCGCTTTTCTGTTTTCTCTAATGTCCAATCAATATCTATATATTGACCGCCTGTTTCTATATTATAAGTTATATGATCACTTCTTACTATTCGTATTAATTCATAATTTTCATCAAAATAATATTCACTTACATAAGTGTTAAACCGATAATCTAACACATTTTTTTCCTTAATTATTTTTATAACATTATTGGTAACACTTATGGATAAATAGTTATAGGTATTAAAAGGATGACTGGCTGTATGGGTAGTAGGGTGTGCAATGATTTCAGGTAAATAGTTATATTCATCTAAAAAATAAAAGTATCCAAAACAACCACTAATTTTATTTGTAAATAACGTCGGGGCTTTGGTAACTGTAAATTGAAATGACGTATAAGATGAATATTCGTATTTCGTTTCCCACCAATAATAATTCTCCCCATCAAAATTAGAACGTCTCTCAATTTGTTTATCGTTTCTCCAATAATAACTTTCTAAAGATTTGTACTCAAAATCGTTTGTTTTGAATGAAACAGAATCTGACTCTGATTCTTCTGAATCTGTAAAACTACAATATCCTACAAATTCTCTTTTCAATTGTTTATATCTTGCAAGATTAGAAAAATAATTCGTATTGGTTATATGAAAAGTTTCCTCATACCAACCATCTGAAAGTTGGTATCCATCAGGATGCTTTGCTTTAAAACCAGCGATAAATTCATCCATATCACTTAATTCAGGTTCCTCTGCCTCTTTACAAGCACAAAGCGATAAGACACCAATCAAAACAACAGCTAAACCAAACACTCTTCTCTTCATTACAAAGTCAGTCCTTTCTATTCTCTACTTATTCAATTCCTCCAACTGCATTTTATATATTGATTATAACAAATTTTCTAATTATTAGCAATAGATACAGAAAAAAATAAAAAATAAAATCGTTAATTAGAAATTATATAAAATTATCTATTTTTAGCATTTCATATAATCAGATTTGGTGAGTTCAGGTCTCATTTTTTTCTAAAATAGCCAATTTACAGCCTTAAAATTCAAACCTATTTACTAGATGCTAATTTCTTTAAAATTGCCATAAAACCACTAAAAAAAGCCCAAAAACCATATGTTTTTGAGCTTTTTTTAGTTTGTAGCCTTTTCGTACTACAAAGATGGTGCAGATAGTGGGATTTGAACCCACACGGTTTATAACCACTACCGTCTGAAGATAGCGCGTATACCAGTTTCGCCATATCTGCATATTTCATTCAAGTATAAAACTTGAGTGAAAAAATAATTTATTTTATGTCCTCTAAAAAAATCTTTTCTTGAGAAGACCAGTAAGCTTTATCTGCTTCGGTTATTTCTCTTATAACTTTACAAGGATTTCCGCAGGCTACAACACCATCTGGAATATCTTTTGTAACTACAGAGCCAGACCCAATAACTACATTTGATCCTATTGTTACCCCTGGATTAACAACCACAGAACCTCCAAACCATACATGATTTCCTACTCGTATGGGATATCCATATTCTAAATTTTTATTTCTAACTTCTGCAGTAATAGGATGTCCTGCTGTATAAAAACAGCATCTAGGGGCTACATAAACATAATCTCCAAATATGATAGGAGCTACATCTAAAAACACACAGTCAAAATTTGAATAAAAATAGTTTCCCAAATGAATATTAAATCCATAATCTGCTTTAACCGTTGGTTCTAAGTAAAAATGTTCTTGAGTTGAACCAAACCAGTTTTTAATAATATCTCTTCTTTTTTCTAATTCATGAGGCAAAGTCGTGTTATACTCCATCGCCTTACGTACTGAGTTGCGATGAAGCTCTGGATCATTCTTACTAGAATCATATAAGGCTCCCGCTATCATTCGTTTAAAATTAGAGCCATAGAAAATATTTGCATGCTGAACGACATAATTAAATAGTCTAGGCTGAATCAAAGGATAAGTCAGATTTACTGGAAGATAATCAGAAAAATATAAACTTTCTATCTCATAGGATAACTCAGTGATTTCTTCAATTTCTGCATAATAGAGTGCTCCAAAAGAATTATAGGAATAATAACTGACAAAATCTAAAGAAAACCTGACGGCTCCCGTCTCTTCATAAAGCTCTCTTTTGGCAGCTTCTGTTATAGATTCATTGGATTCAATATGTCCTCCTGGCAGTTCATAGGTTGTTCTGTCTTTATGTTTACAAAAAACAAACTGATCCTTATATCTTGCAACAATGACCACATATTTAATTTCTTTGGGCTCTTCTTTATAAAATTTCACTTCCATAAAGTTTAACCTCCTGCATTCAATTTTTTTTGTAAAAGAATTTCATACTCTTCTGTATTAGGATGAAATCCGCCTACAACTTTATAGTTATGCTTTAAGTAAAAGGGAAGCGCTGTTTCATGAACCAATGTAGAAGTCATTACAATATCAAATCCTTGATTCAGCATTTGACGTTCAAAAAATTTCACAAGTTGACTTCCATAGCCATTCCCTCTATATTCTTCTAACACATATAGTAAATTCATAAAGGGGGTATTATCCCAAAAGAGATTGTATCTAAGCCATCCTACAGACCTCTCATTGATTTCTAAAATATAGATTCTTCTTTGGGAAATGCATTCACATAACGTCTCATAAGTTAAATGACGATCCTTCTCTTTTAGAAAATCTATATCTTTTTCTAAAGCATGTCTAATTTTCATGGCTAGAACTCCTAGTTCCTTTTTAAAATTAAGAAGCACTGTTTTAGTTTCGTAAGTCGATTTGCTTCTAATTCATATGTTCCCACACTATGCATAACCTGATATTTTGCGTCTAATTTCAAGCGTTCTTCTCGGGAAGAAGGATTTACTACCATTAAGAAATCTCCTCGTTTATAAGCAAATAACTTAGACTTTTTGCTAGCTGCATAAAGTTCAAAATTGTTTACAGATTGCAAATCTTTATACGTATGTCGCAAAGCAATTAAAGCTTTCACATACTGTAATAAAGATGTTTTATCCTGCAAAGCCTGTTCTACCGTTGGAGCTTCAACTGATTCATCTACAGGTAAATATAATTTTTCTTTATCTGCTTTAGAAAATCCTAAATTTTTTTTCTGCGCCCATTGCATAGGTGTTCTACTACCCGTCCTATGATATCCCCCTTCTTTTGTAGGAATCTCTAAGTAGTTCATTCCAATCTCATCCCCATAGTAAAGAAAAGGAACCCCTGGCATTGTAAAGATAAAGCCATATATCACTTTAATTTCTTCTTCCGTAAAAAACTTCTTTAAACGAATCATATCATGATTATCTGTAATCCATGAGATATACCCATCATTTTTTGTTTCTTTATAATCGTTTATATATTCCTTTAAAAATTTATGAATCGTTTGTGAGGACTCAAACTTAAAATAAGATTCATCCTTGGTCAGTTGATATGTATTTAAATCTATATCATTATCTCTTAATAAATGATGGTATCCATTTCCACCATTCCAGCCATGATCTAAATAAAAATCCATAGTAAAGCCACACTTTAAAGACCTAGTAGGATTACTCCATTCTGATACAAAAACAGCTTCAGGATACGCCTTACGAACGATACTGAACATTCTCTTCCAAGCTTCTTGAGTTCCAACTTCTCCCTCATCATGTTTCACTAGACAGGCTGCCATATCTACACGGAATCCATCTACGCCTTTTGCAAGCCAAAATTTCATGACATCTATCATAGCATCCTGTGTAGAAATAGCTTCCTTAGAATCTGTTGCACATTGCCATTTTTCTGTCACAGATTGAAATCCATAATTTAAAGAAGGCTGACAATTAAAGAACGAAATAACATACGTTCCATTTCTTTCATATTCTCCTCCTACCGCTGTCAAATGATTTGGTTTATAAAATGCACCATCTGTCCAAATAAATCTTTGAGAATGCTCATTTTTCTCTTGTTTGGTAGAAGCTTTAAACCAAGGATGTTCTTCACTTGTGTGACAAGGAACAAGATCTAAAAGTAAATGCATATCCCTTTTATGCATTTCCTCCACAAGTGTTTCTAAGTCCTCATTAGTCCCATATCTAGGTGCAACTAGCTTGTAATTTCTCACATCATAGCCTGCATCCTTAAAAGGTGAATCAAAACATGGATTCATCCAAATCGCATTACAGCCTAGGGATTTTACATAGTCTAGTTTTGCAACAATTCCTAATATATCTCCAATTCCATCTCCGTTAGAATCATAAAAGGATTGGGGATAGATCTCATAAAATACAGCATCTTCAAGCCATTCTATTCGTTTCATAATGTTTCCTTTCTAATATTTCTTCATGATTTTTTGTACAATAGGATATAAAGAATTCTCCAATAATCCTTTATTATAGGATTCTCCATGCATCACCTTATATATTTCTATTGCAATATTTTTTTGTTCTATATAATTCTTATTTTTTATTTTCTGTAAATGAGAGAAAGAAAACTCTGCCTCATCTAATCTTTCAAAATATACATTCAATAAGAAAGAATAGTAAATATAAAATTGATATTGATTGTTCCATTCTGTAGAAGTTAAGGTATGTAAGGCCACATCTTCATTTTCTAATAATAGTAAAACACTGACCTTTAAGGCTCTAAGATAATAATAGTTTCCTTGAAATAATTTTCTTTCATGAATAGAATCAATCTCTTCTAAAGCATTGAAATACTCTTTTTCCTCATAAATCATATGGGATATCGCATTGATACGATTTAATTCTTTTTTAAATAAAACGAAAATTAAAACTGCCAATCCGAAGGCTAACCCTAGAAGAACATATGCCACCACAAAATATTTCAGTAAGCCGAACATAAAAATTAAAAAAAATAATAAAACAAACAACGGCATCATAATACTACTTTTCTTCATATAAACACCTCATCTCATACTTATAGTACTTCTCTATTTTATCACAAGATGCCCTTAAAAGCATCTAAATTTGCTATCAAATTTCATTTTATTTAAAGTAAAAGCACCCCCAGATGGAGTGCAAGGATTACATACTTCTCTTTAAAATTTCTAATATATCACTAGAGGTTAGCTTCTTATAGCCACCATCCATACTTAAAGTACCTTTGACAATCCCATCAAGGAGTTCCTCTGTAACCCCTAGTTCCGTAATGTTTAATACAAGCCCTATTTCCTTCATCCAATGCTCCATAGCCTCTAATCCTTCTAAAGCAATAGCTTCGTCTGATTTTTGGTCTGGGGAAACATTCCATACATTTAACGCAAACTTTTTAAATTGATGTAATCCATCCTTTAAAATATAGCGGTAATATGCCAAAGATACACTTGATAACGTCATCCCATGAGTGGCATCCGTATAAGCTCCGATAGACTGCCCAATCATATGAACCATCCAGTCCGTCGTTTTTCCTTTAGCCACTAATGTATTTAATGCCCATGTGGATATCCACATAATATTACTTCTCGCCTCGTAATTCAAAGGATCCTTTGCTGCAATTCTACTAGAATGAATTAAACTACGCATTAATCCTTCCATAATATAATCAGAGGTATTATCATCTTCACCAGAAAAATACTGTTCCATAATATGAGACATAATATCAAAAATTCCTGCAACCATTTGGTACTTTGGAACCGTAAAAGTTAATTCTGGATTTAAAATGGAAAATTTAGGAAAAACATTTTCCCCAAAGACATGTCCAATTTTCAGCTTTTGATCAGGATTTGTAATTACAGCACCACCATTCATTTCTGAACCAGTTCCAACCATCGTAAGTACAGATCCGATAGGAAGAATTCTACAGGTTGGTTCTTCAAATCGCAAATAGTATTTATCCCAAGGGTCCTCTTCACAATGAGCAGATACCGCAACAGCTTTTGCATAATCAATGACAGACCCGCCACCAACAGCCAGTAATAAATCGGCATTACAAGCTTTCGCGCGCTTTGCACCTTCGTATAATTTTTCAACAGTAGGGTTGGGCATTACACCAGCATCTTCAAAAACATTCTTCTCTGCTTCCTGTAAAATATAAATGATTTTATCATACAAGCCTGTTCTTTTTATAGAACCGCCCCCATAAATAAGTAGTACGTTTTTTCCATACTTCTTTAATTCTGTTTTTAAATTTTCTAAAGCATCCTTACCAAAATATAATCTAGTAGGATTTGAATACGTAAAATTACCTAGCATCTTAAGTTTCCTCCATCATCTTTTCTTATTTTATCACAAAAAATGACGAGTTTCTACTTAAGTTTTTATTTTTAAAACAAATTCTAATTCTCTAGATAAATCTGTTCTTTTTTACGTAACGGAAAAGTAATCAATTGACTTTGATTCAAGTTTTCCGCAAACATGTTTATGGCCGTAATTTGATGATTATCGTAGGTAGTATAGTAATAAATTCCTTTAGTCGCGTTGATGCATGAAGTATAGATTGTTATCTCATATTTATCCTCTTCTAGCCTGCAACAGCCCCGTTGCTGATCTACCGAATTTAAAATATGAAAAAACTGACTTACACTTTCTGTTTCTTCACAAGATGAAACTGAATTGAGTTTTACAAAACAAGCACGTACAAATCTTGAGGTGGACGACACATCCCCTGGCAGTCCGATAGCCCCCATACCTCTACTAAATTTATCTAATTCAATCTTATCAGAAAATTTGTTATAAGGCTCTTGACTAGATAAATTTAAGAACATATTTAAATGAAACATTTGGATGCCAAAGGGTGGATTGTTCGTTAAAACACCAACATGGTTTTGATAGATATGGATTCCACTTTCTACGCTTTCCACTGTGATGGATTCATTCGCATCTGAAATGAGGTAGTGAAGTTCTGCACATGGCAGATCGCGGGAAAAGGGCATATCTATCATATTCATTTTTTCAAAAAGTTCCTTTACTTCTTTTACACTAGAACATGTTCCTAAGATGTAAGGGATCAGTTCGAAATTTGCCAAATTTATTTTATTTTTCATTGGCTTGAAATAAACGGCATTGCCTACAAAATTTAATCCTGCCATACACAATCCCTTTTCATTACAGGCATCATAATATAGCGGATATTCCTCCACCACATAAGCCATACCAATCATTGCATAATGCGTCTTTAAGCTTTTTTCTTTTCTGAAATGAAATGGATAGTTTTTGGGAGTAATGACCACTTGCTCATGATATGAAAAATCATGATCCAAGGTTCTTCCAAAATAAAAATCTTTTGTTTGATATGTAACTGCTGTACACATAGTAATCCCCTCTTTCATATCTTGTGTAAAAAGAGAAACATTATGTAGAAAAAAGAAAAATTGCATAGAAAATAATCTATGCAATAGCCATTTATTCATTATCAGAAAATAAAGACAATTGTCTTACCTTTGGAATTCTAAAAGAGTTTTGAGGAGTAGTCATAAGCTCATCCGTCGGCTTTAAATCCCCTAATAATAAAGGAGAATTCGGATCATGGTATTTAAAATTTACTCTGGCTTTTTGGGGTGTTTGATTTGCATAACAATATTTACAACCATTTAAACAGGTGTCATAAGCACCAATATCCCGACTCTCAATACAATGACATCCTTGTCGCATTCCTTTATGCTTTAGCGTCTTGAACTCGATTTGATTCGCATTTGCTAAAATTTTTAATGTCGAACAGCCAGAAGGATGAATGCCATACTTAGCGTAATCTCCATTCGTCCCACAAGTCTGAAGATGTATTCCATATTTTTTAGCAATCTTGCCAAGCTCTCTTGCTATAGTTTCCTTATCTTGTTCTGTAAAAGGAATAAGTTCTGGCATGTTGTGTTCTAGCTTTTTATATCGTTCTACAAAACTGAAAATACAACGATCTATATAGGGAGCCAATCGTTTTGCCATAACTTCAAATGTGTCTAAATGAACCTTCAGAGTATAATTTTCTGTAAATAAAACTGGATCATATCTCCATGAAACTCTCTGTTTTCCTACTTGCTTGGATAATTGAATTAATGTTTCTATGCTTTCGTCAATCGATGGAACTCCTGGTTCAATATCTTTTCCATAAGCCGTAATGGTATAATGAAAATATGTATTGAACTTACTTGTAATCTCGTGAAGCCTTGGTAAAATTGTCTGATAATTTTTTGAACAAAAGATAACACAGTCTACCTTGTCTGGAGTAAGCTCATATCGACTTACTTTGTTTGGAAATAACGGATTTCTAGTATATACAAAGCCCTCTTTAAAGCGATTGCACAACCACTCGGTAAAATACTGAACTGTATCCGTTCTACCCCCTGTATTGATAATCATATTTTCCCTCCTATCTGGATTTGCTTTCTATGACCTAAAGAAATACCAATATGACCTATACCTAAAAGGATGACGGAGAGTATCATAACTATATTTCTGCCATAAATCCCCAATAGCAAAAAGGCAAAAACGGATAGCGTAGCACCTGCCACAGGGATACCCAGCAAACTGCTATACATATCCTGCATAGTTTTTTCACTTCTGAAATATTTTATCCAATATATTTCATATAAAAGCATAACAAGAAATGCCAATAAAAGAACTATGCTCCAATAGTTAATTGCATTTATATTAAAATCTGTAAAGATTAAGGATACGCAGGTGACCAAAACTTCACCAATTTTTTCAAATATAACCAATACCTTATTTTCAGTTTTCATAAAAATATCATAGTCTTTTGGTTTATATTTACTCCAAATGATATTTGGAATATATAACATAAACAAAAAGAAAAGTCCAACGTAAGAAAATCCAAGATTCCAATTCATACACCTTACACCTTCCAATTTTATATTAAAATGATTCTATGTAATCAATCTTCCATAATCATTCCAATCTCCATAAAGTTTTCCTTCCGCTGTATTCTGAAGGAATTTTTCTAAACGGCTTTGAAATAATTCTTTATTTTTCTTGGTAATCGCAATGGTATTTATACGAACTCTTTGATATAAAGGTGGAAAAGAATTAAAATGATTCCATATGACTTCATCTTTCTTTAATGCATCTAATATATCTTGATCTATAACAAAAGAATTTACTGACATATCAGGTAAACACCTTCTTCCTGCATCCGTCATCCATCCTAATTTCTCTAATCTGCGACATCTTTCTTTATTCAATTCAGACCATCTATCACTTTTTCTTGGCGTAAATCGCTGAACTATTCTCCCATCCACTTTCTTTATGGTTGAATCAATCCATCCAAAACATAATGCCTCTTCTACAGCATCTAAATACCAAAAATGTATATCATCAACAGGCTTTCCTCTTTTACAAAAAATCCAGCATTCTTGCTCCTTATCATGATTATTTTTAAGCCAATCTCTAAACTCATATCGATTTTTTATAGTTAGAATATTTTTCAATTCCATACTATCACCTACTTCAAAAATAATTATAACATATTCATAACAAAAATGTAATTTTTACACAAGAAGAAAAAATGGAGTTATCTTCACGCTCCACTTGCTATGCCCTTACATTGGAAACCTGTAAAGGAAATAATAATTCTAAACTTTAAATATCAGTTATTTTATAATCTATGTTAGCCAACTTAGCCTGTTTAATTAAGTCTTTGGTTTGAAGCTTATATTGTTTCCCATCTTTTATGAAATAAGTTCCACATTGCCTAAATTCAAAACTAATATGATTTCGTATACACTGTTCTCTAATTTGTAATACCCAGTCATACTTTAATGGTCGAGCATTACCATCCGATTCTCCTCCTACCACAACAAGTTCTATATGAGGAAGATACTTTTCTATGTCTATACTCTCTAATAAGGGTTGGGCTGTAATACACTTATGCTTTATAGGTAAATCTTTAAATATAGATAATTTAACATCTGCATTTTTTTGATTTTCTATAGTGCAACATACAACTACATTATCATATCCATCCTTCCAATCATTGGGAATACATTTCATAAATCGATCTATTCTTTTAGTCAGAAATAAGAATGTACAGTCTTGTCTTTCTTTTATCATTTTCCAACAATCATTTCTCCATTGGTCTGCTTCTTCGATCAAGAAATCCGTAGAAAAGCATAGATAAACCAGTCCTGATTTCATTTTATAACTTCCATTTTTTACTTTCTCTATAGGTTTTAAAAAGTCTTTGGTTTTTACGATTTCATTCGTATTTATATTTCTTTTTAAATCTCCTTTATGTATATAGCAATGAAGACATCCATCACTACATTTTTTACACCCTCGCCAAGGATTCCACATTGCCATACCATCACTTCCTGATCTGTATTATACTTTTTTATTTTAAATTCCAACAGGTAAAGACTTCAAGGATTTTATTTTAAATTTTGCATTTTTAAAATAGATGGAAATTTCTGCTCCTGATATCATATGTAAATTAATAAAGCTACATTTTTTTTCATAGCCTATTTCACACAAGACTATATCCTCTAACCCTATACGTTCTTGTTCCTTAAAATTCAATTGGTTCATATGCATTGAAAAACTAATAATATCTTTTAAGTATAGTGAAATGATATTTGCATCTTTAGAGAAAAAACGCATCTCTATAATATCCACCTTATCTTTGCAAGAAAAAATTTTATTTGCATGAAAAATTATTTTACGAAAATTATAGTCATGAAAATGGTTTGTCAACTCATAGATTTTCAACAATTCCTGATCAATATCCTTTTTGCAATTACTTAAGTATTCCTCATATTTCATTTCAGCAGCTTGTAATTTCTTTTTCCATAAATCATAATCAAATTTTTTACTAAAATGAGGATAAAATAAATTAGAATCTAAAAATTTCATATTCTTCTCCATGAATTATAATTTGAATAATTCATTATACCATATAAAATGATTTAATGCATATAACATAACCAGCTTGGTAATAACTTCTCTGGATTAGAAAGAGTAAACTTAATTCCTATTCTCCAAAAGAAATCTTCCCAAATTCAAAAAAAACATAAACTATATTTTAATATGCCCAGCTTATTTAAAAATGTCTTAAAATCATCATTAAAGTAATAGCCATACTTTATTAAATTTCCACGACACCCAAAAACCATCACATTTAGATAGTATTAAAAAATCTCTATATTATAAATTCAATATTCTTTTTTTATATTTTACTCTATATTAAAGCTATTAAAGATTATATTTCCTTTTATGGTTTCATCCCAAATATCTTGATTTCCAAATCGTATGCTCCTTGTTCCACTTTCTGTAAAGTCATCCGCTAAAACAAAATAAACCTTATATGTCCCTCTACTTATATTCTTCTTATCAATTTTAAAAATCAAGTTGTTGATATCTACATTTTCAAATTTAAATGCATAGGTATGTTCTTCGTTTTGAAAAACAATATAAGCATTTTTAGATTTAAGAAGATTGCCAAATCCTACGTTATTCACATTGAGATTAAGATTTAATGTACTATTGTTCTCATGATATCTCAAATTCTTTAAAATAAGGCGATAGCCCAAATGGTTTTTAATATAGCTATATTCTGTACTATTCTTATAGAGTGAATCAGTTCCTGTGTATTTTGTATCCTTCCAACGCTTTATCACCTGATCATTCCATCTTAAATTTAGATAACTTAAATGAAGCTGAAACATTTCCTCCACTGCATGGTTTAATTCATTATAGCTACTTCCAGGCACAGTTACTTCTCCCCCATAAGGAGTATCAATATTGACCTTGCTTAACCATGCTACTTCTTTTTCACGATCCTCGTAGGTTCCTAAATCATTTTCTGATCCTAAATATCCATCATTATAAACCCCTAGACGACAATCCTTGATTGAAAAATCATTTAATGAGGATAATGAATATCCATAATAACTATATAGAAATTTAGGACGTCTTACTAAAAGTTTTATTGTAGATGGTAACACCTTTAAATAGGAGTCAATTAATATATTATAGGTTTGTTGGTTGGCAATTTTACTAGAATGCATTTCTCCCCAAGGACCAACAAGTCCACATTCTATTGCTGTAATCATTTTTTCATATTTAGTAAATAAGTTTTTTAAAGATTCTATATGGTTTACCACCATTGAGATTTCAGGCTCCATATCTTTAGCTCCATTAAACCCTGGATCATATGAAAAGCGTAGGATTACACAGCAAGAGGCTTCATTCATTCTCTGAAATAACTCATCTAGTCCATTCAACATTTCTTTTGTAAATTCTATGTCTTCCTTACCATTCACTTTACCACTAAATGCAGCTATGTCTATTCTTAAATGCAATAATGCATTATATTTTAAAAGCATAGGATTTACATTGGAAACACGATCTAGATTGCACTGAACATACACTGGTTCATAAAATCCGCAATCAGGATTTGAAAACTCCTCTATAGATTCCTTATAAGTTACCAGTTCATTTGAAACTATATTATTTAATATGAATGAAACAGTTTCTTTGATTTGCTGTTCATTTGTAATTGTTGGGGTTCCATCTCCCTTTTGCACTCCATAAGACCCAAAATAGGCATGGCACCCACCTTGTATCATATATTCCTTATAGGTATTGGGAAGATTAGAAAGATTGCTCTCATATTTTTTCTTATTCAAAACGCCATCCAATTCTCCATATATGGATAAAACATTTAACTCTGTATTAGATAAATCTATGGTAGAATAGGAGGCAAGTAAGATTAGTCCTGCATAATCCTCACTATGCTTAGATATATAAGATGCAGCCATAGATCCTCCTAAGGAATGCCCTGCCATATACCAAGTGTCAACGTCAAATCTCTCCTGCAGTCCATCTGCCGCATTCACATCTAAAACTGCCAAACGATAAGGCATTTCACAAAGAATACACAAAATTCCTTCATATGCCAACTGTTTTAATATTGGTGCATATGCTACAGCATCTACTTTTCCTCCTGGATAAAAAATAATCCCTGTATCATAAGCCTTAGGCTCAAAAATATAATATTCTTTTTCTCGATACACTTCTACGACATCATCTGATGTTAGTGCTTCTTTTGCATAAGCATCTGCAGAATAGTATATATTAACATAAGTTATCAAGGTAATACCAATTACTAGTACAAGCCCTAGTATACTCCCTAAAACAAACCATAACTTTTTATGATGTAATTTTTTATCTTTTCTCTTTGTGTTCTTTTTCATAAAAACAACTCCTATACTAACTATATTATACATCTTATTTAAACTATTTGATAGTGTATAACAATTAATTAAACGACATTGTTTAACTTACGAGGAATAAACTGATATTTGAAAATAAAAAAGGTTAGTAGAAACGATTCTACTAACTTCAAAGAGTTAATTAAAATTTATATGATAGCATACAGGATTTATGTTATTCCTCTTTTTTTCAATAATCTGCTTTTGACAATCAATTATATTCTGCCTTCTCTACAACTAACTCATTTATTCGTAAGCATTAATATGGTACTTCCAAAGTACATACTTATCTATTATCCACCTTCTCAGGATACATATCATGCCAAAAAAGACGCTGTTCAGCCATTTGTTCAAATTTAGTGCCTTTCTTGCCATAATTGCAATAGGGGTCAATTGAAATGCCACCTCGTGGAGTAAACTTCCCCCATACCTCAATGTATCTAGGATTCATAAGCTGAATTAAATCCTTCATAATAATATTCACACAATCCTCATGAAAATCACCATGATTACGAAAACTAAATAAATATAATTTTAAAGATTTTGATTCCACCATCTTTACATCGGGTATATATGAAATGTAAATAGTTGCAAAATCAGGTTGTCCTGTAATAGGACATAAAGATGTAAATTCTGGACAATTAAATTTAACAAAATAATCATTGTCCTGATGCTTATTAGTAAAGGTTTCTAAAACCTCTGGAGCATAATTCATACTGTATTTTGTTTTTGCTCCCAAAATTTTCAAATTTTCATTAGTGCGATTCATAATTATTCCTCATATTCTATTGGGTCTTCCATCCCATTTTCTTTAAATGCGTGCTTCCTATCTATACACGTCCCACATTTACCACAAGCTTTCTCACGTCCTTCATAACAGCTCCATGTTAGATTATATGGCACATGTAACCTTAAGCCTTCTTTTACTATATCTTTTTTACTACAATTTACAAATGGTCCTTCTACATGAACTTGATTTCCGCTACCAATATAAATGGCCTTATTCATAAAATTTGTAAACTCCGGACTACAATCTGGATAGGCATTGCCACAGGCATCATCAGAATGGGCGCCATAATAAATTATGTCACATCCCTTAGAAATAGCAATGGAGGCTGAAGCCGAAAGAAACAATCCATTACGAAAAGGAACATAGGTTGAAACTGGAGTGCCATTTGAACCTCTTACTTGTTCATCATACGATTCGTAAGGAATTTTCCCATTAGACTGTTTTAGAAGTGAACAATTTGAATATTTAAAGATCATGGTTAAATCTAAATATAAATGCTCAACCCCATAAAACTTTGCCACTTCGATACATGAGTTTATCTCACGATCATGCTTTTGACCATATATTATACTTAATGCTATAACATTCTCTTTGCCAACTTTTTCAATTGCTTTTGCTAAAGCCGTAGTTGAATCTACTCCTCCACTTAATAATACTAAAATTTTCAATCTAATTCACTCTCCTTAATATCTCCAATTTTTGCCTTGGTTATTGTAAAACTTTTCTTTTTGATTCCTCGAGCTGCAACACAAGAATGACAACCTTTAATGCGAACAAATATATCGTTAGAATTTGTGATTTTTTTTATAATATATAAGATATCCTGTGTTATTCTTTCTTGCAATTGCAATCTCTTAGATACCATATCCGCAATTCTTGCAAGCTTTGAAAGACCGAGAACTCTACCATTTGGCATGTAAGCAATATCTACTGTCATATCGTACATTAGTGCCATATGATGTTCACAAAATGAAAAGATTTCTATGTCCTTTATCACCACAATATTCCTAGAATCTATGAAAGAATCTTCATCAAAAGATTTATCAAACATCATTGCAATTTCATCATTTGTATACTGCATTCCCTCTAGCATTTCTACCAACATTTTAGTAGCCCTTTTAGGTGTATCAAGCAAGCCTTCTCTAGAAGGATCATCTCCTATGGCAATTAGAATTTCTTTAATTGCATTTTGAAGCCTCTTCTCATCCATATATCATACACCTCTTTTATCCTTGTCCCAAATGAATTTATGTATTTGAAGCTGCATACATATATCATTCAAAGTATTTTCCTTTAAAAAATTTACTATTTCTGTAAGCTCAATGGTTCCATACACTGGACTTATAATGCAATTTGTTTTATGCTGTAAGTCATATTCATAAATTATTTCCTTGCACCTAATGAGATCATTCCTATCTCCACAAACAAACTTAACTGCATCTTTTTTGGTAACATATTTATAATTATCTAAATACATTTTAGTTTCTTCACCAGAATAAGGGGTTTTATAATCTAAAGTAAAGGAAATATTTTTTATATTTTTAAAAGGCAGAATACTAACACTTCCATTTGTCTCTATTTCAACATTTAAATTTAGCTCACTCAAAGTCTCTAATAATTTACCTATGTCTGGCTGAATTAAGGGTTCCCCTCCAGTCAACGTAACATTTTTAACTCCAGTAGATAATATAAATTCCACAAGTTTATCTATACTCTCTTCTTCATATTTCGGATTTATAAGGGAATATAGAGTATCACAATATCCACATCTTAAATTGCAAAATGCAAAACGTATAAAAACAGAAAGTTGTCCTTGCTTGATTCCTTCCCCATTAATGCTTACAAACTTTTCAACTACTCGCATGTGTACCTCGCACAGTTATTAGGAGTCTCATAAACTTCAGCATACAAGCACTCATATTCTTCATTAATCTTATCAAAAAAATATTTTGCAAAATTTTCAGCAGTAGTTCTAAAATTCACTTCACGAAGAAGAAAGTTCTCCTTTAGCATCTCCATAATTTCCTTTTTAAGACTATCCTTTTCAACTATAAAGGTGTGATCAAAATATTCACATAGATTATTTATACTGGCTTTTAAAACACTAAAATCAACAACCATACCATTGTGAAGTTTACCTTTAACACCAATAACAATTCTCCATCTATGTCCATGGATATTACGGCACTTTCCTTCATAATTGCTCAAAAAATGAGCCGCATCAAACGAACCCTCACACTTTACTGAATGCATAAATATCAACTCCTAACTAAAAAATGAGGCAACTAAAAAAAGTTGCCTCATCACAAGTACACATTCCTTAGTTTTAAATTATAGACAGGATGGTTACGAACTGTCTTATTAATTTGCTTATTGATTATAGCATACATCATTGTTCTATTCAAGACATTTTTCTCAATAAATTGATAATAATCCCCCTTATCCAGTTATTTCCTAAAGATTTATAAAGTAATAAAATACATCTTTAAACATATCAAAACTTTAAATCGTGTGCTTTCGTGTAAACTAGGTATTGGAACCCTAGCAAAACTACCTAAAAATTTAAAAAAGTGTTGATTTTGTAGTATTTCTACTGTATCAACACTGTTGTTTCTTAATGGTGCGGCTAATGAGAATCGAACTCACACGGGATGTCCCATACGCCCCTCAAACGTACGCGTCTACCAGTTCCGCCATAACCGCATATATGCTTCTAAATTATTTAGAAGCTTTTGTTAAAATATGATAAGAGGGATGATTTTTAATCAATGTTTTAATACCAGCCGGAAGTGGAAACGCAACCTTTATAGAAGTATCATTACCGACTGTTACAATTACACCAATTCCAAATACATTATGTTCTACTTTATCTCCCACATGATATTGTTCATCTGTTTTTTGTACAACTTTAGGTAGTTCTTCTTTTAAGCTTTGAAACTTTTTATAAGATATTTCATAAAAATCTGCACTTACATTTTTCAAATGTTCTTTGCCCATCTCTTTTATAAACCTAGAAGGATTGGAGGTTTCCATTCTTCCATAAAGCATTCTATTTTGCGCATTTGTAATGTATAGTCTATCCTTTGCTCTAGTGACTCCAACATAGCAGATTCTACGTTCTTCTTCTATATCCAAATCTTCTATGTGATACTCACTGGGAAATATACCTTCTTCCATAGCCACCAAGAAAACATTTTTAAATTCCAAACCTTTTGCTTGGTGATATGTGGTAAGCACAACTGCATCTACATCACTATCATTTTCATTATCTGTTCTTAAGGATAAATCATTTAGAAGTTGATTTAATTTATCAAAATTATCTCCCTCAACGGTTACATCTGTCTCCTTTAAAACGTTCTTAAACTCAAAAATATTTCCTAAACGTTCATGTTCTGGATCTTCTACCGCAAGCATAGCCTTATACCCAGATTCTTCTATGATGACATCTACCACATTTTTTAATGGCATATTGTTTAACTGTTCTTTAATAGAGAAAATCATTTGATGAAAAGCCTTTAAAGCAGTATATCCTACTCCGCTTGCTTGAAAAGTTGGAATAGCATCATATAAAGAGCACTCCTGTTCCTTAGCGTGTAGGTGCAGTTTCTCTAAAATAGATGTTCCTATTTTTCTTTTTGGCTCATTTACAATTCTGGAAAAGGAGAAATCATCTTCTGGATGAATAATAATCCGCAAGTAAGCAATCAAATCTTTGATTTCTTTTCTAGAGAAGAAAGACAATCCTCCATAGATTTTATATGGAATTTGAAATTTTATCAAGGTGTCTTCAAAAACTCTTGAAATATAATTGGTCCGATAAATGATGGCAAAATCACTATACTTATCCTTTTGCAAGTGAAACTCTTTGATTTTGTCTACCACATACATAGCTTCACTTTTTCCACTCATTGCCTGGTAATAAAATGGAACCTGCCCTTCTTTTTTATTAGAAAACATCACTTTCTTGATTTGATTCGGATTGTGTTCAATAACCACATTTGCTAGATTCAAAATCTGTGTCGTAGAACGATAATTTTCTTCTAGTAAAATTAATTTATGTTCTCTAAAATCGTTTTGAAATTTTTTTATATTTTCAATTTTAGCGCCTCTAAAAGAATAGATAGACTGAAAATCATCACCAACCACAAATATATTATGAAATCTTGCAGAAAGCATAAACATCAACTTATACTGCAAATCATTGGTATCCTGAAATTCATCAACTAAAATATATTGAAATTTCTCCTGATATTTCTCTAAAATTAAAGGATTTTTTTGTAAGAGCTCTATGGTCTTGATGATAAGATCATCAAAATCCAGCATATTATTTTCTACTAAATAGGCATTATATCGGGTAAAGATAGATGGAAAAGTATTTTTTAAATAAGAGTCCCGTATTTGATAGTTTGGAAAATTTTTCGTTTTTGAAATCAAATCATAAATCTTTTTTGGTTTAAATTCATCCAATGCAAAATTTTTCAAAATTTCTTTAACTATTTTTACAGCATCATCTTCATCGATAATTAAGAAATTACGATTATATGCAGGTAATCCTTCTTCAATTTCCAATCGTAAAAATCTGGAACAGAAACTATGAAATGTGGAAATCCACATAAATTTCGTATCCATATTTACAAGCTCTTCTACTCTATCTTTCATTTCCCTTGCGGCTTTATTGGTAAATGTGACTGCAAGAATCTGATAAGGAGAGATTCCCTGCTCGATTATATAAGCTATACGTTCTGTCAACACCTTAGTTTTCCCAGACCCTGCACCAGCCATTACCATAACTGGTCCATCTATAGAGGTGACCGCTTCTCTTTGCGCCGTATTTAAATCATCTAACATAAACTCCCCCTCCTTACCTTTTATTGTACAGAAGAATAGAACATCTTTTATGTCCTATTCATAAGTTTCTAAAAAATCTTCATAGGATGACATTCTGTCAATAATCGTACCATCCTTTTTAAAGGAAATAATTCTATTAGCTACAGTTTCTAAAAGCTCCGCATCGTGACTAGAGAATAAGATATTTCCTTTATAAGCCTTCATGCCCTCATTTAAAGCCGTAATAGATTCCAAATCCAAATGATTGGTTGGATCCTCTAATACCAATATATTTGGACTTTCTAGCATCAGTTTGGCAAACATACATCTTACCTTTTCGCCACCTGAAAGAACATTACATTTCTTTAAAGATTCTTCTCCACTGAATAACATTCTGCCTAGCCATCCACGGATAAAGCTTTCGGTTTGATCTTCTTTAGAGTACTGTCTCAACCAGTCCACCAAACTTAAATCTTTATCAAAATATGCTTTGTTATCTTGAGGCAAAAACCCAACAGAGGTCGTAATTCCCCATTTAAATTTTCCAGTGTACTCTGTATCCTTACCAGATAATATATTAAATAAAGTGGTAATGACCATAGAGTTTTCCGCCAGGAAAGCTATTTTATCATTTTTATTTATAGAGAATGTCAGATTTTCAAATACACCTGGTTTCGATAAATTTTCTACAAATAAAATATCATTACCAACTTCACGATTCGGTTTAAACCCTATATAAGGATATCTTCTAGAAGATGGTTCAATATCTTCAATTTTAATTTTCTCTAATAGTTTTTTTCTAGAAGTAGCCTGACGAGATTTAGATTTATTTGCGGAGAATCTTGCAATAAATTCCTGAAGTTCCTTTATCTTTTGTTCACTCTTCTTATTTTGGTCTTTGGCCTGTTGTAAAGCCAATTGACTAGATTCATACCAGAATTCATAGTTACCTACATACAATTTTATTTTTCCAAAATCCACATCACAAATATGTGTACATACATTATTTAAAAAGTGACGGTCATGTGAAACGATTAAAACTGTATTTTCAAAATTCAATAAGAAATTTTCTAACCATCTGGTAGATTTATAATCTAAATTGTTCGTTGGCTCATCTAGAAGTAATATATCAGGATTACCAAATAAGGCTTGCGCTAACAAAACTTTAATTTTTAGCTTTGCATCTAAATCCTTCATTAAGCAATAATGATATTCTTCGTCGACACCAATTCCGTTTAATAAGGTAACAGCATCTGACTCTGCATCCCAGCCTCCAAGTTCAGCAAACTCTCCTTCTAGCTCTGCAGCACGAAGTCCATCTTCTTCTGAAAAATCTGCTTTAGAATATAACGCATCCTTTTCCTTCATGATTTCAATAAGTCTAGGATGTCCTAATAAAACCGTATTCACCACAGTTTCTTCATTATACGCATTTTGGTCCTGCTTTAAAACAGACATTCTTTCATTCTTATCCAAAATCACTTCACCAGTGGTTGACTCTATTTCTTTAGATAATACTTTTAAAAATGTAGATTTTCCTGCCCCATTGGCTCCTATTATTCCATAACAATTTCCTTTAGTAAAGGTTAAATCTACATGCTCGAAAAGTTTTCTAGAACCATATTGTAATCCTAAATTTACGGTTTTTAACATTTTATTCTTCCTTTCCTACATAAATTTAGGGCTGCCTAAGCAGTCCTATATTTTATAGCTTAAATGATGATTTTAAGCCACATGTGCAGTTAAATACTAACTTAGTATCTGTACTATCCTGGTCTGTAACGTAATATCCGTTACGTACAAACTGATAATGGTCTAAAGGTTTTGTATCTTCTAAAGATTTTTCTACAAAGCCTTCTTGTATAGTAAGAGAATTTGGATTTAGTCTTTCCATAAAATCTAAATCTTTTGTCTCCTCAGTTTCAGGCAAGATGAGAGCCTCAAAAATTCTAAACTCTGCAGGGATTGCTGTCGTTTGTTCCACAAAGTGAATGTTTCCATTTGGCTTTCTTGCATCAAACCCAGAACCAGAACGAGTTGCTGGATCATACGTCGCATGAATCAAAGTAATGTTTCCATTCTCATCTTTTTCCACACGGGTTGCGGTAATGAAGTAGGCATGCATAAGTCTTACCTCTACGCCTAGTGCCAATCTTTTCCACTTTTTATTTGGTTTTTCTTCAATAAAATCTTCTCTTTCAATATAAACATATTTACTAAATGCTATTTTTCTAGATCCCAATGCTTCATTTTCTGCATTGTTTGGACAATCCATATATTCGACTTGTCCTTCAGGATAATTGTCAATCTGAACTAAAACTGGATGAATGACAGCAGAAGGTCTTAACGTCTTCATCTTTAAATCATCTCTTAATGCCTCTTCAAGCTGTGCATAATCTACAGTTGAATTTACACGAGATAATCCTGTAGACAAGATAAATTTTTTTATAGCTTCAGGTGTAAACCCACGACGTTTTAGTCCAACCAGCGTTGGCATTCTTGGATCGTCATAGCCACTTACCTTTTTCGTATCTACTAAAGTTCTCAAATAACGTTTGGACATAACCATACCTGTAATGTTTAACCGTCCGAACTCATATTGATGAGAAATATGTTCTACCTCAGTATTTGCCAAAACCCAATCGTATAGCACGCGATGATTATCAAATTCTAATGAGCAGCAGGAATGTGTAATCCCCTCAAAACTGTCCTGTAAAGGATGTGCAAAATCATACATAGGGTAAATACACCACTTATCTCCTTGACGATGATGATGCATATGAATGATACGATATAAAATTGGATCTCTCATATTGATATTAGGACTTGCCATATCAATTTTCGCACGAAGTGTCTTTTCACCATCTTTAAATTCTCCTGCACGCATTCTTGTAAACAGATCCAAATTTTCTTCTATACTTCGATCTCGATAAGGAGAATTCTTGCCAGGCTCGGTCAATGTGCCACGATACTTTGAGGCTTCTTCTTGAGAAAGGTCATCCACATAAGCCAATCCCTTTTTAATTAAAAGAACGGCTTTTTCATAGGTTTCTTCAAAATAGTCGCTTCCAAAAAATACGTGATTTGGCGTATAGCCTAACCATTTTAAATCCTCTTGAATTGCCTCTACATATTCACTATCCTCTTTTGTAGGATTTGTATCATCCAAACGTAGGTTTGTCTTGCCACCATAGGCTTTCGCAGATTCAAAATTTGTGACAATTGCACGTGCATGTCCAATATGTAAATAGGCATTAGGTTCAGGCGGAAAACGAGTAATAATTTCTTTTACTCTACCCTCTTTTAAATCCTCTGCCATCAAAGTTTTTATATAATTACTGATTTCTTCCATATGTATCACTCCTAATACTTCCATAAACATCATATTTTGTATATATCATTGATATTATACAATATTTACTAAAAAAATAATAGTATTAATATAAGTTCTAAAGAAAAAACTTCTAAATATTTTAGAAGTGTTTGATCTTTATAAAAATATATTTATTTCCTTTAAATTGTTCCGGCCTTCTCTTTAAACATTTCATAAATCTGTTCTATCTGTTTAAAGTTCATTCTCTCATACATCTGAATAGGGGTATCCTCTGCATCTGCCTCTAAATATACTTCCAACTTTTTAGATGTTTTGGCATAAGATATGCATGCATCAATCAATGCCGATGCAATACCTTGATTTCTATAAGCAGCATCCACATACACCCCTAAAAGAAATATACTATGATGATATTCTAATACTTGTACATGTCCAATTGTTTTATTTTCCTCCAAAACAGAAAATAACTTTATTTTATTTTCTTTGATTTTATCAAAACTAAATTCAGCATATTTTTTTGCGTATTCTTCCCCATATTCTAAATTAACTTGATAGGTAAAATCCAAATGATCTTCAAGATAATTCAAATGAACTTTATGTTGTTTTTTAGAAAGACTATGGTATTGATAAGCATTTACATGCATCAATGCACAACTAGAAATATCGAACCCATCAAACAGCTGATAGTTAGTCCAATTGGCTATCACATAAAGATAGTCTTCTTCCCGCAACTCATGTAATGCCTTTATTTTATAATCATATAGGTCATAATAATTCAAGCAATATCGCTCTTTAAAATCGCTTGTAAATTTTAAGCCACATTTTTTAGAGAAAAGAATGGCTTCTAGATTTGCCATATCTTTTTTTGTATCATACAATTTTTGCATAACATAGGCATCTTCCCTATGGTTATAATATTCTTTTCTAACATGGATCTTATTAAAGCCTAACTTCTCATATAAATGAATGGCTTTCACATTGGAGGCACGAACCTCCAAAGATACACTATTTACGCCAAGAGGTACAAATTCATCTAAAAATGCTGCTAGCATCTTCGTCCCATAGCCTTGTTCTTGAAAATCCTGATGAATGACCAAATTTAGAATATCTATAGAAAAGCCATCAAAGATGGAAGAGATAAACCCTATCACCTGTCCTTCAATTTCAAACACATAATGTTTAGCAAGAGGGTTGGTCATATCCTCTACATAATAGGATTCTTCTAAAGAGGATTCTAAATGGATTTTTTCTAATTCTACAATTCTTGGAATATCTTCTTTTTTATAAGGTCTAAGCATTTAGATTCCGCTCCGCTTCCGTTTGTCTTAAATAGTTTGGCACCAGCGTTCTAGGCTCTGCCACATAAGAAGCCATAGTTACAACTTTAAAAGGGTCTACAACAAAATGGTTTTCATCCACACTTGTCGTATGAGGATGATGTTCTATTTCACTTTTTTCTACTAAAGCCTCTTGTACTACATAATTCATAGTATCCATATCATAAATGCAGCCAAACACATTTCCTCTTCTAGCATCTATAGTGGATAACACCTGTCCTTTGGAACCACTTGCCATGAACAATAATGTGGATAGGGTATATAGTTTGATATTCTTTTCTAAAGTCGCAAGCAGTTTACCAATGGTTACGCCCATACGAACTCCTGTGTAGGAGCCTGGACCATATCCCACGACTACACAATCCAGATTCTTAAGTTCAAGTTCTGCAGTTTTGCAAGCTTTTTCTATTTCTACAAGAATTGCGCTTGCATGATCATTTTTTCCTAAAACATAAGACTCATATTTTTTATCCTTGTCGACCAATAGAGCCGTATATAAAATGTTTGTTGCAGAATCAATAATCAATGTTTTCATAGTTTCATCACAACCTCTTCATAGTGTTTCCCTTTAGAGGAAATTACTATCTTTCTTTCAAATTCGTTGATTCTTTCTAGTGAAACCTCTAAAAATTCTTTTGGCAATAATTCTTCCACTTGGTTCGGCCATTCAATGACACAAACCCCGTCACCGCCAATAAATTCTTCCAAATCAAAATCTTGATTTAAACCATTCAATCTATATAAATCTAAATGATATAAAGGATAGAACCCTTTATATTCTTTCACTATCGTAAATGTGGGAGAATTAATAACTTTTGTAACTTGTAAGGCAGAACCAATTCCTTTAGTTAGCGTTGTCTTTCCTGCAGATAAATCACCTGTCAATAATACTACATCTGAAATTTGAAGCAGTTTCCCAATTTTCACACCTATGGCTATGGTTTCTTCTGCGGATTTTGTTATATATTCTTTTACCATGCTTTATCACCAAGTATAAGTATATCACAATTTTTAACAAAAGTAAGCCATTTCCTTGCACAGAAACAAAAAAAGAGACAAACTTTGTCTCCTTTATAAGGATAGAACCTTATCCTCTTCCTTTGGAAGTTTAGACACCTTTTTGGCATCTAGCATTACGACTTCCTCTTCTGCAATTTTAGAATACTCACGTTTAACCATACATTCTAAGAAAATGCAATCTCCAATTCCTAAAAGCAGATCTACATTTTGAACCTCATATCCTAAAAACTGAATATCATTTTCACAACATGTCATAACATTTCTTCCTACGACTATAGAGTCTTCTAAAATATCTCTAACGAAAGTTTTAAATCGTATGGTCTTTCCTTGATATTTTTCATAGTTGTCAAACACATCAATATACCAAGTAGGATAATCTTCATCCTCTAGTAGAATGCTATCTTTTGTAATATCGTATGGAAGATCTTCATCTAACATAGAGGTTAGTTGCCCATTTTTTCCCTCAAAACCAATTTGGCATTCTTGGTTTAAAGCTCTAATTTGTCTACGATATAAAGATAAATCTTTTATTCCATCACAACGATTAAAAATAACCAAAGAAGAAAATTTTACAAGATTATTAAAGATTTGTTTCATATTATTAAAGAATATGCCAAATGTGGACGCATCAATGAGTGTAACTTGCTGATAGACTGGCATATACTCTGGAAAGGCTAATTCATCCATATTATAAAAACTATTATATTCTAAAACAATTTGAACAGGCTGATATTGTTCATCTAAAGCCATCAAAAACTCTGGTGTCAAATCAGCTTCTTTTGAAACATAAGCGATTTGAACTTCATACTCTTTGAGCCAACGCTCTTCATATTCTGTTTCTCCTTCTTCACAAACCACCAAAAGTGTAGTTCCTGCTTGATAAGAAACATTATTCTCTATAATTTCTTTGATTAGTGTGGTTTTACCACTTTCCAGTAAACCATTTACAATAAATATAGGTACCTCAACCATAGACTATCCTCTAAAATAATTTTTTAATAACTGCTTCATCAATCTTTGAACCAATCACACAGATTTTACCAATTGGACGTGGATTGCATTTCTCTAAAGTTACTTCACCAGGAGTTAAATTAAACTGATACCATTGATTCGTATCATCTGAAATAACACCTTTAGCCCTTACGACAATACCACAAACCCCATTAGACAGGTTCTCTAAAACTTTTTTCAAAAATTCTAAATTATATTTCTTGACTGTCTCAAAACCTACAGAAGAAAACACTTCTTCTGCATGATGGTGGTGGTGATGCCCACAACACTCTCCTTCATATTCATGATGATGGTGGTGTCCACAGCATTCTTCTTCATGCTCGTGGTGATGGTGGTGTCCACAGCACTCTTCTTCATGCTCGTGGTGATGGTGGTGTCCACAGCACTCTTCTTCATGTTCATGATGATGGTGGTGTCCACAGCATTCTTCTTCATGTTCATGATGATGGTGGTGTCCGCAACACTCTTCTTCATGCTCATGGTGTACATCTTGTAAAAGTTCTTTTTTAAAATCATCATGTAATCCCTCATAGGCTTTAAATATCTCACCATCTTTCAAATCTTGAATAGGCGTAGTTACTAAAACTGCCTTGTCATTATTTTCTCTTATTACTTCTAACGTTTCAATTACTTTATCTTCTTTAGCAACGTCCGTACGAGATAAAATAATCGTATGTGCGGTTTTAATTTGGTCTAAAAAGAATTCACCAAAATTCTTAGAATACATTTTAGCTTTATTGACATCTACAAGACAAACTAAAGCATTTAAATTCTTTTCTAATCCTGCATCTTTGACAGCTTGAATAATATCTGATAATTTTCCTACTCCTGATGGTTCGATTAAAATACGATCAGGCTGATACTTTTCAATGACTTCCTGTAAAGATTTAGAAAAATCTCCAAATAAGCTACAACAGATACAGCCTTGAGATAACTCCTTAATATCAATCCTTGTATCTGCTAAAA
Source organism: uncultured Anaeroplasmataceae bacterium (assembly GCA_910577745.1). Taxonomy (GTDB): domain Bacteria; phylum Bacillota_I; class Bacilli_A; order Acholeplasmatales; family Anaeroplasmataceae; genus Pelethenecus. Next base: position 244,977 of record CAJTNG010000001.1, on the reverse strand, counting down.
AGTCTGAATCTACAGAGATTTCACCAAATTCATTTTCAATAAGAACAACCTTTTCTTCTTTCATCCTCGTATTTAAAAGTCTTTTTATAAATGTAGTTTTTCCTGCGCCTAAAAATCCTGAAATAATGTCAATTTTCATATTTATTACCTCTTTTCTCTATTTCATTATTATATACCAAATTGATTTAAAATAAAATTCTTTTTCATGAATAAAAAAAATTTGTCATAGACTTTCCATAAAAACTATGATACAATGCAAGTGCTATTAGCCTCGTATTTTTTTGTTTCGGAGTTAACAAACAAATATGAGGCTATTTTTTTATGAATGGAGAGGATACTATGGAAAAGAAAAAGACACTTGCTTTAATCATAAAAATGAGTCTGCCACCCGCTTTATCTATGATCATTCAATCTTTATATAATTTAATAGATTCAATGTATGTTACCAATTATGATCCTAAAGCAATGGAGGCAATATCTATTGTGTACCCAATACAAAATTTAATTTTAGCCTTATCTGTTGGTATAGGTGTAGGAATGAATGCATGTATTGCAATGAAGCTTGGTCAAAACAAGCATACGGAAGCAGAGAATGCAGCAACCTCTGGACTGATTCTCTCCATATTTCATTATCTTGGAGTATTAGTTATTGGATTAGCTTTATCTAAAATTTTCATTCAAACCTTTACTACAGAAGATAAAGTTATTCAATATGGATTAACGTATATCAATTTAATCATAATTTTTAGTTTCACTACAATCTTTCAAATTGCAATGGAAAAAATATTACAAGCAGATGGAAAAATGGCACTTCCGATGTTTTCCCTTGTTACTGGAGTGATCATCAATGTAATACTAGACCCACTTTTAATCTTCACATTTGATATGGGAATACTTGGGGCAGCCCTAGCAACGGTGATTGCCCAAGTCTGTTCTACCATCGTAATGCTAGCATTTATTCTATCTAAAAAGAATCGGATTCGAATTCACCTAAAAGGGTTCTCCTTTAATAAAGATAACATTCAGTTAATCTATAAGGTTGGTATTCCATCCTTCTTTATGAATGCCATTCCATCTTTTATGGTCACTTTCATGAATTATATTTTAATCACTATAAATTCTTTTGCTGTTACAACATTTGGCTTATTCTACAAATTGCAGTATTTTGTGTATATGGGAGTAAGCGGAATTGCTCAAGGAACGATGCCTCTGATGAGTTACAATTATGGAGCCAAAAATGAAAAACGCTTAAATCTGATTTTAAAGCAATCCTTATTTTTATCCATCGGAATCGGTATTCTTGCAACTATCATTTTTATGAGCATGCCTAATCTTTTGATGCAAATGTTCTATGAAGATCAAAATTTAATACAAACGACGAACATGTTCTTAAGATTAGCCTCTATTGGTTTTAGTTTTGGCTGTATCAATTATATCATGGCTTCCTATTTTCAATCCATACAAAAAGGCTTACTTTCTTTAATCGTAAGCCTGTTAAGACAATTAATTTTATTATTACCTCTAGCATATGGTTTAAGCCTTTGTATGGAAGAAAGTGGAATATATTTAGCCATTACAATTTCTGAAGTTATAACTAGTATAACAATATATGGGTTTATGTTATATTTCCGAAAAAAAGTTTTACCTAATCCTGATAAGACCTCTTTTTAAACAAAATTTCTTTCGCATGATGAAACAGCGTATAAAGAAAATAGGAAATTAAAATGATAAAACTCACCCATGAACAATCATAATCCCAAAAGTAAGAAAATAAGACGAGCAATGAGGAATATACTGTCACACTAAAACTTGCATAAAATAAAGCAATTAACCATGACTTCCACAACGAATATTTTAAAAATCTAAGGGATATCCCAAACAGATAAAACCAAAGAAAGAAAACTGTATTTATGGGGATATTTGACACAATATAGGTAGGGAAAATGTAGATGGCCAAATACAGTAACACAACCGAAAGAATTCCCTGAAGAATATAAGTTAGCTTTTTAGGGATATAGGCTAACACGATACAGGTTAATATCCCCCAAATAATTAATCCAAACTCTAATCCTAATTTTAAATTAAACAGATGAATTCCAAAACTGGAAACAAGAAATGCACAAACGGCTAAAGTAAGGAAATTCACTGTAAAATTATTAATCCCTTGATAAGAATGGGTTAAATTTATTTTTGATTTATCATCAAATAGCATTAGACATACTTCTTCTAAGGATGTATAAGTCTTTTCTGGAACTTTATACGCCTTATTCTGTGTCCAGTCTGTATCATCTAATGTAATAAAATATATTTTCTTATGTGCTTTTCTAGCAACTTGAATTTGAAATAAAACCCAATCATCCAGCAAGCATTCTTTACTTAAAAGACAGATAAATATATTTGATTTTTTGATTTGGTCCTTGATTGTTTTTTTCCAATCTGCCATTTTAGGTACAAGTTGGTCAAACCAAACCTGAAAATTTAATAGTTTTAAATTTTTGTAGTATTCAATTGCTGTTCTTCTGTTATGAACTTTATAAGAAATAAAAACATCATTCATACTACAACACTCCATAAGTTTACTCTACAGATTTTAAAGACTCCACCATCTTTATTTTTTTTATTTTAGGGATAAAAAGCAATAATACGATTATCACAAAACCTAAAGTGATAAGGAAAGAATATAAATAATATAACCCACTTAAATTTGCATTAAAACGAAGACCTGGACTAGAAATCTGTCGCATTACAAAGTAATTTAAGATAGGCCCTAATAGAAATCCAAATACAATACCCAAAACACTCATGATTATGATTTCTCGGTATATATATCCTAAAACCTCTTTTCTATGATACCCTAAAACTCTTAAAGTTGCAATCTCTTTAATTCTTTCATTTATATTAATATTTGTTAGATTATAGATTACCACAATCGCTAGAAGTCCTGAGAAGAAAATAATCAACAAAACAACAAGTCCTATACTATCGGTCATGGAAGCATAAATCGTTCTTGTTTGTGATAAATCTTCTATGGTGAGAAACTCTTCTGTCGCAAAGATATGACGGATGGTTTCCTCATAATTCGCCTTGTCTTGTTCTCCTAATTTTAAAAGCAAGCGATTCACAGGTTCTTTTATTAAACTTTGGTGGACAATTACATAATTGCTCACATAATTCGTAAAAATATTTGTAATTTTAAATTGCTTTACTTCCCCTTCAACCAAAAGTTCTATCGTATCATTTTTGCGAAGATGGAAGTCATGGGCAAGCTGACTTGAAATTACGACCGAATCTTCCATAAAGCCATCAATTCCTAAATTCATGAAATCTATAATTTTATCCTCTGTATAAAGCAATTTGATTTCATATCTACTGTCTTGATTTAAACTGGCTTCTTCTTGATAGAGATACATCCATGAACTATCCTTTAAATACTCCATTTCAACCTCTTGATTCACAGTTAGCATAAAGTCATATTTTAAAATGTTCTGATATTGTTCATTTCCTAATGCATTTATAGAATCGTTTAACCCAAGACCAATAAGCATTAGACCTGTACATCCCCCAACACCTACAATCATCATCATTAAATTTCTCTTGAAACGAAAAACATTTCGAATCGAGGATTTATACTTAAACTTTAATTTCTTCCAAATAAATCCTATGCGTTCCAACAAAATTCGTTTTCCTGCTTTGGGTGCCTTAGGCATTAAAAGCGCATTTGGCTTTTCATTTAAAGCTTTAAGACAAACTGCAATCATAACACAGAATATAGTAATACTCATCGTAATAGAGGCAAGTAATACATACTCAATATGCCAAGATAGTTTACAAGCAGGCATAACAAATAAAGAATTATAACAAATATAAATGACATACGGAAGACCATATACACCTAAAAACAGTCCTCCTAAAGTCCCAATCCCACAGGCAAAAATTGCATAAATTAAATATTTACTTAATATTTTTCGTTTGGAATATCCAAAAGATTTTAGTGTACCAATGGAAGCCCGATCCTCATAAACCAGCCTAGTAACCGAAGTTAAGGAGATTAAAGCGGCAATAAAGAAGAAAAAGAATGGGAATATTACAGCAACACGATTCACTTTATTGGAATTTTCCTCATAGGAGACATAACTCATATTACTTTTTCGGTCTAAAATATACCATTTCAATTTTATATCTGCCAACTGTTTTTCTACTTCTTCAAAGATTTTATCCTTTTGTGAATTTAAGATTGTTTCAATACTTTCTATTGGTAAATTAGGAAATTGCAGTAAAAGTTGTTGTCTTGCCTCTTCTAAAGCCTCATCAAAAGCATTTTCTTTTAAATTTTTAAGACGAAACTCTAAATATGAGTTTTCTAATCCTTTTAATTTTTCTTTATAAGGTTCTATATACGAAAAATAGCTTTTATCAAAAGAATTGTACTTTTTAGAATCTTTCAAAAGAAAAGCAACATCTGTAATGATATACTCTGTGAAGGCAGAATCTATATATAGAAATGCATCTACAGTCCCTTTTCCCACAGTGCTAGGTTCCTGCATTTTATAAGAATAGACAGGAGAATTACAGATACCTACAATGGTATAGGTATCCTCTCCAACCTCTATCGTTTTGCCAATACAGTCTTTTTCAAAAAAATATCCAAGGTTCTGAATTAAGCATTCATGCTTGGTTTTAGGATATTCTCCAGCTATCAATTCTACCTGATTTATTCCATCTTTTAAATTGGATATCGTCGTACGAACCGTTATGCTTTGTCCCGCAAAATTGATTTCATTATCTAAGGACGAAAACCCTTCTACTTTTTCTGCATCCTGTACATCTTTAGAAAGCTGGTCAACCTCTTCCTGCGTAAATCCCAATGTACTTTTTAACAATATATCATACATATCCTGCTGATGATAAAACCGATCCATAGAATGTTGCAAAACAGGAGTAGAGGATAAAAGCCCAATCAAAAAGCCTGAGCCTAATGCCATAATTGCTATAATGGAGATTAATCTAGAAAAGTTTCTTTTAAAATCACGAAAAATAGTTTTTATAAAGGTCTTGTTCATAAAATCACCACTCAATCTCTTCAATTGGTAGTGGATGATCATTATAATATTCCTCTACAACTTCTCCATTTTTCACACGAATTACATGATCAGCCATTTTGGTCAAAGCTGCATTATGTGTAATGACAATCACCGTTTTAGAAGAATTTCGGCAGGTATCATGAAGAAGCTTCAAAATACTTTTCCCTGTCAAATAATCTAGCGCTCCTGTAGGTTCATCACATAATAGGATTTTAGGATTTTTGGCAATTGCTCTTGCTATACTGACACGTTGCTGTTCTCCACCAGATAGTTGAGCAGGAAAGTTATTGAATCGTTCTTCTAGCCCTACAGAACATAAAACCTCTTTCGGATCTAATGGCGCTTTACATATCTCTGCAGCAATTTCAATATTTTCTAAAGCCGTTAAATTGGGCATAAGATTATAAAACTGAAAAACAAAACCCACATCATATCTTCGATACATTGTCAGTTCTCGGTCGTTCATTTTACTGACTTCAAGACCATCTACAAATATAGTCCCCTCATCATTACTTTCCATACCACCAAGAAGGTTTAAAATTGTCGTCTTTCCAGCTCCAGAAGGTCCTACAATTACACAAAACTCTTTCTCTTTTATTTCAAAGCTTACCTTATGATTTGCAATGATTTCTTGACTTCCAGTACTATATTTTTTTGTAACATTTTGAAAAGATACAAATTCCATAAATTCCACCTCCAAATAAAAGAACTTCCTTTAATTTTATTATACACCAACTCCAAGATATTTCCTATGAAATTCCAAGTTTTTTAATAGTTTTTTATAGGTATAGGAATGGTATAGTTTCATAATTCCACAATAAAAACCCAATTATTCTTCTCTGATATCTCAAATCTGAATAATTGGGTTCATTTTACAATGGGGAGAGTTATCGATGTTTCACATGAAAACAAACACCAATAGAATCAGGCCCACAGTGAGCACCTGCCGTTGGATTTACAACCACATATTGAATGTTTAAGTTTCCCCCAAACTTAGCTCTTATCATATCACCAAATTTCTTTGCCAACTCTAAAGCATCTGTATGACCTATAATGATAGGATAAGATGCAATGTCCTCTTCTAATTCTGCCATAAAATCTATAATCTTCTTCAAGCTTCCCACTCTTCCACGAGCTTTTGTTAAAGCCTTAAGCATTCCTTTAGCGTCCATATGTATAATGGGATGAATACCTAATATCGTACCCATAATTGCTGAGAAGTTACTGATTCTGCCACTCTTACTAAAAAACTTTAAATCATCGGCATAAAAATAAGTGGCATACTTATTCACTTCTGTTTCTGCCCAAGCTACAATTTCCTCAGCCGTTTTGTGCTCATGGTATAATTTTGATACTTCAATAAGTATTGGCAAACTACCAATCGTAATGGCTTTTGTATCCATTTGTCATTATTTTATTTATCATAAAAAAACAATGGAAAGCTTCCATTGTAATCTTAATATAACTTTAAATATTCTTCTACGCCATAGAATAAAGCATATGCCATTTTATATTGATAGTCTTCTGTCTGTAACAAAGCAAGCTCTTCTTTGTTTGACATAAATCCACATTCTATGATACAGCAGGGTATCATCACTTTATTTAGCAAAAAGATATTATCTCGTTTTACAGTTTTACGTTCTGTATTATTTAAATACTGAATTAAACTTTGCTGCATTATATTGGCCAAATAAGAATTCGCTGGATTCGTAGTGTTATAAAAAACTTGGGACCCTCTATATTTTTCTATACTAAATTTATTTAAATGGATGGATAACGCAATACATGCTTTAGAAGCATTTATCATATTAACTCGTTTCAGCATATCTTCCCGTTTTACAAAAGAATCCTCACATAAATCATCATCTGTGGTACGTGTCAAGATGACCTTTACCCCATTCTTTTCAAAGACCTCTTTTATCTTTTTGGATATTTCAAGCGTTAGCGTTGCTTCTTTAATATCTCCTATGCTTGCTCCACCATCTATACCACCATGTCCTGGATCAACCACTACCCATAGTTCATCTTCTGATTCCGCATGAGCTACAGCTGCAAATATACTGAAAACAAAGACTATGAGTAATAAAAGAATCGATTGTTTTTTCATCGTATCACCTAATAGAGCCTATTCAATGCACAGATGTTTTATTCAGATAGTATCAATAAAAAAATTCGAAAAGTTTTCGAATTTTTAGTTTTCAGGTTTTGGTTCTTGCTTTAAAGTAGGTGAGGATAAACCTACAACTTCATCAACTGGAATACTAAAAGCTATCCCTTGACCTGGCGTATTTAATCCAACATTTTTATAAATGGCATGAAGGACATCTTCTTTTACAGCCTTTTTTACTAATATCATAAGAATTTCTTTTTCAGGTTGTATGGAAATATTAAATAATTTCTCTGCTTCCTCTCTAGCGGTTCCTCTGGCGTTCAATACTGTTCCACCAATCCGAGAGTCTATTTCTCTTACAGCACTCATGACACTATCAGAGAAACCTGCATTAACAATACAAAAGACAAGTTCAAATTGATTATCCATTTTATTCACTCCTTATTCCATCTGCGTTATTACTTAGAAATTGATAAATTAAGACACCTATCATAGAAGATATGGGTAAAGTGAAGGCAATACCTTTCCCATTTTTCGTTTTAAAATATTTATCTTCATACGCCACTAATATTTCCTTAATTTTTTCTTCCTGAACTATGCTAAATATAACTGCCTTACCTAGATGTGTTAATCCTAAATATTGTAGCATTTCTGTTGGAGCAGTTCCTTTACCATAGATGACTGTCTGCATATTAACTTCATAACCTTCTAACATATCAATGTAAAAATCCGCTTTCGCACGCTCCACAACTGTGACTAATATTTTTAGTTTTCTAGGTGCAGTAAGTCCTTGAGATTCTTTTACTGATTTCAAATTATTGAATTTTTTATCTTTTTTTCTAGTTATAGATTTTCCGTCTGTCATAGTTTCACCTACATAAAATTAATAATTTGTTCATCATCTGCATCAATAATTTTCTTAAGTCTAGTCTTTTCCTTAACTCGTTTTACAAAGACTGCTTTAAAACCTAATAACTGAATCGTTATTAAAGGTGTCATTGCAACCATAGCCACGATTCCAAAGGCATCGTTTAATACCTTGCTTGGACCATCATAAAGTGTTATACAGGCACCGATTGCAAAAGGTAAGATGAAACTAGAGGTTAAGGGTCCTGATGCTACACCACCAGAGTCAAAGGCAATGGCAGTATACATTCTAGGAACAAAGAAAGATAAGCCTAAAGAAATAAAATAGCCTGGGATGATGTAATATAGGATGGAGAAATCAAAGGTTAAACGAATCATAGATAACCCAATTGAAATTCCTACACCAATAGCTAAAGCAATCAGCATAGCACGTTTGGTTACACCACCGTTTGTGACCTCTTCTACTTGTTTATTTAAAACATGGACTGCAGGTTCTGCAAGAACAACAACAAAACCTAAAACAAATCCAAATACAATCAAATAGGCAGGATGAAATGCTGCAATAGCTTTACCCATTTTATATCCAATAGGCAAAAAGCCAATGTTTACCGCTGTTAAAAAGATGACCAACCCTATAAAAGTATAAGCGATGCCGATGCCAATTTGAATTAGCTTCTTTTTAGGTAGTTTAATGAAGATAAGTTCAATAATTAAAAAGAACCCGACAATTAATCCTAAAGCTGTGATAACTTCCTTTGAAACACTACCCAATGTTTGAAAAAATCCACCCCAAAAATTAGGATTCACTTCATAGTTTGGATCTGTATAAGGAATATCACCTTTCATTGCTATCCCTAGCAAGAACACAGCCAAGATAGGTCCAACAGAACACAGCGCAATTAAACCAAAGCTATTCTCACTCGAATTTCTTCCACCGATGGTAGCAGCAACGCCTACACCTAATGCCATAATAAATGGTACAGTAATCGGTCCTGTAGTAACCCCACCAGAGTCAAATCCTAAAGCCAAGAAATTTCCATTTCCATTCAATATGACTAGCCCAGCCAGCGCAAACATTAACATATAAAAAAACATTAACATCAAAGACAAATCTTTTTTAAAAATGATTTTTAAAATTGCTAATACTAAAAATAAACCAACACCAATTCCCACAGAAAAAATTAATAGCGTAGGATGAATAACTTCCTTTACTTGAGAAGCTAAAACAGATAAGTCTGGTTCTGCTATGGTAATCAAAAGTCCCATTACAAAGCATACTAAAACAATAATTTTAATCTTTTTTGATTTCATAAGAGAAGATCCAACCTGCTCTCCCATAGGCTGCATCGCTAAATCTGCTCCTAAATTAAATAATCCAATTCCTAGTATCAAAAGAAATGCTGATACAAAAAAAACAATCAATTCATAATTTGTTAAATTTACTAAAGGTGTAAAGAATAAAATCATAACAATCAACGTAACAGGAAGGACTGACATTAAAGCTTCTTTTATTTTAATCCATAATAATTTTAACAAAACACTCACCCCTTCACATATTTTTTATTTTAACAAATTTCAGTTTTTTTTACAACGAAAACCTTAAGAAATATAATCTTTTTTGTCATCTAAATAGTATTTTATAATGGGATCTAGCTTTGAAAAATCCACATAATCCAAATCATGAAGAATTGCCTCTAAAGCAAAGGTTTCTTCTTTCTTTAAGCCATGATCTAACAATTTAAAAGACAATTCATTTTCTATCCACTTTAGTTTTAACTTTTTTAGAAAACTCAGCTTTTTTTTCTGGATTCCGCCAGGTAAATAATACAAAGGCGTGTGTAAAAAATTATATTCCTTCACACGATAGACCCTTTCTTCTGTAGCAGGTAAGATTCCGACGGCCACTACACGGTCTATACTATATCTTAACGCCTTTTCATATCCTACTAATTTATCTTCCATAATCCAGCTCATAAAAAGGATTCGACTCTGTTTTGGCAAGTTCTTCTTTGCTTGGGCTAAAGTATACCTAGGAAGATTTAACTGTTCAGATAATTCTTTCGCATATTTTTCTGTATGTCCACATTTAGAAACATAGACGATAGCTTCAATCATACCGATCCCTCCAAACTAATACCATTATACAATACTTTTTTGTAGAAAAAAATAACCCTACCAAAATAACAAGTGCATTTTATAAAAATTTCAGTTATAATTATAGAAAGAGGTGTATAGTATGATCGAATACATAAAATTATTTTTACCACGGAGTAAAAAAGAGGTGAAACTTGAAATTTCACTTCCAAGATTTTATGACAAGAATACAAAATTTGATTCTATTTATTTTTTAGATGGTCAAAACGCATTTAAGGATTCTCATGCAGCATATAATCGTTCCATCAGAGCTACCAAATATATGGGATATATGGCTAGCATTACGAATACAAAACTCATAGGCATTGCCATTCATAATGCTGGTTCTGACTTAGGTAGAATCAACGAATATACCCCTTTTCCCATTACAAACCCTGCTGAGGAAGAGTGGAAAAAACAAGAGGTTCAAATTTGTCATGATTTTTGCGATGATTTTGTTCAAATTATCATTCCCTATATAGAAAGAAAATATCCTACATCTAACAATCGCTTTATTTATGGCTCTTCATTAGCTGCAGTTACAGCCATTTACTTAGGATATAAATATGAAGTATTTTCCGGAATTGGTGCTTTCTCTACTGCTTCTTTTTTATGCAAGGATGAGATGGACCAATTTATCCATCAACACTTTAAAAAAAATGTAAAACTATTTTTATATGTTGGCAAAAGAGAATCTTCCGACGGTTCTTATGATTCAAAACTTTACTATACCACAAGTTTAGAATTATATCATATGCTGAAAAACAAAGATGCCAAGGTACGACTGGTTGTAAGTGAATCAGGAATTCATTCCGAATCTACCTGGGAATATCAATTATTAGATTTTATCAGCTTTATGTATTATGATAATATCATTTACAGGAGCTAATATGAATAAACTTCTTTTAGTAGATGGAAGTAATCTTCTTTTTCAAATGTTTTATGGGATGCCTGCAAGAATTCTCAACTCCAAAGGTAAACCAATGCAAGGGGTTTTAGGCTTTGTAGGTGCCTTACTCAAGATAATTCGAAAGACAGACCCTACCCATATTCTAGTTCTATTTGATGGAGAACACAGCAACCCTAGAACAGAACTTTCTGAGACATACAAAGCAAATCGTATGGATTATACCACGGTACCTGAGGAAGACAATCCCTTTTCCCAATTAGACGACATTTATAAAGCATTACAGCATTTACAAATTCCTTTTTATGAAACTACACATTATGAAGCAGATGACATCATTGCCGCCTATGTTCATACGCTCAAAAATATACCTATTATCATATCCTCCTGGGATAGTGATTTATTTAGTTTAATTTCAGATCATACAAGCATTTTCCGTTACAGGGGAGATAATAGTTACGTTTGTGATAAAGCCTATGTATGGAATAGACTTCAAATTCAACCCAGTCAATATAAATTTTTTAAAGCACTTTGTGGAGATACAGCAGATAATATAAAAGGAATAAAAGGTATAGGTCCAAAAAGTGCAGCATATCTAGTAAATAAATATAATTCCATACAGGAACTTTATGATAATTTAGAAAATGAAAAATTAAAGAAATTATTATTTGGGCAGAAAACAGTTTTAGAATTAAACTACAAACTGATTGATTTTATAGAAGTGGATTCCCTGCCTTATTCCCTAGAGCATTTAGTTTATACGCTTCATCAAGAGGTTACAACAAAATCTATACTAACAAAAATAGGTGCTTATTAGCACCTTTTTTTATACAAAAAAAAGAGTCTACTCTTTTTAAGTAAACTCTTCATTAAATTTTTATACAACTGGAATGATATTAATACCAAAGAAATTGATACTTGCATCTGCAGTAATATAGTAAATATGTCCACATTCAATAACAACTTCATTTAAAGTTGCTGCACTTCCTGCAGGACAATTAATTACAAGCACACTTGCTCCATCAAAGGCATCTTTTCTCAATTGACCAGTTCTATCAGCAGCACCACTACCTGTTTGAGAATAGATTTGAATCTTTGCTTGACCAGAATATTTAGATAAATCTATTTTAATGTAACGACCATCTGCTTTAGACTGTCCCCCTGTTTTAACTCTTTGTTCAGGTGTGTATGCATTTCCTTCTGCATCTAAAATTTCTTTACCAGAGCCATCTACTGTAATCTTTGATGTTGCTGAACCAACTAAAGTTACAATACCCAATGCATCGACTTTAACTTCACTATCTATTGTAGCTGCAAGTCCACTGAATTTAATAGTCGTTGCACTTAATACAGAAGATGAAGATAATTTAACATAGATCTCATTAGATTCTGTTAATTTTGTAGCAAAATTATAAGCAGTTGTGCATTCAGCGTTTGTAAAGAATCCATCTAAATTCATTCCTGAAGGAATTTCAACTAATTCTCTTAATTCAACTTCTGTAATTGTTGCACCAACATATCCAACATTTTCTAATGTTTGAAGTGTAGTACCATCTGCTTTCTTCAATACAATTGTTGCATCCTTAACTTGCACTGGATTCCAAGCAGAATTCCAAGTAAGCTTGTTGTTAACTGCACCAAAGACAGTATTTAAATCCGCATATTCTAAAGCTACAGCTTCTGTAGTGTATGTACATGTATTTTCTAAAGATTCTGTGATTGCTCCATCCCCTGTATTGTTATACTCTAAAAGTTGAGCAGCTACTGGGGCAGCATTCATTTTTCCATAACGATTATTTAGTCCAGAATTGTTTTCAACATAAGCTGTCTTTGAAAAAGCTTTAGAAATGGAAGAATTCATAATCATAGTAGCCATTGATACATCCCAGCCACGAGCGATAGAAACTGAACCATCCTGTGTTTGATCATCTGCATCAAATGTACAATTATTGAAGATATATCCATATTTTATAGCATCTGTTGCAGCAGCCTTATTTGAACCTTTAGTAGCAATGACATATCCGCCATTCTTCTCTTCTACTCCAGCTCCTAAAGTATGAATATTACAATTTTCAAAGAATGCAGTTGCATTGTAGCCAAAAATATAATCTGTTCTACCTTCAATATAGCAGTTTTCATAGTATTGACGTCCTACCTGAGCATATAGAGTGTCATGGTAAGATGTGAAACGAACGTTTTTAAATACAGATTGATCAGCTTGAACTAATGCAGCAACGGCTTGAGTTCCAGAACCCGCAATTAATTTAGATTCTTCATATAAAGCATTTGTATTATAATAATTTTTAAATGTTATATTTTGAGCCGTAAATCCTGTTGCAGTTTCTGTAATTGTAATTGATGCTGAACCATTTGTTGAATATGTAATAGTTCCACTTGGGTCTGTTAATCCATTTAATGCATTAAATTCTAGAACCGTTCTGCTAGCATCTTCATCTATACCAACCATATGAACATTAGGCATATTTACGGTAACTTTTTCAAAATAAGTACCTACAGCTACCTCTATCGTTTTAATTGCGCTTGGTTTTGCTTGAACCAATTCTAAATACATAAGTGCATCATTAATTGTCTTAAAGACAACTAAACCATTTTCTACAACTGGTGCATCAGCGGTTGTATCCACTGTCACTTTATAAGATGTTGCACTAGCATCAAATACATTTGTAACAACGACTACAGAATATGAAGCACTCTTTTCTGCTCCTGATAACTTTTCTTTTACTGTAATGGTTTGTTGTCCAACAGCTGTTAATAATGGAGCAACAACTTCAATTTCTTCAGCAGTTAAAATGAAATCTTCAGTACCTTCTACATTTGGCGTCTTACCAGTAGCATGTACTGCTAAATTATTACTATTGAATTGAGAATCCTTTAAGAATACCTTCTGTAAAGGTAAAGTATTTCTCTTACTATCTAATGAAAAATCATATAATTGAATACTTTCAATACCATAAACATAAACAACATATGTTTCAGTCAATTCACCAAAAGTTACTTGAATTGTATAGGATCCTGCTACTGCTTTATTAAATGCAGTGGAATCAACTGTATATGTTGCTTTATCTAACATATCCAATCTACCATTTTCATAAAGTAGTTCAACATTTAATGTAGAAGCATCAAATTCTCTTCCTTGTAAGAATTTTGTTTGAGCTCCACTTAATTTAATAGCTTTAGGAGCAGATTTTTCAACTTGACAAGTTAAAGTTGCATATGCAATATCTGGTGTACCAGTTCCTTGAGATAAAACATAATCTCCTTCTTGAACATCGATTTCTATTCTTTGCATTTGCTTAGTATCTGCAGGAACGTTTTCAAAAGATATCTCTTGATTTACAGTTGTTCCATCAGGTTGCTTTATTGAAATTGCAGATAAGCTACCTCTATCAATAACAAATAATACAAGTTTTCCTTCTCCTGCAGAATGTACAGTGAAAGTTTGACCTGAGTTGTTGATTTTTACACCCATTGCATAAGATGTACCAGCATACTTCTTACCACTTTCTGTTCTGATTTCATTACCTGCACCAATTGTAAACTTGCCTACAGTTAAATCTTCACTTAAAACTTGAGGTGTAAGTGTTGCAGCATCAAATGTATAAGTTACAGTTTCTTTTTCAACTGTCCAACCTGCATATAAATGAGTTTCTTGGGTAATAGGTGTACTAAAACTGAATGCTGTATTCTCATTCTGTTCAGTAGCACTTGTAAACCAACCTACAAAGGTACTATATGGCTTTGTTGGAGCCGTTGGTTCAGCCACAACATCATCCTTCTCCACTGTAACTGGTTCTGGTTCATCTGTTGCAGTTAAATGGAAGTAAACGTTAAATGTTTCTTTTTGCTCTTCTGGTTTCTTTTCCCATTTCGCATACAAGGTTACTGCTCCACTTACTGTGTCACTTCCAAAGTTCCATGCGTTGGTACAGGATGCTTCCTTATACCATCCCTTAAAGGTATATCCTTCTCTTGTTGGAGCCGTTGGTTCTTTTACCTTCTCTCCTTCTTTTACTTTTTGTGCACTTACTGCACTACCTTCCTGTGAATTAAAGGTTACTGTGTACTCTGTTGCTTCTACAATTGGATCATCACCTGCTGGTGGTTCTTCACTGTTGTCACATGCAGCTAGCCCTATCACTGCTGTTAATGCACAGAGTCCAATGAGTAATTTGCTTTTTTTCATATTCATTTTTCTCCTTCTTCTTTGATACATGAAAACGTTTTTTCACGATAACATTTTATACTTAAAGAAGAAAAATGTCAATACACTTCATTTTAAAAACAGAAAAAATGATAGCAATAGAAAAAGAGAAGGCATTTGAATTCCCTTCTCTTCCATTATTTACCTTAATTTTAAATCTTGGGTTGCTTCATCAAATACCCAAATATTCTCTAAATCAAATCCTAAATCCCTTGATAAGAATAACTCTGTTAAAGTCCATTCATACTTATAGGTTTCTTCATTTAATTGTGCCAATTCAAATTCAATAGAGAAAGATTGAATATAATTTGAATAATACTCTACGAAGGTTCCAACATTACTACGAGTTTCGTAGATTCCTCCTTCTGCCCATACAGCACGACCAACAATAGGGTTCGTATTTTTATGTGCATAAAGTTGCGTTGTTCCTTGTTCATGTAATTCTTTTGCATTCAAATACACTCCTGCAAATACAAAAGATACATCTGAATAGTTGCAGTTAATCACAACATGTCCTAAACCACCATCAAAATCACCAACGATACCTGCATTATAGTTTCCTTTGCCAACGACAATCCCTTTGAAGTAACAATTTTCAACTTGCGTGTAGTAAACATTGCTATCATTTTTAACACGACCAATAATACCACCTGTGTTACCACCTGAATCATTTCCGTCACCGATAATTGCATTTACCATACAATCTGTAACAATGAGTTTAAATACAGACTGATCACTATTCTTTTGACCATTACCTACAATACCACCAGCATATTTCTTTGCTGAAGCGATCACATAAGGATTATCCACAGCCTGTTCTGTCACAGGATTTACTAAAGAACATTGTGAAATATAATTCACACCACCTGTGACTTGACCGACTAATGCTCCTACACCTTCATTGCCTTTAACAGAAACATTTGTCATATGAATATTATGTAAGTATCCGCCTTGGAATTCTCCAATAATCCCCACTTGTTTACCACTAGTATAATCTTTATTTTCAATCGTTATATGATCAAAATGGATATTCATTAAAGTTGCGTTTGATAATTTAAAGAATATATTTACCGTTTTATCAGCTGATGCACCAATAACCTTAATATTGCTAATGGTATGTCCATTTCCATTAAATAAACCTGTAAAGGCTTTAGCCTGAGCCTTAGTTGGAATTTCCCATTCAAAATCAGTAAAATCTAAATCATTTGATAAACTATATATCGTTGTTGAGGTAGCAGTTTCTGTACCTTTTTTACCCGTACTTGCTAAATTTTTAAACTCTTCTTTTGTATCAATTGTAATGATATCTGTATGGAAAGAATAGACTTTGGCATTGACATTACTCTTATTTCTATTAGATACCAAATAATATCCATAATAAACCTGACTAGCATTATTATCAGCCAAGAAGTTTGCAGTAATATAATTTGAGTCAATCTCAACTTTTTGAACATTTGGATGAGCTAATAACTCTTCTCTCGTTAAATTCAATTCTTCATTAGATACTACTGCATAAATGGCACCATCTATATTGGACAGACTACCACTAACACTAAAGCCATCTTTATTCAACGTTACAGAGGAAATAGAATCCATAAAATCCACTTCACAATTTGGATCAACCACATAAACTGTATAAGTATAAGAGGTTGAAATATCAGGATTAGATTTTAACGATGCAGTTGCAGTAACCTCGTATACCCCTGCAACAGAAGTATAAACATTATCAATTTCATTAAATTTTGAGTTTCCATCTGTCGCATAACGATAAGTATATTTCATATCGTATAAACTTAAAGGTAATTCCGTATTCGTACAAGAAGATGCATCTAAAGGATAAATTCGTGGAGTAATAAACTTTTGATAAAGTTCTACTCTGTTTACAGCAAGACCTGTAGAAACCATTTGGCCTAAGCTTTGACTTCTGGTTTTTACTGTTAAATTAAAGGTCTTAATCTTTTCAACATTTCCTTTAGTTATCGTTGCAGTTAAAGTTACTTGCTTTTCCTGTGCTGGAGAATGAACTCTAACTGTACTAAAAACACTTTTAGAAACGGATACTTTTTCTTCATTTTCTACTTCTAATACAGCTGTATCTGAAGAAGACCAACGTATATCACAGCCTTGAATTAACTTTGATACTTCAAAATCTTGATATACAGCAGCTTCTGCACATAGTACCTCTAAAGCATTATAAGCAGCTTGCACTGAAACTTCATCTTCCGTTTTCGCTGCACTAAAATCTAACAAATCATAATGCTTATAATCTTGCATACTAGATTTAGAAAGATTAGCTCCAATTGGATTTCCATTCGCAAATTTCAATAGTTTTTCATCCACTATTTTGCATGTATTTCCCATATTGACTGAATAATCTTCATTTCTTAAGGTTTTGTGATAACTTGTTAGATCAACTACATGTTGTGCATCTTCACACTTAGCATTTAGAGGTTCTAAACTAGCAAAGCTATCATCAGATAAGCCTTTATATTCTGTTCCATTAGAGAAAGCAACATCTGTAGTACTAGAATGATAAGATGAAGCATCCTCATAAGCTGTGAATGCTCTATAGATTTCTGAACCATTATATCCTGTTTGGAAAATACTATATGCAGCACTTCCTCTAAAATGATCTTCATTATAAGAACTATCTCCAGAAGAGATATCATATCCTGTTTGATTATTGATATAAGAAACTAATCCATAGTAAGAATTATAACTCTTTGTATCTCTTGCTAAATCAAAATTATTGGACTTGTTTTGTTCTCCCGTAATTCCACGTATGCCAGATACATCCCCATTCTCTTCCAAGCCGATACAGTTATTTACAGCTGTACTATTGCTGATGTGAATTTCACCTGGATTAGAGTTATCTCCTACACCATGTAATTTATTATTAAAAGCTAAGCAGTTTTCTAATAGAACATCCCCTTCCATAGTAGAACCACCTAATTTAAATCCAATACCATCACCATCCTGTGTGTTATAAGACATATAAGTTGAACCATCTACATTAGAACGTTCTATCTGATAAGGAAGAAAACCATTTTCAAAAGAAACACAGTTGTATAATACAACGGTTCCTATATTTCCTGAATCTTCTTTCGCAAATAAATCCCAACCATCATCACTATTTCTAAAGGCAATACATCCATCAAATACATTACCATATCCTACAGTTAATTTAGCAGCAAATCCATCTGCATTTTCACCTTTAGTTTCATCATCGTAATTTGCAAAAGATGTACAATTTTTAATCAAATTGTAAGAAGGCCATGTATCAATTGTATTCTGATGGGAATATCCACGACCAATCTGTAATCCTGTATCACGATTATTATAGAATTGACAATTTTCTATAATATTGTAATTTCCAGCAATATACATACCGTTATCACCAGCACCACAAATTTCAATATCTAAAAAATGCCAATAACTACCATATACCTGTATACCACGATTTGCACTATTGAAAAACATTTGGGAGAAATCAAAGATTACCCGATCCTCAGCTGTTTCAGGCTTGATTGTAATATATTTATTTGCTGCACCACTATTTTCAATTTGTAATCTAGAATTATATTTATAGGTTCCGCCATCTAGCAAAATTGTATCTCCTGGCTTTGCATTACGAATTGCTACTGAAAATTCAGTAGGTGCATCTTTAGAAAGTCCATCAGATGTTACATCTCCTGTTGGCGTAACATAAAATGTATTATAGGTTTCTTTAGACTCTTCTGCATTATCTGTACAGCCTATTAAGGCTAAAGCACTTAAAGCAAATACTCCTAAATATCTAAATTTAAACTTTTTCATCATTAACCTCCTATTATGCCTTTGTGGTTGCAATTACACAACCATGAACATAAATCTGATCAGATAAACAAACAATACGATACGTTCCAGCTTTCTGAATTACTACACTAGCTTCTTGAATCGCACTTGAAGCTGCCGTCATAAATGTTCCTACCTCTTCACCGTTTGGATCAAGTACAGAAACTTCACGAACCGTGCTACCTGTAGACGCATAATAGAATACAATCATACCTGGTGCTTCCATTACAACGTCAATATAAGAAGCTGCCCCCTTAATCGTGACTCTGTCGTGGAACGTAATTAGACCTTTATAATTATCTTTGTACCCTGTTGAAGAAGTACGGTCAGCTATGGTAACTGCATTTGTAACATAAATCAATTCAGATGCATCCAATTGTACTTTTCCATTTTCTAACTCTTTGTATCTTGAAAACTCTGTTCCCATTACAATATTGTGTGTTGTTGATTCAACAATTGTAATTTCTTTAGTTAAAGAAGCACTTTCATCCTCCTTTAAAGTGATTTTTGCCACTTGGTTCCCTGTAATATAAGGTATAACTCCAGTCAATGTAAAACGATCCTCACTAAAAGCCACAACTTCAGGTGCACCTTTTTTTCTAGTTATTTTAATTTTCCAATCAGAAGTATCTAGTTTTGTAAGGGTTGCAGGTAAAATAAATGTTCCTTCTGATAACTCTATAGATGTTGCAGGGTTTGAAACAGTCACCACAGAAAAAGAACAAACCGTATTTTTATATGGTGTTCCATGGACATCTAAATCTTCTTCAAATGTATATTTGATGAGATAACTGCCTATTTTACTTGTATCCACATTAGAGGTATCAATCGTCACTTTAGTATAAGCTATATTTTTAACTTCTACCTCTTCACCATTTTGAGTATAGTGTACTTTAAAGCTAATTTGATTATATTTAAAACTAAATTCATCGTTTAAAAGGATATCTAATTCCCCTGTATAATTTGCCTCAAGTCCTGATGCATATTTAACACCAGCATCATCTAATAAAGAAGATTTTACTTCTATATCATACGTATTATTGACATTCACAGTTCCTTCACGATAGATAACTTGTACAGAATATTTTCCCACATGGCTCATATCAACTGCATCTAAATTAAGATAATACTCCTCACAAGGTTTTTGAACCCCTACAGGACCTTCCTCTGTATTTTTAATGTAGTTAATCGTAACCTTTAAACCTTCCGCAGTAAATTCATCCCCTAAGTAATATTTCGTTTTGACAGAACTTGTATCTAAACTAATACTACTTAAAGCAAGTCTTTCTGTTGGCTGTTCTTCTACTGGTGGTTCTTCATTTGTCTTACAGGAAACTAAACCAAAGATTCCAAAGAATCCCAATAGAATTATTAAAATCATTTTTTTCATTCCAATTCTAACTCCTTTATGTAAACGCTTTAAATTCATTATATCAATTCTATATTTACAAGTCAATATTTAGGAAAAGATTACGTTTAAAAAAAAGAGCTTTTTCAGCTCTTTAAACGATCATTTTTCTAAGATCATATTCGCAACATTTCTACCACATACCATAGCTTCAACCACCGTTTTTGCGCCTAGCACGATATCTCCGCCAGCATAAATTCCATCTAGATTTGTCTTCAAACCATCACATACCAAATAATTATAATCGGTCTTTAACACTTTAGCATCATAGATATCTTCTGGACTTTGCCCAATGGCGCTTATGATTCTATTGCAAGGTATGTCCTCAAATTTGTTGGTTCCCACAGGTCTTCTTCTACCTGATGCATCTGGTTCTCCTAGCTCCATAATTTCAACACGTAGACCACATACTGCAGAATCTTTAAGAACTTCTACTGGACTATTTAAAAATTTAAACGTAACACCCTCGGCTTCTGCCATGGCTATTTCATGTTTTGTAGCTGGAGCCTCTAAGCGACTTCTTCGATAAACCACCAACGCTTTAGAGCCTAAACGAACTGCACTCCTAGCCGCATCCATTGCCACATTCCCTGCTCCTATAATAATCGTGGTACCATCCAACTTTGGAAGTGAACCAGTTTTAAATTTAACTGCATCATTTACCATTTTCAAAAAGTCTAATGCATCATACACACCCTTTAAGTTTTCATTAGGAATCGCAAGTTTCTTCACTTTTGTCAATCCAATGGAAATAAACACTGCATCATAAGTTTTTTTCAATTCTATGATTTCAGACTCTTTTAAAGGACGATTATAAATCACTTTAACTCCCAAATCATCAAGCTCTTCTTTTATTCTTTGAACCATTGGATACTCTAATCTATAACTTGGAATCCCATAGGAAAGCACTCCCCCAAAATAAGAAGTGGCTTCATAAATCTCTACCTGTACGCCATGTTTGGCAAGTTCTTTCGCACAAGATATCCCTGCAGGACCAGCACCAATTACAGCAACTTTTTTAGAAGACTTTGTTTCTATTTTTTCTGGTTTCTTTACGTTTTCCACCACATATCTTTCTAAGCTACCACAAGCAATAGGCTTTCCTTTGATTCCTAATATACAGTGACCCTGACATTGATTCTCATGGGGACAAACAATAGAACAGATATATGGCAAACTTGAACAAGAGTGAATAATGTCATAAGCTTTACTTAAATCACGATTTTTGATTTCCTTTATAAAATCCCTAATTCTCATACTTGTTGGACAGCCTTTTTCACACATCGGGTTCTTACAGGATAGACATCTGTCTGCTTCTATCCATGCTTCCTCATCTGTAAAACAGGGCTCCATTTCCCAAAGTTTATTCATACAATTTCCCATCCTTATATGCTGAATCCATTAATGTGGCATCTGCAAGAGCAATAGCTACACAAGCCTCTAATACAACTTGAGCTCTTAAGATGATTGCGGCATCATGCCGTCCTTCAATTTTTAAAACCTCTATCTGTTTTGTTTCAAAATTATACGTTTCCTGCGGAAGACCGATAGATGGAGTTGGTTTGACAAATACATTGACGATTAAGGCATTACCATTTGAAATTCCTCCATTAATGCCCCCATTATGGTTTGTTCTAGTATTACCAAATTCATCTACAATACCATCATTAAATTCACTGCCTTTTAAAGCCACTCCTTCAAATCCAATCCCAAAGGATACACCTTTTACTCCGCCTACAGAAAACAAAAGATGAGATATCGTAGATTCTAAAGAATCAAAATAAGGTTCTCCAAGTCCTATAGGCATATGTTCCACTTGAATGCGGACAATGCCTCCAACGGAATCTTGCTTTTGAACAACTTCTTCTAAAACCTTATGAAATTTATCCTTATCTTTTACTTTACCAAGCTGAACAATCTCCGTATGAAACTTTACATCCTTGATGATTTTTTTTGCAATTACACCAGCAGCAACCAACCCTAAAGTCAAGCGGCCAGAGAATGAACCTCCACCACGATAATCTTGATACCCGTGATATTTTACACCACTCACAAAATCCGCATGAGAAGGTCTAGGATGCTTAAGTAAATTTGTATAATCCTTACTATTGACATTGGAATTTAAAAATCTTAACAGAATTGCTCCACCTGTAGTGGCTCCACAGAAAACACCAGATTCTATTAGAATTTCATCCGTTTCTATTCGTGGAGTTGTACCCAGTCCACCAGACTTTCTTCGAGATAAATCCTGTTTAAAATCTTCTTCTTGCAGTGGTATGCCAGCAGGAACGCCATCCAACAAAACTCCCACGGACTTCCCGTGACTTTCTCCAAATATATTCACTTGAAATAATCTTCCAATATGATTCATATTTCTTTCCTCCTAAGATGTATGTTCTTTTACATACTGTAGAAATGCTTTAGTCTTAGACCAGTACTGAATTCCCCAGTTCTCAAAATTCCATTCTTCCATATAAGCATTGCATTCATAATCAATATAAACAAGCTGATCATTTTGTACAATAAAATTGGTAGGAAAATAATCAAATTTAATGCTCATGGTGTATTTGCTTGCACACATACTCAGTTTTTCCATCTGTTACCAAATAAGAGTATCCGCCCTTGCCTTTTCCTAACAGCTTTATTATTTTATATGGTTTTTGATTTATAGTAATATAGTCTTGTTGATCCATCTAAGCATTCTCCGATTTCAATTTATCTATATATGACTGTGGAATATAGGTATGATATTTTTCCTCATCCATTTCTATTTCCAGTTCTTTTAATAAAAGTTGATTAAACTGATTCGTTTTTAAATTGTATTCAAAACTCCATAAAAGCCACGCATAGTCATACCATGCATCTCCTAAACCTGCATTATCTAAATCAATAAAGCCCAGAAATTCACCTTGCGGATTCACAAGAATATTCGGTAAGCATAAATCTCCGTGAACAAAAAATTTCCCAGAATTATCCTTTGAATAAAATGGACAGTCTAAAGCATCCAAGGAACGCAAGGTAGAAATGACCCCTTTTAAAGCCTGTATAAGATGATTTGGTTGATCTAAAAATGTTTTATCTGCCAAATTGATACCTTGAACTTTCGTCCTTAAATAGTAAGCTTTTGAATCCTTTTCTATAAATGCTATGCTTTTAGACCCAGGGATTTTATCTTCTAGCCAATCGACACATGTCTTTTCTCTTAGCAGATTTTCTTTTGACAAAGAAACTTTCAGTACATATTTATCTTCAAATAGATAAACATCATCTTCACTCCAACCCATTGGATCTTTTTTAAATTTTAGAGATTGAACATATCTTATAATCTCTTGCGGTAAACACATCATCCACTCTAAATTTTCTAAAAGATCTGAAATTGAAATTTGGATTTCTTTTTGTTGCCAAATGGATTCTGCTCGAATGGCTTGCATTATTAACATATGTAAGCCATTTTTATCGGATTCTGCATCCCTCAACAACTGTGTCTGTTGAGGATTAAAAATAATATCAATAACTTCCTTTGCTTTGCGGGCAACATCTTTAGAAACTGGGCTTACATCTAAATTGGGATACATACCGACAGGGGTTGTATTTATTAAAAGATCAATTTCTTTTTCTTCTAACTCTTGATAGCTTACCTGTTCACCTTTAGGCGTTCTAGAAACACTGTAGGGAATGCCCTGTAGATCCTGAATTACCTGACGAACCGCTAGAGAAGCTCCACCAGTTCCTAAGATATAGCAATTCTTATGTTTCACATCCAGATTATGATATACTATAGTTTCTAGAAAACCGTCATAGTCTGTATTCGTCCCACAAACTTTTCCGTCCTTCAAATATACTGTATTAACACTCCCAATAGTTTCTGCCTTTGCATCAATAAAATCTAGATACTTTAGGATGGTTTTTTTATAGGGAATTGTCACATTAAAGCCATGATATTCATTATTCCGCAAAGCTTCTATATAAGAGTTCAATTCCTCTTCTTTCACTTCTAATAAAGTATAAGAAGCCTCTATATTTAAACTTTCAAAAATAAAATTGTGAATGGTAGGAGAATAACTATGGGAAAGCTTCTCTCCAAGTAATCCATATTTTTTCATTTTAATAAATCCTTTTGATAGGCTTTAGAGGCTTGGAGTACACCTTCAAAAAAAAGCAAATAATAAGCTTCTAATTCCTGCATATTCAGTTTCTGAAGATTACGATTTACAAGTTCTTTTTCTCTTTTATGATCTGTGATAGGCAAATGATTTTGATTTTTATATTCTGCAACCATTTTAGATGCCTGCATTCTTTTTTTAAATAACTCTATCATTTGTTCATCAATTTGCTGGATAAGTTCTCTTGCTTCCTCTAACTTATTCATATGTAATATCGCCTCCTAAAGATTCAAATACGTTCCAAAAATCAGGAAAAGACTTGGTAACACATTCTGCATTTAAAATTTTAAGATCTCCTTTAGTTTTCATAGAAGCCATGGCAAGAGCCATCGCAACTCTATGATCATTATGCGAATCTAAAATGGCACCTGTAAGTTCCTTGACTCCCTCAATTGTCATACCATCCTGCTGTTCTAGAATCTGAGCTCCCATCTTTTCTAATTCTTGTCTCATACAGGTAATTCTATCACATTCTTTGATTCTTAATCGTTCCGCATGAATAAACTGAGAAGTTCCTTCAGATAAAGAAGCCAACACAGTTAATGCAGGCCCCAAATCTGGAGATTGTGAAAAATCAATGGTAGCGCCTTTCGTTAAAGTTGGTGTACAGACGATATGATCCTTTTTATACTCTATATTTGCTCCCATAGCTTTCATATCTTCCATAATTTTTTTATCTCCTTGGAAAGAATTTTCATGCATTCCGTAAAGCTTTATGTCAGCACCTAAAGCATTAGCTACCAAAAAGAAAGCCACTTGAGAATAATCTCCTTCTACCTGATAATCACAAGGTACAAAGACTTGATTTCCAGGGATTATAAATTCTTTATACTTTTGATTTGTAATCCGAATGCCAAATTTCCTTAATATGTCCAAGGTTAAATCCACATAGCCTTTAGACTCTAACTCTGTAGTTATAATAATTTTAGATTCTTTGTTTAATAGAGGCAATGCGTAAAGTAGGCCTGTAATAAATTGCGAAGAGATATCCCCTCGAATTGTGTAAATTCCAGGCTGTAATTGTCCTTCCACATGCAAAGGAAGAAATTGGTCCTCTGGATGTGTATAGGAAATGCCCTGTGCTTCAAAGATCTCATAATAGGAATCTAAAGGTCGGTGAACTAAATTGTTTTTTCCAGTAAAACAGACAGGGTCTTTATGAAGTAAAGCAATTGGAATTAGAAATCGAAGGGTTGATCCAGATTCATTTGCAAATATCTCAGATTGGATTCTTTTCACTTTAGAACCTGTAATCTTTAAACCATTCTCTTGAAGTTCTATAGTTGCCCCTAAAGCTCTCATTCCATCTATGGTAGCCATAATATCTTTAGATAATACGACATTAGATAAGACACTTGTCCCTTGAGCTAAGGATGCAGCAATGATTGCTCTGTGGGATAGACTCTTGGAAGGAGGAACGATGAGACTTCCTTCTAATTTTTTTGGATGAATGGTTACATTCATACTACATCAACTCCTTTATCTTTCCTTCTTCTACAGCGTATAAAAATGGTTCTCCTATCTCTTTTACCAATACAAATTTTACAGTGCCAGCTAAATTCTTTTTATCATAAACCACTTGAGGTAAATAGGATTTATAATTCAAATCCAAAACAGGAAGATCATAAAGCTTCACTACATTTAAAACAGAAGTATATACCTTTTCTGTTGTCACATGTAAATCAATACCCATTTGAATTGCCATAAGCATCCCGACAGCCACTGCCTGTCCATGCTTTATGCCTTGTTCAAGTTCTACGATATGACCGAAGGTATGACCAAAGTTTAATAGCATTCTTTCATTTTGATCATACTCATCAAGTTCCACAACTCTTTTTTTCACGATCAAGCTTTCATAAATGATAGCTTCATCGATCGGTAACTTTTCTTCTAACTTTCTAAATAGATTGGCATTCCCAATTATGGCATGCTTGATGAGTTCTCCCATTCCATTATGATACTCTTCTTTTGATAACGTTTTTAATGTATTAGGATCAATCAATACCAAGGAAGGTTGTTTAAAACACCCAAGGATATTTTTTCTTCCATTAAAATCAATACCTGTCTTTCCACCGATAGATGAATCCATTTGACTTAACAACGTTGTAGGGACACTCGCATAAGGAATTCCACGATAAAGCGTTGAAGCAACAAAGCCTGTTAAATCTCCAATCACTCCACCACCTAATGCGAGAAGCAATTCATTTCTTCTGATATTTTTATCTAATAGTTCTTGGATGACTTGAGAATACATTTCTAAAGATTTAGATGCTTCTCCATGAGGAACAATTACCGTTTCCACCTCATACGCCTGTCTTAAATTTTCTTTCACAATATCCAAATACAGTTTAGCAACAATATCGTCCGTAATAATATATACCTTTTTATTTGAATACACCTTTTTTAAATAAAAAGAAAGATGAAAAAGCAAATCATTTTCAATCTGAATTTCATAAGAATTTCTTTCTAATTTGATTTCTAATTTGCGCACTTTTCCATCTTCTTTCTAATATGAGTTGAATTTTTAAATAATTCATTGAGTTGTTCTTTATCGTTATCATTTAAAGCCTTTTTCAGAATGTTCAGTTCGGTTTCAAAATTTTCGATATGAGCAAGCAAAGCATCCTTGTTTTCTAAAAAAAGCTCACTCCATAAGTTTTCATTGATCATAGCAATTCTAGTTAAATCGCGGTAAGAATCCCCAATAAAATGAATCGTTTCCTTATCCTTATCACTATTCACTAAAGAAACTGCAATTGCATGTGTCAATTGAGACGTAAAGCCAATCATTTCATCATGACGCTTAGGAGAAATCAAAGTGATTCTGCCAAAATTTAAATCTCTAGCAATCCTATCTAAAGTCTTTATAGCTTCAATCGGTGTATGCTCTAAAGGGGTAATTAAGAAATTTGCACCTGCAAAAATTGAAGAATCAGCAAACGCAATTCCTATCTTCTCCTTACCCGCCATAGGATGATGAGATAAATAAACAGCAGGAGAAGATAAAAGTGTTGCCTTATTTATAAAGCTAGATTTCACACCACAAACATCCGTAATAATCTGATGCTTTGTAAAATACATTTTGTTTTTATTTAAAAACTCCAGAATGGCTTGAGGATAAATTGCCAAAATGATAAGTTCTGCAGTAGATAAAAGTTCTGCCTCTGTTTCATCAGAAATTTTAATGTAGCCCTTCTTTTTAGCATATTCTAACGTTTCAACATCTTTATCAATTCCATATACTTCATGTCCTTTTTGGGACAATCCAGAAGCATAGGAACCACCAATCAATCCAAGTCCTACAATTACGATTTTCATTCTTCTATTTTCTTTCCAACAATAGGAGCAATTAATCTCAATTGTTTCATCATAGAATCAAAACGCTTTGGTTTAAGGCTTTGTGCGCCATCACATAATGCACATTCTGGATTATTGTGTACTTCAACGATGATCCCATCGGCGCCTACAGCTAGAGCAGCCTTTGACAGGTCTTCTACCATAGACCATTTTCCTGCAGCGTGGGATGGATCTACAATTACAGGTAAATGAGATAGTTCTTTTACGGCAAGGACAGCGGATAAATCTAAAGTGTTTCTCGTATATTTTTCAAAGGTACGAATGCCTCTTTCACATAAAATGACTTTCTCATTTCCACCAGCTAAAATATATTCTGCAGCCATAAGCCATTCCTCAATTGTAGCCGATAATCCTCTCTTTAATAAAATAGGTTTATCAATTTTACCTAAAGCCTTTAACAAATGAAAATTTTGCATATTTCTGGCGCCAACCTGGATGATATCAACATCTTGAACAAAACGTTCGATTAAATCCTCAGATTGGATTTCTGTAATAATAGGAAGACGCGTCTCCGCTCTAGCTTCCATTAATAAATCTAATCCTTCTAGTTCTAATCCTTGGAAGGCATAAGGTGAGGTTCTAGGCTTATAGGCTCCCCCTCTTAAAATATGGGCTCCACTTTCCTTGACACTATTAGCAACACTTACAATCTGATCATGATCTTCAACAGAGCATGGACCAGCCATAACCGTAAAATGGTCTCCTCCAATTTTGACACCACAAACTTCAATTACTGTAGGTTCTGGATGGAACGCTTTTGATGCTTTTTTATAGGGAACTTGGATTCTTGTTATCGTATCAACCCCTGGAAGAGCATAAACATCATTATCCATAATTTTAGACGTGTCCCCAATAATACCTATGACTTTTACATCTCCACTACTTGCATCTTTAATTTCTAAATTTCTACTTTTAAAATACTCCAATATATTTTGATATTCCTTATTTGATATGGAATCTTTCATCTTAATTATCATACGAAAACCTCACTTAAAAACATTTATATTATTTTACCATATTCCATCTTGTTATTCAAGAAAACGAAAAAAGGAAAAAGGCATTCCAAATGGAATACCTTGCCCTATTTTAAAGTAACATTCTTTATATTATCTAAGCGAACTAAAATATCTTTCTCCTCTTTTTTCTCCTTAATAGTTAATAAAATCCACGAATCATCTAAATCTTTCACAAAAAGCTTATGTCCCAACAAAACATGAATCGTTTCAAAGAACTCTAATTTAACCTCTTTTCCAATATTTTCTTTCAAAATATTTAGAAGAGAAATATAGTCCACTGGATTATTAGAAAGTACTCTCATCTTCCTTTCTAAAGAAGAAATTCGACATAGCGCACCTGTCGCAATACTAAGAGCTAAAATAGCCATACAATATCCAAAATACTCCATTACATTCCCTCCTTACATGTAATAGTTTTAATGGAATCTAAAGGAACAAGTTTACTTTCTACTTCTTTTGTTTTTTTATCCGTCGACTCTAACTTTAGCCAGTCCTTTGTCACCTCTACAAGAATTACTTTCTTTCGATTAGAGAAAAAAATATAGTCTTGCATAGAATCAAATTCTATCTTCACTTCTTTTCCTATATTATAAAGAATAAATCATAAATTGACTAGCAATTTTTTTGTTTCTTTTTGCAACAATTTAGTTTACATTTATTTTATGTAAAAGAGATTGCCTTTCTAAAGCAATCTCTACCCATTATTTCTTTTCAAATTGCGAATCATACATATCCTTATAGATCTCACAAGTATCATACAGATGCGTATGACTTCCCTGACCAACAATTTCTCCATGGTCTAATACTACAATTTCGTCTGCATCTTTGATAGTCGATAATCGATGCGCAATGATAAATGTAGTTCTTCCCTTCGCGACAACATCCATTGCATGTTTAATTCGAACTTCTGTCTCACTATCAATATTCGCAGTGGCTTCATCTAAAACTAAAATTTTAGGTTTACGTAATAAAATTCTAGCAAAAGATAACAATTGTTTTTCTCCTAAAGATAAATTATCTCCTTTAAAAGATACTGGGGTGTCTAGACCTAAGGCATTTTTTTTCAGCATATATCCTGCCCCAACAGCTTCAATGACTTCTGTAATCTCTTCATCCTTATACTCTCGTTCCATCGTGACATTTGAACGAATGGTTCCTGCGAATAAAGCTGGAGTCTGTAATACAATTCCTATATTTTTTCGATAAGAAGCTTTATTGTAAGTTTTAATGTCTACACCATCCACTAATAAATTTCCCTCTTGATAATCATTATACCCTAGTAACAAATTCATCAAAGAGGATTTACCACTTCCCGTATGACCTACAATTCCGATTTTTTTACCTGACTCTACTTTCAAGGATAAATCTTTTAAAACATAATTATTTTCTATATAAGCAAATTTAATATGTTTAAATTCCACATCTCCTGAAATTTCTATTGGAGCCTGTTCTCCGTCTAGAATTCTAGTATCATTTGCCTCATCCATAAACATATAGACACGGTTTGCAGCAACTAAAGAATCTTCTAGTTCATTCAAGTTATTAAATATGGCATTAATCGGATTAATCATTCTGCTTAAATAATCGATAAAGGTCGTAATCAACCCTGCTGTAACTACAATCCCTCCAATTTGGGTGGCTTGAAATCCTAAAAAGAACAAAATGCCTGTTTCTGCAAGTCGTCTTACAATAACTAATAATTCCCAGCCAAAATAAATATTGATGGTATTTGCTTTTTTATCATTATAATTATATCGATTGACAAGATTTTTATATTCTCCCATCATATTTTCCTCTTGATTAAAATCTTGAATGATGAGAGCTCCACTGATCAATTCGTTTAACTTACCTGTAATTCTAGAACCTGTTTCTCTTAAATCCAAATAGTAACCATGTACTTTTCTACGATAAATCGTAATCCAAACTAATAAAATTGGTACAACTCCAAGAATGATTAAACCTAGCCAAGGCTCTAAAATGATCAAACCAACATATACAATGACAATATTTAATAATGCATTAATGATGGAAAACATCGTCATGTAGAACGTACGAACTCCATTACTATCTGATGTGATTTTGGCTACAATTTTTCCATCAGGCTCTAAAGAAAAATAATCCACAGGAAGGTAGTCTATCTTTCGAATGGCCTCTTCCCTTAATTTCTTTTCAATATGCATCCCTGTCAGCGTTTGAAAATACTGACTAAAATAACGCATCACTACAACAATAATAATTAATACAAAGTAAATGATGAGATATTCTATGATTTTATTCATTTGATGATTTGGAATAAATTCATCAATAATCTGCTTAGTGAGTAAAGGAGATATTGTGGTTAAAACACCAATTCCAATAGACAAAAAGAGTGTAAGTAAAACTAACCATTTTTCATGAAGAATATAAGGAAGTGTTTTTTTAAATAAGGTTGATTTAGAGTAAGTCTTATCATTTTTACTCATTTTCATCACCTTCTTCCATCTGTTGGGCCAGGAATTGTTCGTAATACCAACCCTTCAAAGCCATAAGTTCTTCATGTGTGCCACGTTCTACAATTTCACCTTGATCTAACACGATGATTAGATTGGCATTCATAACTGCAGATAATCTATGAGCAACGATAATATTCGTTCGATTGCCTCTATATTTTTTTAAAGAATGAATAATGTTGGATTCTGTTTTTCCATCTACCGCTGATAAGGAATCATCTAAAACTAATACATCGGCATTCTTTAAGAACGCTCGAGCAATGGCCAGTCTTTGTTTCTGCCCACCTGACAAAGTCACTCCATATTCTCCAACAATCGTATCATAGCCATTTGATAATTCTGCAATATCTTTTTCAAAATCAGCCATCATGACAGCTTCATTGACTTCTTCCTCTGTAGCGTTTGAATCACCGAGTAATACATTTTTTAAAACTGATCTAGAAAAAAGTACATGCTCCTGAGGAACGTATCCAATATGCTTTCTGACATTTTGCTGATTGAAATCCTCGATTTCTTCGCCATTGATAAAAATCTTCCCTTCCTCAATTGGCAATTGTCGCACAAGCTGTCTTACAAGAGTAGATTTTCCGCTTCCAGTTTTACCTACAATGCCCAAGGTTTGGCCCTCTTCTATCTTTAAATCTATATTTTTTAAAATATCTTCATGATCTCCATCATATCGAAAAGAGAACCCTTTAAACTCTATCGTCTGAATTTTATCTAGCTCTTCATTATGTTTATCTACGACCATACTCTTTGAATCATAAATTTCATTAATACGTTCTGCAGAAATTAAAGACTGATAGAAATTATTTATCATATTTCCTATATTTGTCAGTGGTGCCTGAAATAGATTTAAATATAAAACAAATTGAGCAAGTTCAGCAACATTGATTTTTTCAAGATAACAAAAATAGGCACCTAATCCATAAGCTATTACCGTAGCTACCGCCACAATGGATTGAAACATAGGCTGAAAAATCACATTGATTTTTAAATTGGCTTTTTCAACATCATAGGTATCCTGTGAATATTTTAAATTTTTTTCATAGTTTTCTTCTTCTTTAGAAAAGGCACGAATGGTTCTAACATTTGTAATACTTTCTAAAATGACATTTCCCATTAAAGAAGATTTTTCTCTGACCAACTGCCAATTCCGTTTTACTTTTCTTTTTAACAAAAGGTTTGCCACAAAAATAAAACTTAAAGGAATAAAGCATAAAATCGCTAAAACAGGATCAATAAGAATCATAGCCACTAAAGTAATGATTACTGTCATAAATTCTAAAAAGATATTCAATAAACGGTTCCCACCACTAAAGTTCACACTTTTTACATCACCTAATGCACGAGTGAGCAAATCTCCTGATTGAAAGCGTTCAAAGAAGGTTGCATCTTGGACTAATATATTTTCCATATATCTAACCTGCAAAGCATAATAAAGCTTAATCTTTAATCGATTTTGCAGAACCCTTTTCGTAGTTGCTACAACATAGATTGCAAGCATTGTACCTAAATAGGGAAGAATCACCCAATAGATTAAAAAAGGAATCGTAATTTGATTTTCTTTTTCCACAGCATCAATTAAAATTTTCACAATGCCCGCTGGAACTAAGTTTAAAACAGGTAATACTAAACCAACTAAAACAATACTAAAATAGTGATACCAATGTTTTGAAATAAACCACCAGAGACTTTTTATAAACTTAAACACTTTCCTCACCCACTTTGCTATATTTAATTATAGATTAAAATCAACAATTAGTTAAGGAAAAATTAACACAAATATTACGCAGTTCGACATTTCTTTAATAATTCTATTTCTTGCGCATATCCTGCATCTTCATTTGGGGTTTCCAAATAAAAAGGAAGATGTCTTAACTTTGGATGATTAATCATCTGTACAATGGCATCTAATCCTATTGTTCCCAAACCAATCTTTTCATGACGATCTTTATTAGAAGCAAAAGGCATTTTAGAATCATTTAGATGAATGGCTTTTAAACGTTCTAATCCGATCAACGCATCAAATTCATTTAAGACATCCTCTAGATGATTTACAATATCATATCCTGCAGAATAAACATGGCAAGTATCTAAACAGACACCTATTTTATCTTTACACTGTACCCTGTTGATAATTTCTGAAATTTCTTCAAAACTTCTGCCAATTTCACTACCCTTTCCAGACATAGTTTCTAACAAAACTGTAGTTTTCATTTCTGGGTATAAGACTTCATTTAAAATTTCTACAATTTGGTCTATTCCAACTTCTACGCCTTGTCCCGTATGACTTCCTGGATGAAAATTATAAAGTGCATTTGGAAAATGTTCTAGCATTTCTATATCGGATTTAAATACCATTCTTGCAAATTCTCTGGTTTCCGGAGTTGCAGAACAAGCATTTAACGTGTAGGGAGCATGGCATAATAATACCTCTATCCCCTGTACATTTGCATAATGCATAAACGCTTCAAAATCATTTTGATCCCAAGGTCTTGCTTTTCCTCCTTGTGGATTTCTAGAAAAGTATTGAAAAGTATTTCCCCCTAATTCAATTATAGTTTTACCAGTTTTTAAAAAACCATTACTGATAGATAAATGACATCCAATTTTAAACATATTCTTTACCTCTTTTTTCTGTAAATTCTTCATTTTTATAACATAAAATAAAGAAAAAATCAAACAGAGGGCATATTTCCCTCTGTCTTATCGTTTAGATTATAAGGATTCTTTCTTCCATTTCACAATTTGCCCAGCCTCATAATGCCAATAATTGCCTGATTCTAAAGGCTCAAATTCAGAATAAAAATATACAGAATCTCTTGAAACTGTTCCAGAGTCTATAAAGTTCCATTCTTCTTCTCCACCTTCATAATAAATTTCCATCGAACTTGAACAATTTGAAAATGCCTCTAGTCCAATGACGGATATTGTATTAGGTAGAACTACCAAATTTAAGTTAGAGCAATAGGCAAAAGCCTCTCTACCAATATAGGTAACACCTGGATGTAAAATTAAACGATGAATTGCTTCAAATCCAACAAATTGATAGTCTGGAATAAACATTAATGTTTCTGGAATGTCTAGTGTAGTTATTTCTGCATGCTCAGAACCATTATAAGCCGAAAAGTGTTTTGCATAATACATTGGATTAGATAAAATTCCTTCAAGCATAATATTACACCAATTCTCAATCGTTCCATCATAAATCACTTGATCTAGGTTACCACAATTCATAAATGCATCCCCGCCTATTCTTTCTAAATTGCTAGGCAGTCTAACACTATTAAGATAGGTACAATTTTCAAACGCATTTCTAAGTATAACTTTAGTTTCTGGATGTAAATTACAATGTACTACATTTTTAGATTCAGGTGCTATAAACCATAAATGTGGAAATTCTTCACTACCTAAATAATATCCATTTTCATATAAATTCAATTCCATATTACTTAAATTTTCTAAACAGTTATACTGAATTGTCACAATCGTCTGTGGTATGATCAGCTTTTTAATATTCAAATTAGAACTATCACAGGCAATTGAGGTAACTAAATTTCCCATATAATGTGACGGAACCACAGCTTCTTCACTCGTCACGTTTGTTAAATCAGCAATATAGGTGTAATCCACATCTAATATAAATCGCATTCCATCAGAATAGTATTGGAAATGACATACTTGACATTCATTATATATGAGATTATGTGCTTCTTCAGCAGTTTTTTTGCCACACATTCCACAGGTTTCCCAGTGTACATGCTCATTATATTCCATACTGTACTTATGAGCAATCATGTGGATTTCCAACCTAAATTCAAGCGTTTGATTCCCTTTTACATAAGAGTAAATTTCTTCACCTTTAGCTTGACAGGTAGGATCTGTTTTTTTATAATCATAGTCTTCTTCAGATAAAACAGGTAACTCATAGGTTTGTACGAATTGATCCACTTTACAAGTTCTTTGAATTAAGCCTTTCTCCGTTTTGGTAGGTTGGTCTACCACTTCCCAAGCAGAATAAGAATGGGTATGTGGTTTTAGAGGGATCTTCTCTGTATCCACATATTCACAAACGACACAGGACCTTTTTTGCGTTCCTTCCTGTGTTTCCGTAGAATCTTCAACAATTTGCCATGGACCAAAACTGTGAGCGTTCTTGTTTCTGTATTCTTCAGGATGACAAGATGCACTCTGCCAATGATGTGTTTCATCATAGGTCCAGGCAGTTTCATATATATGGATATGATCCAACCGGTCTATCACTTCAAAATATTCATAATTGCAAACTTTACAACTTTTCTTTTTTAATCCCTCTTCTGTGTTTGTCGGATCCTTTAAATGCTCCCAGTCTCCATAGGTATGCTCTTCATATTCAATCACATCTCCACAGGCACATTCTTTCCAGTGCATCGTCTCTGTTTTAAGATATTCTTTGCTGTAGGTATGTAAATGTCCATTATCTACAAACTCTTCATAATTACAGGTTTCACAAGTTCTTTTTAAAATTTCGGATTGAGAAGGGGTTGCTTCTTGAACTTTAACCCATTCCCCGAATTGATGTTCTTCATACTTTAGTTTTTCTTCTTTATGAATACATATCGCAGCATGCCAGTGATGCGTTTCATTCTTACTCCAGTCTGCAGAATATTTATGGGTATGTTCTAGTTTATCCATTGTCTCGTAGATTTCATATTTGCAATCTGTACATATTTTTATTCTGGTTCCTTCTTCCTCTTCTGTAGGCTGTTTTATAATCACCCAATCTCCATAGGTATGAGGTGCCAGCATAGAAATCTCATCAGAATGTTCACAGATGGCTTGATGCCAGTGATGTGTTTCATTGCTCGTCCAGCTCGAAGAAAACTGATGTCCTGTTGAAGGAACTTCTAGCGTAAAGGAAAAACCATGCATCCATTTATAAGTATATTTCTCATATCCTGCCTCAAAACAAGTTGGTGCAGAAAGATAATATGTATAATCTTCTTCACTCAACACAGGAAGTTCTAGCTCTTCTTTATGTGAAGCATTGAATTCACAAACTCTAACGATGCTTCCTTTTGAAGTCTTTGTAGGACTCTTTAATACTTCCCATGCACCATAGGCATGTTCATGATTTATTTCATCCATGGTTTCTATTTTCTCATAGGCACATATAGAACATATTTTTTTCCGAACCCCAAGTTCAGAAGTCGTTGGTTGTTTTACAATAATCCAATCCCCATAGGTGTGATCTTCAAGTTCGGTGCGCTCATAGGTATGCTCACAATTGGCTTGATGCCAATGCCCTGATACATCACTAGACCATTCCGTAGAATAAGTATGCTGGTGTTCTGTATACTGTTCAACTTGCTCATAGTGACAAACTTCACAAGTTCTCTTTCTTTCGCCTAATTCATTCCCACTAGGATTTTTAATGATTATCCAGTCCCCATAAAGATGAGAAGCCACATCTGATTTTTCATCTTTATGCTCACATATCGCAGCATGCCAATGCGTTGTAGCGTCATAGGTCCACGTTTTAGAATACTCATGATTATGTCCTTTAGGAATACTTTCTGTTTGCTGATATTTACAAATCTTACATTCTCTTGCCTTTAGACCATCCTTATCTGCTGTGGCATCTTGAATTATCTTCCAGTCTCCATAGATATGTAATTCAACATTTTGCTTTTCATTCTTATGCTCGCATGTAGCCTGATGATAATGATATGTGTCATCAAAGCTCCATTCATTTGAAAACATATGCTCATGGTTCGAAGAACAAGAACATATTAAGATTATAAACAAAAGAAAACTAATAACGTAAAATGTAATCTTTTTCATTTTAATACCCTCTTATTTATTACTTTACAAATCTAATTATACATTATTCTACTTTTTTTTGCAAAAAAATTTAATTAGGTACTTGAAAAAAATATGATAACCAAAGAAAAAACTACCAGAATGAACTGGTAGTTCTTATATTTTAAATTTATTACTTATTAGGATACTCTATATTTGCTAAACGAGTATAGTTAGCAAAACGTTTTTGAGCATCTTTTAAGTTAGCTTCAAGTAATTCTTGAGCCTTTTCAGGATTAATCTTAACCAATTGAGCATAACGTCCTTCATTCATTAAGAAATCATTGTACTTGCTCCAATCTGGCTCTTTAGAGTCCATTTGGAATGGATTCTTTCCTTCTTTTTCAAGATCTGGATTATATCTGAATGTTGGCCAATATCCGCATTCTGTAGCTTTTTTAGCCTCCATTTGACTCATAAATAAGCCTTTCTTGATATTGTGAGCAATACAAGGAGAGTAACAAATTACGATAGATGGTCCATCATAAGCTTCTGCTTCCTTCAATGCCTTGATAACTTGATTTTGATTATATCCGTGAGATACGGTAGCTACATATACATGACCATAAGCCATAGCAATAGAAGCTAAATCCTTTTTAACCGTTGGTTTACCTGCAGCTGCAAACTTAGCAATTGCACCTGTTCTTGAAGATTTGGAAGATTGTCCACCTGTATTAGAATATACCTCAGTATCTACAACTAAAATATTAACATCTTGGTTGTTTGCAATAACATGGTCTAATCCGCCATATCCAATATCGTAAGCCCAACCATCACCACCAATGATCCATTGGCTTACCTTAACTAAATAGTCTTTCAATGATAGAATTTCTTTTGCATAAGGTGCATTAATTTTCTTCATTGCTGCTTCAATTAATGGAGCTAGTTCCTTCGTTTTTGATCCAGAGGAACGATTTTCCATCCATTCTGTACATAACTTCTTAACATCTTCTGGCATTTCCTCTAAATTAAGAGCCATTACTGTTTGAAGTC
Organism: uncultured Anaeroplasmataceae bacterium; assembly: GCA_910577745.1. Lineage (GTDB taxonomy): Bacteria > Bacillota_I > Bacilli_A > Acholeplasmatales > Anaeroplasmataceae > Pelethenecus. The sequence continues at coordinate 206,553 of CAJTNG010000001.1, read as the reverse complement.
TATCACGTAAAGTTTCAACAGCCATTCTCATACCAAATCCAAATTCAGCATTATCCTCAAATAATGAGTTAGCCCAAGCTGGACCACGACCTTCTGCATTTGTAGTATAAGGACTAGATGGATAAGAACCAGAATAAATAGATGTACATCCTGTTGCATTAGCCACCATCATACGATCACCAAACAATTGAGAAATTGCTTTAACATATGGAGTTTCACCACAACCACCACAAGCACCTGAGAATTCAAATAAAGGTTTAGAGAATTGAACATTCTTTGCATTATTTGTTCCAGCAATATCTCCCTTATAGCTAACCTTATCATAGAAATATTGACATACTTTTGCTTCTTTATTTTTATTAGATTCTGCCATAGAATGAGAAGTTAAGGCAGGACGTTGAACCATAGCACCGCTTTCGTCCTTAACTTTTTTACCTGGACATACCGTTAAACAAACACCACAGCCTGTACAGTCTAAAGTAGAAACTTGAAGTGTATATTTGTATCCTTTAAAGCCAGTAGCTTCTAAGAATTGCGCACCCTTAGGCGCTTTTGCGACTTCCTCTTCTGTACATAAGAATGGACGAATACAAGCGTGAGGACATACAAATGCACACTGGTTACATTGAATACAGTTTTCAGAATTCCAAAGAGGAACATCTGTTGCTACACCACGTTTTTCATAAGCTGCAGTTCCTTGAGGCATATGGCAATCGTCTCCATATTTAGCGAATACAGAAAGAGGAAGAGAATCACCATCAATTGCATTTATAACATCTGCAATTTCTCTTACGAATGCAGGTCTCTTCATATCTACTTTCTTTTCTTCATCCTCTAATTGAGCCCATTCTGGTTTAACTTCAACTTCAACAAGTTTAGTTCCACCCATATCGATAGCTAAATGGTTTTGTTCAACCACATCTTGTCCTTTCTTTAAATAGGTCTTAGTAGCAAATTCTTTCATATGAAGTTTAGCTTCTTCATAATCCATAATTTGTTCATTTAATTTAAAGAATGCAGACTGCATAATTGTATTGACACCTAAACCTGGACGGAATCCACATTCTCTTGCGGCAGCATTTGCAGCAATAATATAGAATTTCGCATGTTTTTCTGCTAATAATCTCTTATAACGGTTAGGTAAACGAGATTCAATGTGTTTTGCATCTACCACTGTATTTAATAAGAACGTACCGCCATCACGTAAACCAGCAATCATATCGAACTTGTCAAGATAAGCATCTAGAGAACAAGAAACGAAGTGTGGTTGGTTAACTAAATAGGTTGAACGAATTGGATGTTTTGAGAAACGTAAATGTAATCTTGTAGATCCACCAGACTTCTTTGAATCATAAGCAGCATAACTTTGAGAATAGAAAGAAGTGTAATCACCAACGATCTTAGAAATATTCTTACATGCTCCAACTGTTCCATCAGAACCTAATCCAAAGAATAATAATTCAGTAGTTGTTGGATCAGCAACATCAATTTTTTCAGTAATATCTAAAGATGTATACTTAATATCATCATTAATACCTAGAGTGAAATGATCCTTTGGTTTAGACTTCTTTAAGTTTGTAAATACAGCATTTACCATATCTGGAGTTGTATCTTTACTAGATAAACCATAACGTCCACCTACAATAACTGGAGCGTCTTTTGCATCAAAGTAAGCAGCTTTAACATCTAAGCATAGTGGTTCATAATATGCACCTTGCTCAATTGTTCTATCTAATACAGCAATTCTCTTAACCGTTTTAGGCATTGCCTTTAAGAACTTAGAAACAACAAATGGACGGTATAAATGAACTTTTAAGATACCAACTTTTTCTCCTCTTGCAGTTAAGAAATCAATAACTTCTTCTGCACATTCTGTTACTGAGCCCATTGCTACAATAACATATTTTGCATCTTTTGCACCATAGTATGTATATGGTTGATATTTACGGCCTGTTTCCTTAGAAATAGCCTTCATATATTTTTCAACAATATCATATAATCCTTCATATTTGAAGTTTTGTAATTCTCTTGTTTGGAAATAAACGTCATCGTTTTGTGCTGTACCACGTGTTTTAGGATGAGCAGGATTCAAAGCATTTGCTCTAAAGTTTGCAACAGCCTCACGATCTAACAACTTGTCAAAAACAGCATAATCAATTGGCTCTATTGTATTAACCTCATGTGAAGTTCTAAAACCATCAAAGAAATGTAGGAATGGAATACTTGATTCAATTGCAGATAAATGTGCAACACCTCCTAAATCCATAACTTCTTGAACAGATCCAGAGCATAGCATTGCAAAACCAGTTTGACGACATGCCATAACATCCTGATGATCTCCAAAAATAGATAAAGATTGAGCAGCTAGTGTTCTTGCAGAAACATGGATAACCCCAGGTAAGCATTCACCAGCAATCTTATACATATTAGGAATTTTTAGTAATAATCCTTGAGAAGCAGTATATGTAGTGGTAAGTGCACCTGCTTGTAAAGAACCATGAACTGTTCCAGCAGCTCCTCCTTCGGATTGCATTTCTACTACCTTTACAGGCATTCCAAATAGGTTCTTCTTTCCTTGAGAAGCCCATTCATCAGTATACTCCGCCATTGGTGATGATGGAGTAATAGGATAGATACCAGCAACTTCTGTAAATGCATAGGATGAATATGCAGCTGCATAGTTACCATCTATCGCCATTCTTTTCTTTTTCTCACTCATAATATCCTCCTAATGAGATAAAAATTTTTATTCGTATCTATTATAATCTTTTTAACAAAAATTATCAACAAATAACAAACTTCAAAACGATATTTTTTCATTTTTTTATACTTTTTTTAAAAACGATTTACTTTTTCAAGATGAAAAAGGCTTTAAGGAATCCTAATTCTCTTAAAGCCCCATATTACGACAATAATTAATCTTCATTTGTTAATGTTAGGAGATCTTCTTCTAATTTTCTTTTCAATTCTAAAGATGGCTCTGCTAATGGCATACGAACCTTTTTCGTATGGAAGCCCATAAGATGCAATAAGTATTTTATGGGAATCGGCGACGCTTCTTTATAAATATCTTCAGTTAACAAAGAAATCTTTTTAAATACCATCCTTGACATAACTTTATCTTTATCAAAAGAATCCACGATAAGTTTTACTTCTTTCGGAAATGCATTGGCAATGACTGAGATTACACCTACAGCACCTAAGGATAGAGATGGAATCAAGGTTAAATCATCTGCGGCATATAATACAAAGGAATCTTTGCAAATCGTAGAAAGTTTTGATTGATACACAAAATCACTAGATGCCTCCTTAATTCCTATAATATTTTTATGATAAGATAAAATTCTAACCAATTCAAAATCTAAGTTGAACCCATTTCTTTTTGGAACATTGTATAAAACAATCGGACGATTTACATGATCTGCAATGTAAGTAAAATGACGGATGAGTCCCTCTGTATTACTCTTAACATAATACGGTGCACTAACTAAAAAACTATCAATATCTAAGGATTTATATTCCTCTGCCATACGAACAATTTCTTTTGTATTATTAGAAATCAGTCCCACCATAACAGGAATTCTCTTATCTAAAAAATGAAGCGCATGACAAACCAAATCATACTTTTCTTCTCTACTTAAACTTTCAGATTCTGCTGTCGTTCCTAAAAGTAATATACCATCTGTATGATTACTGATTTGATATTCCAATAGTTTATCAAACTCACTATAATTTATTTTATTGTCCTCATCAAAAGGTGTAACTAACGCTACTATACTACCCTTTAACATATAATCACCATTATATAATATGAAGAGAAAAGAAAAAAGGAGATACCAAATCTCCTTTTGTAATCAAATTAATTTAGGCTTTTTTAACATCCTTAGCTAATTGACCACGTTCACCTTCAGTAACTTCGAAAGTAACTTCTTCGCCTTCATTTAATGTTTTATAGCCATCTGCAATAATTGAACTGAAATGAACAAAGATGTCCTTGCCATCTTCAGAAACGATAAATCCATAGCCTTTTTCAGCATTAAACCATTTAACTTTACCCTTCATGAGTTATACTCCTTTCAACTTTTTAGGGTTTTCAAACCTCATATAATGATTATACCGCAATTTTCAATTACTATCAAGTTTTTTATATATTCAAAGAAATAATTTGTTGATTATTTTAAAAAATGTTCTATAATAACCATAAGACAAGAAAGGATTTGAAGGAATGAAGAGAATATTATTAGAAAATTTTTTACGATATGTAAAAATAGATACAATGTCCGATGAGGAAAGTAATACAACCCCCTCTACTCAAAAACAGTTTCAGCTTGCTAAAATTTTAGAAACAGAGCTAAAAACTTTAGGCTTACAGGATGTTCATGTATCTAAGGACTGCTTTGTCTATGCTACACTGCCATCCAATCTAAAAAACAATACAGCATCCATTGGGTTTATAGCTCATATGGATACAATTCCAGGATTTTCAGGAACAAATGTAAAGCCTATGGTTATAGAATCCTATGATGGAAAAACGATAAAATTAAGTGGAATAGAGCTAACTCCCACACAATTCCCATTTTTAAAAGAATTAAAAGGTAAAACTTTAATCACAACAGATGGAACCACTGTACTAGGAGCAGATGATAAAGCTGGAATCGCAGAAATAATGACGATGCTTTGGGTGTTAACTAAAGAGAATCTACCTCATGCAGAACTCCACATCGCTTTTACTCCTGATGAAGAAATCGGCACTGGAGTTCAAAGCTTTGATTTAACCAAATTTAACTGTGACTATGCTTATACGGTAGATGGAGGCGCTTATAACGAAATTAATTTTGAAAATTTTAATGCAGCTTCTGCCACTGTAACCATAAAAGGGCTAGACATTCACCCTGGAAGTGCTAAAAATCAAATGTTGAATGCAAACGAGCTTGCCATGGAATTCCATCATATGCTACCTAAAGAACAGAAACCTGAATATACAGAACTATATGAGGGCTTTATTCATTTAACAGATATGAAAGGAACTGTAGGGGAAGCACAGCTTTCTTATATTATAAGAGATCATAATAAAAAAGCTCTAGAAAAGAAAAAAGATATCTTGAAATACGCTCAAGACTTTATAAATAAAAAATATGGGAAACCTTTAGTACATGTTACCATTCAAGATTCCTATTTCAATATGGCAGAAATCATAAAGAAAAATCCAAAATGTTTAGCCCATGCTGAAAAAGCAATGCAAAGGTTAGGCATAGAACCAGCAGCTAGTCCAATTCGAGGTGGAACAGATGGTGCAAGGTTAACCTATATGGGACTTCCAACACCAAATCTTGGAACTGGCGGATATAATTGCCATGGTCCTTATGAACTGGCTTGTTTAGAAGAAATGGAATGGGTTACAAAAATTTTAATAGAAATCTCTAAAACATAGAAGGCAAGAATTAATCTTGCCTTCTATTTTCTTGTATAAAGTTAACGATTTTTTCATTATCAAAATATGCTTTTATCTCATCCATATCTACATATGCATTATCGTACTGGATGGCTTGCAATATGGCCTCAGCATATAAAAAGAATCTTTCTTTTGGTGTTGCCAAATGAGTTTCTATATCCTCTTCTGGTTAATCCCTTCTACCATACCTTGATAAAACAAACTATTTGTTCCAAGGGTTTGACGAATCGTATCCATGGCTTCAAATCCCTTAATAACATCAGCTATACTAATTTTTTTATATGCTTTACATACCACAGTTCCACCATATAAAATGTTATCCACTGTAGTTTTCAATACATCGGATAAATTTAGTAACAATGCAGTATCAGGCAAACATTCTCCTGTTTCCCGAAATATTTAACTCATCCGCAATATCCTTTTGTGTTAACCCTAAAGCAATTCTTCTTTTTTTAATGTATTCTCCAATCGTTTGTATTTCCATACGTTTTTCTCCTATTTATTTGATTTGGTATACCATCTTTATTATAAAACATTTTATCATCTTAACAATAACGAGATAATTGAAGAAATTCTAGTATGGGTTGAGAATAACTTTTCATTGAAACAAAGAAAGAATGAAACTCAAAACATTATGAGCATTATAATCCATCGGACAATTTGGATAAACATAAATAAGACGTAAAATATAAACCACTAACACGATAGCAATTAAAAAGATACTAAACCAAAAGTTATTTAGTATTTTTTTAATAATCGGCTGATCTTTAAAGAAAATAAATAGACCAATCCAAGGAATTGCATAAACAAACGGATTATAATGGAAAGCAGCTATAAAATCAAATTGAACTAAAGATATTACAGCTCTAGTCATTCCACATCCTGGACAGGGATATCCTATTAAAAGCTTCAAAATACAATTTTGAATCCCAAACGTATGCGTCAATAGAGCATATAATCCTAATAGACATAGAGGAATATTATATTTAAATAAAAAATTTGTAAGATTTAAAATACCTTTTTTCATAGTTCACCTAAAAAAATAAAGCCACTTGCGAATGCAAGTGAGCTTATTTTACTGTGGATTTTCTACATGACGATTGATTGAATTCTGAGCAATTGCCATACCAACAATTGATGTTAAAAATAATGAAACAACAAAATTTACGATTGCATCATTACTTCCAGTTACTTCATCAACTTTTTTATAGAACTTGTAATCCCAATAAAGTAAGTAGATACCACATGTAACTATTCCTAGTAAAATAGCTAGAATATAGTTCATTAATGGATCTTCAGGCTTTTCGTTGTTTAATTCATTTGCTGTTACATAAAACCAATAAATAGAATAGATTCCACATGTAAAAATGCTTAATAAAACAACTGTAACCACACTTCTATTTTGCATAAAATAACCCTCCATAGTAATTTCAAGTTAATTATATGCTAGTTCATTATTTTTTTCAACAATTTTTTCAAAAAAAGTTATGTTCACTTGACTTTATTCATCTTTAAGGTTTCGAACTCTAGCGTCATATTTCTTTCGTTCTACGGTATCTAAAATTTTTTTACGGAGTCTAATATTTTTTGGTGTTATTTCAACTAGTTCATCTTCATTTATAAATTCTAGACAAGCTTCAAGTGTTAAAACTCTCGGTGTCTTCAAAACAACCGTTGTATCTTTGTTAGAAGATCTTGTATTGGTTTGCTGTTTTGCTTTAACAACATTGACCGCCAAATCAAGATTTTTATTTGCCTCTCCTACAATCATTCCCTCATAAATTTCTTCCCCTGGAGAGATGAACATCGTTCCTCTGTCTTCCAATGCGCCAATGGAATAAGCGGTAGATTGTCCCTGTGCCATAGAAACTAATACACCCGTTGTACGTTCAGCAATTGTCACACTTTCCATAGGGCGATACTCCATAAAGCTATGATTTATAATACCATATCCTTTAGTTACTGTCATAAAATCTGTATTAAATCCGATAAGTCCACGAGAAGGAATGGTATAAATCAAGCGCGTCTGTGATTCGGTATTTGTCATCGTTTCCATAGTTCCATGACGATTTCCCATCATTTCAATTACTGGCCCTGCATTGTCATTTGGTACATCAATTACACAATATTCATATGGCTCACAGGTTATGCCATCAATTTCCTTCATGATGACATGAGGTCTTGAAACCTGAAATTCATAGCCTTCACGACGCATCGTTTCTATTAGAATACCTAAATGTAACTCTCCTCTACCGGATACCAACCATTCTTCTGTAGTATCAAGTCTTTTTACTTTTAAAGATACATCCTTTTGAACTTCTCTGAACAATCGCTCTTCAAGTTTGGTTGCAGTAACATTCTTGCCATCCTTACCACAAAATGGTGATGTATTTGTTCCAAATGTCATTTGTACAGTTGGTTCTGAAATATGAATTTTTTCTAAAGGCTCTTCCTGTCCTTGAGAACAAATCGTTTCTCCTACAGAAATATCTCCCAAGCCAGATACCGCCACAACTTCACCTGCAGAAGCTTCTTTTATTTCGATTCTGTCCAAGCCTAAAAACCCATACAATTTTTGAACTCTAAAAGATTTAATAGACCCGTCTAGACGACAACAAGATACTACCTCTCCAGAGTGAATTGTTCCTCTTCTAATTCTACCTATTCCAATTCTACCAACAAAATCCGTATAATCTAACAATGCTGGCTGAAACTGAAGTGGTGAATCTTTATCCATATTAGGGGCGGGAATCTCTTGAATAATCATATCCAATAAAGGTTCCATGCCTTCTTTTTGAGTTGATATGTCATCTGATAAAGAACAAGTATTATTTACAGCTGAAGCGTAACAAACTGGAAAATCCAATTCATCTTCATCGCAGCCCAAATCAATAAACAATTCTAGCACTTCATCAATAACCTCCAAAGGTCTTGCTGAAGGTTTATCCACTTTATTGATTACCACAATTGGTTTCAAATGCGCTTCAAAAGCTTTTTTTAATACAAAACGAGTTTGTGGCATAGTTCCCTCATAGGCATCTACTACTAGAACAACTCCATCTACCATTTTCATAATACGTTCAACTTCACCAGAAAAATCAGCATGTCCTGGCGTATCTAAAATATTGATTTTTGTATTTTTATATGTGATTGCCGTATTCTTCGCAAGAATCGTAATACCTCTTTCTCTTTCTAAGGCATTAGAATCCATAACGCGTTCCTCTACCACCTGATTATCTCTAAACGTATGGGAACTTCTTAACAATTTATCGACCAGTGTGGTTTTCCCATGATCTACGTGTGCTATGATTGCTATATTTCTAATTTCCATCATCTTTTTCCTCTCAAAACAGACATATTATATCAAAAATCACGATTATTATCTATAAGAAAATGCTTTTATCTTTTATAATCTTTGATTGGCAAAGCTAAAGCATAAAGTAAGGCATCCTTTTTTTCTCTATACAATTCTTTCAATAAGGATAAATATCTTATAGGTCCAGTTGCAGTATTCTGCTTTGCTAAATCCAATAAGGCATCTATGGAAGATGAGAACAAGGGATTCTTTATGTCATTCAATCGTTCTATATAAATCACTGCCGATGGATTCTTCTTTAAAAATCGATAAAAGGACGAAACAAGATACGGTCTTCTTCGATTTATGGATACATCATATGTTTGACCTGTTAGTAGCTGATATATTTTTATAATTTCTATTCCTATTGCATATTTTGCCAAATCCATAATATCTGGATCTGAATGTGTATAGGCTAACAATTCATCAATAAGTTCTAATCGCCACAATAGACGATGCTGATTAGAAGTTGCATTTGGATAAGATGTTAAATAAACTTCTTTTAATTCCTGAAGTTTTTCCAAATAGTTTCCTCCCATATCGAAAAGGTTTAAAGAATCCACAGCTAGCTGGAACAAAGAAGTTGTCCTATATTCCTCTTTTGTAATGTTATATAGTTCATCTAAAAGTGCATTACACTCTTCATAATAAGATGAAACAATACAAGGAATGTCAACGCACTTTCTATCTATTCCTTTAGCAGAATAAATATGATAGGCAAATGTTTTGTGATTTACACTATCTTTATCTAAAATACAATAGGCCAATACGGAAGAATTATACATTCGATTTGCTGGATGTCCAACCACATCATTTCGAATATATTTTAATTCTCTTAAATATTGATTTTTATTAATGTTGATAAAACTTTTACTCTTCGTTAAAGAATAGGATAATGCATAAAGAGAATCTATAGAAACAAACAAACTTTGCAATAAGGCATACAACTTTAAAATGTTAAACCTGTTTTCCTTATCTTGTAATTCAAAATAACATTTCTGAATTTCATTCGTTGCCTCTAAGGCCGAAAGAGCTGCCACTATAGAATAATTGTGTTTTTCTAAATAGTAAGAAATATTAAATTTTTCAATCTTTTCTTCATTATTTAATATTAACTCTTTTAGCATAATACCCTCCTATTCTAGTTTTAAAAGATCAAATGTTTTTTCTAACTCATTTTTTGCACCTGAAAATTTTGGCCAAGCATCCACACCATCGTTTGAGGTTCTAGGAATAATATGAAAATGCAAATGAAATACGGTTTGCTGTGCAGCACTCCCACTAGCATGTAATATATTGACACCTTCAAATCCACAATTCTCTACATAGTGTTTAGATATTTTTTGAATCGTGTTCATCAAATGCTCTAACGTCTCAGCATCTACATCTAAAATATTTTCTATATGCTTTTTTGGAATGACTAATGTATGACCATCCACATCTTTGGCAATATCTAAGAATGCATAGGTATACTCATCTTCATAAATTTTAAAACTCGGAATCTCTTGATTTATTATTTTACAAAAAATACAACTCATTTTTATTCTCCTTTACTTTGTTGCATATTATACCATATTTCCTAGAAATAAAAAAGGAATAGACGAATCTATTCCTTAAAAATTATTCTTTATCCTGCTTATTTTTTTCAATCAGCTTTCCACCTAAATATCCAGCAAGTAAAGATTTAATATCTAGGCCAGTGGCCTTTTCTAACCCTGCAAAAATCTGTGTTCCATTCTTAGATATTTCTTCTGTAAGCTTAGCCGTATTTCCTTCTCCATACATGGTAATGCTGTCAATTTTGCTCATAGCACTAGCCACAGGTTCAGCATAAGCCTTAACCATTTCAGGAAGTACTCCTGAATCTAAAATCAACTGTAAAGTAGCGGCTTCACCATATTGTTTCATTGCCTCTGCTTTAGCACGAATAGCATCTGCTTCTGCTTTACCTTTTGCTTCAATACCTTGTGCCTCTGCTAACGCTGCTTCTTTGGCCGCATTTGCCTTTGCAATTTGGGCTGCAGCTTCTAAATCCGCTTGAATCTTCAAAGCCTCTGCTGCTTTTTGTTTTGCAACTTTATCTGCTTCCGCTTTAATTTTTTGCATTTCAGCTTCTTGCTCTAGTTCATACTTCTTAGCTTCAGCCGCTTTTTGTCTTGTAAACAAATCTGCTTCTGCTGCCATTTGATCAGCATATTTTTTAGAGTCTGCAACTTTATTAACTTCTGCTTGTAGCTTCTTTTCTTTTAATTCAACTTCACGATTTCCAAGTTCAACTTCTCTTTCACGTTTAGCAATGTTAGCATTCACTTCTGCTACATTGATTTGCTCTAAACGTTTTTGCTTTTCAATATCATAAGCAGCATCTGCAACTGCTTTAGCTGTATCAGATTTTTGTTTAAGAGCAGCAGCTTGTAATTCATAATCCGTATTCTGCTGCACAATCTTCATTTGAGATTCAACCTTCGCCTTATTTGCAACCTCACTTGCCGCACTAGATGCAATAGCTACATCTCGCTCTGCATTTGCTCTTGCGATTGCAGCATCTTTAGAAATTTGACTAATGTTATCAATACCCAAGTTTTCTATCACTTTATTATCATCAGAGAAAGATTGAATATTAAAGTTTACCACTTCAATACCGAGTTTAGCCATATCTGGTACTACGTTCTCTTTTACCTTGTTGGCAACACCCTGACGGTCACGAACTAGCTCTTTGATTTCAACGGTTCCAACAATTTCACGCATATTTCCCTGTAAAACTTGCTGTAATTGGTTTTGCAACTCAGATTCCGCCATATTCAAAATAGATTCAAATGCTTTTTCTAGCAATTCCAAATCTGATGAAATTTTCAAGTTTGCCACACCATCTACATTAATATTAATAAATTCTTTTGTTGGAATGGCTTCTTCTGTTTTAATGTCTACTTGAAATGCTTTCAAGGACAAGGAATCTGTTCTTTGTAAAAAAGGAATTCTAAATCCTGCTTTACCAATTAAGATCTTCTTTTTTCCTGCTCCAGTAACCATAATAGCTGTATCTGGTCTTGCTTTTACATATGAAGTTAAAAATAATAAAATCAACAACAAAACCACAGCAATAACAACAATCGTAATAATTATCCCTGTATTCATATTTTACACACCCTTTCTATCAACACAGTATATTTTTAAGATATTTCTATTATACTATATTTTTTTAAAATATTAAAGAAATTCCTCTGTAATTTCGACAAATTTTGGACAAAATTCTTAATCTTCTGTATTTAAATTTGTTAAATATTTAAGATTAGGCTCAAAATGAACGCCATACCAATGTGAAGTTTGATCTTGTTCTGTTGATAAAACGGAACGATATGTAAATTCGCAAGCAATCTCTGTAGATTTTTCCATAGAAAAACCTTTCACATAAGCCCCAAAAAATGCACTTGCAAAACAATCCCCTGTTCCATGAAACATAGCATCTACACGCTCGGTAAAAAAATAACTGATTCTATCTTCATTTCGATGGTATGTCATTGCTCCAAGTTTTTCCTCTGCAAAACTTACCCCTGTCAAAACCACAGATGCATTAGTTAAATCACTTAAATTTTTAACTAAAGCTTCCAATTCTTTTTGACTATATTCTTTATATTCTACATCCAACAAAAAGCAAAGTTCTGTGAAATTCGGTAAAATCACATCTGCTTTTTTACAAAGGTTTAACATGTACTTAGGGAAATCCCGATCAAAGCCAGCATATAGTTTGCCATAATCTGCCATACATGGGTCCACAACCTTTATGGCTTGGTTTTGATTTGTACTATCCATAATCTGAATTATGTAATCAATTTGTTGGATAGAACCAATATACCCTGTATAAAATCCATCAAAGAAAATCTTCTCTTTTTTCCATACTTTTAAAATTTTAGGCATTTCCTCTGTTAAATCACAAAATGTAAAATTTTTAAAAGCTGTATGCGTGGAAAGAACCGCTGTAGGCAATACTGCTGTTTCTATTCCAAAGGAAGATAATATGGGTAAAGCAACAGTTAAGGAACATTGTCCAACACAGGAAATATCTTGTATAGTCAATACTTTCTTCATCATAACCCCTCCTTTTTTATTTTGAAGTTAAATATAATAACAATAATTTCATGGTTTGCTCTATCGCATCTAAATGCGTTCTTTCCATACCATGACTCGCATGAACCCCAGGTCCAATTAAAGCACCAGCACAATCTACACCACTACGCCATGCTGCCCCTATATCTGATCCATAGTAAGGAAAAATATCTAAAACATACTTCACATCATTCTTTTTAGCTAAATCCACCAATTTAGAAGTTAATTCATAACTATAGGGGCCTCCAGAATCTTTTGCACATATGGATACTTCATATTCATTGCCTCCAAGATCTTTACCGATACATCCCATATCTACTGTCACAAACTCATCAACAGCATCCGTTGTTGCTGCACCATGTCCAACTTCCTCTTGATTAACAAAATAAACATAGGTATCATATTGAGGGCGCATCTTCTTATCTTTTAAGGCCTTAAGCACACCTAATATTGCACAGACACTGCCTTTGTCATCTATAAAGCGACTTTTCAAAAAACCACTGGCTGTTATCGTTGTTTTGGGGTCAATAAAAATATAATCTCCATGATCTATCCCCAAAGCCTTTACACTTTCTCTTGTTGATACTTTCTCATCAATACGAATGATCATATTATTTAAATCTCTAGGTTTATTTTTGGCATCTTCATATACATGAACAGAGGCACTATCACATAAAATTGTCCCTGTATATATTTTATTATCCCTTGTGATAATCTTGCAATATTCCCCATCTAACGTTGGAATAGAGGGACCACCTATATTCGTTACAGATAAAGTTCCATCTGAATGAATAGAACGAACCATTAAGCCTAAAGTATCCACATGGGCACTGGTAGCCACTCTTTTTTCATGACTATTACCCTCAATAAACAGCTTTACATTTCCCTTATTTGTGATTTCTGCAGCATATCCTAATTCCTGTAAAAGTTCTATCAATACTGCATTTATATTTGCACTAAATCCTGTCGGAGAATCACAATGAAACAATTTCAAAGCTATATCCTTTATATACTCCATATTCATACTAAATATCCTCTTTTCTACCTATTAATTATAATCTTTTTCAAAAAAGAAAAAAATACTTGTTTTTATCTCTAGGTTTATGTTATAATAATCAAGCGTTAAGCAATGGTTCGGTGGTGTAGTGGTTAACATGCTAGTCTGTCACACTGGAGATCGCGGGTTCAAGTCCCGTCCGAACCGCCATGAATAAAACCTGCACCCTTAGATCAATTGGATAGATCGTTTGACTACGGATCAAAAGGTTAGGAGTTCGAATCTTCTAGGGTGCGCCATATGAAAATTCAAACCAAAGTGTATACATTTTGGTTTTTTTATTATCTTAAATGAAAGAGAAAACATGGCAAAATTTGCCATGTTTTTACTTTTTATCCTTCACAACTTCAGCAACTCCAGCAATAGTGGATGCTAAATTTTGCATTTCAGATGGAATAATAATCTTAGTAGATTGACCATCAGAAACTTTTTCAAACGTTTCAAAAGACTTTAGAGCTAATACTTCTTTTGTAACACCAGCTTCAACGAGCATCTTATAACCATCAGCTTGTGCTTGACGTGTAAGACGTACACCTTCAGCTTCCGCACTTTTTACTTTTAGAATAGACTCTGCTTCAGCTTCAGCCTTTTTAATCATGGCTAATTTTTCTGCATCTGCTCTTAAAATTTGAGATTCCTTTTCACCTTCAGCTTGTAAAATCTGACTTCTCTTTTCACCTTCAGCAAGCAAAATCTTTTCACGACGTTCACGTTCTGCACGCATCTGGCGTTCCATTGCATCTCTAATATCCTTAGGAGGTAAAATATTTTTAACCTCTACACGATTCACTTTAATTCCCCATGGGTCTGTTGCTTCATCTAATATAGAACGCATTTTAGTGTTAATAATATCACGAGAAGTTAAAGTTTCATCTAAATCTAACTCACCAATAATATTACGTAATGTAGTAGAAGACAAATTCTCTAATGCAGCAATTGGATTCTCTACACCATAAGAGTATAACTTAGGATCCGTAATTTGAAAAAATACAACTGTATCAATCTGCATGGTAACATTATCTTTTGTAATTACGGGTTGTGGATCGAAATCACTAACTTGTTCCTTCATGGAAACCACTTGAGCTACACGATCTATAAATGGTACTAAAAAGTGAAAACCAACTGACCAAGTTGAATGATAAGCTCCTAATCTTTCTATAATTAACTTTTGGGTTTGTCTAACAATTTTAATTCTTGTAATTAATAAAATTACAATGATAAGTAGTACTATACTTAATACAATAGCAATAATAATTCCTGTATTCATAAACGCATCATACCTTTCCTTAATTAATCTTTCTTACAACTACTTTGTTACCTTTAAATGTAACAATTTCTACAACTTCATCTTTTTTAATAGTTTCCGTTTCTTCTTCTAATAAACTAGCATTATAAATGATATCATGAATTTTGACCTCACCATTTTCAAATTTAGAGATTTCACGGATAACCTTTACTCTTTTCCCTACTAATTCATCTACATTGGTGTATCTTGTAGCATTAAACAATAGACGTTTGGCAAGCGGTCTTGTCAACGCTAAAGTTAAAAAAGATACCGCTGCAAACACAACAACCTCCGCATACCAAGGAATAATTGGAAATGCAGATAATATTAGAGCAATGATAGAGCCTAAAGAGAACCAAATAGAAATTAAATCCTGTGATATAGCTTCAATTACGATTGTTAAAACAAAAACACTCAGCCATACCCATACCATATATTCTTCTATCATACTACCTCTCCTTTCATATGTATTATTATAACCTTTTTTTCATCATCATAACATGCCTTAAATCTTTTAAACTCTTTTTTCTCAATTTTAAAGTTGAAAATACTGGATAAATAATCTACTAAAGGTCTAGAACATATTCTTGCATATGTCTTTGATATTGAAACAGGCAATAATGATGATTGTTTTAACTCTCCACTTAAAGCATAATCCTTATTCACCACATAAACATAAACTTCTTCTGTGTTTTTGTCTACTGCCACTCTTACACGATATGCATCTTTAAAGTATTTTAGAAGTGTTTTGTTTAGAGTGATGTGACTATCGTAAACACTTGCAAACCCGTTTACGTCATCATATTCAAAAAATTCTAGCATATGCTTTTACCTCCTTCTGCTATTATTATATGCTTATATTATAAAAAATTCAATATAATTCATAAAAATTTTTGTTATAAAAAGAAAAAACAGCCCGAAAAGACTGTTCTACTTACTAATAATGTCTAAATGAATTCTTTTTCCTTCTTTTGAAGCACCTGCATAAAGAATCGTGCGAATTGCCTTAGCAACATAGCCATCTTTTCCAATGACTCTTCCAAAATCCATTGCATTTACCTTTACTTGATACTCAAGATTATCTTCATCATCATTTAATTTGATGATTTCTATTTCTTCAGGATAAGCTACCAAAGGAAGAATTAAACTCTTAATTAACTCTTCAAACTTTATCATAGTCCACCTCTTACTTAGTAGTCTTGATATTGTTGATATCTAAAATATGCTTTACTGTTTCAGTTGGTTGTGCACCGCAAGCTAACCATTTATTAACCTTTTCAGCATCTAAAGTAACTGTTGCAGGTTCTGTACAAGGATTATAAGTTCCTAAAATTTCCAAAAACTTACCATCACGAGGTGATCTAGAATCAGCAGCTACAATACGATAACGTGGAGCTTTATGTGCACCAAATCTTTGTAATCTAATTTTTACCATGATAATCCACTCCTTCTTTATTTTCCGTTCTCTATTATATCACAAAAAAAATAGGTGTCAAGTTTTTTTTCTTGACACCACACTTTTATTTTAACTTTTTGTTTTTTAAATATAAACATCCAAAAGTAATCGTCATCAGAAACGATGTAATAAAAGTGAATACAGGAACTCCAAATTGGGAATGTTTTTCTTGACCAATATAAAATTCCGTCATCAATAGATTTGGAAATTTCAAATAAGATTGATAGTCATTTGGAATCTCCGAATCCAAAACGCTAACTAAAGGCTCTGTGGTATACATCTGAGATACAAATAAGATCCATACCATAATTGGAAGCAAAAGAATAACAAATATAGGGCTTCTATTTTTATCAAAAAACATAAAATAAAGCAAACAACTACTTAAAGCTAGAATTACTAAAATAGAATAAATTAACAAGTAAATTCTCCCTTGTGAAGGAAACAGACGTGTAAAATATTCGGTACAGCTTAATCCAAGCAAGGAAAGAGAAATAATAAATAAAACCAAGAAATTCTTCTTATAATTTTGTTTAAACTCTAGTTTTATTTTACCTGTATACTCTAAAAGCCAAAGTCCTCCAAAAACAATCATCATAAGAAATGAGACAATAAGATTCAAATTTAAAATCGTTCTACTCCCAACTAAATCATCATATATGGGTTGATTTATTTCTAATAATTTATATTGATTCACCTTTACAAAACAAGGAAATAAATAATTCACATTGTAAGTTTGATATGGAGATGAAAATTCGAATAGTGTATATCCGATAATCAAAATCAAAGAGGAAATCCAAACTACGAAAGGTATCAAAATAAAAAAATCAAAAATAGTTTTATGCTTCTTAATAAATAAAACATAAAGTAAAGCACCAAACATAAGTATAATACTTATAATCATTACAATAGGTGACATATAATTTTTTCCTTTTATAATGACACTAGATAAATACTCTAAAACCGCTAGTAAAAATAAAACTATACTACAAAGGCTTATAAAGCTAAGATTAGAACTGCTCCTTTTTACCATACTTTTCTTCCTTTCTTTATCATAAATTACTTCATTATAATTGCGTTGCATATTGTACACTGAAATTTGGTCTTTTTTGGTACTGCTCTATTTTCTAATAATATTATCCAATTATGTGCCTCTAAATCCGAGAACCCACATGAACATGAAGAAAGATGAGTATTTTCATCATTATATGTATAAATAAAATTATGTGCATGGTCGTTATAAGTATATCCGCAAGCACAAGCAAACATAATATCATTTCCATATTTTATTTTCATATTTTTAGAATGTATATGTGGTCCCGTATATTTAAGACAATAATACCCATAAATAGTTAAGTCTGACAAGACAATTGAAGAATAACTTAAAGTACCAGGATCCCACCCCATATGAACTAAAAATTTATCATCCTTATAGCCATACGCTACAACCACATGTGGTTTCCCACCTTTTTCACCATTACCATAACTATAAGACGTCAGTACTAAACAGGTCGGATATCCTTCATTAATACACCTTTTAGGACCTGCATGTGTAAAGAATAAACTTCCTGAACTAACAGAAACATGTGGCCTTAAATTAGAGCAATTATCATCTATGTAATCATAAATTGTAGCTTTTAATTCTTCATCAGCCATTGGGTTTCCACCCCAAATATCGCCACCGCCCATATATTGATGATTATATTTATCTAATAAATAGTCACGCAGTCCATATGAAGTTCCCGGCATATCTTCCCAACTATCCAATCCATAATCTGATAAAGGGGAATTTATTTCCATTGTTTTTCCTAACATCAAAGATATAGTAGAATTATATTTATTACTTGCATCATAGCAAAATCCAGGTTTAATAAATTCATCATTCCAAAATGTATCATAATATCCTAATAGAATAGATAAAGCAATAATTCCACATTCTCCTTTAGAATTATATGGAAAAGTTTTCAACTTTTGAAAATATTTATAAGAGTTAATTACTGTAAAATCTTCTGGATTTTTAGTTGTTACATCCGGATTAGGAAAACTGTCACTTTGCAAAGAAATGTTGTAATTTTCAAAAACATCATAAGAAATATCTTGTATAAGTAACTCTTTTTTATTATCTAAAATATTAATAACTTTATTGCCTCGCTTTAAATAATATTCTCCAACTCCTAAATATATAAGTTCCTCTTCTCTATATTCAAAATACGGAGAGTTATTCTGATATGATCCTTCTAAAAAAAATTCATAATTTTCTTTTAAACCATAAATTGCATAACCACTTTCAAGTTCATATAATTTAAACGAATTACTTGATAAATCATAAAGGGGTTTATCAAAAAGTATTTTTTTATTCTTTGAAAATTCACAATATTCTTCTAGGGAATAAGCATAGACATTATAAAAACTACAAATAAAAATCAAAAACACAAGAACTGAAATAATTTTTTTCATAATCGATACCCTCCTTATATTTTTATTATACAATAAAAAAAGTACCTAAATTGAAAAATCGTATGACAAAATTTTACACTTTTTGCGAATGTTTTTTTAAAACTAAACAATAAAATTATATTTTTGTGATAATAAACTAAATCTTCTTTCAAACAGCCTCTACAGCCCCTTTATATATATTAGAAATATAATTTTTCAAATTATCCGATGTTAAAACTTCATATAAAGTTAGAATTGCTTTGTGATTTTGATTTCCATCTCTGACAACTAACACATTTGCATAAGTTTGAGCTGCAACACCTGTTGAAGATTCAAACTGTAATGCATCAGAACTCGTTAAACCAGCCTGTAGTGCATAATTCCCATTCACAACCGCAAAACTTGCATCTTCTCTATTCAAAGCAACTTGTGCAGCCTCCATCTCTATGATTTCTAAATTTAATGGATTTTCAACAATATCTTTTTTGGTTGCAGACAATCCAATATTATCTTTTAATTTAATTAAATTTGCTTCTTGTAATAGTAATAGAGCTCTAGCCTCATTTGTAGTGTCATTTGGAACTAAGATCTTATCCCCATTAGTGATATCCTTTAAATCATCTTTTGTTCCTTTATAAATAGCTAGTGGTTCATAATGAATTTTACCCACACTGACAAGATGTGTATTTTGTTGACGATTAAAATCTTCTAAATAAGGTGTGTGCTGAAAATAGTTTGCATCTACATCTCCATCTTCTGTTGCTAAATTTGGTTGAATATAATCGGTATACTCTTTAATCACAAGTTCTATACCTTTTTCTTCTAGCCATGGCTTGGCTGCCTTTAAAATTTCCGCATGAGGAGTTGGAGATGCTGCCACACGTATGGTAGTAACATCCTCTGCTAGCGGTTCCCAAGATTTTCCGCAAGAGGTAATTCCTAATCCTATCCAAAAGATTCCTATCAAAATTCCTAATTTTTTAAACATATTTTTATTCTCCTTTTCTTCTATGATCTAATTTTTTAGCAAGTAAAATTCCAATCTCTTGAAATACCTGCACAATCACAATTAACAAAACTAAGCTTATTATTTTAGCATCTGTATAATTTCTCAAATATCCATACATATAGGCAATGTTTCCTAGTCCTTCTGCACCAATTGTCCCAGCCATAGCTGTATACCCCAATATAGTAGAAAAACTAATGGTTGCACCTACGATTAAAGATATTTTTGCTTCAGGTAGTAAAACCTTAAAAATAATTCTCATTTTAGAGGCTCCCATTGCCTTGCTAGCTTCAATCACTCCATAATCCATTTCTTTTAAGGATGATTCAACCATTCTTGCAACAAAGGGAACTGCCGCAATAACTAGCGCAATGATGAATGGAGCATTCCCTGTGCCTGTACCAATCATCTTACGAATATAAGGTAAAATTGTAACCAGTAGTATAATAAAGGGGGCCGAGCGTAATATGTTAATTAGGATTCCAAAAATAACATTTACGGGCTTGCATTTCCATAATCCATTTTTATCTGTAATATTTAATAAAATGCCTAAAGGTATCCCAATAAGATAGGCAAAAAATGTAGATAATGTCACAATCAAAAGTGTAATTCCAGTTTGAGTCGCATAGTCTACAAATGTTAAATCACTAAAATTAGTTAATATCATTGTGCTATACCCTCCTCATATTCTATATTTTCTTTATCCAGATAATGTTTTATTTTGGCGATTTGCTTTAAGTCTTCTGGAAGTTGTAACAACATTTCTCCAAAAAGTTTAGAATCTTTTGTCTTAACATTTGCTTCTAAAATGTTAACTAATACTTTTGTTTCTAAAATCATTTTTGCTAGAATAGGTTCTACCACATTGCCCTCAAAATTAATTTTTAGAATCTTATTGCTAAAAGAACTATTCCACTTTTCTAAATCAGGTAAAATAAAACTTTTTGCAATTGATGTTTGAGGATGCTCAAAAATCTGATTTACGAATCCAACTTCTTTAATTTGACTTTGATCAATTATGGCAACCTTATTACAAATACTTTCAATCACGTGCATCTCATGTGTAATGATAACAATTGTAATGCCATATTTTTGGTTGATATCTTTTAACAGCTCTAAAATGGATCTTGTGGTATTGGGGTCTAATGCACTTGTTGCTTCATCACAAAGTAAAACGCTTGGCTGATTGGCTAAAGCTCTTGCAATGGCAACTCTCTGTTTTTGCCCACCTGAAAGTTCAGACGGATAAGCGTTTTCCCGATCAGCTAATCCCACAAGCTGTAAAAGTTCTCTAGCCCTCTTAACTGCTTCTTGTTTAGGAACTTTTGCAATTTCTAATGGAAATAAAATATTCTTTAATACTGTTCTTTGATCCAAGAGATTAAAGCCTTGAAAAATCATTCCAATATCTTGTCTTATTTTTCTAAGTTCTTTTTCCTTTAGACGCGATAAAGGAATGCCTTTAAAGAACACTTCCCCCGAAGTCGGTTTTTCTAAATAGTTGATACATCGAATCAGTGTCGATTTTCCAGCACCAGATAACCCGATGATACCAAATATATCTTTTTCCTCAATCTTCAAATTAATATGTTCTACAGCTAAAATTTCTTCTTTTTTCACTTTATAAATTTTAGTCAAATCTGCAAGTTCAATTATGCTTTGATCCATTATCTTTCTACCTCCTATAAACAAAAAAAATCTCATCCTTACTACATAAGGACGAGATATAAAATCACGTGGTACCAACCTTGTTCACTAGTTATCCCTAACCAGTCTATTTTCAAGCACTAACATGCTCTATCGCTTTAACGGGCGAAACACGGT
Source organism: uncultured Anaeroplasmataceae bacterium (assembly GCA_910577745.1). GTDB lineage: Bacteria > Bacillota_I > Bacilli_A > Acholeplasmatales > Anaeroplasmataceae > Pelethenecus. The sequence continues at coordinate 184,581 of CAJTNG010000001.1, read as the reverse complement.
ATCCTCTAATTTAACAACTCAAGGATACGACTCCAAGACCATCTTCATAAAATCTTTCCTTACCCTCTTTCACCTGTTGAGCGCTCTCTTTAAAGTGCAGATTTTACTACTCTTCTTTTCTACGTCTTTATCATTTTGTATAACCTTATTATACTAGATTTATTTTAAATTTCAATCGTAAAATTAAAATTGTGTCAATTTAAATTTATTTGATATAGAGTTCTTTAATTCGTTCACTTCAGAATTTAAGCGATTTTGGATTGAACGTTCTAATGCTTTATACTCTTTAACCAGTGGTTCTGCATATAAACGTGATTTTGCCAATACAAACTGCTCTTGATATTCTTTCAAATTCGGATGAAAAGTGCCATAACTTTTTGCCTCTAAATACTTTGCTTCCGCAGTTTTAAATGCAATGATCTTGGCACTTAATTTTAATTTTATTTCTTTTTTTAATGCCAAAAGCTTTTGGAATTCTTGACTTTGAATTATTTCATCCGCATAAGCTTCTGCAAGTTCATATAAATCTTTCATGGCTTCTCCTAAGATATTAGACTCGTCAAAGAGTAAAGAAGTTGAAATCTGTTTTTCAAATTTTCAAGTTTGTCTGTTGGTCTAATTTTCAAATTTGTCTGAGCCTCTTTCAAGAAATCCTTGAAATATTTAGGCTCATAATATAATATTTTATACCATTTTGGATGATATCGCAAGTACATCAATAAATCTAAATGCTTATATAGATAACTCATGTAGTCCATTAATACCACTCATCAAATCTTTTATCAAATAGCGGATCCCCCGTACTCTTTTTTGCTAAAGCGGAACCAGCCGCCGCTCCACCGATACCCCCAAATAACTCTAATACCTTTTGAATACTCGTCACTGTTTTCGTCACTTGATCGGGATCTATTTTTTTCACATAGCCAACCACTGTTTTAATCAAATCTTCTGTATTACTTGAACTTTTTGTTTCTTTTTTCTCTTCTTTAGTTTTTGTTTCACTAACCTCTTCTGCTGGAAATGCACTTTCTCCTAAAATACAATAATCCTCATAAAGCTCTTGCCACGTTTTTTGTTTACTTTGCACCATGCCCTTTAATAAGGGATGTTTTTTCACAAATTCTTTAAATTCATCTAACTTCGCACTCATAGGCAACACCCTACTTTATCTTATGCATAACTTGTAGGTTTGTTTAATTATTTTGATAAAAATGTAATAGATACCGACAATAAAAATCGAATATAAAATAATACTATAATATGTTGGATAATGCTTTAATAAGAAACAGATTCTAATCAATACCGCTAAAAATATACTCACTGATGTAGCAAGAAAAGATAATAAAATTGCTTTGACATTTTTGACGAAGATACAGATTCCTTCCTTATGTAAAACAAAATACGCAACAACAATGCAAATACTTACAGCTAAAATAGTCGCATAAATTGCTCCTTGATATCCAAAGTGTGGTATGAAAACATAATTTAATATATATTTGGCAAGCGCACTTATAATAGTAGCTATTATTATATAATGCGCTTTAGGAAGACCTAGTGATATTCCGATTAAAACTTTATAAAGTCCAAAAAAGATAATTAAGATAGAAATGTGATATAAAATAGTGGCTCCATTCTCTTGCTTATAAAATAAATTATAAATATCGTTAGAAAAGTAACGCATCAGAATCATAAAAGGAATTAATATATAAATAATGAGACTTGAACACCGATCGGCAATCGTTTTGGCTTCTTCTATTCTATCTTCCTTAAACATATAATTCATTTTGGGATTTAAAGCGCCTCCTAAAGCTTGAGCAATGACAATAGGGAAAAAGATAAGACGGATTGTTTCAAACATATATGCAGTATAATATCCTTCAGTAGGAAGTAAAATGGGCAAGCTAACGGAATCAATAAACTGATAAATTGTAAAAAACATAGTGGCTATACCAAAAGGAATACAGGTTTTCAATAAGATAGAAATTGATCCGAATTTTTTCTTTGATTTTCTATAATAGGGAAAAACAAAGTACAAGAGTAATAAAAAGCTTATCATATACCCAAGGAAATAAATGAGAAATACCAAATAGATAATATGTGTATCTACTATGTATTTTGCCAATGCAATATACAGAATCAATTTAACAAGGTTCTCTAGAATAATAGCTATACAGGAGGGATACATGATGAGATGTCCCTGTAGAAAGCCTTTATAAAAATGCATAATAGGTAAAATAAACAAGGAAATGGAAGCCATAAGCATATTTGTTCTTACGACTTGAAATGTTTCTTCTGTATATCCGTCAAATAAAGAAACAGATAAAATTTGCCTGCTGAAAAAAAGCATGAAAAGAAAAAAAACAATCCCAGCAAAAAGGCAATAAATGGTCCCTTTTTTCAGTAAATAATTTACCTTTTCTTCCTCTTTATTTCCTAGTAATTTTGATACAATCTTAGAAGTTCCTGGAATAAGACCAAAACAGGCCAAATCCGCGAACAAAGAAAAAGGCACGTAAGCATAGGCATATAAGGACATTGTATCTTTTCCCAAATCATTAGCAAAGCGAAAAAGAAATACTAAAGATAATATTTTCGCAGCCACCTGTCCTACTCCTAATATCAAAGCCTGTAATAATGTCTTATCCTTCATGCTATCACCTTTCTTTAGTATTTTCATATTTTAAGTTTCTCATTCATAAAATGAAGTAGGTGATAGAATGTTTAATAAAAATAAGAACAATCAAAATTACGATTACTATGAAAATATGCAACTCAATCGTATATATTATGAATTAGAGGAAGTCAACCGAAGAATCCGAAACCTGAATAATCGACTCAGGAGAATAGAAGGATTTTTAGGCTTAACAGCAGACGAAGAAAATAAATAGGCAAAATTCACAAACAATTTTTTACCTATAATCATATTTTAATGTAGGAGGTGACTATTAATGTACTATTCAATGCCTACATATGGATATGGCTGTGGCTGTATGAACCAACAATATACTTGTTGTTCAAATAGAGGTCGGGGTGGTTATTCCTACGCTTTAATCCTAGTTTTATTTATTCTTCTTGTTATTATCGGTGCAGCTAGATGGTAGAAATATAAGAAAAACTATGTTATAATCATCTAGGTGATATTTATGTATTTAAATAAAGATATAGTGAAAGAGGGAAATCAAATCCTAAAAAATAAATCAGCAATGGTTAGTATGCCTCTATCCAGTGCTGATTTAAATTGCTTAAAAGGTCTATATGAATATGTTGTAATCTCTAGTGTGGATGAGTTAGTTAAACAATATGACATAAGACCAGGTGTTGGAATTGCTGCACCACAGGTTGGTGTAAACAAAAGAATGTTTGCGATGAATGCAGTTGATTTTTTAGATGAAAAAGAATCACATTATCTCTTTGCAATAATTAATCCCATCATAACTTACAAAAGCAAAGAATTGACCTATCTTCCTGGGGGAGAAGGTTGCTTATCTGTAGATCGTTCTACAAATGGACTCGTAACTCCAAGACATTATGCAATAACAGCAAAATGTTCCATATATGATTTTAATACAAATAAAATTAAAACTGTGACATTAAAGCTTGAGGGATACCCTGCGATTGTCTTCCAACATGAATTTGACCATTTGGATGGAATACTATTTACTGATAAAATGTATCATCCAAATGACCTAGATAAAAATATATTTCCTTTATATGAGGAAACTGAAGAATAAAAAAACCGCCTAAGCGGTTTTTATTTATTTTAGCTTCTTTTTTGTTTTACTTTTTTAGAACATAACTGACGTAAATTTACTTGAGCTGCAGTCAAACGTGCAACAGGGATACGATATGGAGAACAAGAAATATAATCTTAAAATTCAATAGATTTAGGATCTCCTGCAGTTTCTCCACATACCCCCAAATGTAATGCTGGATTCGTAGAACGACCTAACTCACTTGCAAGCTGAATCATTCGTCCAACCCCTTTTACATCAACCGTCTGAAATGGATCATCTTCAAATATATTATTTTTATAATAATGTGGCAAGAAATTAGATGCATCATCTTTAGACAATCCCATCGTCATCTGAGTTAAATCATTGGTCCCAAAACTAAAGAATTCTGCTTCCGCACCAATTTCATCAGCTAAAATTGCAGCACGAGGAATCTCTATCATCGTTCCTATATGATAATTCATAGAAATAGCAGCCTTTTTAATTTCTTCATCGCATGTATGTTTTATAATTGCTTTCACAAACTTAAATTCTTTTACATCAATCACAAATGGTACTATGATCTCAGGCTCAATAGATAAATTTAATTCCTTTTGAACTTCAATTGCTGCAAGGATGATTGCTTTAGCTTGCATTACGGCGATTTCAGGATAAGCAACACAAAGATGGTCTCCTCTAAATCCCATCATAGGATTCAACTCAGCTTGCTCATCAATTCGGTTACACAATTCTTCCTCTGTTATATGAATTGCTTCGGCAAACTGACGAATCTGTTCCTCATTTTTAGGCAAGAATTCACTTCTACAGTGTCATCATTTAGTCCTAAATTCAATATGGTATCCATCATACCAGGCATTGACACACGCGCCCCTGATCTTACAGATACTAATAATGGATTTTTCGTTCCCCCTAAGGTTTTACCTGTTATGTTTTCTAATTGCTTTACTTTATTTTTTATTTCTAAAATCAGATCTTCTGATAACCTTTTACCATCTTCTTAAAATTTATTACAAGCCTCCGTAGTTATCGTGAACCCCTGAGGTATTTAAAATACCGATACTGGCCATTTCTGCTAAACCAGCACCTTTTCCTCCTAAAAGAGTTTTATCTAACCCATAAGCTTTATCAAACATATATACAAACTTCTTTTTCATTGCTTATTATTCTCCTACACTACTTCAATTCATACATTATTATGCTTCCAGCGACGGCTACATTCAGAGATTCCGTATTCTCCATTGAAATATAAATATTATCTAAGGATAATTCTTCTACCTCTTTAGAAATACCATTTCCTTCGTTTCCTAATACAATTGCCATTTTATTGAATCGTTTTACTTTGTCTAAAGAAATCCCTCGAACTACATTTGTTCCATAAATTTTATAATCCTTCAAATTAAGAAGAAACTCTAAAACATTTCCAAATAAAAAATTCAATTTAAATATCGCCCCTTGGGAAGAACGTATCACTTTATCATTATAAATATCTACACATCCATTACCAATAAACAACGTTTTAAATCCAAATGCATTAGCACTCCTCATTAGAGTCCCCATATTTCCAGGATCTTGAATTCCGTCTAATATTAAAATGCGAGAACACAAATTGGTTTTATTCTCCATTTTACAAATTCCTATTTCCTTAACAACAGTATCCGTATTACAAATTTTCTTCATAACTACTGGTGAAAGGGTCGTATACCCTTGTTTTTCCTCTATAGAAAAAGCCTCCAGCAAAACATTTGCGTTATGTGCCTCTTCCACCAAGTGACTACCTTCTACGATAAACTTTTGTTCTGATTTTCGATATTTTGCAAGCTTAAGCTTGCTAATTTCTTTAACTTTACTATTTTCTACTGATGTAATCATCGTTCTACCTACATAATAGTTTTACGGACAAAGCGTCCAATGGTTCCCTTTGCAGGAGCAATAATAACGAACACATTTGGATCTACTTCCATACAAATCTTTTTTGCGGTTGCAAGTTCATAACTTGTCAAAATCACAAAGGCATCTCGATTCTGTGAATGCGTATAGGCTCCCTCAACACTCATCAAGGTTACACCACGCTTTAATTCTTCCATAATGCGTCTAGATATTTCGTCCACGTGATGAGAAATAATATCAAGACGAACAAAGTTATAAGCTGTGTGAATCTTATCGATTACAATGGAAGAAATAATGATTCGAATGAATGTATACATTGAAATCTCCCATGCATTGGATAATACACCACCACCAATTAATGCAATAATACAGTTAAAAACCATAGTAAATGTGCCAATGGATATGCCTTTTTCAATTGACATTGCTTGAGCAATAATATCTAGACCACCTGTAGAAGTTCCAAATCGCAATGCTACTCCATTCGCAAGGCCTGTGACAAGACCTCCAATTAAAGCATACAACAATTGATTGTCCATTGCTACAATTCCAAAATCACAAACCGGAATCCAGCCCATCATAAAAATGGATTGAACAACCACAGATAACAAGGAATAGACGGCAAATCTAACGGAAACCTTTTTCCAGCCAAAAATAAATAAAGGTATATTAAATAAAAAGGTTAAGACACCTAGAGGAATCTCCACTTTTGAATCTGTACACAAAAGAATTATTTTTTGTATAATTTGTCCTAAGCCTGTAACTCCAGCAGCATATAATCCAGCAGGAGTTAAAAACCACATAACGCCCAAAGAAAAAACTATTGCAGATACTAATACAATAGATACATGAAAAGATTCTTCTAATACAACTTTTTTGTTCATACCAATAACCTCACAAAATTTCATACATTATATATTATAACCTCAAGTATATACAAATTTCAAGAAAAAAATGTAAGTGCTTTCTTTAATTTTATAAGATAAAAGAAAAATAAAAAAGGTGGATATCTATCCACCTATCTAAAAAGTAATTAATTACTCTTTTTTCCTCTTTGATATAACTTCTTAGTCATTTCTCCACCAACTCTACCATTTTCAGCAGCAGTAGCATTTTTACCAGGTTGAATTCCTAACTCAGAAGCAACTTCTTCCTTTAATGCTTTAGTGTTTGTAGATTGTTTAGCACGAGAAACAGCTTGTTTAGTCATGTTACCACCAACTCTACCATTCTCTTTTGAGGATTTAGAAGCAGTATTAGAAGACTTTGTATTTTTCTTACTTGTTGCCATAATTTCACCTCCTCGCAGTATTTATTTTTACCACGGAAGACAAAATTATACAAAATTATTTATTTTTTAAATCGTGTATTACTTCTCGCACTTCCAGACCCAATAAAGACAAATCTAAATCACTATCTGCTGATATTGTTATGCTATTTGTTTTCTCCACGGCTTCTGTGACAAGTCTTTCATAATCAAAAGATTTTTCAAAGATCTCACATTTATCAATTCTAGGCGCAGTTGCAGGTGCTTTAGGCACATACACTGTACAACAATCTTCAAATGGTTTAATTGAAATATCAAAACAATCCATTTTTTTAGATAACGAGATTATATCCACTTTATCATAGGTACAAAGCGGTCTTAATATCGGTGTATTTGTTACAGCATTAATGGTAGCCATACTTTTTAAAGTTTGACTTGCAACCTGTCCTACACTTTCCCCGTTAACGATACATAAGCAGCCTTTTTGTTCTGCCAACCTACTTGCAATACGGTACATCATTCTTCTCATAATTGTGATATTATAACTCTCTGGAATAAAGTCTAGTAGAGCCATATGTAATTCTTTAAAAGGGACCATATGAACGTTTATCTTATTATGCGGAGCATACTTGGCCATCTTTTTTACTAAATCTATCACCTTTTGGGCGGATTCAATAGAGGTGAGTGGTGTAGACTCAAAATGGATACATTCAATTTCAATTCCTTGCTTCATAGCTAAATATCCCGCCACAGGAGAATCTATTCCCCCAGACAACATCAATAGCCCTTTTCCAGCAACACCTACAGGATAGCCCCCCATTGCACGAACTTCTGTATTATAAAGATAGCAACGATTTCCTTTAAACTCCAAATGCAAAGTTACAAATGGGTTATGTACATCTACATGCAACATAGAATGGTTTGCTAAAACAAATCCTGCAACCTGTTTTGTAATTTCAAGGGATGTAAGAGGATAATTTTTATTTGCTCGTTTGGTTTCCACTTTAAAAGTAATATCTTTAGTAGCAATGTCTTTCATCAATTCTAAAGCTGTAGTTTTTACTACATTTAAATCATTATCACATTCGACTACTAAAGAATAAGATGAAATTCCAGACACATATTGTAATCTCTGTTCTACTACTTCTACAGGAGTGTCATTTAGATGAATATATATTCTATCATAAGTATTCACAATATCTACGGCAAGACCTTCCATTTTTTCTGCCATAAGGGTATATAATCTTTTTAAAAATTCTTTTTGGTTTTTCCCTTTCAAAGTCAAGTCTCCAAAACGCACTAAAATCTGATTGTAAAGCATACACATTTCCTCTTTTCTTATAGGATATTATATCAAATTGTCATTATTTTTCAATGAAAAGTAATGATATTATCCTATTTTTAAAAAAAATTATGAAAGCCTCTTGCTATAAAGTGCACTTTATATTTTATATTAATAGAGAGGTGATGATAATGCAGATTAAGGATGTTTCAAAAACTGTTGGACTACCCATTCCAACAATTAGATATTATGAAAGTTTGGGAATGATTCATCCAACCAAAAAAGGTTACTATAAAACATATACCGATGACATAGTAATCGAACTGAAACAAATTAAAATATTGAAAGAAGCGGGGCTTTCATTAAAATGTATTCAAACCATATTCTTTTACAATACAGCAGATGAAAAATCATTATCCAATGTTATACTATTAAACTTAAAAGAAATGCTTTCTAAAACATTGGAGGAACAAAACAGAAAGGAACAAAGGATTATATCTTCTAAAAAAATATTATTAGGAATGCTTAAGAAATTAGATAATGCATTGGAACACCATAAGTAGTACTATACTCTATATCCTATATTGCAGTATGATGCTACTGCCTTTGTTCTCCAAACAGAGGATGAAAACCAAACTTTTTTTAATTCTTTGTGAAGGAACTGCACTTTGTCATTTTATACTTTTCTTCTGTGGATATGCTTTATGGCAAACCTTGACCTTCTCCCTTTTTTTCTTTCAATTCTTTGCTCTTTTCAACGCACTACAGCAGAAAGCGGTTCATTGGTCCCATCAAATCATAAGATTCGGTATCCACTGTACTATACTTCTTCTATTTTTATTGTAAAAATATTTGACTCTACCACTTTACCTATGGTATAATGCATTAGCGTGGGTAAAAAGCAGCTGTTCATTTGCTATAGTCCATATCTCAAAGCCGAAAGAGCATTACTAGTAATCTTCGCTGCTTTATGGTGAACGTATAATTTGAGATATCCTATAGGCAATGACAAACGATTTTACTCCAAAATAAAATATTTAGGAGGACAAATATGTCAAGATTTACAGGTTCAACTTGGAAAGTATCTCGTCGTCTAGGCTATTCTGTTAGTGAAACAGGTAAAGAACTAGCAAGAAGAAAATATGCTCCAGGTCAACATGGTGCTAAGCGTAAAAAGCTAAGCGAATATGCTACACAGCAAGCTGAAAAACAAAAGGTAAGATTTACTTATGGTGTTTCTGAAAAACAATTTAGAAAAACATTCAATGAAGCATCAAAAATGAATGGTAAAACAGGTGTTAACTTCTTAAAGCTATTAGAAGTACGTCTAGATAACTTAGTTTATCGTTTAGGTTTTGCTTCAACTAGAGCTCAAGCTCGTCAGTTAGTAAATCATGGTCACGTACTAGTAGATGGTAAGAAAGTTGATATTCCTTCTTACCGTGTAAAAGTAGGACAAACGATTGGAATGAGAGAAAAGTCAAAAGATTTAGTAGTTGTAAAAGCTGCTTTAGAAGGCAAGTTCTCTCGTGCAGAATATTTATCTTTTGATGCAGATAAGCTTGTTGGTTCTTTAGTTAGAATTCCTGAAAGAGATGAATTCTTACCAGAGATCAATGAACAATTAATTGTCGAATTCTACAACAGATAAGACTAAAAAAGGGAACCATATGGTTCCCTTTTTCTTCTACTCTTCTTATATCAAAATCAATAAAATTAAATTTATTCCTGTAACAATACCAAAGGTAATATAACTCATTTTATTAAACTTTAAGTTTCTGTGATATATACAATACCCTATGAATAAACCTATCGTAATTAATATAAATTGAATGAAATAGACTATACCATTCACACTATTCATACCATCCATCATTTTTTCATCAATAAAACTAAATAACATAATGCATATTGCAGTCATTGGTAAGAATACTTTGTACCCAAAGATTTGATGACTTATTTCTTGAGTACGAATTGCAGAATCTTTTTTTACCCACCATAATAAATATGCTATCAACCCATACCCAAGTAGAGCATAAAGTATATAAATCATCGTATAAAATGTTATTACTTCCTCAGAAACAGAAAAATAACTTCCATATAAAATTTGATCTATTCCATGGGTGAAAACAAAAATTGGAAGGGAAGGAAAATAAGAAAAATCTAAGATGAAACAAGAAAATATTTCTACTATAAGATATACAATAGCACATCCCAAACTCACATAAATTATACCATCAATCAACGAATTTGCTTTGTAAAAAAATAAGAGACAGAAATTAAATAGAGGGATACTAAAAACCAAACGTAATACGCTACTAATTAGAAGTCTCATGGCTTGCTCTTCTAAAGGTAACAATTCAAAAGACATCTTTTTTAATCCTACAGCAATGCCAAAGACAATAAAGCAAATGCCAATATAAAGGATAGAAAGGACTAGAATTCCCACAAGAGAGGCAAGATATTTTCCTAAAAATAATTGTCTTTTTGTTACAGGCAAACTATAATACATATCTGCCGAAATTTTTCGTTTGTTGTACATAAAGCCATAAAGGATGGTTCCAAATATCAAAAGCAGCATAAAGGCACTGATCATTCCGATAAAAGAACTATACGTTTCTCTTTCTGCAGATAACATAAAGGAAAAACAAATAATAGACATGATCCCTAGATATATAGAATAAGGGATGATAAGTTTTTTTAAATCATACATAAAAACTTTTCTCATTTTATTCGCCCCTTTCATGAACTAAATTGGTAAAGTAATCATTAAAATCCATGTCTAATTCTTCCATCATGACAGGATTTGTCTTTCTCAATTCTTCTTCATACTCTTCGTTCCGCCGAATTACAATTTGTACAATCTTTCCCACAATTTTTAATTCTGTAGGATGTAGTTTGGTAAATAGCGTTTCATTAATTGGTGTTGTATAAGCCAGTTGATATTTTACATAGTTTTCAAAGCTTTCCATTACTTTACCAGAGGCTAATACTTTTTTATGATCTAATACCACATAATTATCTATGATATCTTCCAAATCCCTTAAGGCATGAGAGGATATGATTACAGTCATAGGATTTGTTTCATAAGCTTCAAGTAAAAAGTGAATAAATTCTTTTCTGGCCAATGGATCTAACCCGTCAAAAGCTTCATCTAACAATAAATATTTCACCTTACATGCAATTGCCAAACTTAAAAAAAGCTTTCTTCTCATACCTTTAGAATAATGAATTACTTTTTGTTTTGGATTTAAATTGAAACGAGAAATATAATTATTAAACAGCATATCACTAAATAAAGGATAAAACATTTTATACATTTTAGCTAAAGAACTTGCTGTTGCGTTCAAACTATAAAATGGGTCATCAGGTAAAAAGAATAAAAGTTCTTTATTTTTAGAATTTGTATCTATAACTTCTCCATCTAGATATATCTTCCCTGAGGTTGGCTGATAGACACTAGATATGAGTCTCATCAATGTTGATTTTCCAGCCCCATTTATACCAATCAAACCATAAATTTTACCCTCCTCAAAGGTCATATCAATATCTTCTAAAATGGTGTCATCTCCAAATTTATGAGTTAAATTTTTTACAGTTATCATTTTTGCACCTCCTCATAAACAGATTCTATTATAGTTTCAAGTTCATTCCTTGAGATTCCAATCTCATAAAAATGTTCAATTGTTTGAATAATTTCATTTCTTAAATGCTCATCAGAATCAGAAGAACATACGAATATCCCTTTCTTGGGGATTGTATATACTATTTTTTTCTCTTCTAAAAGAGAATATGCCCTTTCTATGGTATTTGGATTCACACCAAGCTCCAAACCAAGCTTACGACAGGAAGGCAACTTTTCATTTTCTTTAAATACACCCAGCCGAATAAACGATTCTATTTTATCTGCAACTTCCAAATAAATCGACTGTTTACTAGTTATCTTAATTTTCATCCCCTTACCTCCTTATATTTCATTATATTGTATTAACTGTATTATGTCAATACATAAAAAAAATGTAGATGCGCTACATTTTTTTAATCTTCCTCATCTTCATTATATTCAAAAATAATGTTTTTAGGTTTTACTTCCTTCTTTTTAGGCTTTGATTTAGGAATAAAAATTTCTACTACAGGTATAGTTAAGAAAATAATCCACCCTGGATGCCAGAGTTCCCCTACAAATCCCATAATCATATAAGCAATCACTGTTAATAATGGGTATAATCCCCATAACGTATTGATACTCAAAATCATTGGAACAATAGGAATTGCAAAGAAAACAATCCATCCTGGATGCCACGCATCAGCACAAAACCCTAATAAGAGATAAACTATAATTGTCAGCATAGGAGTTGCCGCAATTATTTTTGATTTAAATTTCATATCCTCAACTCCTTTAATCTATTGTATCATATATTTTTAATATATGTTATAATAAATTGGTGATAGAATGAAAAAAATAGGAAAAAAAGATGATATCTTTCAATTTTTTAAAGAGGCAATCAAATCCAACAAGCATAAAGATTATGTTATAACCGATGATTTAGAGGTCCTAGAATTAGCATATAAATTTAAACTGGAGATTACATATCTATTAATAACTTATGATGTAGAGTATCAAGATAAAACCCAAAAATTATTGTTAGAGTTGCAAAGCGTAGCAAAAGAAACATTTGAAATTCCCTTTCAAACTTATCAGCAGCTTCAACTCAAAGATAATCATGCTGGAATACTTGCAGCTATAAGATTACCACTATGGCAATTGGAAGATTTAAAAGATTTTATTGTTGTACTAGATCATTTAGAAATCCCTGGAAATATTGGAACCATTTACAGAACACTAGATGCCTGTGGTGCTAGTGGCGTAATTCTAGTGAATCCAATTACAAAACAACATAATGTAAAATTGACTTCAGCAGCTAGAGGGACAAATCTAATCATTCCTACAGTAAGTTTGACTTATCCAGAAGCCCTCCAGTTTCTATTAGATCAAAACTATACCATTTATTTAGGAGAACCTAATTTAGGCTTAGATTATCAAAACTATGAGTATAGAGGGAAAATCGCTATCGTGGTTGGAAATGAACGCTTTGGAATAGAACCTGATTGGTATAATCACGCGCATAAAAAAGTGTTTATTCCTATGAAAGGCAATAACAATAGTCTTAACGTGAGTATTGCAGCTTCTATATTAGTCTATGAGGCAGCAATGAAGCGTCATTTTCATAAAAATTAAAATCCGACTTTAAGTCGGATTTTTTTATATAGCCTTTTCGCAAAGTTCAATAAAACTATCTGCTTTTAATGAAGCACCGCCAACAAGCCCTCCATCTATATTTGGCTGTGCCATTAGTTCACTTACACTCTTTGTAGACACAGAGCCCCCATATAGAATACGAATCTCTTCAGCATAAACTGCACCATATTGTTTACGAATTAAAGAACGAATAAAACCACAAGCTTCATCTGCCATTTCTGCAGATGCAACTTTTCCAGTGCCAATAGCCCAAATGGGTTCATAAGCAATGATAATATTTGCTAAATCTGTTGGTTTAATTTCTTCAAATGCCAAAGTGATTTGTCGTTCTAATACTGCGTGAGTCGAACCATTTTCTCTTTCCTCTAATGATTCTCCACAACAAACGATTGGCTTTAATTCATTATTTAGACAAGCCTTAATTTTTAAATTCACAGTTTCATCTGTTTCATTATAATAAGCTCTTCTTTCACTATGCCCTAAAATCACATAGTCTACTCCCGTAGTTGATAGCATTGCAGGTGAAATTTCACCAGTGAAAGCACCACTCTCAGCATAATGAACATTTTGAGCACCTATCTTTAAAGCACTGCCTTTTCTTTTAACTAAATCTCTTAAAATAATTGCTGGAGCACATATTATAGAATCAAGTTTATCACTAGATGGTAATTTATCACTTACCGCATAGATAAACTCTAAAGCTTCATCTCGTGTCTTGTTCATTTTCCAGTTTCCAGCCATTACTGGTTTTCTCATATTAATTATCCTTTACTAAAATTATTTTTCAAGGATAGAGGCAATATCATTAATTGCAGCCTCAGCTTGATCCCCGTTAGCTTCAATAACAACATTTTCACCTCTTGGAATTGCTAATGACATCAAACCTAAAATAGATTTAACATCAATCACTTTATTGTGATAATGTAAGTTAATGTCTACAGAATATTTAGATGCAGCCTGAACTACTTTTGATGCTAAGCTTGCATGTAATCCGACTGTGCTTTTTACTACAATTTGTTTTTGCATATCCTTATTATCTCCTTTATTTTATAATTCATCTACACAGGCAATTCCTGGTAATACTTTGCCCTCTAGATACTCTAAAGATGCTCCTCCACCTGTAGAGATATGTGATACTTTATCTGCATATCCTAAAGCTTCAGCTGCAGCTGCAGAGTCTCCTCCACCAATGATCGTATTTGCGCCCTCAAGATTAGCAAGTAACTCACAAACACCAATCGTTCCTGCGGCATAATTCTTCATTTCAAACACACCCATAGGTCCATTCCAAACTACAGTCTTAGCGCCTGCTAAAACACTTGCAAATACTTCTAATGTTTTAGGTCCAATATCTAAGCCCATATCATCCGCCGCTAAAGCATCAACTGATTTTACAACACCTGGAACATCTGCAAATTCCTTTGCACATACTGCATCCACAGGTAATACTAATTTAGATCCTGCTTTTGCTAAAAGCTCTTTTGCTAAATCAATTTTGTCTTCTTCACATTTAGATGCACCAATATTCTTTCCTAAAGCTTTTAAGAACGTGAACATCATTGCGCCACCAATTAAAATCTTATCCGCTTTTTCACATAATGCTTCTATTACACCAATTTTATCAGAAACTTTAGCGCCTCCTAAAATTGCAATGTAAGGACGAACTGGTTCATCTACAGCGCCACCGATATATTTAATTTCTTTTTCTAATAAGAAACCAGCAGCAGTTTCACTTACATTTGCAGCAATTCCTACATTAGATGCTGCAGCACGGTGAGCAGTTCCAAACGCATCATTAACAAATACGTCTCCTAAAGAAGCCCAATACTTACCTAATTCAGGGTCATTTTTAGATTCTTTCTTACCTTCTAAGTCTTCATATCTTGTGTTTTGGAACATCAAGATTTCTCCATTGCCAAGCTGAGAAGCTGCTTCTTCTAAAGCTTTGCCTTTTGTTGCATTCACAAAATGAACTGGTTTTTTAATCAATTCTTCTAATCTCTTTGCAACTGGTGTTAAATCATTTTTAGCCAAATCTGCCTCTTCTTTAACACGTCCTAAATGAGAAAAAACAATTGCCTTACCGCCATGATTTATAACATACTCAATGGTTGGTAATGCAGCACGGATACGTGTATCATCTGTGATTACACCATCCTTCATAGGAACATTAAAGTCTACTCTAATTAAAACTTTTTTTCCTTCTACTTTTAAATCTGATACAATTTTTTTAGCCATATTTATTAATCCTCCAAAAATAAAGCTACTATTTTTTACAATTAATTATACCATTAAAAAAGATAGATTTCAAACAATTTTAATAGAAAGCGTATTACAAAACCTCATTCTAGAAAAAGAAGAATTATAATCAGCGCCTCCAATAAAAAAGAAAAATAAAATAAAGGAAAAAAAGAGAATTTTTTGTAATTATATGTATAAAATAAATATTTTCTTTGTTTTCGATATATTTTAAAAAATGGTGAAAAAAATATAATCATAACATTTACGAAAAGACAAGCAATTCCTAATAAAATGGCAAATAGTCTCATAAAACCACCAATTTATTATATGCAGAATCAGGAATAACGTTTTATATAATATTCATTAAAATTTTTAGGTTGAGAGTAATATTCATATAACGTCTTTTTAGCTAAAGTATTTCCCAGTTTTGAAGATGTGTTCAGCAAAGATAAATAATTATCTTCTAAAATGTGATCTTTTACTAATTGTGCAAGTCTGTAACCACTTTGGGGATCAAATTTTAAAGTTAAATAACAATAAAATATTTCCTCTTTTAACGAATTTCCTTTAATCGTATAAAATGCCAAGTAACTTCTTTTTTTAAAATAAAAAATTAATTTTTCTAAATAATTTTCATGCTTTGAATATTCCTTGTATTTTACATTTTTTCTAACTTTAGTATATAACTCTGTAACCTTAATATATTTTAATTCTTCTATGGTTTCTAGATATATTCTAAACGCGATATCATAATACTGATCCATCAAATATGTGGGCATATAAACAATAGGTCTTTTATAAAGCTTTAAAAAATCCGTGTACTCTTTGGTTTTCTTAAAATCCAATGTATAAAAATCATTAAAATAACAAGAATAAATGCTCTTAAAAGGTTTTCTTTGTCCTTTCTCAAAATAATCAATACAATAAATTTCTTCTAAAAAATATTTCTTATTTAACTCTTCAAAGTCTTTTATGGGAGAAATATCAATTTCATTTTCTCTATTTGTCAAGATGAGGTTATGTCTTTGGCAAATGGTATCTAAGGTTCTTTCTAGTAAGCGTTCTATAAATTCCTTATCAGATTGTTCTATGACAGTATAATTAAAAATATTAAATTCATTTAAATCTTTTTCTACTCTTTGAAATGATTGAGAACTAAGTTCTAACATCGCAAAGTCTTTTGAGGCAAAGCTACAAGAAGTATCTATAACTCCACTTTGTTCCTTCCGACCTCGAATGATAAGGTATTCTAGATTTCTAATTTTCCCCTCTATAAAGGGATATACATAATACCCCTTAGTTATTGTAATATAGTCTTCTACAATATCATGGTCAAACTTTGTAGTTTCTTTTATCTTTTCCGTATAAATCGATATGATTTCCTCATCTGTTAAAGATTTCTGCAATACATAGCAATTGTCCAATTTCCATCACCTAATAAAAAATATGATAGAGATTAGCACTCTATCACATTTTTAATAATAAGTTGATTTTGATTGGATTTTTGATCCATTCGCATCGTATATTCTATCCTATAAAGTTGATTATACTCCAATTCTGTTTTAAGACTCTTTAACTCTTTTGGAAAAAGAACAAAAGATACTAAAGATCTTCCATCACTGAAACTTCCTACAACCATTTCTTCTTTATTCTTCGTTAAAACTTTTTTTAACTTTTCAAAAGTCCCTATCGTTTTTCCAGCATACCCTTGGATATAAGTCGCATGATATTTAAGGTGTTTTGCTTCAATATTTTCGAATAAATTATACGTCAAATTAAATCCCAAATATTCTAATTCTTTTTGCTGAAGATGTTTAAAATCAAATTCAGAAGTATCTTCTATCATATCCTCTAAATGCTTTATGAAAATCTCGTTGAAACTATCTTTGGCTGAAATCATCTGTTTTTTTGAAATGCCAAAACAATCTAAAGCTCCAGCATAAATCAAAGCCTCCAGCATAGATTCACTCGGCCTAATCCGGTTTTTAAAATCTTGGAAGTTCTTAAACAATCCATTTTTCTCTCGCTCATTTACAATATCAAAAGTGATAGCTTCTCCAATAGAATGTATAGATTGTAGAGGCATAAACATTCCCATTTTACGAACCTCAAAAATATGAGTAGAAATATTTACATTTGGCTTTAATGTCATAACATTATGGGATTTAGCATATTGAATATACCCCACCATAGTCTTTGTAGCACCAATCACGTTATTTAATATTTTAGAGATAAAGATATTAAAATAGTTTGCCTTTAAATATGCCATCTGATAAGATAGTACCCCATAGGCCACACTATGTGACTTATTAAATCCATAATTCGCAAACTTTAAGAAATAATCATAAATAAGCTCTGCCACTTCTTTGGAAAACCCATTTTGAATGGCTCCCAAAATAAAGGATTGTTCTTGTTTTTTTAATTGAACTTCATCTTTTTTAGAGATAGCTCTTCTTAAAATATCCGCTTGTCCTAAAGAGAAATTGGCAAATCTTTGTGCAATTAGCATAATCTGTTCCTGATATACAATGATTCCGTATGTACTTTTCAAAATCGGTTCTAATATTGGATGCAAATAGGTAAATGGTTTACCATGTCTTCTTGCAATAAATTCATCAATATTATCCATTGGACCTGGACGATACAACGCTAAAACTGCTACCAAATCATCAAATTTTTCTGGTTTTAATTTCTGTAAAACTCTTCGAATGCCATCAGACTCTAATTGGAAAACACCAAGAGTATCTGCATTTTGAAGTAATGCAAAAGTTTTTTTGTCATCTAAAGGGACCTGTCTTAATTTTTCAATGGAGAAATCAGGAATCTGTTTTATAATTTCATCTATAATTGTTAAATTTCTTATGCCAAGAAAATCCATTTTTAGCAATCCTATTTTCTCTAAATCAGTTGCTTCAAACTGAGACTGATACAGTCCATTCATCCCTTCCTGTAACGGAATGACATCATCAAGAACCATAGAAGAGATAATAACTCCCGCAGCATGAGTGGATATATGTCTTGGCAATCCTTCTAATCCTTTGACGATATATAAAAACTCATAATCCTTATTATCTCTATTTTTAAATGTATCCAAAAGTTGAGCATAATCTGTCGTATTTTCAACAAGGTGAATCAATTCGTTTAATCTAGCACTATCCACTTTTCTAATTCTGCCTAAATCTCGAATGGATGATTTTACAAGGAATGTATTAAATGCAGAAATATTGCATACATGCTTTGCCCCATATAATTGATTTACATATTGAATCACTTCATCTCTATGATCATCTGGAAAATCCGTATCAATATCAGGCATACTGATACGTTCTGGATTTAAAAATCTTTCAAACAATAAATCATATTTTAAAGGATCAATCTCCGTAATACCTAAACAATAAGCAACTAATGAGCTTGCTCCTGTTCCACGTCCAGGACCTACTAAAATCTTTTTCTTTTTTGCAAATAAAATAAAATCCCATACAATCAAGAAATAGTTGCTATATCCCATTTTATCAATCACTGAAAGTTCATAATTTAATCGTTGCTGATATTTAGGGGGAACATTCCCTTTACATCTTCGATATAATCCCTTAGAACATAACATGGTTAAATATTCTAATGCAGAAGCCCCTTTTGTATTAGGATAGACAGGCAAATAAAATTTTTTAGGATATAATTCTAAATGAATTCTATTAATAAAGTTTTCAAGTTCTTCTGTCATAAAAGGATTTTCATCAAAACTGTAATCCTCATATTCTTTTACTATGACAGGTGTACCTCCAATTTGTGTCAAAGCTTCATATATTATTACATCATCGTGAATTAAATATCGGCAATTGTGAAGAGGTATTGTTTTTATATTTCTTGCATTTGCATACGTTTTAAACTCTTGGTTAGAATTTTTTCGGTCTAACCGGTTTGTATAGGAATATCCTACATAAAAATCAAAAGAATGATTTAACTCTTTTAATTTATCATTGAGTTCATCAAATCCATGGGATATAAATAATCTTTCCAAAATAGATTCATTAAATACAGATATTATAGCCAGATTCTCTTTAAATTCTTCCAAAAAGGATAATCCATTGGGCACTTCATTTGTGTTTAAATATGTGCTTAGCTTCAAGAGATTCCTATACCCCAAATTATTCATAGCATACACAATAATTTTTGAGTGAAAATTATCATCATCTATATATTCTACTTCTAACCCTATAATCGGCTGAATCCCATGCTCAATACACTTCTGATAAAACTTATAGCATCCATAAAGATTTTTATCTGTCATAGATAAAAATGTAAAAGAATTTCTTTTGGCTGTTTCAAAATAATCTGCTAAGTGAATAGCATTATTAAGAAGATTAAACTCTGTTTGACCATATAAAAAGCCCTTCATATTCTTTCACATCCTTTAATACCTCTATTATAGTGTATTTTCTTCTTTATTGCAATTTCTCTTTTTACGAATAAAGATATAAAGTCCTACACTCAATAGACCAAGAATCACAAATATTACACCAAATCCTAATAATCCAAATTCTGTAGCTGGATTAGATTCTGAAGAATAGATAAGAACTTGTAAGACGTCAGTTGTAGATAGCCCTGAAGAATTCGTCACAGAAATCGGAATACGATAAGTTCCTTCTTTAGAATAATCTACCATACTATCATCATAACTAATTTTTGAGACAATTTCTTCATCTGAAGGATCCATTACAGTGAGGTAATCTAAAACATGAATTTTTGTATTCATTTCCACTTTGGCATTTTCAATTAATAAAATAGGAGGAACGCTTGATAACATCTTTATTTCGCATTTCACCTCTTTATACTTTCCATTTTTATTGTAAGTATAAGAAATAAAATAACTTCCCACTTTGTTCTTTAAAAGATTCGTATGGATTTCTATGTCCATAGTTATATCCTCTTTCCCTAGATAGGCAGTCTTGATATTTGATCGTATTGCTTCTTCATAGGGTTTATCATATTCCAAAATTAATAAGGGTTGCGTAAGTTCTATAACTGGTTCATATCTATCTACGATTTCGATTTCTATGAGCATACTACTTTTATTATTGTTAGAATCGAAAAAAGAAACTTCCAAAGTAAACCGTCTTTCTTCCTCCGTAGTAAAATGATCATAGGTAATACTTCCCGTTACATCACCATCTATTTTATCTACTGCTTTAAAATACTTTTGTAAATCCACCACTTCATCTTTAATAAAAGTAATCTTTTGATTATCCCCCAAAAAAGTTATGATAGGTCCAACAGGATCTTCTACTATAATTTCTATTCGTTCTTCAGTAATATGAAACCCATCTGAAGCTCTAACATATACATAATACATTCCTGGATAATCATACCTTACAGAAGTATCATCAATTGTAAGTGTACAATTTCCACTATTATCCTCTGCAATGATTTGGGATTCATAGTTAGGTCTAGAAGTTCCAATATAATATGTTATAACTTTAGGTATTTCTTTAAATCTGGGCTTTTCTTTGTCTACCACATGAAATGTAACTAGCGTTTTGTACCCCTGACACTGTCCTGGCTGATACTTATCTTCATACGCTTTATACCAAACTTGATAACTTCCAACTTTAGAAGTATCAACATCTGTAAGAAGATATAACCAATCTCCTGTACTTATATACTGAATATTTGCATCTAATATAGCCATATTATCTTTATATAACATAGCTTTAGGGACCGTTAAATAATTTTGTAGGTTGTCTCCCAAAGGAACTTCTACAGATGTTGTTTGAGCGTCCCATTCATATCTCCAACTACTGGCATGGACTTCTAATGCAAAACATAAGAAAAAACTCATCAACAAGAAATAAGTCTTTTTCAATCCTCTAAACCTCCCATCAAACTTGCATAGGCTTTGGTAAAATTTTTGTACCTCCCAAACTTAGAGCTGATTCGACAATATTCTTTTAAAAAAAATAATTTTTCAACTTTATTATTTGTCATGCTTAAATTGGGTATCACGACACTTGAAAGTTCTTTGTAACGTTCTGTATCGTCACTACAAGTTAAATAATTGGCAATATTGTAACTGAAATCACAATCATAAAAATAGTCTTTATTCATCTTTAAAAATGTGTCTAGATATTTTTCTCTATGAAAGGTATACCCATAGATCAGTTTAGCAAATGGGCGTAATTTTTCATAATACGTTTTTTCTTTTAACTTTTTGGTTTTAATATCAATAAAAAATTCCAAAGAATATCGAAATTCTTTAGTTTGTAAATTCTGCAATGATTTACTAGCAGAAATAATCATAGAATTATGTAACATATATAACCCTTCTAGATACCGAACATAATCTGCTTTAGAATATTCTGCCCCTTTCAAAAATAAATCTAATAATTTTGAAGAACAAACTAAAGTCATAGGACTATTTAACTTTACATAGCATTCTAATGTTAGGATGGCAGCAATTTTAGCAAGTGTATCTTCTACATTATTATAGTTTTCTAATTCATAAATATTATCTAAAGTTTCCATATAGCTTTCTTCATAATATTTTAAAATAGAATGAAACACGATAAAAATACCAAGTTCATCATCATGCATTACACTCGTAATTCTAAATAATTCTTTTGCAATAGACTCAGCCTTTCCCAACTGGTATATATAAATATAATATATAAAATCAATCAGCTTTGTCCTATAATTGTCAAACTCCTGACATTGTGTATATATTTTTAAGATTTCTTCTCTATCATCCAGATAATAACTCTTTACCATCTTTTGTAAAATATCTTTTAATTCAAATAATAGATTAATTTTTGGGGATGAAACATTCAGCTTTTTACAGATTTCATTCAGCATATAACGATTCGGCTTTAATTGGGCCTTTTCCACTTTACACAAGTAAGATACAGAGCATAAATCCCCTGCCACAGAGGATAAAGTCTGAGATTGACTCATTCGTACTCGTTTAAGTTCTGTTCCAATTAAAGAATATGCATTATCATCCGTTTTCCCTCTTCTGTTTAATTCCTCAATAAAAAAATTCTTTTTCATTCTTTTCTCCTTTTTTACCCATTTTCGTTTTATACTTTAATTATAAGCATTATCACAAAATAAAAAAAGAAAAAATGAATTGATAAAATATTGTTTTTTTTCTGAGGAAAAACTATTTATAAAGGACCAAACAAGAAAATGAATATATTTGCTCACCATTAATTGCAAAATGACTCGTTTGATAATTCAAATTCTTTATTTCCATTTTTGGATGTTCTAAAAAAAATTTATTTAATGCTTCTTCTAAATCCTGTTCATGTTCAAAATCAAAAATTTTCACTTTCATTTTATTCACCCTATGTAATCTATCACAACAAAAGTAAAAAAAAAGTAGAAAACTCTATTCTACCTTACAATATTTTTTTAATGAGCAGTTCTCACATGCTGGATGAATTGCCTTACAGCAATATCTACCAAAAAGTAATAATAAATGATGTGCCTCTATCCATTCATTCTGTGGTATATATTTTCGGTAGGCCTCTTCCACCTCAAGAACTGTTGCATCCTCTAAAGCGTAACCTAACCGCTTTGCCATTCGCTCTAAATGGGTATCTACAGGCATTGCTGGTATTTTATATCCTTCCGCCAAAACTACACTTGCAGTTTTTCGTCCAACACCACTTAATGTCTGAAGTTCTTCTAAAGTTTTTGGTACAATATCATGAAATGTTTCGTGTAAAACCTTTGCCATAGAAATTAAGTTCCTAGCTTTCATTTTAGCAAATCCTAAAGATTTTATTATATCATAAACATCTTCATATTCTGCACAACTTAAAGCAGCAGGCGTTGGATATTTTAAGAAAAGCTGTGGTGTAACCTGATTAACCCTTTTATCTGTAGTTTGACTAGAAATCATGACAGCACAGACAAGTTCAAATAAATCCCGATAGTTTAATTCACATTTTGGATTAGGGATTATTTTTCTTATTTCATTTAATATCTCATTTGAAATCAGCTTGTCCATACTTAAATCCTCTTTAAAAACTCTTGAAAAGATGCTGGAGCATCCACTTCTGGTTGTATTTGGTACTTCCGATTTGCTAAATTAGAAGCAATAGTTTTCATAGATAAGGTACGATTAGAAGAAGTGATATAATCCACAACATTTACAATTTGATCATATGTATAATGATCCTCAACAATTAGACCTTGTAATATTTCAAGTTCTGAAGCCGTTAAAACTCGATTCATTTTTGAAGAAATAAAATGAATCACTTTTTCAATATTATAGGAATCTGTATTAATCTTTTGTTCAAGTAAGCTTTCCATCATTTGAAATAAGGGTTTAAAAGATATACATTCCTTCCCCTTGCCTTTATCATAGGACAGATAGATTTCATAGTAACTACGTTCCATAAGTGAAGCTACAACCTTGTCTAACTTGGATGAAGTCATTAAAACTTGTTCTTGCAAAGTTTCTACAGACAAGGTATTGGTTTTTAAATAATTTTTCAATATTAAAATTAGAACATAGGCTTCTTCTACATTGAGTCCCAAAGCTTTAGAATGATTTAAAATCAATTGTTCATAGTTTAAATATCCTTTTTTATATAATTGTTCTAACATAATATCAACTCCTAAATATTTTTCTAAGCTCCTCATCAAAGCCTGTAATAAAAGCTTTTTTATTTATAATTTCATGCCGTAAAAACACACGTTCATCTTCTGAAGAAAAAATAATTTCATGAATAGCAGGGGCTTGATTAATTCGCAAGGACTGAATTTTTTGTTCAGGAATATTTAATCTTCTTGCCAAAACTTTTGCTGTCCCACTAGGTGCATCTTTTTTTGAGGTTGCGTGAATCTCTACAAAATCTAAAACCTCAAATTCATCTTTACAATCTTCAATCAGTTTGGAAAATAATTTTATGCCTTTTGCATAATTTGCTTTCCAGACAAATGGTGTGTTATTCTCTATAGCCATCTGTTCTAATTGTTCAATCTGTTCAAAAGTATATCCCGTTGTTCCACTTAATATGGGGATTCTCCTATGAATTCCTTGACATAATATTTCATAGGTATCTGGTGATGAAAAGTCAACTAAAACATCAATAGGATTAGGAATCTGTTCAAGATTTTCATAGGTTTCAACATCAGCGTGCCTTATCATGTCTAGACCAACGATTGAAAATTCGTTCTTATATTTTTCATATATCTGGCTTCCCATTTTTCCACATATACCAAGTATAACCATTTGCATAAGTATCACCAGTATAGTATATGACTAAAATTAAGTGCGTGCCTCTTTTTCCAAAGCTTCCTTTGCGGCATTTTGCTCAGCTTCCTTCTTGGTTCTGCCATAGCCTCTTCCCATAAGAATATCATCCATATAAACCACGGCTTCATATTTTTTAGAATTTGCTGGGCCTTCTTCATTCACAATTTCATAATGAAGTGATCTTTTATCCGCCTGCACATGCTCTTGAAAAGTTGATTTATAATCTCTTATATGCATTGCATAACCAAAATGTGGTAAAACAATTTTTTCAAACGTTTTATATACGGTTTTAAAATTTGAATCTAAGAAAATAGCGCCAAGAACAGCCTCAAATGCATCTGCAAGTAATGCAGGACGATATCGTCCACCGCCTTGTTCTTCACCTTTACCAATATAAAGATGTTTTCCCAAATGAATCTTTTTGGCATATAAAGCTAGAGCTTCTTCACAGACAGCTTTTGCTCTTGTCTTTGTTAAGACACCTTCATTTTTAGAAAAATTATTATATAAATACTGAGACATACATAATTCTAATACAGCATCCCCTAAAAACTCAAGTCTCTCATTACACTCCACACCATGTTCATTTGCGTAAGAGGAATGAGTCAAAGCAAGATTTAATAATTTTGTATCTTGAAAAGTATAGCCTATCATATTTTCTAATTGGGACACTTCCATAAAATCATCTCCTAAAATTCTTCATCCAAAAGTTCAAAACTATCCGTTTTTCTATCTACAATAGATACTTGGTTAGGTTTTTTGGTATTGACTAAAACATGAACCACTTCACCAGCAGTATAATATTCTTTGCTATAGGTTGTTACTCGTCTACCCCTGATTTCTAAAATTACTTTATACGTCGTATTATGCACCTTTACGTTTCTTCTGTTTCCAGAAGAACTTTGACTTGATATCGTGGATATAATTACAACGGCTGTATCTTGTATACTATTTGCTTTTCCCTTTTTAAAACGTATAGCTCTAGTTTCTAATATTTTTACAATGATAAAAGCCAAGAGTATTGTTCCAAAGGCTGCACCAAAGAAAATGAAGCCCAAAGTGTAGTTTTCATTCAACATACAAACAACAAATCCAACGATACATCCTAAAAATAAAAGCAAAAATAATGTTCCTTTTATAAAATCATGAGGTGTAGAGTGCTTCCATGTATCTACAAGATTTTTAACCTGAGAAACCTCAAACTGTAATTGAGAATCATCATTATCATTAATTTCATCGATTACCTTTGGTGCTTCCTTTGATCCTTGAAGCTTATATTCTTCAGAAAATCTTTTTAAATAAAAAGGAATCGTTATAATGGAAAGCAGAAAAAAGAAACCAAATAAAATATATATGAAAAGGGAATTTTTAGTAAAAAGAGTTAAAAGGATACACCCAAGAATGACAACAAATACAATAAAGTAAATTAAAGCTGCTTTTCGTTTCATACTTATTCCTCGATAGTGGGTAGTTTTGAAACAACCTTTTCAATAATATTTGCCTTAGCCATATCGTAAGCTAACCGTATTGCATGAAAGAATGCAATAGGATCGGAATTACCATGTGCCTTAACTACAATTTTAGATAAACCAAAAAGCATAGCACCACCTACTTCTTTTGTACTCATTCGTTTCTTAAATCTTTTTAGATTTTTACGCATAAACAGGTACCCTATTTTACCCCCAAAAGAGGATTTAATCTCTTGAGTAAGCATAGCTCCCATAGATTTTGCGGTTCCTTCTATAGATTTTAAACATATATTTCCTGTAAAACCATCTGTGACTACAACATCACATGGACAATTTACCATTTCTGTAGGTTCTACATTTCCATAAAAATGAATCTCTTTTAAATCATTCAAATAATAATATGTTTCTTTATCAATTTCTCTACCTTTTCCTGGTTCAGATCCAATATTCAAAAGACCCACCTTTGGCTCCTTTACATTTAAAACCTCTTTGGAAACCACGGAAGCAAAAATAGCTAAACTTCCCAAATGTTCTTTTCTTAACTCTACATTTGCACCTACATCTAGTAAAAGTCTAGGTTGTCCATCCATATTTGGAACAAAAGGACATAGTGCAATTCTTTCCATTTGAGGTAATTTTCTTACCAACAAATGTGCACCTACAACGACACACTGTGTTGGACCACTCGTAACGCAGGCATCGGCTTCCCCATTTTTGCAAGCTTTCATAGCCAAGCATAGAGATGCTTCTTTTTGAGAACGAATGGCTTTGACTGGATCTTTTTCTCCCATAGAGATTGTATCTTTGGTATGAACTACTGTTATTCTTGTTGAATCCACAAGAAGTTCTTTTATCTTCTCTTCATCTCCATACAGGATTAATTCCAAATCTTTATATTTTTGAATTGCCATCATACTTCCGAGAACTGTGGTTTCTACACCAAAATCGCCACCATTCGCATCTATCGCAATTTTATACATACCCTTTTCCTCCTTAAAACTTACTATAATTTTAGCATTTTATCACACTAAAAACTAGTTAATTTTTGTATTTTTAATAGAAATTTGTTTAAAGATTGAATCCAGTTTCTTATTTTTAACCAATCCATCTAAATATTTTTTCACATACGCTCTACTATCTTCTAATGCACATTTCCATATCATCGCATCTTTAGAATCAAAATCAAAATTCAAACTAGCAAATCCCGACTGTTCTTCTCCTAAATAATCTCCTGGACCTCTAAGTTTAAAATCTTCCTCTGCAAGCTCAAAGCCATCATTCGTCTGCTCTAAAATCTGTAATCTTTTCGTTGTTTCTTTTCTACTTACAAGATAGCAATAAGACTGTGTATCTCCTCTTCCCACACGACCTCTTAACTGATGAATTTGGGAAAGCCCATACCGATCAGCATCTAAAATTACCATAACTGTGGCATTTTTCACATCAATTCCCACTTCAATCACTGTGGTAGCAATAAGACAATCTATGGAATGATCCTTGAAAGCCGTCATCATTGCTTCTTTATCTTTATTCTTCATTTTTCCATGAAGCTTTGCTATTTTAGCAAAGGGAATCATTTCTGAAAAAATTTCATAAGCTTTATCTATATCTATAAAATCCAAAAGCTCGTTTTCTGTAATAAGCGGAACCACCACATAAATTTGTTCTTCTAAAGCAATATGCCTTTGCAAAGTTTTTGCCAATTTGGACAAATCCTCCATTGAAAGTAACTTTGTTATCACTTGTTTTCTATTTTGAGGCATTGTTTTTATAACGGAAAGATCCAAATCACCAAAATTTGTCAAGCCTAAAGTTCTAGGAATCGGTGTAGCCGTCATATATAAGGCATCCACTCCCTTAAATTTTTCTAATAAGGCTTTTCTCTGATTAACCCCAAATCTATGCTGCTCATCAATGATTACACACCCTAAATTTTTAAAAACAACACGTTCTTGTATCAACGCATGTGTTCCAATAATGAACTGTATTCTACCATGTAAAAGACGATAAAGAATATCTGCTTTATCCTTTTCTTTAATAGCAGAGGTTAAAAGTTCCACCGAATATTCTGGAAAAAGCTTCTTGAAATTCTCATAATGCTGCATAGCTAAAAGTTCCGTAGGTGCCATTAATGAAACTTGACAACCTGAATGAATTGTCATAATTGCACATAAAAAAGCAACGATACTTTTCCCAGAGCCTACATCCCCTTGAATCAAACGATTCATAATCTTGGAGGATTGTAAATCTCTTAGACATTCTTCTAGTACATGGAGCTGATCTGGGGTTAGTTGATAAGGTAATCTAGAAATTAAAGATATATATATATCTTTATTTATTATTTTAGGGGTCTTTTGTTCTTTACCTCTAATCTGTTTTAATGCCTCTAGAGATGCTGTATACCAAAAAAAATCTTCATAACGAATCCTTCTCCATACCTGCTTACAGTCCATAATATCTCTTGGAAAATGAGCTAATTTGGCTGTTTCTAGTAAACTACCCATTCTGTATTTTTCAAGTAATTCTACTGGCAAATCATCTTCTACTTCGATCTGAGCATCCAAAATTCTTGACACAGCATTTTGAATCGTTTTATTATTGATATCAGGAATGCCATAATCCAATTCAATTCGATGTGTGAACTCTTCAAAAAAGATAGTCGTTAGACTAAATTCTCTTTCTTTATTTTTATATTTTCCATAACAAATAATAGGTAAACCGATTTGTAATTTATAACGCAAATAATCTCCTGAAAAGATAATACACTTAGATTTAATACCATTGACTAAAGCATAAAAAACAAAAGCTTTAGATCTTTTAATAGTTTTAATCCATACAGGTCTTGAAGTAATAACTGCATTAAAACATAAAAGCTCTCCACTGAATGCATTTTGATTATCCACTTGATAAAATGTATACTTTTTCGGAAAATGTAATAATAAGTCTTGAGGCGTATAGATTTGGTTACAATTAAATCGGTCCAAAAGCACTGGACCTATATGCTTAATATCCTTTAATTCCAAAATTTCGCCTCCTATTCTTAAGAAAAATGGTTGGATTTCTCCAACCATTATACGTTTTTATCAAAATTTTATTCTATAGCTATAATATACGAATAAATCTCTTGTTCTCCGTCAATAATTTCAACTTCTATATTCTCATTCAAAGATCTACATAAATCTTCAATTTGACTCTTTTCCTCTTCTGAAACATCTTTTCCACAGAAGAATGTGGCAATTTGACTCTCCTCATCAATGATGGATTTTAATAATCCAGCTAAAGCCTCAGCTTGTTTTTTAGTCGAAATTACTATTTCACCATTCGCTATTCCCATAAAATCGCCTTCAGAAATCTTTATACCTCCGATTTCAGTATCTCTTACGGAATAGGTAAGTTCTCCTGTTCGAACATTTTCTACTGCTTCAGTCATAGAAGCCAAATTGGTCTGCATGTCAGCTTCTGGATCAAAAGTCATCAATGATGCATACCCTTGAGCAATGGTTTTAGCTTTTAAAACTTCAACTTTGGCACCGTCAATCAATTTAGAAGCCTGTGCAGCAGCCA
Organism: uncultured Anaeroplasmataceae bacterium; assembly: GCA_910577745.1. Lineage (GTDB taxonomy): Bacteria > Bacillota_I > Bacilli_A > Acholeplasmatales > Anaeroplasmataceae > Pelethenecus. The sequence continues at coordinate 154,624 of CAJTNG010000001.1, read as the reverse complement.
TAACCACATTTCCATTGTTTGGAATTATAATTATATTCTCTGCATTGACATTTTTGCATGCTTCAACAAAAGCTTCTGTAGAAGGATTCATCGTTTGACCGCCTTCTATAATATAATCCACACCCAAATCTCTAAACGTTTGACTTATGCCTTTCCCAAAGCATACTGCAATTAAAGCAAAATGCTTTTTCGGTGCAATTCCAGCTTCTTTTGCTCCATTTGGTAAATGTGTATGGGAAACTCGCTGATTTTCAATCTTTATATCCGTTATTTCACCGTATTTCAATGCAACATCTAAAACACGTCCTGGATGGTCTGTATGTAAATGAATTTTGCAAACTGATTTTTCGACAAGTACAAAAAGCGCATCTCCTAGACAGGAAAGCATAGATTTTAGAGTCCCCTCATCAAAATTAGTTGCATCCTTTAAATTTATAAAGAATTCACAACAATAAATGCTTTTCATTTCTACTGGCTTTTCAACGGTAGTTGGTGTTGCAACTACGCCTTCATTTGCTTCTAGCATTTTTCCATTGAGAGCCATAATCATTCCACGAATAATTTCTAAAAATCCAGCTCCACCACTATCCACAACACCAGCTTCTTTTAAAACTGGAAGTAAGTTCGGAGTGTTGTTCAAAGATTTTTGTGCTTCTGCTTCATATGTCTTAAATAAATCATCTATGGTTTTAAATTTAGACATTTGAGCTCTAGTGTTTTCAGCTGCTTCTCGAACAACTGTCAAAATCGTACCCTCCACAGGCTCCATAACTGCCTTATATGCAACTCGACAACCAGATTCAAAACAATTCATCATGTCTTCAATTGTCAAAGAATTATGATCAAGTTTTTGCATGCCAACATATATCCCACGGAAAAACTGAGATAAAATAACTCCAGAATTTCCACGTGCCCCCATTAGAGCTCCACGGGATAAAACTTTACCTACTTCTATAATAGAAGATGATTCACAAGAATCCATCTCACGAACACCTGACATCACTGTCATGGACATATTTGTACCTGTATCTCCATCTGGAACAGGAAAAACGTTTAACTCATCAACCTTCTTATGGTTGTTCTTTAAATTTATAGCGCCATTCATTACCATCTTTTTAAATAAAGCTACGCTAATACTGCTTACAGCCATGGTAATCCTCCTAAATATCAAATTAATGTATATGGTATAGCCTAAAAGCTATAGGTAATCAAAACAATTAAAACTACAGAAATTGACACCATTCAACTCATTTAAAACCACCTTTAAATATTGTAAATGTTTAATTCATTTAACATTATAGCACTAAAAACTTAAAATGTAAAATAAATTTTGCATTTATACACAGTGTCGCTTAAAACTATACCAATTTTTTATAAAAATGTCAAATACTTTAATAAAAATTATAAAAAGTTCTTGCAATTCTATAGGTTTTAAGGTATACTAATAAGGCTTGAAGTTTAATTTGATGTCATAAGGAGGTAAGAACTATGGCAAGATGTTATATCACTGGTAAAGGAACAGTTACAGGAAATAAAAGATCCCATGCTTTAAACGCTACACGTCGTACATGGAAAGCCAATCTTCAAACTGTTCGCATCAAGGATGAAAACGGAAATGTTAAAAAAGTAAAAATTTCTGCTAGAGCTTTAAAGAGCGGAAAAGTTGAAAGAGCATAATTCCTAACTTTATTTTATTTTATATATGTGATGATTTTCAAAAATTAAAAGGATTGCAATTAGCAATCCTTTTTATTATTCTAACTTACCTCTCTTTTTCATAGACGTCTAATCCTTTGGAAGTTGTCAGGTATAGCTGACCATTTACTAAAAAGGCACGACTATAATTATCTTTACTAAAAGGTATATCTAAACGTTTCATAATATGGATGGGCTCTTCCTCGTTATCCACTTGTATTTCAAAGAAAACATAAGAATCATATTCCACTCTGGCACCTAAATATAGGTTATTATTTGATTGATAAAAGAATAATGCTTTGTGATTATGAAACATATTTAAATCTATATCACCTATAAAGTCAGGCTTATCGTAATATTTAGACTGGGAGATTATAAAATCATTCCCAATTTGAGTGGTACTTCTATAAAGAGAAATTTTCGTACTTTGTCCTGAATCTGTATATCCCAAGCCCAGTATATATTCTTTTTCTTCAATTGTAAATGTATGTAGATAGGAGGAATACCCTGGAGCTTTATAGGAAGATACGATTATAGGGTTCTTTGGATCACTACAATCAATTTCATATAGTGGATCTGTAATTTCATAAGTTACAACATAACAGATATTTTTATTAAATCGTACGGATTTTATAACCTGTCTCCCCATTCCAATCCCACTTTTCAAACATCCAGTTTCTTGAATTTGATTTTGGATATTAAAAATGGTTATGCGATTAAGTTCTTCTGCATTTTGAGTCACATCAGTCGAAACTACTCTAAGATGATTTTCATATTCATCCATAGAAAATTGGTTTAATAAATTTCCGCGGACACGCATAGCCCCTACTGGCTCTAACGCCTCATTATACATAGATATACTAGTCAAAGGTTCTATAAAACAAGTATAAGAAGCTAAATAAAACGCAGAATTGGACATATAACAATATACTTCTGATGAGGAAATGCTTTGTGTTTGAGAAAGTTCTAACGTATTTAAATTCAATTTCATAATACTTTGTAGCCATGACAAGTTACTGAAATTATCATAATAACAAGAAGCATAATCCAATTCCTTTTCAACATTTCTAAACCCTATAACTACATACAAGGTATCCTCTTTTAACCGAGAAGTATAAAATTTATCAAAGGTTTTGCTCCATATCTTTGTTAAATTCTCTGCTTCAAAGGAATAGATTTCAATATTGGTTTCTCCTAAAGTAATCACTTTATTTTTATAAATTAACAATTCGTTTCCCTGCGTTAAAGTAGATACTATCTTTTCTCCTTTCAAATTGTAGACATTTAGGGTAGAATCTTCTTGGATTGTATAGATATATTCCCCATCACACTTTGCGACATCCTCTTCATCAATACCAACAGTCTGCACATTCGTTTGATAAGAATCTCCTGGACTATAATCTGGTGGTGCCATTCCATCATTTACGTTTCCACTTGTACAACCTGTAAAACTAAGTGAAAATAATGTGGATAAAAAAGAGGATTTAGTCGATTTCAAAGTATACTCCGCTTGATTTTGCTTAATTAAAACTTGATATTCCTCTAAAGATGTCACCTTAACTAATTTTGATGTAGATTCAGATGATTTTTCGTAATACTTTTGTTTTAATTGTTCATTATACGATTCTATACTGTGATTATAAATTTGAACATACAAATGGTCAATCAATAGAAGTAGAAAAAGGCACCCAATCGCCAATCCGAAGGCATATCTCCATTTCAACTGAAATTTCTTCTTTGGCGTAGAATTTTGAAAGGTATCCTTATACTCTCTTTTCAAATTTCTATTAAATTCTTTTAGGCTCATATATTCTCCTCCAAACATTTTTTTAATTTCTTTTTGGCTTGATAGTAGTACTGATTTACCATGGAAGGTTTTAAATCAAATATTTTAGCAACTTTAGAAGTTGTGTGGCCACATAATACCTTCATTAGAAAAATCTCACGTTCTATCTCATCTAGGTGGCGAATGGCATAGTGTAAGTAGGGATGTGTATGATGAATATCCATAAAATTTTCCACTGTATCACTAACAATTTCTTTTTTCTTTTTTATATAATCAATCGCTATATTTTTAGCTAAAGTATATATCCATGCTTTAAAGTTATGAGATTGATAAGAAAAAATGAGTTTAGATACTTTGACATACGTATCCTGTATCAAATCCTCAATAATTCTTTTGTTAGGGATTTTTGTGTAAATTGCAAAGCGAACTAAAGACAATGTTTCATGATAAATCAAATTAAAGGCTGACTCTTGCCCCGCTTTATACTTTTCTACTGCTTTTTCTAGGTCCATTTTCCCCACCTCACTTATATAAACGATTTCATCACTGGTTTTTTTATCATTTTATCATGATTTCATAAAAAAAACACTTATTCAAAAAAGAATAAGTGCAAATCTTTATTTTTTTATTTTAGAACAACGCATCGCATTCAGTATTGCCAAAACGGCAACACCAACGTCTGCAAACACACTCAACCACATATTGGCTAGGCCGATAGCCGATAAGATTAAAACGGCAATTTTAACGCCTAATGCAAAGATAATATTTTCAAAAACAATAATCATAGTCTTTTTAGAAATCTTCTTAGCTGTTTTTAACCCTGTCAAATCATCCATCATTAGAACAATATCCGAAGCTTCAATGGCAGCATCAGAACCAACACCACCCATAGATATCCCCACATCTGAACGCATTAAGACAGGAGCATCGTTAATACCGTCTCCTACAAATGAAATGTAATCTTTTGGATTTTTATTGTTAAGAATCTTCTCAACTTCTTCCACTTTATTCTGTGGGAGTAAAGACGCTTTATACTCTGTCACACCAACTTCTTGAGCTACGGTTCTAGCAATATCTGAATTATCTCCAGTAAGCATAATGGTTGTATTCCCTGTTTTATTTAGATAAGAGATGACTTCTTTTGCTTCAGGCTTTAATTGATCCTGAATTAAAATATATCCTAGGTATGTTTTATCCACTGCCACATGGACAATCGTACCAACTTCCTCTGGATCTATAACTTCAATCCCTTCTCGCTCCATTAATTTTGCATTACCACAATGAATCGTTTTTTTGCCTCTAGCAATAACTCCATATCCTGCAACATTTTCCAAACTATAAGATGAATTTGTAGTACCCGCTAAAGCAACAATAGATTTCGCAATAGGGTGATTAGATCCACTTTCAGCAATACCAGCATAAGTTAATATTTCTTCCTTTTTTTCTTCTGGCACAATTTTAGTTACTGCAAAATTTCCTTTGGTCAATGTCCCAGTTTTATCAAAAATAAAGGTGTTCACCTTGTTAAACTTCTCTAGATAATTTGAACCCTTGATTAATATTCCTGCTTTGGAAGCTGCTCCTAATCCCGCAAAAAAAGATAAAGGAATCGAAATCACTAATGCACAGGGACAAGATACAACTAAAAAGTTTAAGGCTCGATATATTCCGTCCATCCAGTCCTTTGTAATGACTCCCATGATCACGGCAAGTAAAATGGCAGAGATTACAACGATAGGTGTATAATACTTCGCAAATTTTGTTATAAAATTTTCTGCTTTAGATTTCTGTTCTGAAGCATTTTCCACTAAATCTAATATCTTGGATACCGTGGAATCATAAAAGACCTTTGTAACTTTAATTTGTAAGGATTGGGTAAGGTTAATACATCCACTGATGATATCATCTCCCGTTTCCACTTCCCTTGGCAAAGATTCCCCTGTCAAAGCCTTTGTATCTAAGGTAGAAGTACCTGAAACAATAATTCCATCCAAAGGAACTTTTTCTCCAGGATTCACGAGGATAATATCCTCTAGGTTTACTTCTTCTGGGTCTATTGTGGTTATCACACCATCTTTAATCACATTCGCAAAATCAGGTCGAATATCCATTAAAGAGGAAATAGACTTCCGTGATTTATGAACTGCATAGTTTTGGAAAAATTCTCCAACTTGATAAAATAATATAACAGCAACCGCCTCATCGTAAGACTGTATTGCAAAAGCGCCAATGGTCGCAATACACATTAAAAAGTTTTCATCTAAAACTTGTCCATGAAATATATTGCGGATGGCTTTCCACAATATATCATAAGCAATGAATAGATAAATCATACAATATAAACTTGCAGGTAATATCCACGAAATCTTTTCATTTTTAATGATTTCATCTAAAGGAAACAAATGATCTATCGTAAACAAAACAAGAAATAGAACTAAAGAAATACCTATGCGAATCAAATTTTTTCTTTGTCTTCTTGTCATACAATCACCTATCTTTTGATGATGCAATCTGGTTCTACCTTTTTACAAACACGAACCACTTCTTCCATTACCGCATCAAATTGATCATCTTCTGCCTCTATTGTCATTTTTTGATTCATAAAACTCACATTTGCAGAAATTACACCCTGAATTTTCAATATGTTTCTTTCCATTTTAGCAGCACAATTTGCACAATCTAAATCCTCTAATTTAAATACTTTTTTCATTTTATTATTCCTCCATATTTTTTTCTAATACATGTTCTAACGCTTTCTCATAAATTAAAACCACATGGTCATCCGCCAAAGAATAAAATACTTCCTTACCTTGCTTCCGTGATTTTACCAAATTGAAATCTCTTAAAACTTTAAGCTGATGAGATACCGCAGATTTCGTCATGGAAACAATTTTACAAATATCACAAACACAAAGTTCATGCTTAAATAACGCAGATAAAATTCTTGTTCTTGTAGAATCCCCAAATACCTTAAAAAGTTCTGCAATTGCATAAAGCGCTTCTTCCTTTGGCATAACGCCTTTAACCTCTTTGATAAGTTCTTTGTGTGGATGATTCACTTCACATTCCTCTAATACTGCCATACTTTCATCTCCTTTAGTTGAATAAGTGTTCAACTGTTTATATTATAGTTGAATAAATGTTCAACTGTCAAGTGTTTTTTCAAAAAAAATAGAAATCATAAAAGATTTCTATTTTTTAATGCTTATTTATTTTTTTCGTCTAAAGATTGCCAAAAACTTAACTAAGAAACTTGGCAATGTAATAATAATTATTCTAATGGCTATCACCTTTAGTATAATCTATGTAAAAGAATTATAAAATATTCTTTAAATTTCTTAAATTATCCATAGGCGATGCAGCATTCATAACATAAGAACCACTAACAGCCAAATCCACATAAGAGGAAACAAGAGGAAGCGTCTGATTAGAAATCCCTCCATCAATGCTAATCAGATAGGTATAGTTGTTTTTCTTTTTCTCCTCAAATAAATATTTTACTCGATGGATAGAATCCCTCATAAACCCTTGTCCACCAAACCCTGGCTGTACAGACATAACTAATACCAAATCCACATGAGGTAATATAGAAGCAAGCTTTTTTATATCGGTTTTGGGATTGATAGCTACCCCTGCCTTAATTCCATATCCATGAATCTGTTGAATGAGTTCCATGGGATCATCTTCTACTTCTATATGAAAAGTAATGGCATCACTTCCTGCTTTTGCAAAAGCTTCGATGTATTGTTTTGGATGTGTCATCATTAAATGCGTATCAAAAAACAAAGAAAATTCCTTTCTAAGACTCTGAATAAAAGCGGGTCCAAAGCTAATATTAGGAACAAAATGCCCATCCATAACATCCAAATGCAAATATTTAAGTTCCTTAGATAAAGGCATAAGTTGCTCTTTTACTTTGGTATAATCTATGGTTAATATTGATAAAGAAACTTCCATTACTTTTTCTCTCCTTTTCCTATAGCATCTAACATTTTTAAATAACTATCATACCTTGATTTTAAAATTAGTCCTTGAGATACCGCTTCTCGGATTCCACATCCTAAAGCATTATGCTGATGTAGACAATCTTTAAATCTACAGGGATACTGTTTAAATTCTATAAATAAATGGGCCAACTCCCTTTTTCCAATGCCAAGAACATCCAACTTTGAAAACCCGGGTGTATCTCCTATAAATCCACCTTTATAAGGATATAATGTGGTCATGCGTGTCGTATGCTTACCCCTGCCTAATGCATAACTTATTTCTTGTGTCTGTAATTGAAAGTCTGGGAAAATAGCATTAATCAGTGTGGATTTTCCAGCACCCGTCTGTCCAGCTAAAACTGTCAATTTATTTTCTAAATGTGCTGAAACTAAAGGAATCCCCTCTTTTGTTTTACTATTCACATAAAGAACTTCACACCCAAGCGTTTCATAGGATTTGAGTTGTAACTTTAAATAATTTAATTCTTCAATTGTTAATTTATCTATTTTTGTCACAACAAGGAGAGGTAATATGTTTTGTTTTAAAATATTTGCTAAAAATAAATCTAATAAATGAAAAGAAAATTCTGGTTCTTTTGCGGCAAAAACTAAAAGGATTTGATCTACATTTGCAATGTCAGGACGAATCATTTCATTTTTACGATCTAAAATCGTATCAATGCTTCCGTTCTCAATCAAGACCAAATCCCCCACTTTTGGAGAAGTTTTTTGAATAATTAGTTGTTCCTTTTTACTAATGGCCTTTGGATTGGCTGCATAAGTTTTTACATACCTAAGCTTCCCTCTAGCACGTAAAGCTAAAGTAGCGCCATCCTCCATCATAACTTCATATAAACCACCTGTCAAACTAATTATTCTTCCCTGCATATACGCTCCTATTTTGTAATCCAAAGGATATATTTTACTATATTACTATCATATAACTTTTGGACCTTAAACGCAACTAATTTATTTTCTAATTCATTAGAATTTACGTAATTCACTTCTAATTCATAGCCTAAATTTAAAATGGTTTCTATAAAAGAATCCACCTGTACTACTGTTGTACTCGTCACACCCTTCGATACATATAAATCTAAAGCATACGGATTATGCTTATGAACTATAGTATTCGGCGGCGTTGATTGAAATAAAACAATATCCTCATCGATTGGCGTTTGTATATAGCTTATATTAGCTTTCAACCCATAAGTATTTAATAATTGTAAAGCTTCTTCAATGGACAAGCCCACAAAATTAGGCATCATAAATGAGGAATGATTGGCAGAAATCGTCAACTGTAATTCATCACCTTGATTGAGAATAGAACCATCAATCAAAGATTCCTTGATGATAATGCCTCCAACAATGGAATCCGTTTCTTCATATTCTATTTTAAGCTCTAAGCCATGATGATTACACATCAGTTCTATTTCTTGCATAACATCCTCTAAAGCTCGACCTAAATAGCTTTTATAAGAAGCTGGCATAATTTTACCAATATAAAGTGAAACTACATAATTTGCTTTTACACTTGTTCCTGCATAAGGAATTGTTTTTAAAGTTCTTTCTTCTGTACTTTCAATATAAGTAATTTGATATTTTATTTTTTTCTCATTTAATATCTCAACAGCATCTGCTTCACTTAAATTTACCACATCTGGAATTTCAATAATGCGGTTATTAAAAATTTTAGGAGAGATAAATAGAAAATAGATCCATAAAATGATAATTCCAAAAGTAACCAGCCATAAGCGTAGTATCAATTTCATAACATCACCATTTATAGTATTTTACAAATCTCTCATAATATGTTTTTAAAAATAAAATTATATGTGTTTACTTCTTAACTGCCCACACGCAGCATCAATATCAGAGCCTTGTTCTTTTCTTAATTGCACATTAATTTTTCTCTTCTTTAGCCAATCAAAAAAAGCGACCATAGACTCTTTGGCAGAGCGCTCATAAGGCTTGCTTGACACTTCATTATAAGGAATTAAATTCACATACACATTTAATCCATGCAATAGCGATGCAAGTTCATCTGCACATTCTAATGAATCATTGATTCCTTTGATTAAGATATATTCAATGGTAACTCTGCGATTTGTCTTCTCAATATAATAACGAATAGAATCTATCAGTTGTTCTATGGGATAAGCCTTATTAATTGGCATAAGTTGATTCCTAATCCTGTTGTTAGGTGCATGAAGACTAATGGCCAAATTTACCTGTAAATCAAAATCAGCATAGGCATATATCTTATCTACCAGTCCGCATGTAGAAACTGTGATATGTCTAGCCCCAATTTCCAATCCTAACGGATAATTTATTATTTTTAAAAACCGTATAACATTTTCATAATTATCAAAAGGCTCACCAATTCCCATGACTACAACATGGCTTATGCGTAACCCTGTCAATTTAGAAATCGTTAAAATCTGAAGTATAATTTCTGAAGTTTCTAAATTTCTAAGTTTCTTTTTCATGCCGCTCGCACAAAACTGGCAGTTCATATTGCATCCCACTTCGGTAGTTACACAGACACTATAGCCGTACTCATGGTGCATTAAGACTGTTTCTATCAAATTTCCATCTTCTAATCGAAATAAAAATTTCTGTGTTCCATCTGAAGAAACTTGTCTTGTCACACATTCTAATCTAGGAAGATAAAAGTCTTGTTTCATCTGTTCAACAATGGCTTTTTTAATATTGGTCATTTCATCCAATGTATCGATTTGATGACGATATAACCATTCTATAATTTGAGAAGAGCGAAAAGGCTTCTCTCCTTGATCTAAAAAATATTGTTTGAGCATCTCTATCGTATAATTGTAAATACTTTCCATTTTACCACCTAGTTTCTTCTTCCATTATACAGAAGGAATGTGAAAAAAGCAATCTTGATTTACTATGAAAAAATGATCTAAAAAGTTTAGACCATTTTTTATCTTTTATCTCCAAGCATCATGACTTGAATATAATGAATTTAACCAATCTAATCCATTACACCAATTATAATAAGAATATTCCATCTTGTGAAATTCTATAGCTTTATCTATAAAATAAAAACCATAACCTATGACATCTGTAAGCACATCGTCTGATAAATGCGTTCTAACCAAATGCCTTATTTCTAACATACCATTTACATAACAAAATTCTTGACTGCAATATTCATACTCCGTTTTTAATGAACCAGAAAAAGAGTATTTCACAGCATCATTTTGCACAAATAATAAATTATATCTAGCAAAATCTTCTTCTGTTATTTTATCATTTAAATATGTTTTGGCAGTCTGAACCACTTTTTCTTCTTTTTCATAGGTTGAAAATAATCCACCCGCTTGTTCATCAAATACATTAAATACTTCTATAAACTCTTTATATTTGGTATAGGAATCTATAGTTTCAACAAAAATTTCTTCATCTTTAAAGCGTTCATTCAAAGTATTCCCATAGGCTTTACTTGGTTCTATAATTTGTTTTTGAAGAACTCCTCCCTCTTCAAACGAAAGAGGTAATACCCGATAAAATTCTTCATCTAACATTTCTACATCTTGGGTTATATAAACATACTGGTCATACACGGCATACTTATTTGAGTTTGGTTGTGACTTTGCATAAGAAAGTGTATGAGATACCATATAGTCCTTTAAAGCCATTACATCTGCTGTGCCTTCAAATGAATAGACAAAAATGAAGTTGGCTGTATTTATATTACCTGTATAAAGGTATACCATTTCCTTTAAAATGTATTCCTCTAAGTTATTTTCCTTTATATACAATTTCATCTGATTGAAGCTATCTTCTACCCTATTAGCCTCTCCCAAACATTTATATTTTGTATCTTTAAATTTTTCTGTCATAACTTCTTCTAAACTTCTTGGTTCTGATTCTATTTTTTCACAACCACATATAAGGATAATTAAACAGAAAAAAACTATAGATTGTATGATTTTTTTCATAAACTTTACCTCCTTTTAGTTTGAAATAAAATTAAAAACTAATATCATAGATCGATTTATCTAAAAAAATTATAGAGTAGGATAAGAGAAAAAAATGTCAAAGATTGACATTTTTCTATAACCACTATCTTAGTCTTGCTTTAAAGACATAGTCTAAACGATTCAAAATAGACTTAACAATTTTATCCACTTCTTGAGTTTCTAAAGTTTTAGAAGCATCTTCAAAAGTCAATTTGAAGGCTAGGGATTTTTCATTTTCTTTTACATTCTCCCCTGTATATACATCAAATAATTCCACTTTAGAAAGAATCTTTTTGCCTGTCTGTTTAATCAGCTTTGTGATTTCATCAGCAGGGATTTCCTTATCACATACGATAGCCAAGTCACGCACAATGGTTGGGAACTTATTGATAGGTACATAGGTGAAGGATGATTCCTCCTTTACTATTTCTTCTAGACTGATTTCTAGAGCTACAGTTGTACCTAAATTCATTTCTTTAGAAAATCTTGGATGCAACTGACCGAATACACCTATCATTTTGTCTTTATATAAAATTGCAGCACATCTTCCTGGATGGAAATTCGTCAAGTTGGAATATGGAGTAAATTGTAGAGATAGATTTAACTTATCAAATAAGCTTTCTAATACACCTTTTAATAGATAAAAACTAGCTTCCTGCTTCATACCTTTCCATAAATGGGAAGAGTATACACCTGATAAGGCAATCGCTAATTTTAATTCTTCTTTTTCTTTGGAGTAAACTTTACCTATTTCAAAGAATTGAAGATCTTCTAGTTTTCTTGCTCGATTATATTGAACGGCATCTAATACACCATTGAGAAGGCTTTGACGCATCACAGCGCGGTCTTCTGTCATAGGCATCATTACTTCTACAGGCTCCTGAGATGTTATTGTGTATAAATCTAAATCTTTTTTCGCAATCAAAGAGTAAGAAACAATCTCATTTAATCCCATGAAGGCTAATATTTGACGAATGGATCGAATTCTCTTTTGCTCATAGGTCAACGCGCCTTTATCTCTAGTTGCTGCAAGCGTCGTCGGAATATTCTCATATCCATAAATTCTTGCAACATCTTCTGCAATATCTTGAACAGAAGCTTCCAAATCCATTCTTCTAGAAGGTATGACTATCGTATAAGCCCCCTCATTTTCAGAATAATTATACTGTAAACGGTTGAATACATCCTCTATCTTCGCATGGTCTAGATTTGTTCCCAATATGGAATTAATTTTATTTGTTGAAACTGTAACTTCTTTTGGTTCTACTTCTACACGTATAGCTTGGGCAACCCCATCATAAATTTTTGCATCACATAACTCCTGCATAAGCTGTGCTGCATAATCTAACGCTCTTTCTACACGTTCATAGTCTACCTTTCGTTCAAAACGAGTAGAAGATTCACTCTTAAGTCCTAATTTAGTAGAAGTTCTTCTAATCGCAAGTGGGTCAAAGTAAGCAGATTCTAAAATAATATTTTTTGTATCATTCTCTACTTCTGTAGTTAACCCTCCCATAACACCTGCCACACAAACAGCTTCCTTCCCATTTGTTATGACGATATCGTTGGAATCTAAAATTCTTTCTATATTATCTAAAGTTTTTAGTTTCTCTTGTTCACGTGCTTGACGGATAACAATTTGGGTTCCTAAACGATCCGCATCAAAGGCGTGAAGAGGTTGTCCCATTTCTAGTAGAACAAAATTGGTAATATCTACGACGTTATTGATAGGACGAATACCACAAGCAATTAATCTTGCCTTTAACCATTGTGGAGAAGGTGCGATTTTTACATCAGCTAAATATCTAGCACTATACTTATAGCATAAATCTGTTTCTATTTCTACCTGAACAGGATTCTTATTTTCCGTAATTTCTAAAGAGGGCTCAATAGGTAAAATATGCTGATTTAAAGCTGCACCTATATCATACGCCGCACCTTCAATAGAAAGCAAATCTGAACGATTAGAGGTCACATCTAAATCTATGACCATATCATCAAGTCCTAAATATTCTAGTGGATTATTGCCTACTACAGCATCATCCTCTAATAAGTAAATTCCATTTTTAAATGCTTCATCTATATATTTTTCTTCAATACCTAACTCTTGTAAAGAGCATAACATTCCATTGGATTCTACACCTCTAATTTTAGAAGGTTTAATTTTGAAATCTCCTGGTAATACTGCCCCTGGTAAAGCAACAATCACCTTTACACCAGTTCTCACATTCGGTGCCCCACAAACAATTTGAGATACCTCCCCTGGTCTAATTTCCACCTGACATACATGCAGATGATCACTATCCGGGTGCATCACACAATCTAAAACTTTGCCGATTGTTAAATGATTTGCCTCAACCAAAGGTTTATAGGTTTCTATTTCACAGACATGAAAACTAATCGCTTTATATAATTCTTCATCGGTAATATGATCTAAATCCAAATATTCTTTTAACCAATTTTTAGATAATTTCATCTTACTTTACCTCCTTAAACTGATTTAAGAATCGTACATCATTTGTATAGAAATTTCTTATATCATCTATACGATATTTTAGCATAGTAATTCGTTCAATACCGATGCCAAAAGCAAAACCCTGGATTTCCTCTGGGTTATATCCGCACATGCGAAGAACATTATCATTTACCATACCAGCACCTAATATTTCAATCCAACCAGACTGCTTACAAGTATTACAGCCTTTGCCTCCACACATTCCACAAGAGACATCCACTTCTACAGAAGGCTCTGTGAATGGGAAAAATGAAGGACGTAATCGAATTTCTCTATCTTTATCAAACATTTTTCTTGCCATTTCCAATAAGGCACCTTTCAAATCAGCTAAAGAAATATCTTTCCCTAACACAAGACCTTCAAATTGCATGAACTGATGAGAATGTGTAGCATCATCAGCATCTCTTCGGTATACTTTACCCGGACAAACAATCTTAATAGGTTTACCTTGTTCCTCTAGCATAGTTCTCACCTGAACAGGAGAGGTTTGGCTTCTAAGTAATAATTCAGGATTGATATAGAATGTATCTTGCATATCTCTTGCAGGATGTCCTTTTGGTAAATTAAGCTTCTCAAAACAATATTCATCTGTTTCTATTTCTGGTCCTTCTGCAACCTTGTATCCCATTCCTATATACAAATCTTCTAAATCCATAATGGTTTGATTTAATGGATGAATACCACCCGTAGGGAACTGAACGCCTGGTAAGGTTACATCCAATGATTCATTTTTCAATCTTTGATCGATGATTGCATTTTCAATAGCCTGTTTCTTTTGTTCAAACCTTTCCTCTAAAATCTGTTTGATTTTATTAGAACGCATCCCTAATTCTTTTCTTGCCTCTATAGTCAAATCTTTCATATTTGCCATAACCTGAGCAATGATTCCTTTTTTTCCCAGATAGGAAGCTTTTTTTTGTTGCAGTACATTTAAGTCATCCACTTGATTAAGCTCGTCATCCAATACATCCACTACTTTGTCCAACTGTTCTAATTCTTTCATTTTTTCTTTCTCCTTTTTCTTATAAATAAAAAAATCCTTAGTAAAACTAAGGACGATATAAACCCGCGGTGCCACCTTATTTCTATAGATTATTATCTATAGCGCTCTATTCTTTAACGCAGAAGTACGGATGGTATTAGCATCACTAAAAAGGTGAATTCACAAAGATTTTATTAGAGGATTTCACCGTTCCCTCTTCTCTTTAAATAAAATTTCTTTTGCTACTAATCCTTTGTCATCATTTTAATATTCTTTTATTATTTTATCAAAAATTATTGGATTTGTCTAGAATACAATGTATTATTGTTTTATTTCTTCTCCATAATTTTTTTATGCTTGAAATTCACTTTCAAAATCAACATTATATTTAGTAAAACAACTATCATTTCTGTAATCAGCATGGTCCACCAAATCGCATCAAAACCAAAAAGTGCTGGTAAGGAAAAGAGGAAGATTGTAGATAGAATAATTCCCCTAAGCATTGATAGAAGAAAGGCCAGTCGAGCTTTTAAAATAGATTGAAAATAATAGGTAGAAAAAACATTAAAGCATAAAAATAGAAAACTCCAATAATATGCTCTTTGGATTTTACTTGCTATAGATACTATAAGTGCTTCTTCTTCAACTTTTATAAAGAGTTTCAGGATAGCTAGGGGACAAGATTCTAAAAGTATTACAACCAAGAACGACAAAATGACACTCGTTAAAATACCATAATTTAAAAATTTTTGGACGCGTTCCTTTTGGTCTGCTCCAAAGTTTTGGGAAAGGAGGGGCTGGCTAGCTTGCCCTACCGCATAGCTCAAAGATTGAACAAGTGCCATCACTTGGCAAATCACTCCAAAGACAGCAAGGGTTGCGGTTTGATATTCTCCTTCATTATATCTAACAATCTGATTATTAAATAAAATGGTCAACCCTCCCATAGCTATATCTAACACAAAAGATGGGAGTCCTGTTTTTATAATCAAACCTATCTTTCGAATACTCTGTTGTGGTTTTACAAAATGTATCCTTCTTTGCTTTGTAAAATAATGGGTCAGCAAAATGGTTAGGTTGACGAATTGTCCGCACATAGTAGCTAGCCCTGCTCCACCAATTCCCATTTTACATCCAAAAACAAAGCATATATCTAACAGGATATTCACTACACCTCCAGAAATCACAGCAAGGGTTGCTCGTATAGGAGCCCCATCATTTCTTAAAAAACAAGTTAATACTTGAGAAAACAAAAAAAGAGGTAAGGATAGCTTCATCCAAAAAGTATATTTTTTTGCATAAGAAAATATGATAGGATTACTAGCTCCGAAGAAACGCAACAACTCATTTTCAAACAAATTTACCAGTCCCCATAAAATTAGGGTCCCTATAGTTGCAACAAGGATAGACAAAGTATAAAACTGATTGGCTTCATAGTTTTCGTTTCTTCCACGCCGTTCTACCATTAGGGTTGCTCCACCAATGCCAAAGAGTAATCCACAGCTTAAAATAATCGTCCACAAAGGTAGAACACAGGCTAAGGCGGCTGTACCGATTTCTCCTTCGTACTGCCCAACACATAAAGCATCTACTAGAGAATAAATGCTTATGATGATGGCACTACCAAAAGAAGCAAATAAATATTTGGTAAATAATTTCGCAGGTGAATCTTGTAAGATATCCATAAACATTCCTCCTTTACATATAAAAAGGGTTAGATAAAACCTAGGCGCACCTAGCATCTTATCCAACCCGAATAATTGCGTTTATGAGTCCTCCGATGAACACTATCATTATATCATTTTAAAAAAGATAGTCAAGGGAGTTATCCTTACTCTTTATAAATCTTTATTTTATCTAAAACACCAATGGTATCTGTAAAATGACTTGATTTCGTTTTTTCTAATTCTTCCCCTAAAACCCTAAATTTAGAATCCACTGTATCAATATACCATAGGGCTACGGCTTCTGGAGTCATAGGACGTTTTGCCGCCCCAAATTGAGGTTGTCCATGATGCGATATAAGCATATGTTCCAGGGCTTTAACCTCTTTTGCTTCACTATAGCCTAAACGTTCTGCCATTTTACTAATCTCTAAGGCGCCGATAACCAAATGTCCTAAAAGCTGGCCATCTAACGTATATTCTGAGGCTTGTACTCCTGACAATTCTCTTGTTTTTCCTAAATCATGAAGAAGAATTCCAGCATATAGATAATCTTTATTTAAATAGGGATAATTGTCAATAAATGCTTTGGCTAATTTCAGCATTCCTATAGAATGATAGGCAAGACCTCCAACATATGTATGATGCATTTTTGTAGCTGCAGGATACAAAAAATAGGGAAAAGAAAATTTATCAATTAAGGATTTAGTAATATCTTGAACTACTTGATTTTTCATATCCGCTATAACTTGATACACGATAGACTGCGCTTCCTTTAAAGATACTGGAGCTTGGGGATAAAAGGAACGTAAAATCTCATCTGCCTGTTCCATCGGAAGAGAATTTAAGGAAGTGTAGTTTATTAACTGATAACTTACTCTTTCTCCTACAATCTGCTGAACTTCAAAGACATAAACATATCCAACAGTAAATTGTTCTACCGCTTCTGTTTTAATATTCCATTGAATCGCATCTTTATCCACAATTAATAAATTAATCATATTGTCTGATGTATTTATTCCTAATATTTTCCCTATGATTTTCATGATTTCAACTCCTTAAATATGTATACTCCTACATCGTAAAGCTCATAGCCCTCTTGATGAAAATTGACTGCTCTATGTCCATTAAAAATCATTTCAGCCTGAGGCAATGGAAAATAAAACAAATCCTGTGTGTTTTTTATTACGATGGTCAAGCGATAACCAGTTCCTTCTAAATAATAACATAAAACATGCTCTGAAGAAAGTTCTTCTATAAAAATTCTGTTACGTTCAATATCCACCATATTTGTCATTCTAAATTCTGGGTAACATTTTCG
Organism: uncultured Anaeroplasmataceae bacterium; assembly: GCA_910577745.1. Classification (GTDB taxonomy): domain Bacteria; phylum Bacillota_I; class Bacilli_A; order Acholeplasmatales; family Anaeroplasmataceae; genus Pelethenecus. Next base: position 136,686 of record CAJTNG010000001.1, on the reverse strand, counting down.
AATTTTTAATAAATCTTTTAAGCCTTCAATATCTTCTTTAAACCAATCTCTTCGTACATAATCCAAATGATTGATATCCTCTGACGAATTATAGGAATTCTCTACTCCTTTTTTCGTTCTATAAAATTCTTCACCTGCGTGAATAAAAACAACACCTAAACTTATGGCTACCATCTGCAAAGCCAATTTGCCACCTCGAATGGCTTCCTCTTCCGTCAAACCTAAACAATAGGTTGCAAAATCAAATAATGTAAAATTATCATGGCACTCCACATAGTTTAAAGATTGATTTGGATTTAGAAATCTATATCCTGTAGTTAAACTGCCATTAAGGAAGCCATAAACATCATAAGGATAAGCGGAATTGCCAAACGTATATCCTCTGCTTTTATCCCATTGACTCCCTTTTAAGAAATCTCTATATTTATCATTGAAAAAAGAATAGTGTGGCATTTTATAATGATTGTAGGCATGTGGGCGAAAAGCGTCAGGAATTGTGTTTGGCATATTCCATCCTTCTCCATATAATATAAGATTTGGATCTATTTCCTTTAACATTACATAGGCTTTATTTAATGTTTCAATATCTAACAATCCCATCAAATCAAAACGAAATCCAGAAATTTGAAATTGGGTTGCAAAGTATTTTAAATTATCTAAAATGAATCTTGCTCCCATTCTTTTTTCTGTCGCAAAATCATTTCCACAGCCACAAACATTCGTATAATTTCCATAGGCATCAACTCTGAAAAAATATCCTGGGACAAGCTGTTCTAAAGAAAACTTTGACAAAGTATAAACATGGTTATACACTACATCCATGACTACACGTAATCCTCTTTTATGTGCTTCATCTACAAGTTTTAAAAGTTCATTGAGTCTAGAATACGGATCATTAGGATTGCAGGAATACCATCCACTCGGTACAAAATATTGTTCTGGATTATATCCCCAGTTATAAGCACTATCCTTTTGAAGATCATCTACTCCACCAAAATCAAAAATAGGTTGAAGCTGCAAATGTGTCACACCTAAACTTGAAATATAATTTAACCCTTTATCTTCTTCCTCGACAAGTCCCAAAAAGGTTCCCTTACGTTCGTCATTCAGATGACAAGTCATATCTCTTATACTAGCCTCATATATTACTGCATCCACTGGATAACCAGAAAAATCAGGCTTCTCATACTGCAACGAATACAGTTTGTTTTTATCTATCACATAATTTTCTTCTTGATTTGCAGAAGAAGCAACTGCATAAGGATCTAAAACTTTTTCATATCTGTCAAACACTTTGACACTATAATAATAGCTTGCACCATCCAAATCTCCTGGCATTTCGATTTCCCAAACTCCATGTCTTGCATAGTAAAGCTCTCTTCTATCTATACAACCCGCTTTCGTTTTTAAATTTAAAATCACAGATTTGGCAACTGGACTCCAAACTCTAAAAACCGTATAATCTTTTGTATATTCAAATCCCAATGGACCATCATAAAAAAATTCAGATTCAAACTCTGTCGTTCTAACGACACTTCCCGAATAAACATTTACAACATGATGTAAATTATCAAGTATCGTATAGTTGTGATGTAGGTTTAGTTTTGAAGTTACACGTAGACCAAGTTTAATTAAATTTTGTTCGTTGGATTGATATAAAACTTGAAGCTCTTCAACCAAATCCTCATCGTCATACAAATAAAAGTTTTTGGCTCTATATCTTGTTCTTTTCTGAACCAGTAAGGTAATTTCATTATATGTATCTATATAAGCCTTGATATCTAATTTCATCCTATATTCTCCTGTTCTAAAAGGGTGGTCAAATCCTTTAAAGTATTATTTACTCTTCCCCTTAAAATTTCTTTAATAAGCTTTTTTTGAATCCAACCTCTTTTAGATGCTTCTAAAAGTTCAATATTTATATCCAGTTCTTTAGCAGAATGCATTGGTAGATTCTCATAACGCCTCTTAATATCTTCTTCTGTTATAAAAGATTTATGTAAAATATTATAAAGTTGCACAGATTCTTTTACTCTTTCTAAGTTTCCATAGAATAAAGCTTCATTGGAAAAAGAATTTCTAACCAAATAACCAATTTCTTTTGCTTCTTTTATAATCCTGTTGGATAGCTTAAGATTACAAGGTATAAAATGATGGATGCAATAAAATAAAGCATATGGTTTAGCATAATACTTATATCTTTGGCATTCCTCACAAATAACTTGATAAAACGGAAAACTCCTCAGCAAAGTATACTGAATCAAATATGTTCTTCCCACATCATAAGGATTAGATAAAATTTTATCCAGCATAGTTATAATATATTCCTCATGTATTGGAGCTAAATAATCTGTTTTAAAACTATCTAATATCTGGTCTTCTAACGTGAAATTAAAGCGTGATGAGAATTCAATGGCTCTTAATACTCTCAAGCCATCCTCTGCAAAACGTAGTTCTGGATTACCAATCATTTTAATTTGTCTATGTTGAATATCCAAAACTCCATGATATAAATCTATAATATTTTGATTCTTGTCCATTGCTATCGCGTTCATCGTGAAGTCTCTTCTAGATAAATCTTCTTCTAATGTTGGAACAATCTCTATTGTAGGGTGTCTGTGATCTATGTAGCAGATATCCTTACGAAACGTCGTCACCTCAAAGATTACTGTTTTGTATATAACTTTGACACTAAAATAAGCAACAGAAGTTAAGTCTACTTCTTCAAATATTGTAATAAGGTCTTCTGGCTTTGCATTAGTGGCTATATCGATATCATGCACAGGATTTCCCATTAAAAAATCGCGAACTGCTCCACCTACAATATAAGCTTCAAATGAAGCATCTGATATTTTTTTTAATACTTCTAATCCAAGTTTTAATTTATCCATAGAAAACACCAAATTAATTATAAAACAATTCTAAGGCATTTGCAAAGAAAAAATAATCATTGTATAATATCAATGGTGATATTTATGAAATTCATACAGGGGAATTATGAAAAAACCACAATTATACAGAAATCTAAATTTATTGCGGAAGCATACAGAGTCAATAGCGTGGAAGAAATAGACGTTATTTTGACGAATATAAGAAAAAAATACTATGATGCCACACATCATTGCTTTGCCTACCGATTAGAAAACAACATACAAAAAATGAGTGATGACGGAGAACCTGCTAAAACAGCAGGAGCTCCCATATTAGATGTCATATTGAAACAAAATCTCACAAACATTCTTGTTGTGGTCACAAGATATTTTGGAGGCATTTTATTAGGGGCTGGGGGTCTTGTTAGAGCCTATAGTGGTTCTACCAGTGCTGTCTTGGAAAACATTACCACTTATTCGGTTGAATCTCAAGCCAAATTTAGACTTGTATGTTCTTACGCTTCCTATGAATCTATCATAAAAATGATGAAATATATCCAAATAGAAAAAACCTCATTTTTAAGTGAGGTTATCCTAGAAGGATATTGTAAAGAAGAATTATATGAAAAAATTGCAAAGGATTGTTTTACCTATAAGCTTGGGGACGTCCGCTTGGAGTACCTTGGGGTATTTCCCATTGAGATTCCTTCCGATATTTCTTCTTAGTTGCTTCTCCGCCACGCAAATGGCGGATTTTTTTATTATATTCTAATAATGTTTTCACATCATTATAAAGAACAGGATCTAACTTCTCTAACTTTGTTGTAAGGTCATGATGAACGGTCGATTTGGAATATCCAATGATTTTTGCCACCTCTCGAACTGTTCTTCTACCTTCTAACATCAAATATGCCATTTCAATTACTCGAGAATTATATTCATTCATTTTGCCTCACCTAGTATTAGATATGCAAAATTGAAGTAAAATATGAAAAGATTAGTTTGATTGATTCATTTAAAAGGAGTATCTTCTTATAGGTTTTATATTCTTATTTAATAGGTATCGTTTTACAATTATTTGCTTCACGTCTTAAATAGTTCTCTAAATAATTTTTCCATTCTGGAACATTTTCTTCTTCAAAAAAATGATAGAGAAAACTTACCATAATATTATGTCTTTCTATAGCTTCTTTTTTCCCAGAATTCGTTAGCATTAAATTCTTTAAATTCAGTAGTTTTTCAAACATATGCGTTACAACGGTTCCGTCCTTTTTTGCTACATAATCATTAGCTGACATATGTAATGTAGGGTATATATACTTGTCAAAAAACAAATGATTATGCGCCAAATTGTATTGAAAACTACGAAGTATACCTGTAGCCCCAATCGCATCACACATATCTGCATCGGATACGATTTTAGCCTCAGGTGTTACTGGATGAATTCCTTTTAACCTTTTACTATAGCCTATGGTTTTAATAGCATTCAATATCTCATTTTTTTTATCGTCAGAAATTGAACATTGTTCTAAAATATTTTTAGCATTTGTCAATGTTTCAGCACTTTCTATGCCAAATAATTTGTAATCATCCACATCATGTAATAGTGCTATGATTGCCACTATATCCTGGTTAACATTTTCCATTTCGGCAAACTTTAAAGCCAAATTCATTACTCTATGGACATGCTCCATTCCGTGACCAGAATTATCTTTATCTAATAATTTGCATACCTGTTTTCTTATTTCTTCTATCACTTTAAAATGCCCCCTGGTTTTTATCTCATTATATCATATAAACGAAACAATACCATAGCAATTTTAATTTTACTAAAAAAGAAAAGACACTTTCGTGTCTATTTCTTTTACTTATTTACTTGTACTTCTGACAATTCTTTACCGAAGACTGTTGTTGGGTTCACATATTTATCATTCACTAAAACTTCTAAATGTACATGAACTCCTGTTTCAACATCCATTAAAGATGTAGATGCCTTTCCGATAACTTGTCCCACTTTTACTGTATCGTTAACTTTTACATTAACATTACTTAAGGAAGAATAGATGCTTACAACATCATCTGCATGTTGAATTGTTACACAAACACCATTTAATTCATCTTCCTCAACAGATGTAACCTTACCATCGTAAATTGAACAGACATCAAAAACGCTATTATCAGATTTTGCATAACTGATACCTTTAGATTCAATCATATAGCTACCTGTAAATATGATTGCAGATACTAGTTCTTCATCAGATAAGGATGAATCAAAGAAGATTCTAACTACTTCGTATTCTCCAGATACTGGAACCATAAATTTTGATTTAGGCTCTACAACTGGATTATTAGGTTCATCGTCATCATCTCCAGGGTTTACAACAGGATCATCAGGAGTTTGCGTAGGGTCGTCTCCTTGAACTGGAGTATCTGAAAGTGCTAAAGATGCAATTGTAATTACAGTTGCAAATACAACTACAACTACTGCAATGAATACTAGTAATTCCTTCTTGTCTATAAAAAATCTCTTAATTTTGTCTTTCATTTCTTTCACCTCACTAGTAGTATGGTCCACTCCCCAAGAGGTTATACAAAGAAAATAAATTTTTTTTAAAAATTAAATAAACTGACTAAATAGTTCAATCCATATGTCACTAAAAAGGCAATGACAAAAGAAAGAAGAAAGTAAGCGATCCTTATATGAATCACTTTTCCTTTTTTAAAACACTCTTCTAATCTTGAGGCCTGTAGTACTAAAAATGTCACTACAAAGAAAATACAGAAGCCTACAGAAAATAAAACACCCTCTAACATAAATGCATCTCCTTCTATTTCAAAATGAAAAAAAGAACCCTAATTATATATATAAAATTAAAGTTCTCTTCTGTTCTTATAACTGACCAGCTTTTGCATTTCTCAAATGATCTCGAAGTTCTTTTTCTTTTTGCGTGAAATCTACTTGTTCTTTTCGATTTTGGTTTAGACGTTCCTGGCGGAACTCTTCAAGATGCTGCTGTGCGCTTTCTTTGTCCTTACCAATATGTGCTTCTTGAGCCAATACATTAGCTATATTATTATGAAACTCTATTATTCCATTTACAATTGCAACAAAAAATTCATTCTCATCTTTTACTAACTTCACATAGCCCGTATCTATTACGGCAATTACAGGAACATGCCCTTTTAAAATAGCAAATTCTCCATCCTGATTATGTGCAACAATGTATTCTACTTCCTCATCATATAAAACACCCTGATGGGTTGACACTACAATTTTCATGATTGTAAAGTTTTTGCCTTTTCTATAACATCATCGATCGTACCAACCAAACGGAATGCCTCTTCTGGCAAGTCATCATGTAATCCATCTAAAATCTCTTTAAAGCCTCGTACGGTTTCTTTGATTGGAACATATGAGCCTGGAATACCTGTAAACTGCCCACCAATAAACATATTTTGAGATAAGAACAAACGAATTCTTCTCGCTCTTAAAACAACAAGCTTATCCTCTTCAGATAGTTCATCCATACCTAGGATAGCGATAATATCAAGTAGTTCATTATATCTTTGAATGATTTGTTGTACTCGACGGGCAACTTCATAATGTTCTTTACCAACAACTTCAGGAGATAAAGCTCTAGATGTAGAGGCTAGTGGGTCTACAGCTGGATAAATTCCCTCTTCTGTAAGTTTACGAGAAAGATTGGTTGTCGCATCTAAGTGAATAAATGTTGTAGCAGGAGCTGGATCTGTATAGTCATCTGCAGGTACATAAATGGCTTGAATTGAGGTAATAGAGCCATCTTTTGTTGAGGTAATACGTTCCTGTAATTTCCCCATTTCTGTTGCTAAGGTTGGCTGATAGCCAACAGCTGAAGGCATACGACCTAGCAATGCAGAAACTTCAGAACCAGCCTGTGTAAAACGGAAGATATTATCAATAAACAATAATACATCTTGATGTTCTTTATCTCTAAAGTGTTCTGCCAAAGTAAGCCCCGTAAGCGCAACTCGCATACGAGCTCCTGGTGGTTCATTCATTTGACCAAAAACCATTGCCGTTTTATTGATGACACCACTCTCACTCATTTCGGCATAAAGGTCATTTCCTTCTCTTGTACGTTCTCCTACACCTGTAAAGACAGAAATACCACCATGCTCTTGGGCAACGTTATGAATTAATTCTTGGATTAAAACTGTTTTACCTACACCAGCACCACCAAATAGACCAATCTTACCACCTTTAATATAGGGTGCAAGTAAGTCTACCACCTTAATTCCTGTTTCCAGTATCTCTACGGTAGAAGATAATTCCTCTAATTTAGGTGCATCCCGGTGTATCGGCATATGCTCTTCTTTGTCTAAGCTTTCCTTATTATCAATCGGTTGTCCTAAAACATTAAATAATCTTCCTAATGTCTTTTTTCCTACAGGAACCAAAATTGGATTTCCTGTATTTTTAACTGGCATTCCTCTTACCAACCCGTCTGTTGAGTCCATAGCAATACAGCGAACAATTTTATTTCCTATATGCAAAGCTACCTCAAGGGTAAGATGAATTTCCACTCCATGATTTTTTTCCTTTGGAACTTCAATAATCAAGGCATCATTAATTTTAGGTAGATCTTCGTCTTCAAACAAAACATCTACAACTGGTCCTTTAACTTCAACGACCTTACCAAGCATTAAGCGTCCCCTCCTATCGCATTGGCTCCACCAATAATATCAATCAATTCTGTTGTGATAGCACCTTGGCGGGCTCTATTATATAATAATTGTAATTTGGCAATTACTTCTGTTGCGTTATCTGTTGCATTTCGCATCGAATTCATTCTAGCAGAATGTTCAGAAACCTTTGCATCCAAGATAATACCATATATCATATCCTCTATATACATAGGTAATACCAAATTTAATGTCTTTTCAATTCCTGTTTCATAAATATAATCTACAGAGGATTCTTTTCCTTTCAATGACATAATGGGAAGTAATTCCTCAAAGCGAATCTCTAATGATAAACTATTAATATAGTGATTATATACAATGATAAGTTTATCAATTTCCCCCAACAAATAAGACTCTATAAAGCTTTTTGCTAAAGGAAGTATGTCAATAAACATGACATCATCTCTAACAAGAGTAGGAGTATCCTTTATCAGATTATATTTATTTCTTTTTAAATATGCAAAGCCTTGTTTTCCAATGGCTCCACATAAAACATTTTGTTTTTCAAGATTTAATTCATTCAATTTTTCTTCTAAAGCTTTATAGATTGAGGAATTATAAGCTCCAGCTAATCCACGGTCTGAAGTCACCAATAAAAAAGCCGTTCGAAGGATAGGACGTTCCGTAAGTAAAGGATGCGTAAAATCCTCACTGGCTTTAGCAACCATTTGATGAACCAAGTTTGCTTTACGTAACATAAAATCTTGATACCCTTTATAAATCCGTTCTGCTTTTTTCACTTTAGAAGAACTAACCATATACATAGCTTTTGTAATTTGAGCCGTATTTTCTGTAGACTGAATACGCTGTTTTACCTCACGTAAAGAATTAGCCATACCATCACCTACTCAAATCTTTTTCTAAAGCTTGTTAAATATGTATCTAATTGATTCGTATCTGGAAGTACCTTATGCTCTCTAATATAACTTGCAAGCTGCTTGCCTTCTTCATTTACTTTCAAATCTAAATACAACTGTTCCTCAAAGCGCTCCAAATCTTCTACAGCGATTAAATCTAGAAGACCACTCGTTAAAGCATATAAAATAATAGCTTCTTCTTCCATAGCTAATGTTTTATGTAATCCCTGCTTTAAAATCTCCTGGGTTCTTTTACCTCTATCTAATCTTGCTTTAGTAGATGCATCTAAATCGGAACCAAATTGCGTAAATGCTTCAAGCTCACGATAAGAAGCCAAGTCTAAACGTAAAGTTCCTGATACTTTTTTTACTGCCTTGGTTTGAGCAGCACCACCAACACGTGATACAGATAACCCCGGATTAATTGCAGGACGAATTCCTTTATAGAAGTAATCGGATTGCAAGAAAATTTGTCCATCGGTTATAGAAATTACATTTGTTGGGATATAAGCTGAAATATCTCCTGCCTGTGTTTCAATAATTGGTAATGCTGTAATACTTCCTCCACCAAGCGTATCAGAAAGCTTAGCTGCACGCTCTAAAAGTCTAGAATGTAAATAGAAGACATCTCCTGGATAAGCCTCTCTTCCAGGTGGACGGTGTAATAATAAAGACATCTCACGATATGCTACTGCATGTTTAGATAAGTCATCATAAACAATTAAAACATCTTTCCCTTGATACATAAAATATTCTGCCAAGGAAACTCCCGCATAAGGCGCTAAATATAATAATGGTGCAGGATTTGATGCAGATGCGGATACTATGATAGAATATTTCATTGCATTGTGACTTTTTAATGTCTCATATACATTGGAAACCGTAGATTCCTTTTGTCCAATCGCAACATAAATACAAATCACATCCTGATCTTTTTGATTTAAGATTGTGTCAATGGCAATTGCCGTTTTTCCAGTTTGACGGTCACCAATAATCAACTCACGTTGCCCACGTCCAATAGGTACTAGTGCATCCAATACTTTAATCCCCGTTTGAAGAGGGGTATTGACACTACTTCTATCCATTACACCTGTAGCCTTAACTTCAATTGGTCGAGTCTTTGTAGCTTTAATTGCGCCTATTCCATCTAGAGGTTGTCCTAGTGGGTTGATGACACGACCTATAAACTCTTCTCCGACAGGTACTTCTAAAACTTTTCCACTGCATTTTACGATATCGCCTTCTTTAACTTTTGAAGAATCTCCTAAAAGAATAACACCAACGCTATCCTTTCTTAAATCCTGAACCATACCATAAACATCATTAGGAAAAATTAAAAGTTCAGATGACATTGCATTATCTAATCCGTAAACCACAGCTATGCCATCCCCTACCTCAACCACACGACCAACATTCTCTGTATAAATCTGTTCTTTATAAGCTTTAATTTGTTCTTTAATCAAGCTTGATATCTCAGATAAATTAATATTTGCCATACATTTATCCTTTCCTAAAGTGATTCCTTCATTTTATTGAGCATATTTTTTACACTCATATCTAGACTTTCTCCATTACAAATGATTTGAAGTCCATATAAAATTTTTGGATTCACTGTATTTTCAATAATTAACTTCTTGTTCGGGTATCTGACTTCCAAACTTTTCGTCACTTCATCTAACCGTTGTTTTGTTAAAATTTCTGAACTAATCACTTCAATTTTTAATATTGACTTGAAATCACTTAACAATTTACTGTATTCATTCGTGATCTGTTCAAAATTTGTAAATCGATCTACCTTAACAAGAACACATAAAAATTCGATAAAGGTTTCATCAAAACTATGAAACACATTATGAATCACATTTAGCTTCTCTTCCATAGAAACCAATGGAGAAGCTATAAGTTTATAAAAGTCCTTTTCAGAACTTATTACATCTGTTATACCATTTAAATAATCTAAAAATAATTCCGTCTTGTTTTCTTCAATTGCTAAATCAAATAGGGCTTTGGCATATTCAAACTCAACCATTAATTAGCCCCCTTTAAAATCTCATCCACAACATCCATATATTTGTTTTGATCTATCTCTTTAGCAACAATCTTCTCCGCAGCAGCAAAGGCAATATCGACAATTTCCTTACGTATTTCCTTTTGCATACTATTTTTTTCTTGTTCTAATTCTAACTCTAAGTTTTCTAAGCGTTGCTTTGCTTCCTGCTTCGCTTCTGTGATAATCTGTTCTCTTCTTAAGTTCCCATCTTTTTCTGCCTTAGCTAAAATTTCTTGTACAGAAGCTTTTGCTTTTGCAAGTTCAGAGGAAAGTTCTTCTTCTAATGCCTTAGCAGTATCCTTAGACACTTTTGCATCCTCTAAAGCTTTGTCTACAGCTTGTCTTCTAGTTTCTAAAATATTAGTTATTGGCTTCCATAGAAAAACTCGAATTACAACAAATAATAAAATCGTTGCGCATAATTGAATGAGTAAATCACGAATATCAGACCCTGTTACCTTTAGACCATTTAGAGGACCAAGACAGCTATTCACTACCTCAGCTATTTTCTCTAAAATCTCATTCATTGTTTTATCTATCTGCCTAAATTAGGCAAAATCCTTTCTATTATATTATTTACCTAATAACATTAACGCAATGATAAATCCATAAAGACCTGTAGTTTCGGATACAGCCTGTCCAATCAACATAGTAAGTCGAATGGAACCAGCAGCTTCTGGCTGACGACCAATGGCTTCTACTGCTTTTGCAGCTACATTACCTTCTCCGATAGCGGCACCTACACCTGTAAATACGGCGATAGCAGCACCTATATATGCCATACCACTCTTAAAAAATTCATTATACTGACCTACCTCAGCTAAAATATTCATAATTGATGTTAAAAATTGCATTTTCACTTTCTCCTTTATAAACTAAATATTTTTTCATCATCTTTTATTTTCATCGATGTAAAGATTATCGATAAAATTACAAACACTGCAGTTTGTATTAGTCCAAAACCAATATCAAACACGATGTTGACTAGTGGCATAAATGGAATAGCAAACCATCCCAAAAAGCCTTTAATCAAAATGGCAATCACCGAACCACTGATAATATTTCCAAACAAACGTAAGCATAACGAAATTGGAAGTGAGAACTCTCCAATGATATTCATAGGGAGCATAATCGGATTCGGATCTAAAAATCCTTTCAAATATCCAAAAAAGCCATTAGATACAATTCCTGCCCCTTGTATCACAAAAAATGAAGTGATTGCAAGTGCCAAGGTTATTAAAACATACCCTGTCGGATTTTCCAATAAAAAGACTGCTGATATGTTAGAACAAAAGATGAAAACAGAAATGCTCAAAAACCAAGGAGCATAAGATTTCCATCTCTTACCTATATTCTGTTTGATGAAGGTGTTAATCATATCAATCAGCATAGTAAAGGGAACCAACCAGAGAGGTGTTTTCTTTAATGGATCTACTTTTTTTATTTTAAAACTTAAAAGGATACATATAATGCACAGCACGATTGTAATAATCAAGGATGATAGCACGGGTTTAGATATCGTGCTTAAATCACAAAAGCTGCGCCAAAATTCAGACACTATTCACTCAGCCTCCTTCTAAATATAAAATATATAATTATTAATACGACTTTAACGGTTGCAAATCCACCAAAGGCTGTAACAAGACTCCAAATTCCATCAGGATTTTGATATGCCATCTTAAAAAAGAGAGCTAAAAATACGCCCATAAATACTAAAATACGAATGATAACGCCAATCCAAGATTGACGTTTTGCCATACTCTTTGCATTCTCTGGATACAACTCAGCCATACGCATAATTCTTCTATTCATTTTTATCATTAACCCAAAGTTTAGCAGTCCTGTACATACACCAATTAGATAGCACATCCAGTCTAGGTCTACTGCCCATAATATGATGGTTGTTATTGCCGCAACAACCCAAGTAATCGGGACAACCCATATACTAATCTTTAGATCGAGTTTCTGATTCATTCTTCGTTTTTTCCTCCTCTTTCACCAATTTCAAAAGAGTATAAATAAAGCTCACAAGCCCACATAATGCTCCAACTGCGGCCAAAATGCCTGGCCATGCAGAAGACGCATCAATGGATCTGCCTATAAAATAACCTATGAAGAGCAATACCACCATAGTTAATATGCCTTGTGTAGCTACAGCATAAAATTTTGCATATTTAGAAAACATTATTTCGTACCAAATAAACGATCTCCACAATCCCCTAATCCAGGAACTATATATCCATCTTCATTTAGCTTTTCATCTAATGCAGCTAAATAAACATCTACGTCAGGATGATCCTTTTGTAATAGTTCTACACCTTCAGGTGCACCAACCAAGCCTACATACCTGATATCCTTGCATCCTCTTTTTTTAAGCATTGTGATAGCAGCTGAAGCACTTCCGCCTGTAGCAAGCATTGGATCCACCACTAAAACAATAGAATTTGTAATGGTATCTGGAAACTTAGCATAATATTCACAAGGTTCCAAAGTTTCTTCATTACGGTATAAACCGATAAATCCTACTTTCGCTGTAGGTATTAATCTTCTGATACCTTCTACCATGCCTAATCCAGCTCTAAGAATTGGAACAATCACCACATCATTTGCTAACTCATATTGTTCGGATTTGCAAATTGGAGTTTCTATTTCTACTTTTTTCAACGGGAATTCTCTGGTTATCTCATAAGCCATCAATCCTGCAATTTCTTCTACATTTTGATAGAAGTCTTTCATTTTTGTTTCCTGCTTACGAATATTCGTAAGTTTATGCTTAATCAGAGAATGATTTAAAATTGTTAAACTCATTTTTGCTCCTCCTCATATTTCAATATTTTTTCTACTCTTCTTATGTGTCTATCTCCATTAGAAAATGGAGTATTTAACCAAGTCATCACAATTCGTTTGGCTTCCTCAAAGTTCGTATATTTTGCAGATAAAGCCAAGCAATTCGAATCGTTATGTTCTCTTGTAAGTTTGGCTTCTTCTTCACAATGTACTAAAGCACAGCGAATTCCTTGGACCTTGTTTGCAATAATGGACATTCCAATCCCTGTATAACAGATGACAATACCAAAGTCAGAAGTTTTATTTCTGACATCTAATGCAACCGCAAGACCAAAATCTGTATAATCACAACTTTCTTTATTAAATGTTCCACAATCCTTGATGTCATACTTAAAGCTCTTCAAATAAGAAACTAGCTCTTCTTTCAAATCTAAAGCTGAATGATCACAACCTATAGAAATCTTCACTTTGAAATCACCTCTATTACCTATTTTTTACTATATTTTTCCAAATATAAATATTCAACGCTATTATATCACAAAAGAATTAAAATACAAAGAAAAATACATAAGGAATAAGAATAAGCTTCCTCCTATTCTTTTCTAACATTTCTCCTTATCCTCAAGTTTTTTATAATATACATTAGAGAAGGCCGCTTCTTGATTTGCATATTTTGAATCAGAAGTATATAACCCTAAAAATGCACCTGTAAATCCCCCATGCTTTACAAACTGATCACTAATCATAGTGGCATCTAAAACATCTCCTACTGACTGATAATATTTACCATCTAAAGAATAATAAAATTGAGCTTCTTTATAGCGAACCACAATTTTTAAATAAATATCCCCCGCATAAGGAATACATACTTCAGGATAATATGCTGTTTCATATTCATGTTGAGCAAGCATACGAAGAACTTTTCCCTTTTCCTCATCAAATGTAGAATACAGCAAATATAAATCTCCTTCTTGATATCTATAAATCAATCCTGCAAGATGACCAAAATAATCTGGTTCATAAGATAGCTTACACCCAAATGTACAACAAAAATGTTGTTGTCTTCTTTGCCATGTATTTTGGAGATAGGTAGAATCAAAGGATTGTTTTCCGATTAAAGTAAGTGTTTCCTTTGTTCTTTTTGCGTAAGGAGACATATCAATTCTTAACGTTTGAAAATCAAGTTCAAACTGTTTTGATAGAAAATCATAATGAATCTCTTGATTGAAATCCATTGGTTCTATCTCATTCTTCACTTCATAATACTCTCTTGGAACAGAACTTCCATGGGCCAAATAGGGCCAATCCTTCTTCCATATAATATTTTGCAGGGCTGTTTCTCTTCCTAAAATACATCTACCATTCAAAGGTCTACTACATAGATGCGCAATATACCAACCGTTTTCCCCGCCATCCACTAAGGAGGCATGTCCAGCTCTTTGCAGAGAAGCATCTGTATCTTTCGCACTGATAAGAAGACCGTCTGGATGAGACTCATAAGGGCCAAAGATGGATGTTGATCGACTCACACTTTCCGCATGATTATACCCTGTTCCACCTTCTGCACAAAACAAATAATAATAGCCATCTTTTTTATAAATGTGGGGACCTTCCACAAAACCACGTTCCGTTCCTCGGAATACCTTGTGCATTTGTCCTACTAAGGTATGCCGTTCTAAATCTATTTCTTGAACTAAAATCCCTGTAAAACAAGGATTTCCTTTTCCTTTTCTAAAATCCCATTCCATATTGACAAAGTAGGATTTTCCATCCTCGTCATGAAATAAGGAGGCATCAAAACCGCTAGCATTTACCAAGTATGGGTCACTCCATGGTCCATAAATAGATTCTGCAGAAATGATGTAATTAAAACAATCTTTAAAGGGTCCTTTACTCCATGTTTGCACATTAGAAAAAACAATATAAAATATACCATCTTTGTATGTGATATCTGGAGCCCATACCCCCGAAGATGGCACATTGTTTGTCATATCTATAAATTTATCCCCCAAAGGATGTGCTATTAATTTCCAGTTCACCAAATCTTTAGATTCATAAATATTCAGTCCTGGAAATGTTTCAAACGTAGACGTTGCAATATAATAGGTGTCCTTTGCTTTACAAATGGCAGGATCTGGATTGAAGCCTGTCAATATTGGATTTTTTACAATCATTTGAATTCCTCCTCAAAAATATGACTTAAAGCTAATATGTATGCTCCATTCCCTGGCAGATAGATTGGAAGATCCTGCTTTGGCAATTGAGGATTATGACCATTCTTGATATAGCCATTTTTTAATGCTTTCATTTTCAAAATTTGAAGCGCTAAATCCTTATCTCCTACATGATATGCACTCATCGCAAGCATTGGAAAATCCCATCCCCAAGTATCATCTAGTGTCCAAGCATTTAAAATCTTATTTAACGTATGCTGTATAATACTTTCATCCACAAGGGTACTCTTAAAAAAAGAATACATTCCTATCATCATTGGATGATCATGTGGGTACTTCGAATAAGTTTCTTCACATCCCTGAAAAGCTTCATAACAATTTTGATATACCGGAAGCGGAACATAGTCCTTTAGAATATCCTCTATTCTATTCGTATCATATTCTAACTTATATTCCTTTATCCATCGCTTAAAAATTTGAAAAGCGTGAATCGTATAACATTCTTCAAATATCGGGGTATCCTTATCATATTCAACATTTTCATTCGCAGGGATAAGCGGGGTATCTAAATGGTAATATCCATTTTTCTTATAATAAAAGCTACTCATAAAATCAATGAGTCCTTTAACCAAAGGAATAAATCTCTCAATATCTAACACTTTTGGATTCTGATACAGTATTTCATCTAGCATGATGATAATATGTGGCATTTGCCAAATCAATAAGCACCCAATATTAGATGGGGTATCTTGCCCTCGATAATCTGTCATTTTCGGCAATCTAATCCCTTGATACCCTTGAAATTCTGCTCGTTCTTTTGAAGACTCATAAAGGGTCAAATACCATAATAAGGATGGAAGAACATATTCATATAGCCCCATTCGAATTAAACCTAAATGATGCCATAGATGCATTTCTAAATGAAATTTACCATACCACGAATTACAAGTAAGTCCCGTTTCTGCTGGCGGATAAATTCCTAAAGTATTCACTTTTAAGAGATATAATGATAGCACAAGTCTTCTATTCAGCTCTTCATCCCCCGTATCTAAAGATTTCGCTTTAGAAAAGTAATCGTGCATGGCATTATCATCTTCAAAGTCTTGGTGGAAAGAAAAAATAAAATAGGCTTTGTCTTTGATATAAAAAACAGAGTCTTCCCGTGGTAAATTCGTTTTAAAATAAAGAGCATAAGAAGCAAGCTCTGATTTTATGAAAAAAACATTTTGCTCAGTTTCATAGGAACTCTGCTTTTCTGTTCTACCTTCCATTGTAGATGCAGGTTCAAAAAATATAATTTTAAGAGCTAAATCTATTAATTTCGTTCGAACTTTAATCTGCAAGTTATTATGATTCTGTGGAATCTTCGTTTCTACTTCTACAAGTATCCCCTCTATTTTAAACTTTGAAATTAGAATTCCATCATATAAAGAGAGTTGTTGAGAAACCACTTCTATTTGTTCATATTTTAATCTCTCATTTTTATATAGAAATACTAATTTAAATAAATCAAACTTAAATACATCATCCCTAAACTTATCATAGTCTTTGGACTCTGTATCCGTCATATAACGTATAGGGGCTCCGTCTTGTGCTCTAGCATATTCTTGATAAGGAATTTGTCCTTCTGTATTTCTCTGTGCCCAAATGAAATTACTCATGGTACAAAGAGGAATACGCCGGTATGCCTCATAGAAGGTTTGAACACCTGTCACATCACAGGTAAAGGCAAAATTTCCATTACCAACCGTGAGAGGATTGGATATATCCATCTCTTTATGATGAATATCAAATTTTGAAATGAATTCTTTTTTCATCTCTATTTCCTCCAAATTTTCAACATACTTATCATACCATATTTTGGCTTCTAATTCAACGAAGCGCTAGATACATAAACCATAAATAAAGATAAGGGATATTCTCATATCCCCCCACCTGCTATTATTTTAATACAACTTTCCAGTCCTCTTGTTCTTTCACATATTGAAACTCATTTAAATTTTCATCTAACATTACCTTTAGTAAATCCGAGAAGTCCTCTACTAAATTAATTTTGGATAATTCACTCATCTTTATCCAATGCATATCTCCTTCTGAGGAAGAAACTAAAGTTCCTGTAAATTCTTTTGTTTCAAAAAGAAATACCAGATATCTCCCATGATCCATAGGAAATTGTTTGATACCACAAAGTTTTGGATGGTAGATGGTCAGTCCGGTTTCTTCCTTAATTTCTCTGATGACTGCATCTACGATGGATTCATTTTTTTCGATATGCCCGCCAGGTAAGGTAAATCCTTTCCAATCCTTTTTTATCCGATTTTGCAACAAAATCTCAGTTTCTGTATGAACCAAACATAACACCGTCAATTCCACATTTTCTGTTCTCATACCCCAAGAAATTTTCCTATATTTCTTCTACTTTAAAATAATCAAACACAGCTTTACCACCCGTTTTTAATCCTTTGGCGTAAATCCCATATTTACCGCCAATCCATCTTCCCACAGTAGCCGTGAAAGTCCTGTCTAGCCATACTCCATTGTATCCTAACTGATAAGTTTCTGGACCAATATATCGCATCATAAATTCAATTGTACCTTGATCATAAGGTATATCTTCTAGGATGCCATCTTCTGTTTGCTTAAAATTACCTTCTTTTAATAAAAGATGATTTTTACCACGAATTTGTTTTACACAAAGATAAGCATACACATTCCCCATATAACATAACCCTGCTTCATCTCCATCATTTTCAAAATCTAAATTACATCTTGTATGAATTTCAAAAGAATATAACGCAATTTTATTTAAGAACAGATTTGGTGTTAAATTTAAAGCATGATATGCCTCTTCATCAAAATAAGTACAATATAAAGTCAAACCATCATTTACATCATAACAATGCCCCGTTTTATTCGCTGGAGTTTGCCAAATCAAGGATAATTCTTTTCCTCTAAACTCATCAGAAACAGGAATACAATCATCAGATTCCTTTTCAATCAAATACTCACATTCTTCATAAGGAATTCCCGGCAATAAAGGATCCCCTATTTTACCACACACTGGCCAATCTTCTATCCATTCTACAGGTTGTAAATGTACAACTCTTCCATATGCCTTTTTATCCTGGAAGTGCATAAATGCCCATCCGCCATCTTCTAAGTCAATCAACGCTCCTTGATGTGGACCATTAATGGATGTTCCACTTTGCATTAAAACAATTTTTTCTTCATAAGGCCCATAAATATTCTTACTTCTTAAGCAAACCTGCCAACCTGTTTTTACACTACCCGCAGGAGCCATAATATAATAGTAGCTATTCCGTTTATAAAATTTTGGCCCCTCAATGGTTGGTTGTGTATGATGACCATCAAAAACAATTTTATACTCTGTCAATTTCGTTTTTAAATCTGGAGTTACCTCATATACTCCTAACATCGAATTAAAGCCTATTCTGCTTTTCGCAAAGCCTACAACCAAATAGCATTTATCTTCATCCCAAATAGGACATGGATCTATAACCCCTTGAGCTTCAAATAAACACCATGGTTCAGACCAGTCTCCTTTGTCAATGTCTGTGCAGGAAGAAATATATATCCCTTCATCAGGAAAAGGTACAATCGCATAAAATAAACCATTATGATATCGAATGGATGGCGCCCATGCCCCATCTCCGTGATGAACCTTGGAATACTTTTCCATTGGAAGAGACTGATACACATAATGAATCAATTTCCAATTCACTAAATTTTTACTTTTTAAAACTGGAACTCCTGGGGTATGATTAAAACTAGAAGCTATTAAATAGTAACTATCTTTAAATCGAATAACATCAGGATCTGAAAAATCAGATAATAATACTGGATTTTTAAACTTCATATTTTTCACCAATTTATTGTGCAAAATAAATATAACACCTTTCTTCATACTTTCAGCTATCGCATTTGTAGCATATTATAATTATATCATATTTATTAAAAAAAGAAAAAGCTAATTCTTAAATTAGCTTACTTTGATTTACTTTTCCTACTTCTGTAATTTCGACTTCTTGTTCATTAAAATTCTCAAAAATTACATTATTTAAATTTACTTCATTTACATAATTAAAGATGAGTCCCTTGCCACTCATTTTCTCTAAGCCATCCATCATAGCTGGCAAGCCAGAAACTGGATGTTCAGCATAAGAAAAGCTAACATTTTCTAAGGAAATGGATTCAATTGGCTGTTCTGGAAGTCCAAAGAATGTTCCTGCAGCAACATTTACATTCTCGCACGTTATATCTTTGAATAAAAACTTACCCAAGTATGGCGTTCTATCGTCTACTGGTAACTTTTCTTTTGAATACACATATTCTGAATGACCATCAGGATCACAATAATAAAACATGTTAACCACCAAAGGTGTTAATACTTCGTTCATCTGAATATTTTCGAAAGTTATTCCATCAATTACTGCATCTTTGCCTCGACCTCTACGAGTCTTAATTCGTAATCCACGGTCTGTTTGATTAAAATAACATTGAGATACAGCAATGTTTTTAATCCCACCAGACATCTCACTTCCCAATACCACAGCACCATGTCCAAAATTCATAGAGCAATTACGAATTATAAAGTTTTCAGAAGGCTTCTTATATTTTCTTCCCATAAATATTTTTCCAGCTTTAATGGCAATACAGTCATCTCCTACTGAAAAATATACACCTATAATTTCTACATGGTTACAGGATTCTGGATCACAACCATCTGTGTTTGGAGAGTTTTTAGGATTGACAAGTTTTAAGTCAATAAACTTTAAATCTTCTGAAAAATAAGGATGCAAATTCCAAGAAGGTGTATTTGTAACAGTCACTCCCTGTAAGGTTACATTTTTACAATGATTTAAAAAGACGCCTCTAGGTCTCCATGCAATTTTCTTATTTCTAACTTCTATCCACCAATCAGAATTCTGCGCATTTCCATCAATGATGCCTTGTCCAATAATCTTTACATTCTCTACATGAATTCCTGTGATAATAGATGCAAAGCAATCTAATGGATTTCCTTCCCAAGAGCCAAGATTATATTCATCCTTTTCGTCACTCGTATATGTCATACCAGGAAGCACAGGATAGTGCGTTCTATCTATATCACCGATCAGATGAGCCCCCTCGGCAAGTTCAATCGTGATATTACTTTTTAAGAAGATAGGTCCTGTATAATAGTCTCCCTTTGAAAAATAAACTCTACCATGGTTTGGACAAGATAAAATACAAGCTTGGATAAACGCCGTATCTATTGTTTTTCCATCACCTTTTGCACCAAAATCTTTGACATTAAGACAAACATACTCTTCTTCCGTTTTAATCCATTGCTTATGTTTCACCTGATCCATCTCTAGCTCAACACAATATTCTGTCGCGGGAGATAACTTAAAGATACTAACTACATTTTTATTTCCCTTTAGGTATAGTTCATTATTTAAATATAAGGTATAGTTTTGAGTTTCACAAATATCTTTATTATCTAATTCTAAAGTTATACTTGTGGAACTTTTAAAAATAACATGAAATTCCATTATGCCAAATCTACCTCCATCTGTCTTTTATAGCGAATTCTCTTATTCATATAAAGAATTAAATATTTAATCAAAAGGCATATATAATCTACAATTATAAAATAAAGTGCATAGCTGAAAGGCTCAAGACCGATACCACCTGTAGTACCAAATAAATCTAAAATCCAGCCTTTCGCACTTAAAAAGTTTATCACGAAAAACATGATTCCAGAAAGAGTAAAATAATATGCTAAAGAGATAAAGAATGATTTTAATCCCTTACAATTAATCATATTATATACATATGTATTATTTCTTCGATTGTACATCATACGCACAAAAGGACGAATGATATAATTATTAACTAAAGCTAATCCCAATCCAATCATTATGATTAAAACTATACTATCAGCCATAGCCGCATAAGGATCTTCTAAATTTCCTTGAGAAAAATCAAAACCTATGCCTATTCCACCAATTGCCATAAAGAAAACGGCAGCTGCTGCTGCCCAATATTTCAATATAAGAATAATTAGCCAAGAAGGAATTTTAGTAAGTTTATCAACCTTATACGGATTAATTTCACTATTTTCAATTCTTCTTTTTGACATTAACGTTCTACCTCTTTATAATTTCTATCATAGCGCATAAATCCTAATATGACTCCTATAATGGAAACTACAATAGAACCAATGATAGAGACAAAAGCCATAACAAAATTTATATCAAATGAGAAGTCAGGTAGTTTAATCGAACCATTATTAACTAAAGTTAAGAAATAGACAATTGCATAAATATACAATGCACCTAATACCAAAATCAATGAAGTTAAAATTGTTGCGAGAACAACAGATTTTTTATTCTTCTTTCCTGACATTGATACTGCGGAAAAGATATTTAATATACCAATAAGCATTAATACAAATAATACGATTCCTGAATAATCAAAAGGCATACCTGAATAATTCAGTGTTACCATATCCATAGTTTCAGGATCAAATGTAACATAAGAATAAGATAATTGAACAACCACAGTATAGTGGAAATTCAAAAAGAAACCTAACAAAATACCAGGTACTGCAACTAAAAGAGCAGGTAATTTCATATTATTATATTTAAAAGACTCTTTAAAATTCAAAAAGATGTCCTTTAAATATTTCCAAAATGCTTTAAGACCTCTTAAAACTATATTTTCTTTTTTTCCTTCTAAGGAAGTTTCTTCTGTTTTTAAATCTTTTTCTTCCATCTTTAAAACCTCCTATCGAATTCTTTTCGTTGTTTCAATATCAAAGAAATGAATTTTCTCCATATCAAAACAAGCTTTTACTTTATCCATTTTCGCTATAGGTTCTCTTGTGTATACTTTCGCAATAACATTTTCTCCACCATATAAACCATAAATTAATGTATAAGCTCCTAAATACTCTGTATAATCCACTTCGATTTCAAATGTAGATTCAGGATTAGAAGTTAAAGATGCCTCATCAATACCTATATATTCACTTCTAGAAGCCATAACAACTTGTTTTCCTCTATAAGTCTTTAATATTTCTGTTTGATGTTGAGTTAACTTAAGTTTATTGCCAGACATATGTTCAAAATATTTTCCATCCTCAGAAATTTTTCCGTTTGCGAAATTCATCGGAGGTGTACCGATAAAGCCAGCAACAAATAAATTTTCAGGATTATCAAACATTTCTTTTGGTGTTGCAATTTGCTGAACATATCCCTCGTTCATAACTACAATTCTAGAAGCTAGTGTTAATGCTTCAATTTGGTCATGCGTAACATAAATAAATGTAGCATTTAATCTATCATGTAGATTCATCAATTCTTTACGCATCGTACCACGTAGTTTTGCATCTAGATTGGATAATGGTTCATCCAATAAAAATACAACTGGATCACGAACGATTGCTCTTCCGCAAGCAACACGTTGTCTTTGCCCACCAGATAATTCTTTTGGTTTTCTATTTAAATAAGGAACTAATCCTAATATTTCTGCAGCCTGCATAACTCTCTTATGAATTTCTGCAGGGTCTACTTTTCTAATTGTTAATGAGAATGCCATATTGTGGTATACACTCATATGAGCATACAAAGCATAATTTTGAAACACCATTGCTATATCACGGTCTTTAGGTGCTACATCATTCACACGCTTGCCGTTAATAATCAAATCACCAGATGAGATTTCTTCTAGACCAGCAATCATTCTCAAAGTTGTAGATTTACCACAACCAGAAGGACCAGCCATAACAATAAATTCACCTTTTTCGATTTCAATATTAAAATCATATACAGCATGAAATCCATTGGGATATACTTTATTCACATCTTTTAAAATAACATCAGTTGCCATATTCTATACCCCCTCAATTTTTTTGATTAATGCTGCTCATATAATTACGCAATTTTACAGAACGAATATAACCATATACTCCTGCTGAAATAAATAAAGCAGCTGCACAACTCAGTAAAACAATTGCTAAAATTGCTCTAAAATTACCATCTGCAGGTAACCAATGCTGCGCACCACGATCTCCAGAATAATAATCTGTAATTGGTTTTCCTAAATATTTTGCGCACTCATTAATAATATCTTTAGCTGCTTGGTCATTTGCGTTGTTATTTAAAGCATTATTAGCCGCTATAAATTTATTGAAGTAAATAAAAATTTGAAGTGGAACCCAAAATATTCTAGCTATGCAAACACCACCAATGGCTATTAAAGCAATAGATGAATTTTTGGAATAAGCTTTTGCTTTTTCACAAGATAAAAATCCAAACAAAAGAATTACAACATTTAATAAAATTTTAACAACTACCAATACTGAATTTGGTTGAAAACTATTTAACGAAATAAAAGATGCAAAAACGCTAAAAATTATAGCACCAAAACCTAACCAATAGGATAAAGAGTTTGCTCTATATCTCATCATTTCTGTCTTTATTTGTTTCAATTCAGTTTCTTCAATAAAAGGTGATGCAGATTTTTCTAATTCATTAGACATTAATCTCAACCGCCCTTTCTATAATTTGATTTCTTCTCTCCGTAGAATCCTTATATCTAAATACTGTATAGACTATCATAAAAATGGAGTATACAATTATTATTACAAAAAAGATCGTATATAACACAAACGTTAAAGAACTACAATCATAATAACTTGTAATATCTACTTTTTGAGATGCATCCTTTTGCATATACATATTTTGTAAAACAGATACTCGGTTAAATGTATCATAATTCTCATTAAATGTTCCCATTAATAGTAAATTTCTTATCATTAAAACTAATACGAAAATTATACTTATACTTGGAGATACTATACCTACGATTAGATTACTTTTATAATATACACTTCTATTGTGATTTGAGAATAGGAACATAGCAGCAATTGCCACTAATACTATTACTCCAGTTATAACAATAAAAGTATTTACGGAAGCTAATGACTTTTGGAAATCATAAATGAGTCTCGCAATTTCATTTGTCATTGGCGTTCCACCTTTTGCAAAACCATCATAAAGATAGATGTTTGTAAAACTATTCATCGTATCATTCGTATATTCTCTAGAAAAGATTACTTCTCCACTAGAAGAAATTTGATAGAATATATGAACATTTGTATACTCTGTCGCATATACAGCACAAGACAACAAGAGAACAAAACCTAAAACTAAAAAGACAATGAAAAAAATCTTACTTTTTTTAACTAAAAATTTTTTCATTAATAAACCTCCTTTTTAAGGTATAGTTTTGTGGATAAGATGATTATCCTATCCACAAAACATATGAATTATGTTAGTTACTTGATGCGTAATCAGGAATACAGTTATTACCATTTATACTCATAATTGTAGCCATATGATATAAATAGTTCTTATCCTTCTTACTAAATGCATTTAAAGTGTCTTGATAAGTATATTGTGTAGTACCAATACTTGAGATATTTACATTCGTTAAATCTGTTGTAGAAAGTTCAGATAAGAATTTTACCCAACCATTTGCTGATGTTGCACAGCAATCTGTTGGCCAGAATGCAGAAAGTGCTTCATAATCTTTTGCAGTATCAGAATAACTTCCCATTACAGGTACTGTCATATTCCAAGTATATTTTCCATTTGATCCTTCAGGGTCAGTAACGTTCTTGATTACAACGCCCTTACTAATTGCAGTTAATAAATTACTTAAACCAGTTTGACCATATGCATTGATAGCTTGTAGATCACAACCTTTTGAACGAATATGTCCAACACCATGAGTAGCACCTAAAATATCACGCATAAAGTTATAGAATACTTTACCACTATTAACTAACATAGCTTTTGTTTGTAAAGAGAAGATAGGAGTTAAATTTTCCCAATCAGTATCAGAAGTTGCGCCTAATAAATCAGAAGAAAGCATACCTGTTGTTGCACCTTCTGGTTTAGCCCAATATTCTTGTGGACCAAAGCTTTGAATATAGCTTCCCATTGGAGAGAACATATAATCCATAATTCTTAAAGCACCATCAATATTATCAGAAGTTGTTGGAATTACCCAAGAACCAGCTTTTAATGCAGTATTCTTTTCAATATAACGAGTTAAAGTTTTACCAGTTCTGTTTGTTAAATCTTGAGTATGATCCCATGATTTTTCAGTTGCCCAATATGTATATGGAGGTAAAACAGGACGAATACCTTTAGAAGAATATTCAATTACTCTCTTATTAGCCATAGTACCGATACCTTCTACAATATCATTACCATTTGAAGTAGCTGCAACGAAATCCCAGCATAAGAATCCATAGCCTGCACCATCTTCTGTCTTTAAATAGTATCTATTTAAATAACGAGCTTGATTTGCACCACTAGCTGGTTTTTGCCAGAATTCTTTTAAAATTAAACCTTCATCATAAATTTGAGATAAATAATGAAGTGCATCATAAGTACCTTTTGTAGTTTGAGCATCATTCAATTTTCCATTTGCATCAAAATATAACCAATCTTTAGAAGATGTAACACCTTGAACACCCCATAATTGAGCTAAACGTGCCATACAGTCAACACGGTTATTTGCTTCTCCACGAGGGAAAATAGTTACAATTTCTTTAGAAGCATCGCCACTAATTAAACCTGGATTTGCTTTAATAACACGTAATAGACCAATAAGTTCATCTACATTATAAAGTGCTTTTTTAGATGTGAATAATTCTGAATTCTTAGCAAATAATTTATCAGAACCAATATAATCACCATAAGTATCTGTTAAATATTTAGTAAATTGTTCTGCTAATTGCTTACCAGTACATCCATTAGCTAATAATTCATTTTGTTGAGCAACGATATTCTTAACTAATTTAGGTTGAACTTCAACTACATTATTTTTATCATCTAATACTTTTAAAGTAACAGCACTAGAATAATTGTTTGTAGCATCCATAAATGGTTTATAAGAACCAGATTGTACTACGTTTTTAGAAGGATTTGAACCACCATTTGTTGTAGTAGTATCATAGTTTGCAGATGCATTATCTAATACTTTTTCAACTAATTGTGTATCCATTACCAATGTTCTTTCAATATTGTCTTGTCCTTCATAGTAAGGTGTATAATATAAGCTTTCATTTTCTTGCTTATAGTTTGTAATAATAGCAGCAGCTTGAGATGGATACTTTTCTAACCAAGCCTTGAAATTAGGCATCTTGTCTAAATGTTCCATTAAATTCACGGCTTGATTTGAAGAACCCATAGAACTTATTTCTTTACTAGCTAATAAAATTAAATCAATCTTTTGATTAGGATCTGTTTCACTTGCAAAACCAGTAGGTGATACCTTTCCATAAGTTGCCTCTGAATTATTAGTCGTATACTCTGAAGCATCTGCAATATTTGTTTTTGTCTTTGCAGCAATTTCTCTCCAAACAGGAAGTAAAGTTCCTTGTGTATAGGTTTTACCATCTACTAAATTTGGATAAGATGCAGAGTTTCTGTAAGTAACTCCAGATTCTCCTGAATAGTTGATGTTGATATCAACTCTTCCACCATCTGTAGCATAAGTTTCATCTTTTGGAGCAGCAACATAAGTATGACCATTGTCATCTGTGTTGCCTCCATTATTTGGCCCATTATTTTCATCACAACTTGCTAGAGCCAAACATGCAACAGCGGCTGTTAAACCGAATAATGCAATTTTTTTCTTTTTCATTTTTTCCTTTTCTCCTTAATTCTTTTTTTCTATTCTTTAACTCCGCCTACGTTGACACCAGCTGCAAAATACTTTTGCAGTTTAGGATATACAACAATAATCGGAATGATAGAACAAACGATAAATGCATATTGTAATGCATAAACTGAATAGTCTAATACTAGACCATCACCTATTTGAGCTAATATATTTTTCAAATAAACTTTAATATAAACCGTCAGTGGCTGATCGGAACCGGACAATAGCATTTGTGCCCATAAGTATCCATTCCAACGACTTACAGCAAAGAACATCGCAACTGTAATAATAGATGATTTTGACATTGGAACATAAACCTTAGTCAAAATTTGGAATTCAGTAGCTCCATCTATTGTAGCTGCTTCTTCTATTTCTTTTGGTATTCCACTAAAATAATTTCTTAACAAAATTATATTGAAAGCATTAAATCCTAAACAAATTATAAACATATATCTGTTTGTAACGCCAAATCTCAAAAAGTTTTGTAATGTAGGAATCATACCTGCTCCAAACCACATCGTAAAGGATAGGATAAAGTTGAAGCCTCGACGAAACATTAATCTTGTTTTAGATAAAGCATAAGCTCCTGTAATTGCCACTAACATTGAAACTAAAGTTCCATACATTGTAATAAAGAAAGTATTACAATAAGATAACCAGAATTGCTTTTCTCCTAAAACGAATTCGTAAGTTTTAAGATTAAATCCTATAGGCCACAAAACAATCTTACCTGCATCTACTGCAGACTTTGAAGATATTGAACTAGACAATATAAAGATAAATGGATATAAACAGCATAAGGCAAATATCGTTAAAATACCATAAGATAATATTTTGAAAACTATTTCACTTTTATCTAATCTTTTCATCTCTTCACCTCAGCTCTTAGAATAATGACGTAGATGAGACACGTCTACTTATAGCGTTAGCACCTAAAACCAAAACCATCGCTAAAATGGAATTAAATAAGTCTGCAACTATACCAACTTGGGCTATGACCGCACCATTCCAATTTGGATCTTTTCCTGACATACGATAAACAAAGGAAGATACAACATCTCCTGTTTCCCATGCCGCTTGTTTGTCTCCAATTAATAGAATAACTTTTTCATATCCCACATTTAAAATGTGTCCAATACGCATAATTAACATAATTGTTAAAGTAGGAGCCATACCAGGGAAAGTAATGTAACGAATTTGCTGTAATTTTGATGCTCCATCAATTCTTGCCGCTTCATAACTTGTAGGCGATATTGCTAGAATAGCAGCAAAATAAACTATTGATCCATAACCAGCACCTTCCCATATACCTGAAATTTGATAGATAGGTCTAAAAAATTTAGGTTGTTCTAATAGGGATTTTGTATTCAATACACCATCTGCCTGATAACACATTCCTAATGTTTTACAAAGCATATACATAACTCCACCATTTGGATTACTTTCCGAGCTTCCTTCGCACCACATTCCAATAATGGTTGTAACTACTACTGTTGAAACAAAATGTGGCAAATAAGAAGCAACCTGCAAAAAGCTTCGATATCCCATACATTTTATTTCACTAAATAATAATGCTAGAAAAATAGGAATTGGAAATCCCAATATTAATCCATACATGCTATTTACAAATGTATTTCTAAAGGCTGTCCAAAAGTCAGGGCTATATGGACCTGTGAAAATATATTGTGCCCAATATAATCCAGCCCATTCACTGTTATACATAGATGTATCACTACCCCATTTGAAGCCTGTCAACAATCCCCCAATAGGAAAGTATTTGAATAATAGTAAAAACAGCAACATAGGAACCAGTAAAACATACAGACGCCAATCTTTTATTAGAGTTTCAAGCATACGTTTCCACTTGGTTCTCTCAACCTCATCAACAACGTTTTGATCACGTTCAACGACTTGTTGCATAAGTTTTAACACCGTCCTTTAATAAAAATTTTAAGAGTCTTATGCAGGTTTAGACTCCTCTTCTGCTGTTGCATCTGCTTCAGAGACTTCTTCTATTTTAAAAGACTCTTCGTCAACTTTAAGCATTTCAGCATTTTCTTTATCTTCAACGAGCTTATCAATAACATTATTGAGTACTCCTTGAGACCTTAATATAATTGAACCTATAATGGATATAAAAAATCCAAATAAATTATAAATGAAATTATAATCCATATAATAATTTTTAATGAATTCTTCCCCTTCATCATTTTTATAGGTATAGCTATACACTGGATTTCCAATGACAATTGGATTTCCGTGATCTAATATTCTAAACATAAATAATTGTGTAAAATTAAATAAAACGTAATTCATTAATAATAAGGCAATTAAAAATGGAATTTTTTGAACTATTTTTTTTGTGCCAATTTTTTTGAAAAATATAACATTAACACCTAATGGTAATAAAGCAATCCAAACTGATAAAAATACTTTCCAATCGTAAACCGCACTTATGCCTGAAACTACATGCCACATCCCCCCAAGCATTGTAGCTAAAGCTAACACAGGCGTTATAAGTAGTCCCCATAAATTCCATCTAGCAATAGCAATAAATAAAATTAAAAATGAAATTGTACAAGTAGGAATAGCATCTAAAACAAAGCCTGTCATCTTAGTGCATAACACTTCTAATATAAAACCAATAATCGCTAGTATTACTAAATCTTGAACCAAATATGTTTTTACATTAGTCTTAATACTACCACCTCACAACTATTCCCCACATAACCAATGTAATATTTTTTACTAAACTGCATACTAAAATAACGCTTACATAGATTATGCAATAATTTTAACACCTTTGAATTTTATAGTCAATAGAAAACGCTTAATTTTTTCTTTTTAGTTTAAATATTCTTGAAATATGCTATAATTCTTATAGAGGTACTATGCATATGATAAAAACAATAAATCATCATACTTCTATTAACGAAGCAATTCTTTCTTTACATCCTGGAGATACTTTGATTTTAGAAAACGGGATATACAATGAAAAAGTAGAGGTAAATATTCCTAATATAAAAATTTGTGCTAAAACTAGAGGACAAGTGATTATAAGAAATAAAGATTACTATCATAAAATTATGTCAGATCATAATGAATGTAATACATTTAGAACTTATACCTTTTACGTTGGAGCAAATTATGTTACACTAGAGGGACTGACAATTCTTAACGATTCTGTACCCTCTCAAATTTATGGTCAAGCTGTAGCATTGCACGTTGATGGATCTCATTTCATTTGTCAAGATTGCACAATACAAAGTGCACAAGATACTCTATTTACTGGTCCTATGCCAGATAATCTATTAGAGAAATATCAAGGCTTTCATCCTAAAGACCATCTAAAAGGAACGCCTTCTATACAATATTATAAAGATTGTAAGATTTTAGGGGATGTGGATTTCATTTTTGGAGGAGCAACAGCATTATTTGAAAATTGTGAGATTATTACGATTGATAGAGGGAGCACCACTCCTTCTTATATATGTGCTCCTTCCCACAAACAGGACCTTGAATTTGGTTATCTCTTCTATAAATGTAGCTTTGTAGGTTCAGAAACTGCATATCTTGCAAGACCTTGGCGAGATTATGGTTGTGCTGCATTTATCTTGTGTACTATGGATGATCACATTCATCCTTTAGGCTACAATAAGTGGAATCAAACCAATCGAGATAAAACCGCCAGGTTTTATGAATACACTTTAAACTGTGATTTGAGTCAAAGAGAACCTTGGTCACATCAACTCACTGAACAGCAGGCCCAAGAATACGTCACTGCTTTTCTTGCTTTTATAGATATGAAAAAGTAGCAAAAACTACAAATGTATACAAATTGACAATTATCGACAAAAGTGCCAAAAATTGCAATTTTTCACTAAAATTAAATTGCTTTATCCTGTCGAATTGATAAAAAGATTTTATAAATTTTAAAAATCCTCTTGTATTTCAAAAAAATATCTATTATTATATCAATAAAATACGGGAGGAATATATAAAATGACAAGAATCATTATAGCTGATGACAACAAAGAACTACTAAATATGATCAGCGAATTTCTAAAGATGCAGCCGAATATGGAAATTGCAGGAACTTTTTCAGGAGGAAAGGAATTATTAAATTATCTAGAAGATAATACAGCGGATATTTTATTACTTGATGTTTTTATGCCCGACTTAGATGGTGTAAATGCATTAAATGAAATAAAGAATAACTCTAAATATAATCGACCTAATAAAATAGTAATTATAACAGCATTTAACACTGAATCCATCATGACAAAGACCTCTTCTCTTGGGGCAGATTATTTCATCGTGAAACCAATTGATTTAAATAATCTTCATAAGACATTAAATCAATTAATTAATGAAAACAGCAATAAAGGTTTCACTTATAATTTAAAAGAGAAAGACAAAAGCACAAGCATTGATTTAGACACAGAAATTACAGAAATACTTCATGAAATTGGAGTACCAGCCCACATCAAAGGTTATTTATATTTAAGAGAAGCAATTACAATGGTTTATAACAACGTAGACATTTTAGGAGCAATCACCAAATATCTTTACCCAACAGTAGCAAAAAAATATAAAACTACTTCATCTAGAGTAGAAAGAGCCATCAGACATTCCATTGAAGTTGCTTGGAATCGCGGTAACGTAGATGCGATTAGTCAAATATTTGCATATACCATCAGCTACAATAAAAGCAAGCCAACTAATTCTGAATTCATAGCAATGATAGCAGATAAGTTAAGACTTGCTCATAAGGTCGTATATTAAACAAGCGAAACGCTTGTTTTTTATTTTTGATTAAAAATCAAATGATATAAAGTTTGATTAACTTCAAAATATTGAATCAGTTCATCTAGTTCATTTTTAATAGTAAGTGATGGTTTTAAGTTGTCATAGGTTGCTCGTATCAATACATTTTTAGGTGTAGCATCAAAATCTACAAATTCTACTACTTGTGTCTTGTACCCACAATATTGTAATATGCTAGATCTCAGTGCATCTGTAAGAATGGAACTAAATCGCTCCTTTAATATTCCATGCTTTGCTATGATATGAAATTTATTAATTTTCAATTGTTGATTTATTTCTTTTTGACAACAAGGAACTGAAAAAATATATCTACTCTTCATTTGTATTGCATGATATATTGCATAATCTGTAGCAGTATCACAAGCGTGAAGTGTAATTACCATATCAATATGATCCATTTCATGAAACTTTGAAATATCCCCTTTTAAAAATGTTAAATGTTTATACTGGTATTTTAATGCAATCTCATTACAGTGATCAATTACATCTTCTTTTAAATCTAAGCCAATTATTTGACAATGTATCTT
Source organism: uncultured Anaeroplasmataceae bacterium (assembly GCA_910577745.1). Taxonomy (GTDB): domain Bacteria; phylum Bacillota_I; class Bacilli_A; order Acholeplasmatales; family Anaeroplasmataceae; genus Pelethenecus. The sequence goes on along the minus strand of CAJTNG010000001.1, from coordinate 104,124 downwards.
TTTTACATATGTCAAATAATAATAAAGAATAAATGTGAGATAGCTTTTCCCGCAACCAAAATCTATGATTTTTAATTCTTTCTCATGCTGTATGCTATCCTCTATTAGTTCTAGAAACCGATTGATTTGTTTAAATTTATCCCATTTATCTTTTACCACTTTGCCATCTGGCGTCATAACACCCAGATCAATCATTGGCGGGATAATCATTCCTTCTGTCAACAAATACTGTTTATTTTTATTGTGTTCTAAAACTAAAAATTCATTTTGTTGTTTTTTTCGATTGGTTAAAAGTTTTCCTTTACTTGTAATTTTATAATAGTATATAAAATCTTCCGTAAAAAGTTCTAAACTTTTAAAATTAACATTGAGTTGTTGATTTAAAAAGGATGAAACTTCTTCTAACTTTATATTTTGATGGTAAACCTGTTGTTTCGTAAAAAAACTAACCTGTATCATATCTTCTTGTTTTATTTTTATTCTTTGTAATTTTGCTTTAACATAGTCACATTCTTCTGTAGAGATGGACAAAGATCCTTTTATTATGTTTTCTGGAAATAGAATACTCATATGACTCCTTCTTGAAAAAAAGCATCAGAAATTCTGATGCTTTTCATTTTTATTTATCTTGGATTTCTGAATTTTTAAAATAAGCTACAACAGATAGAGCTGAAGACTCTGCCATTTGTTTTGAATTATATGTTTCTCCTATAGAGGCAAGTCTACCACTAGCTGTGTATAAATTATAATGGAAATTATTGTTTTTATCTTTTAAGATCTTAAATGATCCAGTTTCAACATTCTTCTTAAAGCTTTCAATAGAACTTAAGGCTCCGCTTTTAGAAGTATATCCTTCAGCTTGACATAAAATTTGACCATTTGCGGCTTTTAAATCCCAACTGAACTCACCATCAAATTTTTCAACAACATATTTTCCACCTGTTTTTTCTTCCACATTGGAAATGTCTAAATATGGCTCAACAATATTGTCTTTTTCTGCAGGTGTGTCCGTTTCTACTACGTTTGCCTTAAGTGCAAACTTTTTAAAGGACTCTGAAGAACGAACTGCACTTTTCTCTGTAGAATAACTAGATCCTAAAGCAATTACACGATAATTTTTAGAAGTAAGTTTAAATTTAAACATACCACGTTTATCTTTAAAAATTCTAATTTCTCCTGTTTCCACATTCCGTTTAACCGCATCAATGGCTTTCATAGCGCCATCCTTTGTAGTATAAACTTCACTCACGACCAATACCTCACCATTAGAAGCTTTTAAACGATATTGATATCCATCACTACTTGGATAAACTTCAAATTTACCAGAATAAGTTCTTCCTTGTTCTTCTGCTGGTTTATCTTCCTTTTTGGCTGAAGTTTTTGTTGCTGGTTTAGTAGTTGTAGCCTTAGCTGTAGTCTTCTTTACTGGCTTTTCTTCTTCTATTACAGGCGTACTTTTTGTTGATGTTTTTTTAGTTGTTGCAGATTTAGTAGTAGTCTTTGCAGCAGGTTTCTTAGCTGGTTCCTTCTTTAGTTCTTCTTGTACTTCCTCAACTACTGGCTCACTCTTTGGTGTAGCCTGGGCTGACTCTTTTTTAGCGGCAGGTTTTTTGGATGTAGATTTTGCAGTTGTAGCTTTAGCTGTAGTTTTCTTTACTGGTTTTTCTTCTTTTACAGGTTCTTCTACTGGCTCTGGTTCCTTAACTGGTTCAACCTCTTCAACGACTGGTTGTTCCTCTTGAACTTCTACAACAGGCTCCTCTTGAACCTGTTCCTCTATCGGCTCTTCTGTTACTGGTTCTTGTACTTCTTCAACCTTTTCTAAAGATGTAGCATCTTCTTCAGTAACCACTTCTGAATTTCCAGATTGTCTTTTTTCATACTCTTCTTCATATTTCTTATCTCTTTGTTTTTGTACTACTTTAGAGACAATAAATACTACCAATAATAAAACTGCAATTCCTGCAATTGCACTGAAAAAAACAATATCTGCAGTATTAGTAAATAAATTTAAAAACATAAACAAAACACCTCATCATTTTTCATTATATTCTACTTTATATTATAAACTAAACTCATTCTTTTTTCTACAAAAAATAAAAAAAATCACAACATTTAATCTTTTTTTTAAAAAGAAACAGAAAAAACTAGCTTAAAAAGATATTTATATGAATTTTCTTCTCTTTATTTCATTTTTCAGAAATAAAAAAAGACTTCTTTAGAAGCCGTTTCTTTTAAAAAATGGAGCGAGCGATGGGAATCGAACCCACGTCATTAGCTTGGAAGGCTAAGGTTCTACCATTAAACTACGCTCGCTTATTCAACTGGTCGGAAAGACAGGATTTGAACCTGCGACCTCCTGGTCCCAAACCAGGCGCTCTACCAAGCTAAGCTACTTTCCGTTGTATATAAAGTGAAAATACTTTTTCACGCTCGTATATTTTATCATAATGCATAAAAGAATGCAATAGGTTTTTTAACTTTTTTTAATCATATAAAAAAGACTGAACCAACAGTCTTAAAAGGAAGATATATGGTGTAGGCTAGAAAGAGATTTTCTAGCCTACCATATTATTAGAAGAATCCAAAAGAATTTCTGCGATTACAGCATTGATTGTCTGTATGAATCGTAGGTGTATTATCAAAATAAGTTGCAATTGCGCGAGCAATGATATCACATAGGTTACAATCCTGAATGATAACAACAGGATCTGTATTGATAAAAGCCTGATAGTATTCCATATTATTGCAGCAGTTTTCTCTTACAGAGATACGTGCTATACAATAAACAGATGTTGGAATATTACATGGTGTTGCAACTAAATCATAGGTATTTTCATTAATCTGATTTAATTCATATTTAAATGTAGTATTACCTACTAAAATCTCTTGTCTTCCTTCACATCCACAATCGTGATCATGGTGTTTGTTACACATTTTAAAAATCTCCCTTCGTAGCAGTCGCTACAGTAATAATATATGAAGAGAGATTTTTTTGTTATGGGTTTTTATAATATATGTAATTTTATTGTATCCGTTATTGCATTTCCTACTGCAGATGCACCTGTAATGATAACTTTATCGCCCTTTTTCACAACATTCGTTTCTAGAGCCTTATCTATGGCATACTGGAATAATTCTTCTATAGAGTTTTTCTTTTCTGCATAGACTGGATATACATTCCATGCAAGGTTCAATTGACGGCACGCCTTTTCATTGACTGTCACCGCAATCACAGGGCAAACAGGACGATAGGCAGACAATTTAAATGCAGTTAATCCATTTGCTGTCACACAAATGATTGCCTTTGCATCGACCTGATATGCTGCATTAACAGCAGCATTACATATTGCAGATAGGAAGTCATCTCCTAAATTTAAATGACTTGTCGTAAATCGATCCTCAAAATCTATATTACTTTCTGTAAAGGTAGCAATATCTTTCATGGTTGTCACAGATTCTAAAGGATAGTTTCCAGCAGCAGATTCACCAGATAACATAATCGCCGTAGTTCTATCATACACAGCATTTGCAACGTCACTTACTTCTGCTCTGGTAGGTCTAGGATTTGTTTGCATAGAATCTAACATTTGTGTTGCTGTAACCACGATTTTTCCAGCCTTATAACACTTCATAATTAATTCTTTTTGAATCGCCGGTAGCATCTTAAATGGAACTTCCACACCCATATCACCACGTGCAACCATAATACCATCAGAAACCTCAATGATTTCATCCATTTTTTCAATACCTTCTGTATTTTCTATTTTAGAAATAATTCTTATTTTGCCAGAAGTATCAAATTGATCTAATAATTTTCTTAACTCTAAAACATCTTCTTTTCTTCTCACAAAAGAAGCTGCAATGTAGTCCACACATTCTCCAATACCAAAAATGATATCCGAACGGTCAACCTCAGATATATAAGGCATATCTACAATCACATTTGGAATATTAATTGATTTTCTATCAGATAGAGTTGCATTGTTTAAAACTTTACAAACCACATCTTTTCCTTCTACACGTAACACCTCAAAAGAAACCTTACCATCATCTGCTAAAATCTTGACACCAGGCTGATTCACATACACCGCCAAATCTGGATAAGTTAAACCAACTTTCGTCTCATCACCAATCAGATCATAATCCGAACTGAAAATAAATTCTTGACCTTCTTTTAAATTTACTTTCTTATCCTTAAAAAGTCGAACTCTTATTTCTGGTCCTTTTGTGTCTAATAGAATAGGAAGGGGTACGCCAAGTTCATCTCTAACTCTTTTCACACGATCCATTCTTACTTTTTGTTCTTCATGAGTTCCATGAGAAAAATTCAGTCTAGCACAATCTAAACCATTTTGAATCATTGCCTTTAGCATTTCATCTGAATCACAGGCAGGACCCAATGTACATATAATTTTTGTTTTACGCATTAAAAGTCACCTCTATAACTATATTACCACAAATTGGTAAAAAAACATCCTGTTAAAAAAAGAAAACGTTTAATTTTAAATAAAAAACAGCTACAATGAAATGTAACTGTTCGCTTTAAAATAAAATGGTGCCGAAAAAAGGAATCGAACCCTCAACCTACTGATTACAAGTCAGTTGCTCTACCAATTGAGCTATTTCGGCACTTAAATGGTGGAGGTTGACGGGCTCGAACCGCCGACCCTCTGCTTGTAAGGCAGATGCTCTCCCAACTGAGCTAAACCTCCATAAATAAACAAAGAGAAGCCTGGCGACTTCCTACTCTCGCATGTGAATACTACCATCGGCGTTAAAGTGCTTAACTTCTGTGTTCGGTATGGGAACAGGTGTGTCCACTTTGCCATCATCACCAGGCTTTGCTCTTTGAAAACTAGATAAAAATGCTTTGTCTTAAGGTTAAGTCCTCGATCTATTAGTACTGGTCAGCTCGAACATATCTCTATGCTTCCACACCCAGCCTATCTACCTTATCGTCTATAAGGGATCTTACTATTTGGGAAATCTCATCTTAGAGGAGGCTTCACGCTTAGATGCTCTCAGCGCTTATCCTTTCCGTACTTAGCTACCCAGCTATGGCCCTGGTAGGCCAACTGGTGCACCAGCGGTACGTCCATCCCGGTCCTCTCGTACTAAGGACAGCTCTCTTCAAATTTCCATCGCCCACGACAGATAGGGACCAAACTGTCTCACGACGTTTTGAACCCAGCTCGCGTGCCGCTTTAATGGGCGAACAGCCCAACCCTTGGAACCTTCTCCAGCTCCAGGATGCGACGAGCCGACATCGAGGTGCCAAACCCTGCCGTCGCTGTGAACGCTTGGGCAGGATCAGCCTGTTATCCCCAGGGTAGCTTTTATCCGTTAAGTCACGGCCCTTCCACGCGGTACCGCAAGATCACTAAGTCCGACTTTCGTCCCTGTTCGACCTGTTCGTCTCTCAGTCAAGCTCCCTTCTGCCTTTACACTCTTTAAATGATTTCCAACCATTCTGAGGGAACCTTCGAGCGCCTCCGTTACTCTTTAGGAGGCGACCGCCCCAGTCAAACTGCCCACCTGACACTGTCCTTAGGTCTCCACAACCTCAAGTTAGACGCTCAACATGCAAAGGGTGGTATCCCAACAGCCACTCCACCAAGACCAAAGTCCTAGCTTCAATGTGTCCCACCTATCCTGTGCATCACATGCCAAGTATCAATATCAAGCTACAGTAAAGCTCCATGGGGTCTTTCCGTCTAGTCGCGGGTAACCGGCATTTTCACCGGTATTATGATTTCACCGAGCCCCTTGTTGAGACAGTGCCCAAAGACATTACGCCTTTCGTGCGGGTCAGAACTTACCTGACAAGGAATTTCGCTACCTTAGGACCGTTATAGTTACGGCCGCCGTTTACTGGGGCTTCAATTCGAAGCTTCGTTTCCTAACCTCTCCTCTTAACCTTCCAGCACCGGGCAGGCGTCAGCTCGTATACTTCACCTTTCGGTTTCGCACAAACCTGTGTTTTTGTTAAACAGTTGCTTGGGCCTATTCTCTGCGACTCTCAATCTCTTGAGTGTCCCCCTTATCGCTAACTTACGGGGTCAATTTGCCGAGTTCCTTAACAAGGGTTTTCTCGCGCGTCTTAAAATTCTCTTCCTACTCACCTGTGTCGGTTTACGGTACGGGTACTTATATATTTTCTTTAGAAGCTTTTCTCGGAAGCTTGACGTCGTATAGCATTACCTCGATACCTAGAATCCTAGAAGCGCTTTTTGCTACTTCCCTTCTTCGGTATCTTGACCTCAATCCACTAAGAGGTTCTACCTAGCCTTCTTCGTCCCTCCTTCAGTTATATAAGTAGTTCTGGATTATAAACCAAATGTCCATCAGCTACGCTTTCTCAGCCTCACCTTAGGCCCCGACTTACCCAGGGCGGACGAACCTTCCCCTGGAATCCTTGAGTTTCAGACGGATGGGATTCTCACCCATCTTATCGTTACTTACACCGGCATTCTCACTTCTATACAATCCAACATTCCTCTCGGTATATCTTCTTCTCGTATAGAACGCTCCCCTACCATTATAGTTGCCTATAATCCGCAGCTTCGGTAGTATGCTTAGCCCCGGTACATTTTCGGCGCAGAGTCACTCGACTAGTGTGCTATTACGCACTCTTTAAATGATGGCTGCTTCTAAGCCAACATCCTAGTTGTCTATGCATCTCCACTTCCTTCTCCACTTAGCATACATTTTGGGACCTTATCTGGCGGTCTGGACTCTTCTCCTTTTGACCATGAACTTTCTCGCCCACAAGTCTGACTGCTTACTCTCTTTTATGGTATTCGGAGTTTGATTAATATCAGTATCCCGAGGTGGGACCATCTACTATTCAGTGCTCTACCCCCATAAAATTTATAGTAAACGCTAGCCCTAAAGCTATTTCGGGGAGAACCAGCTATCTCCTGGTTCGATTGGAATTTCACCCCTAGCCACAAGTCATCCAGGCCTTTTTCAACAGGCTATAGTTCGGACCTCCACGATATCTTACTATCGCTTCATCCTGCTCATGGCTAGCTCACCAGGTTTCGGGTCTACATCATCTAACTTCTCGCCCTATTAAGACTCGCTTTCGCTTCGGCTCCGTGCCTCTACACTTAACCTCGCTAGATAACGTAACTCGCCGGTTCATTCTACAAAAGGCACGCCATCAGGCTTTAACGCCCTCTGACTACTTGTAAGCACACAGTTTCAGGTTCTCTTTCACTCCCCTCCCGGGGTTCTTTTCACCTTTCCCTCACGGTACTGGTTCTCTATCGGTCACTAGCTAGTATTTAACCTTCTGAGGTGGTCCTCATTATTCGTTCCAACAGGATTTCTCGTGTCCCGCCGTACTTGCCGTATACCCTACATCTACATGATTTCGATTACAGGAGTTTCACCTTCTTCGCTTGTCTTTTCCAATAAACATTCATCTATCATATCTACGTATTATGGTATATCAGGTTCCTCCAATTTCGCTCGTCACTACTCTCGGAATCGCTTTTGCTTTCTTTTCCTCTGCCTACTAAGATATTTCAATTCGACAGGTCTTGCCTCCATTCCTGGATACATACTCTCCTAGTATGTGGGTTTGCCCATTCGGATTCCTGCGGTTACGTTTACTTACAACTACCCGCAGCGTTTCGCCGTTCGTCGCGTCCTTCTTCGCCTTCTAGTGCCTAGGCATCCACTGTGCGCCCTTTTTTCCTTAACCTTTTTTTCGACTTTTTTTTACGCATTTTTATCTACTTTTCAAAGATCTCTTCTCTTGAGAAACTTTCTTAGTCTCTCAAAACTATATATGACTTTTCGACGCTTTTTCTTCTCTTCTTTTCTCCTTAGAAAGGAGGTGATCCATCCCCACGTTCTCGTAGGGATACCTTGTTACGACTTAACCCCAATCATCTGTCCTACCTTAGACGGCTCCCTCTTTCGTTAGGCCACCGGCTTCGGGTATTACAAACTCTCATGGTTTGACGGGCGGTGTGTACAAAGCCCGAGAACGTATTCACCGCGACATTCTGATTCGCGATTACTAGCGATTCCATCTTCATGAAGTCGAGTTGCAGACTTCAATCCGAACTGAGACTGCTTTTATGAGGTTTGCTTAAGGTCACCCTCTCGCTTCTCTTTGTTTCAGCCATTGTAGCACGTTTGTAGCCCAGGTCATATAGGGCATGATGATTTGACGTCATCCCCACCTTCCTCCATTTTATCAATGGCAGTCTATCTAGAGTCCCCATCTTACTGCTGGTAACTAGATATAAGGGTTGCGCTCGTTGCGGGACTTAACCCAACATCTCACGACACGAGCTGACGACAACCATGCACCACCTGTATCTGTGCTAGCCTCCAGTATATCTCTATACCTTCGCACAGTATGTCAAGACCTGGTAAGGTTCTTCGCGTATCGTCGAATTAAACAACATGCTCCACCGCTTGTGCGGGCTCCCGTCAATTCCTTTAAGTTTCATTCTTGCGAACGTACTACTCAGGCGGAGTACTTAATGCGTTAACTTCAGCACTGCCTTCCGGCAACACTTAGTACTCATCGTTTAGGGCGTGGACTACCAGGGTATCTAATCCTGTTTGCTCCCCACGCTTTCGTGCCTCAATGTCAGTATCGGCCCAGCAAGCCGCCTTCGCCACTGGTGTTCTTACATATATTTACGCATTTTACCGCTACACATGTAGTTCCACTTGCCTCTGCCATACTCTAGCTCAAAAGTATCTTTTGCTCTACTAGGTTGAGCCTAGCATTTTTACACAAGACTTTTTGTGCCATCTACGCACCCTTTACGCCCAATAATTCCGGATAACGCTCGCTCCCTACGTATTACCGCGGCTGCTGGCACGTAGTTAGCCGGAGCTTATTCATTTGCTACCGTCACTTTCTTCTTCGCAAATAAAAGAACTTTACATTACGAATAACTTCTTCGTTCACGCGGCGTTGCTCGGTCAGGGTTCCCCCCATTGCCGAAAATTCCCTACTGCTGCCTCCCGTAGGAGTATGGACCGTTCTCAGTTCCATTGTGGCCGTTCAACCTCTCAGTCCGGCTACGCATCATCGCCTTGGTAAGCCTTTACCTTACCAACTAGCTAATGCGCCGCAGGCCCCTCTGTAAGCGGATTCCTCCCTTTAAACAATCTAAAATGCTTTCTCCATTGTCCTATCCAGTATTATCCATCGTTTCCAATGGCTATCCTCGTCTTACAGGTGGGTTACCTACGTATTACTCACCCGTTCGCCACTAGAAATACCCGAAAGTATTTCCCGTTCGACTTGCATGTATTAGGCACGCCGCCAGCGTTAATCCTGAGCCAGGATCAAACTCTCCAATAATTTCTTATTTTCTTAGTCTGAGCTTCTCTTGCTCACTCTTAATTGACTCTTTCTTTCGTCGTTTTTCTTCGTCATATATAGTTTTCAAAGACTAATTCTTTCTTTTCGCACTTTTTACATATGCTTTTTTATTTTACTACAATCAAAATGAGAAATCAAGAACTTTTTTATATTTTTTTATATAAAATTTAGTTTTTATGTTTTTTCTTTTTACTCTTCAAAAAAAATCAAGTTCTATAAGGTTTTATATGACATGTCTTCCATAAATATACCTCTATATTTCCTGTATCCTTTGTCATAAGTATATTTGAATATTTTTTAAGTCTTTGTAAAACTATTTCATCTGGCAGCCCATATATATTATTTTTTCCAACCGATATAATAGAATATTTTGGAGAAACTCGTTCTAGAAATTCTTCAGAAGTAGAGCTACTAGATCCATGATGTCCAACCTTCAGAAAATCACTTTTTAATTTTATTCCATACTTGTCTATTAAATCTCTTTCCTCTTCAACCGTCATATCACCCGTCAAAAGAAAAGTGGTTGAATTAATTTCAAAGGATAAAACTATAGAATTTGCGTTTTTACTGTTATGCTTTTGAATTGGCCCAAGAATCTGTAAGGAAAAGGAAGACACCTCTATTTTATCTCCACTTTTAACACGGATGGTGGGACATATTAAATCATCAAATATTTCTGCATCTTCATAAACAGAATATACAACATTCTTTACATTTATAGACTCTACTACTTCTTTTACAGACCCTATATGATCCAAATCTGAATGTGTCAAAATTAAATAATCGATTCTTTTCACTCCAATGCTCTTTAAAAAGTTCAAATTGTCATTATAAGAATCTACTAATATAACCCCTTCGTTTCTAGGAAGCTCAATTAAAATAGAATCTCCTTGTCCTACATCAACAAATGTCACTCGATAAAAGGGATTAACCAATCTTATTAGGTAGATTAAGACAAAAAAGCCTATAAGTACAAATTGTGATATCACTTTATTTTTCTTTTTAGCTAATAAAACTAAATATATCAAAAAAATAAGATAATACAGAATAAGGAAAATAATAGAAAAACTTGGAAAATAGATCGGGATGGAGACATTTGCTAAAATTGAAAGCAATTCATCCAGAGATTTAAAGACGTATTCATAACTATAGTACGGGAACATCATTATAAAAAGGATAAAAGGCAATAACACTTTAGACAGAAAAAGGGTTAAAGGACAAGCCAAAAATAACCCAAGGATATGAATTTCATTCATTTGATTGATTAAAAAAGGGAGTATAGACAAAGTACACAAAATAGAGTTCATCCATATTTTACTCACTTTGCACTTCCCTGTATTGTAATCCTCCATAAACACTAATACAAAACTTACAATAAAACTTAACATAAACCCCATTTGATAAACTTGAAGAGGAAAGCATATTCCAATCCATAGAAAGGATAAGGACAAAATATCTAATTTCGTATATTTTATGGTCCCTTTTTGATTTAAATAATGTAAAATCAAAAATAAATATGCACGTATGGCAGATATTTTACACCCTAAAAATATTAAATAGATTCCAAGTAGAAACAGAGTAATTTTCTCTCCCCTTACTTTTAGAAATTTCTGAAAAAACCATAAAAGTATAGAATAATACAACATAATATGCATCCCACTAATTGCTAATAAATGAGAAATATATAAGGAGGAATAGGTTTTTTTTACTGAAGTATCTAAATCAGTAATACCAAAAAATATAGTCTTAACATAACGAAATGTTTTTGACCCCAACTTGGTTTCATATATCCTTAAAACTTTATCTTTTATTCTAGCTATATTCCAATATTCTCCCACCTTTTCATACTCCAGTATTTTTCCTTTATTGGTAATTTTTTTAGAAAAATAATATTCTTTTTGATTAAAATCTGTTGCATAAGAGGGTAAATCCAAAGATGAAATTTTTATTTTAGCATGAATGATATCCCCCGCTTTAAGATTGTTTTCCTTATTAAAAACAACGATTTTAGTATTTCCTTTTAAAACGACGGATTTATCATTTGTTTCAATTACCCTAAACCTATCTTCATACACACCATCCGAAAGATCATTTAGCTTATATTTCTGAAGCTCATAGGAGCAAAAAGTGATCATAAGCAAAAGAAAAATAGGTACAAAATATCTTGTCTTTTTTAGTATAAAAATCATATAAGGTATCAATAAAACAAAAAAGAAATTATACTTCATGGATAGAAATAGCAAAGCTACCGCAAACATAAAAAAATGTAAGTCATTACAGTATGGCTTGTTCCATAATTTGTTCTCTAGCTTCTTTAGGAACATTTGTAACCTCCCATAAGGTTTCCCAATTCTTTATCCTTCCATTTTTTTGGATATAATCTATGATTTTTTGAGCTCTTTTTTCACCAATTTGTGGCAACTTTACTAATTCTTCTATCCCTGCAGTATGGATAAAAATTTTTTGTTCCTCAAAGTGATTGTTCCAATCCAACGTTGGAATTTGAATTGTTTTACTGGACATAATGATCTCATCTAATTTAAAACCGCTGAGATCACTATACTCATTGAAACAATATTTTATTTTCAAGAATAATGCACCATAACTAATCGGCTGATAACAAGTCAGTTCTACCTTTCTAACCACCTCTCCTTCAACACATATTTCAATTTTATTTTCTCTATCTTGTATCACAGAGTTTGTTGGCTCCTCTTGAATAAAGTGAGGAACAAGAAAGCCACCTATTAGACATAACATAAAGCATAGGATGATTAAAGTTTCTTTTCTTTTGTACATGATTTTCCCTCCATTATAATGATTACCAAAAGAAAAGAAATTTTAAAAGAAAAAAGGTAAGATCTAATCACTTACCTTAATTTATATTGAATTGTTGAAGAAGATGATCTTCCATATCATATAAAGAAAATGTATTCTCCTCTAAAATGATATAACTTCTGATTCCATTTCCTTTAGGAATTGTAATACTTCCTGGATTTATTAAACAATATTTATCTTTTTGTTCTAGTAAAGCAATATGCGTATGTCCATAAAGTACAACTTTAGAGGTTACTTTTGTTTCATCTAAATGATGTCCATGTTCTAAATGACAAGGCATACCATTCAGCTTTAAATCCTTATAGGGTTCTAAAGAAAAATCTAATACCATTTGATCCACTTCTGCATCACAATTCCCTTGAATACAGATAATTTTGTTTCCATAAGAATTTAATAATTCGATTACTTTTTTGGGACAATAAGAGTTGGGAAGTTCATTTCTAGGTCCATGGTATAGCACATCCCCTAAACATATCATAAAATCACATGCTAATTTATTAAATTTTTCAATTACGAATTGCGCTGAATCTAACGATCCATGCAAATCGGAAAATATTAAATATTTCATTCTAACCCACACGCTTTATTTAAAGTTTTCAGATGTAGGAAAAGTTGATTAAATTCCTCATCCGATAATTTATTAAAAATAGGAGAAGCAAAATCTACCAAATCAGAATTAAATTGATCCATTATGTTTTGACCAAATTCAGATAAATAAGCCTCAAAAACACGATTATCTTTTTCATTTTGTTTTTTATATAAAAAACCTCTGTCGATTAAACGATTTATAAGAGGTGAAATTGTATTTGTCGTTTTATTCAACCTCTTACATATATCTGTTATTTTAGTTGAAGTAGGATGATGGTAAATATCCAATATAATAATCCCCTGAATTGGACTTAATCCATAGGGAGCACATAGACTAGCTCTAACATCTCCAATAAATTGAGAAGTTGCTTTTAACACTTCAATCAGTTCTAACATAGACTCTTTTGTCTTCATACATATCAAAAAAAGGCAACCTTATCTATTAAGGTTACCTTTCATCCTTTCTTACTTTACTTCTACGATTTCCAATTTACAATCTGTAACCTTTAAAATCTTTTCACCTTTAGCTAAATCTAAATCTGAAGTTGCTTTTGCTAAAGCATCTTTATAAGAACCTACAACGGCTTGAACACCCCAAACAATAGCAAGTGTTCTTGCATCATCTTTAGACGCAACAGCAAAGTAAATATCTGAAGCAGGACGATATTGAGATAAAGCTAATGCTAATTCAACAGAACCTTCTGCAACAATTGCAGGAATTTCGAAAGTTGCTGATAATGTTGCTGCAGCTAAACCAATCGCATCATCCTCATTCTTTTCTTCTTTACCATAAACTACATTTTCAATCATAGCTTGATGATCAATATCATCTTCTGCTCTTTGATCGATTTTAGCCATATAAGAAACAGCCTCAAATGGATAATCTCCTTGTGCAGATTCACCAGAAAGCATAGTTGCACCTGTTCCATCTAATACTGCATTATGACAATCAGAAACTTCAGCTCTTGTAGGTCTTGGGTTAGCCTGCATTGAATCTAACATTTGAGTTGCACAAACCACAATCTTACCTGTAGATTGAGCTAAATAAATCATTTCCTTTTGAATCGCTGGTAAATCCCAAGCATCCACGTCTACACCTAAATCACCACGGGCAACCATAACACCATCAGAAAGCTTCACAATGTCTGCCATATTAGAAACGCCTTCTTGATTTTCAATTTTAGAAATAATTTTAATATGCGTATTTTTCTTAGCAGCTAAAATTTCACGGATTTGACGAATATCATCTGGACGACGAACAAAGGATGCTGCAATAAAATCTAATTCTTGATCACAAGCAAATTCAATATCAGCCTTATCTTTAGGTGAAATATAAGGCATATTTAAAATTACACCTGGAACATTACAGTTTCTCTTATTTTTTAATTTACGATCGTTTTGTGCTTCACAAACTAATTCCTTACAAGATTCATCTTTTTCTAATACTTTTAAAGTTAAGTTACCATCTTCTATTAAGATTCTTCCACCAACAGAAATATCATCATAAAGACCAGCATAAGAAATTGCTACCTTCTTTTCATTACCAAGGTAAGAATAATCCATAGTTATACGAATAATATCTCCTTTGTGTAACATAACTGGTTCATCATTTACTAAATAACCTGTTCTGATTTCTGGTCCTTTGGTATCTAACATCATACCAGTGTTCCAGCCCTTTTCTGCATTTAAAGCCTTCACATTCTTAATACGGAATCCTTGTTCCTCATAATCACCATGAGAAAAATTCATACGCATTACATTCATTCCTGCAGTTCCGATTAATTTTTCTAAACAATCTTTTTGTTCACTAGCAGGGCCAATTGTACAAACTACTTTTGTTTTTTTCATTTTTTTCTTCTCCTAATATATTTTTAATTTTTTAAATTTTGAAAGCAAATACTAAAAATTTCTTTCTTAGCTTTGGTATAGCTTAGAAGTGGTAATGAAATCACTCCATTTTTCATTATATCATAAATTTTGACTTCTTCAACATTTTATCAACAATGTTTTAAACACTTTCTCATGTAAAACGATTTCATAAACCCACTAGACCACTTGACATTAAACAAAAATTAAAATAGAATTGTAGTATGAATATAGCATAGCTAAAAATGAAGGAGAATAATAAAATTATGAACAAATTAAAAGGTGCTGCTATTTTAGGTCAATCTGGAGGACCTACATCTGTAATTAATGCATCTGCTGCAGGAGTTTTTTTAGAAGCTTTAAAACAGCCAAACATAACTAGAGTTTATGGTGCTGTTCATGGAATTCGTGGTATATTAAATGAAGAATTCTATGATATCAATATGGAAGATAAAAAAGAGTTAGAATTATTAAAAACTACACCTTCTTCTATGATTGGTTCCGTTCGTTACAAATTAAAACCATTGGAAACGGATGACAGTGAATATAGAAGACTTTTAGAAGTATTCAAAAAATACAACATTCGTTATTTCTTCTATAATGGAGGAAATGACTCAATGGATACTTGTAATAAGGTTTCTAAATTTTTTAAAGATTCAGGGTATGAGTGCTATTGTATGGGTGTTCCAAAAACAATAGACAATGATTTATGGGCTACAGACCATTGTCCAGGTTATGCATCTGCCGCTAAATATGTTGCCACATCTTTCATGGAATTATACTATGATGCCACAGTTTATGATACGCCAATGGTAGCTGTCGTTGAAGTTATGGGTAGAAATGCAGGATGGTTGACTGCTGCTTCTGCACTTGCAAGTTATAAAAATGCTGGTCCTGATTTAATTTATTTACCAGAAGTTGCGTTTGATATGGATAAGTTTATAAAAGATGCTAAAGCAGTTTATGAGAAGAATAATGGTAAAGTTTTAATCGCGGTTTCTGAAGGTGTAAAAACAGCAGATGGAACATATGTAGCAGAGTTAGGTGCTAAAAATCTTGCTAAAGACTCTTTTGGACATTCTCAATTGGGTGGTACAGCAAATGTTTTAGCCAATGTTTTAAAAGAGGAACTAGGAGTAAAGGTTCGTCCTATTGAATTCTCTTTACTACAACGTTGTGCACAGCATTTAGCATCTAAAATCGATGTTGAAGAAGCATTTAATGCTGGTCGTGAGGCAGTAAAAGCTGCAGTAAGCGGAATTACTGATTATATGATTGGTTTTAAGCGCCATATGAATGGTTCTAAGTATACTTGCGAGTATGTAAGAATTCCTCTATCTGAAGTTGCCAACGCCGAAAAGAAAGTTCCTGCAGAATGGATTATCAATAATGGAACAGCTCTTTCAGAAGAATATGTAAAATATGCTCTTCCTCTAATTCAAGGAGACGAAAAAGCGCCTTTAGAAGATGGTCTTCCAAGATTTGCAAGACTTAAAAAAGTATTAGTAAATAAACAATAAAAAAAACAGGATTGATAAAATGAACTAGTCAATAGTTCGTAGACACAAAAAAAGAATTATTTAAATGAAAGCTCAGTTCTGTATTGAATTGGGCTTTTATAATTTAAAGAATAAGCTAGACGTTCATTGTTAAAGTAATAGATGTAATCTTTAACAGTTTTTTGAACGTCTTTTGTTTTGTAAAGATTAAAATCATTTGCCATTTCCTCCTTCATCCATCCATTTAAGGATTCAATGATTGGATTATCTGTAGGAGTTGCTACTCGACTCATAGAACGAATTATGGTATAATCTTTGTGGGTATCAGCGAAAGCCCTGGAGGTATATATTGTGCCTTGATCAGAGTGGACAATCGTTTCAAGGTCTTTATATCCTCTTTTTTCTTTGATTTTCAATTGTTTCTTCATAGCTCTATAATGATTGCTTGGATTACATCCATGCTTACTTATAGCTAAATCATACGCTACAATCTCATTGTTGAATACATCTATGTACATCGTTAAATCATATGCTTGATTATTGTTATAAAAGATTGTTGTATCTGTACATACCTTTTCTAATGGTCTGGTAGTAGACCAATTATTATGAATTATATTTGGATATCTTACGTTTTCTTTACCACCTTTGATATAAGGTGGTTTTCTTGCTTTAGATTGTATTTTAAGAGTTTTACAGCACTTATGGCATAGATTATCAGAGAAACCCCATCCTAAGGCTTTTCTTATATATGCTGCGATATGTCTATATCCCCATGTGCGATGTTTCCTATGTATTTCTTTAATCATTTCACTTAATATGCGTCTATCATTTTGATACTTGTTTAATATCCCTTTTCGTTTTATCCATTTATAATATCCACTCCTTGACACTTCCAAAAACTCACATAATGATTCAACATTATAGTCTTTACTTAAGTTCTCAACTATCTCATATTCTTTTTGGATGATTTCTTTCCTTTTGCTTGATCCGCCTCCTTCTTTGTGTATCCTTTTTTTAATCGTTCGTTCTCTATTCTTAGCTTTAATACCTCATACTCTAATTTCTCTATCTCTGTCAGTTCTTTTCGAGCTTGATACTTTACTAGTTGATTCCCTGGCTTTCTTTTGTTCTCTAATCCCTTAATTCCATTTTCTCTATATTTCTTTATCCAATTACATATCATTCCATTGGATAGTCCTGTTTCTCTCGTTACATCATGGCTTGATTTCTTTCCTTCAATTATGGGCTTTATAATTTCATATTTTTCTTGGGCACTCCATCTTTTATTTGTTCCACCTTTTTTTCTTCCCATATTTTCACCTCCACGTTTCTCCCTAGGGAGAAGTATATCTTTATTATAAAATGAAAAAAGATGTTTATAAACACTTTTTTTGTGTCTACAAACATCTTACCACTTCATTGATAAAATCCTGTTTTTTACTATTTTAACTAATCTAAAGTTTCTAATCTTTCTAAATACTCTGATTCTGTTACATTCTTCTTTGGGGTTTCTCGTTTAGAAACTTCTACCATACCCTTTGTTTTATTTGGCAAATTCAAAGTTCCTGCTCCACTGATACACCCATAAGGGCAAGCCATTCCTTCTAATAAATAGCCATTGTACTTTCCTGCTTTGGCATCTTTTAATAATTTACGACAATTCTCTAATCCCTGTGCAGAAGCCACTTTGATTTCAAGGTTTGGATTAATTTTCTTAATTGTATTAACTACTGCTTGAGCAACCCCACCTGCCACAGCAAAGCCTCTTCCATCAGCACTTGTAACGTTAGCCAAAGGTTTCTCTTTAAGTTTTGTGAAATCTACTTTTTTGGCTGTAAACATACCCATTAGTTCTTCAAAAGTTAATACAAAATCTACATCACTACGAACACTAGATCTAGACGCTTCAAGTTTTTTTGCAGAACATGGTCCAACAAATACAATTTTACTATTTGGATGCTCCTTCTTCACTAATCTTGCTGTTAAAACCATAGGTGTTAGTGCCATAGATATATTATTCTTATATTCTGGAAATTCCATCTTGGCCATAACTGACCAACTAGGACAACAAGAGGTTCCCATAAAGTCCAGCTGACTTGGCACCTTATCTAAAAAGTCCAAAGCCTCTTCGTAGGTACAAAGGTCTGCCCCTATAGAAACTTCATAAACCCCTGTAAAACCAAGCTGCTGCATCGCATCATCAATGGTCTTCAAATTCACTTTTGGTCCAAACTGACCAACAAAAGCAGGAGCCATAATTGCGTATACTTCTTCATCTGATTTTAAAGACTGAACCACTTGGAAAATTTGGGATTTATCTGCAATTGCTCCAAAAGGACAATTCACAATACACATTCCGCAACTTACACATTTATCATAATTTATTTTAGCTCTTCCAAACTCATCAGATTCAATCGCATGCATACCACAGGCCTTCTCACAAGGTCTTTGACGATGTACAATAGCCTTATAAGGGCAAACATCTTTACATCTTCCGCATTTAATACATAAGTCCTGATTAATAATTGACTTACCACCAACAATCTTGATGGCATCTTTTGGACAGACATTGGCACAAGGATTTGCCAGACATCCTACACAGCTATCCGTAACAAAATATGAATCTGTAGGACAAGCATTACATGCAAAATCAATAACATTTACAAGTGGTGGTTCATAAAATCGATGTGTACAAATGGCTTCTTCAATTCCTTTAGATATAGGAGCATGCTCATCGGCACTTCGAACAGGCAAACCAATTGCCAAACGGATACGCTCTGCAACGATAGCTCTTTCTAAGAATATGGACTCCCGATATTTAGCTTGACCATTCAACATTTGATATGGTATTTCTTCTATATGTTTATAATCTCCCTCATAAGCAAGTTTCGCAACTTCTTCAAAGACAGATCTTCTAATTTTTAAAATGGATGAATAACTTTCTATCATAATAATTAACCTCAACTTCCTAACCATAATTATACTAATTAATACAAAAAATCGCAAGGTATTCATATGGATTTTTCAAAAAATCTTTGAATAACTGATAAAAAAGTTTATGGATGAACCATAAACTCTCTTTCTTTTCTATTCTGTTGCAAAATTAGTTTCTTGTGGGATATGAAAAACTTCTATAACCGATTCTGATATATTTTCTAAATGGTCTCCTAGACGCTCTAAGTTAGATAATATCTCTACATAATAGTCTGCATTGGAATAGGAACAAGCTCCACTATCAATTCGGTGAACATGGCGCTGATGGAAAATTGCCTCCATCTTATCGACCTCTTCTTCTAATTTATTGACCTCCATTGCCTTTTCCTTATCCCAAGCGTAAAATGCTTCAAAGGTCATATCCACCATTGCAAGGATTGTAGTATACATTTGTTCTAAATCTTGTATCCCATCTGTAGAAAGTTCCTTACCTGTAGCATACCGTTCATCAAAGAATTCAAAGATATTCGTGCAGTGATCTCCTATTCTTTCTAAATCTTTTATTGCATCTAAATATGCCGACAATAACTGGGAATTAGAATTACTTAATTCTGTTAAAGTCAATTTAATCAAATAATCATGTATTCGTTTATCTAAAGCATCGATCGTTTCTTCTATTTCTTTGGGACGATTTCCAAAATTTTGTTTTTTATCAAAACTATATTCTTTTGTCATATGAACAAACTCTGCGACACATTTACACATATAATCAATAGATTTCTTTACAAATGTTAACGCAAATACTGGGGAACTTTCCATTAAAGAATAATCTAATAATGCATCCAGAATGGTCTGTTTTTCATTTGGCTTATCTTTAATAATTTTGCAAGATAATTTGACAATAAGCTTAATGAAGAAAAACATAATAAAGGTTGTCACAAAATTAAATAGCAAATGGGCAACCGCCAAGCTCATTGCAGGGTGAGGTCCTAATCCTACAAGCATAGTACTTTCAATGATTTCCATAAGCTTGGCAAACGGCCATAGTAACGCCATAAATAATATAGCACCCACCACATTAAATGTGACATGCACTAATGCTGTACGCTTGGCTTGGACTCCACCACCCATACAAGCAATAATGGCAGTAACTGTCGTACCAATATTACAACCAAGCATAATTGGAATCGCGCCAAACATAGTAATAAAGCCTTGACGATATAATGTCTGTAAAATACCAATCGTCGCAGAGGAGGATTGAACTAAAGCCGTAATAAAGGTTCCGATTAACAATCCTAAAACTGGTATATCTGCTAAGAATGTAAACATCTGTGTTGCCTGTTCTTCATAAGAGGTTAAAATGATATCTAAAGCATCCCCCATAGTTTTTAAACCAAAGAACAGCATACCAAATCCAAAAATAATTTTACCAATTTCTGTTATCTTTGTTTTTTTAACAAAGAAAATCATCACAGCGCCCACACAAACGAAAATCAGGGAATAACTTTCGATATTTAAGCCTATGATAAAAGAGGTGATTGTTGCCCCAATGTTGGCACCTAATATGACACCCACAGCCTGTGGAAAGGTCATCAAACCTGCTCGAACCAAACCAACAGTTAAAGCGGTAGTCCCCGAGGAAGATTGAATAATCACCGTGACTATGGTTCCAACCAAAATTCCTTTAATGGGAGTATTTGTAGTTTTTTCTATAATTTTTTTTAATTTATCTCCTGCAATAGTTTTTAAAGAATCTCCCATCAGGTTGATTCCATATAAAAACAATCCTAGCCCACCTAATACAGCAATCAGCTGAATAATGATATCCCCAGCGGACATCCCCACACTTAGAAACATAAGATACCTCCATTTTTTAAAAAGTGATTCTTCTTATTTTTTCCATTTTATGTAATTCAATTATAACATTTCTAGGAATGTTATACAATAAAAAAATGCCTAGTTCAAGGAACTAGACATTCTGCCGTTTAATCTCTAGGCAACGTATCTAAGAAATGCTGTAAAGACCCATCATAAAAGTCTACACTACGAGCAAACAAATACGTTTTTTCATTAATTCTGACGTTTCTACCTTCTATTGCAAAGCAAGCTCCCGCAAAGAAAGCTAATAATTTATTGGCTGCCATAGGTTCTAAATTATCAAAATTCAATACCAAAGGCTTTCCCTTTTTAAGCTCACCAACTAATTCGCCAGCCTTTTTATCATCATCATTTAATTGAAAAATAATTAATCGATCACTGGCAAGCTGATTATCATTTAAATCTCTTTGTTTTTCATCATAATCATTTTTCTTGTTTGATTTTCCAAATAACCCCATTATTCTTCTTCATCCTCATCTTTCTTTACCATTGGTAAAACAGTAGCTTTTGTTCCCTGACGTACCATAATTAAAGTGGTTTTCGCAAACTCTTGTAAAATATCCATACGTTGAGGAGGACAAGCAATAATTACCTGTAATGGCATGGAATTGATAAAGTTCATCATGGCATGCATACGATTTGCATCCATCTTATCAAAAACTTCATCAAATAAAACAAGTCCTATTGGGTCACCTGCAACTACAGAATTCTTCGTATAAACTCGCACAAATGAGGCAATGATAGCCACATAGAATGGAACCTGTGTTTCACCACCTGATTTTTCTTTAAAAACCTTAGAGTAGGACATGGTATCCCCATTCTTATTAATGATTCTTATATCATAGTCCATATAGGTTCTATAATCTGTGAATTTATTGATTGCTCCATTACTATTCACTTCATCCATAGATAAGGTTTCAAAGAGTTCACGAATTTGTTCATCATACTTTTCCTGGAATTCAAAGGTAAGAAGTCCCTCATTTCCACTCTCTAAATCTGATGTTACCATTTCATAGAAGGAGGCATATTCACTACTTCTAGGGAAAATAAATTCATAACGGTCATTACCAAAAGTTATATTTGATAATGTCTCATTTATCTTATAAATTTCTTGTTCTGCAGTTAAAATATTATTTCTTAATTTAGCAATAAAGTCTTCCTTAAATACAATTTCCGCAGATTCTCTAGCACTTCTAACTTTCTGCTCGTATTTCACTAATTCCGTTTTTTCAAGTTTGTTGAGCTCAGATAAGAACTTATCAATCTCTGTTAAACCGATAGAGAATGTGGAATTATATGTATTAATATATCCATACTGTTTCGCAACCAGTGTATCAGATAAAAGGGTAAAGCTGGATTCTTCAGTTTTGTATTTTTCTTGATACTCACTAAAGGCAGACTTAAAGTTTTTATTTAAGATTAAGGCCTTATATTCATCTTTGGCTTGTTGTTCCATAACAATAGAACCACCTGCAAGCTCTTCTAATTCATTTTCTAAAGCCACTAACTCATTTCCCTTAGTAAAAATGATTGTATTTAATGCTTCAATTGCATTATCAATACCACCAATTTCTTTACTTAAGGAAAGCTTTTTGGCATCACAGGATTTGATGGTTTCTAAAATCTTTTCATAGTCTTCTTGAAGCTCTGTTGGAGTTGCAGTTTTTTGACGTAAGGCTTGCTTAGATAAATCCTCTAAAGTGCTCTTTTCCTTTTCTAAAACTAATGCCTTATCTAAATCATCAATTAAAGGACGTGCATCAATCTGGTCAATCAAACTAAGCATTTTATTCAATGCTTCAATTTGTCCATTTAAAGACACATATTCATTCTTGGCTGCATCTGCTTTTTCACGCCATAAGATAGCTTGTTTAGATGCCGCATTCTTTCCTATAAATGGTTTTTCAACATTTGGATTTAAACTTGACACGGTATACCCACGATATAATAATAAATCATTGGTAATAGAAGTTTGGTATTTTTCAAGTTCCATGGCGTCATTACACATAATGACATTACCGCATGTATAATTGATATAGCATCGTGCATCCTGATTCTCGCTGTCAAGAATAGAAGCTAAGGATTTCGGATTAAAAGTTTTATACTGACTGATCTGTTTTGTATTAATCAAACCAATCCCATACAATCTATATTTATTTTTAATTCTAGAATAAATTTGAAGAGCTTGATCAAAATATCTAGGTTCAACAATCATATTAAATCTTCTTAACCCTAAATAAATTTCAATCGTATCTGCCCATTCTTGGTTAGTGATTTCACAAATTTCAGCAAAAATATGCACTTTAATATCATAATTATAAATCCGTTTCAATCCTTCTTCTATTTCAGCACGAATTTGAAGGAGCTGTGTAGGGAAAGGTGCACGATTCTGATCTAATCCTCGAATATTTGTGGATATTTCATTGATTTGAGAAACTAAAGTTCTTTTCTTACTATCTAAAGACCCTAATTCCTGATTCATTTTATTCTGAACTTGCGTCAAACGAGATTGATAATCTTTCAACTTAATCTTAGAAGCTTCAACATCTAAGCTATTAATCTGAACTAATGGTAGATTTGCCATTTCTGCAAACAAACGTTCATCAGATAATTTTCTAAGTTCATTTAAAGCATTCTTGTAATTTGTTGCACGCTTTAGGAAGACCTGTTGATTTGCTTCTAAAGAAGTAATATTCGTCTGTGTTTTTAGAATTTCTCTATTAATGTATTCTTCTGCCTTAAACGTATCATTATTACTTAAAGCATTATATAAATCTCTAGAACGTTCATTTAATGCTAAAAGCTCTTGATCTAAAGAAACAATCTCCTGCTCCTTCATGATACGTAAAGCTTCCTGCTGTTCAATCTGACGCTTAGCATCAGCCATTTCGGACTTTATGGCTTCTGTATCAAATAAATGCATTAAATATTGAATATAATTTTTTCTCTCTTCAATTCCTTTTAATTCTTGATAAAGGCTATCAATTTCCTTAAGATCAGTGATCTTTCTATTGATTAATTTCAGCGTGTTTTCTAACTCTTTGTAAGAACGAATAGAATCTTTAATTGCAGTTACATCAATGTCTTTTTCTTCTAAAATATTCTGATAAATAAAATCCTTAACATCGGTAATTGGTTTAAATGCTAAAGCTTTCGGTATCAATCTATAAAAGTCTTCATTGATAGAGCCAAATGCCGTTCTAAATCCTCTTTTGGCTTCCTTCTTTGTTAAATAGAATTCAAAGCTAGAATTATGCTTACGGAAATCAACTGTTCCATAAATTTGATGTTCAGGTGAAACAAACATAGAATCATTGATTGGCTCAAATGTTCTATAGAATAAAGTTTTAACAGGTAATAATTCACCAAAGGCATCAATTACCGCACCAACCGCAAATCTAGAATCTGTTTTCTCATCATAAAATTCTAAAGCGACATGTCCAGAAACATCTCCATTTCGAAGATATTCTTTATCATCCATACCAAGTTTACACTTGACATATCCTCTTAAATCACGCTTACCTTTTTCATTTGCTGCCAAGTTGAACATCGTATCTCCTGCAGTCAAAATATAAGTAATCGCATCCATAATGGTAGATTTACCAGAAGCATTAGGACCAGATAATAAGGTATTTCCAGAAATTTCAATAGTTTCATTGGATAAGTAATGCCAGTTAATTAAACGAATTTTAACAAGTTTTTTCATTCCTTATCACCATCCTCTTGGGAAATTTTCATAATTGCCTGATATACTTCATTTACATCCTCACTTTTAATGGCCATAAGGATGGTAGGCAAAATGACAATACGACATACGGAAGAGGTAACATCTCCAGTAACCTCTATTAGGTTATATCTTCTAAGCAGACGAACTGCAGACACCAAATCCGTTTTATTTAGCTTTCTTTTGATTTGTAAATAATCATATTTCGTGTGAATATCTCCAACACTGCATACGATATTATCATTTAAAGAGGTATCTTTTGCCTTCTCGTGGTAAAGAAGTCTTAAAATTAGTAAGATGATAGATTCATCTCTTTTAAGTTTTAAAGTATTTGCAGCAGAGGCCCCCTCTAACATAATAGAACCTGTTGCAGTGTCTAAATGAATTTCGTATCCTAATACCTTGAAAAATTCATCAAAAATTTCTTTAAAACTCATTAAAAAATAATAATTTTCTTTATTATCCTTTTTGTCTCTGCATAAAAAAGTATTTGCTAAAAGTTTATTGGCAGTATCTTTAAATTGATTCTGCTGTGTGGTTGTCATTGTCTCATAAGCACTTAGCATATTTACCCTCTCCTTTCAATAATAAAATCACGTAAACTATAACGTTTATGTTCTATTTTACTATCTAAAATTTCTATATGATACTCTAAATTTGATGCATACATTAAACTATAAACCGTCATCAATACAGTAAGATTATCCGTATTATAATGAATCAATTGACTAGCCTGCAATTTATTTTCTAGCATATTGGATTCCATGAAATTCTTAATTTCAATTTCATTATACGCTGATTTGAACTGTTTCATAAACTCTTCGGTAAGTTCAAATCCCTCTAGCCCTAAAGCATCCAAGGTTTGATTATAATTTCTTGTATAGCTTCCACGAGGGGCATATAAAGAGTTTTCCTGGACAAAGATTTTCGTTTGGTTCAAACTGTATAACGTATCCACCAATCGCATAGCCTTTTCCGTTTTCCCTTTAGCACAAGAAGTCTTAATGTGCTTCAAAATGGTATTAAGCTTACCAATGACATTATCATCTTCACTCAATAAGAATTTAATCTTACCA
The DNA here is from genome assembly GCA_910577745.1 of uncultured Anaeroplasmataceae bacterium. Lineage (GTDB taxonomy): Bacteria > Bacillota_I > Bacilli_A > Acholeplasmatales > Anaeroplasmataceae > Pelethenecus. Next base: position 78,360 of record CAJTNG010000001.1, on the reverse strand, counting down.
ATGGTAGAATTGATATAAGTTCTGTTTTTGTTATCTATCTCAGAAACAAATCCATCAATAGAGTTAAATACATCTATAACTTCATCTATGGTTCTTGTTGCTCTTTGAACTGCAAGCTCTACAGTAGGATATTTTCTTTTATAATCATTTACAATCATACTCATTGCAAATTCATTAGCAGATAATTCTTCTAACTTAGATACAATTGCCAAACGATATCGATTGATGTTGTCGGATGTTTTCATTTTCAGATAACTACGATCATAGATTTCCGTTTTAAAGGTCATTAATCGTTCCATCAAATCTTTAATCTCACTTGTTTCCACAACACTGCTAATATATTCTTTTAGCCTGCTGTCTAACCGTCTTAGGGCACGAATTAATTGTTTCGTTTGATTGTATACTGTATCAAATATCATCGCAAAGTCTACATTATCCTGATTCATCAATAAGGAGTAAATGGTAAAAATATACCCTTGATACTCATTCGCATAAAGTTCATAGAACTCATTGTCTTCCCCATAGGATTCTGTCACATTTGGATATGCCTTAAGAATGGCCTCACAAATTGTAATTGCCATATCAGAGAAATTCAAAATTTCTTCATAGTCATTGGTAACATCTACATATATCCAACCACATTCTTCCATTCTTCTAAGAATATAGTTCGCAAGTTCACGTTTTGACTGAGGATTGGATTCATCATCTTCCTCATCCTCCACATCATAAAAAAATGAGCTATTATCTAAATAATTCACTAAGTCATCTACAACAATCTTCTTCTCTATACCAAGAATTGATCCTGTCTCGTATGTTTTAAAGCATTGTAATATCGATGCTAAATAAATACGTTTATTTTTAGATGAAAGCAAAGAGAAAAAATTATCTGGTATCATACCAAAAAGATCCATAGCTTTTCCCACCTATCTTTTTTCACTATTTTAAACTATTTTATCAAAAAATCGCGACAATTACAAGAAAAAGCCCTATAATTTTATAAAATTATAGAGCTCTATTTTATATTTCTTTTAATTCTCAGAATGTTCTTTTTTCCATTCTTGAATAAGTTTTACTAACTTCTCTGCATAATATGTATCTTCAGATGCACTCGTATTGATAACAAAACTTCCTTGATTACCATCTTCTGTGAACACCTTAAATTCAAAAGAGGTAATCATAGACTCTTTTTTGGCAACAAATTCAAGATTTTTCAAATCTATTGTGCAAAAGTATTCTTTAAAACCGCCAAAAAGTTTAGCCTTTGAAATGATGATTTGATCTTTACATAAGGAAATCAACATATATTTAGGTAATCCTTCTTGAAGATGATGTGTCACTTTTAATATAGGACCAAAACTTATGGAATCCGAATGATTTGCATAAGAGTGACAAACCACATTTCTTTCATCTATATATCCATGATCTCTAAGCTCTTTTCTGATTTTGTCAAAATTCATTTTTTTATTCTCCTTTGGTGATTAATTTATTTTTTTCTTGTTCTGTTAAGCTTCTGTATTGGCCTTCCTTCAAATCATCTGGAAGAGTTAGGCAACCAAAAGAAACTCTCTTGAGAGTTAAAACATTCATACCTAAAGCTTCAAACATTCGCTTGACTTGATGATATTTCCCCTCTTGAATGGTGATAATTCCATGATGGGACTCCAGTAATTTAAAAGAAGCAGGTAGACATTTATATCCGTCATCTAGAAGGATTCCCTCTTTAAACTTCACAGCAAATGAGGTCTGATATTCTCCAGAAAACGTGACCTCATAAGCTTTATCTACATGCTTGGAAGGAGATAATAATTGATGGGCCAAATTCCCATCATTTGTAATTAAAAGTAAGCCTGTTGTATCCTTGTCCAGTCTTCCCACAGGAAATAAGCCTCTCTTTTCATGTCCCTCTATCAAATCTAAAACAATAGGATCATAGGCATCATAGGTTGCACTTACATATCCAGCTGGCTTGTTTAATATAAAATACAGCAAGTGTTCATAATGAATTTGTTGTTCTAAAAATTGAATCTCATCCATAGTTTCATCCACTTTATAGTCATCATCTTTTATTCGAATTCCATTCACTAATACATAGCCCTTACGAATGAATTCTTTCACTTCTTTTCTAGAACCATAGCCTAAATGAGCAAGCATTTTATCTAGACGCATAAATCAATTTCCTTTACACCATCTTCAACAAAATAACACATCTCTTCCTCAAATGAAGCATCCGTTATTTTTTCATTTGGAAGAATGAGGTATTTTACTTCACCTTCTGCCAATACTTCTCCTTGTTCTCCTAAAATTTTACATTGTGCAATAAAATATCTACTGGTATATTTCATAATTTTACCTGTACCTTTGAGTTCAATATTATAAGGGACTGGTTTACGATATTTGGTTTGTAAATCTAGGGTAACAGCCATTTTGTCTGGTTCTAAAATCCAAAATGCACGGCAGGCAAGTTCATCTAACATAGCACTAATCATTCCACCATGCACTCTTCCTGGATAACTTTGATGCTCTTCTTTAAATGTAAACAGTCCACAGACCATCCCATTTTCCATCTCATAAAATTGAGCCTGTACACCAAATGAGTTATCCATGCCACATAACATACACATTTTACTATTATTTTGCTTTTTTAACACTTTCATTTTCTAGTCCTCGTAATCTTCATAATCATCAAAAATATGGATATTTTTTTCCAGTAGTTTCTTTACGTATGTATAACATTTTTCAGCATCTACAACATAGGTCAAACTATTGCCTATATACGTTTGATAAGCAATATTCAATTTCAAAAAATGGGGTAAAAGTTTTTCATAATGCTCACTTAAATGAGCATTTTTAGTAGAATAGTGCCTTGGCATGGTATACTCTTTTTCTACCCCATATCCTTTAGATGTAAAATGATATATATGCTCTGTAAATCGATCCTCTACACACATTTCTTCTTCTATACTATGGATGAATGTATTTTTTGAAAGCGGGGCTCCCATAAAAAGAATCTTTGCATGGTAATCCTTTAATTTACCAAAACAACCCTTAGGAGATACTGGTGTGCTACTCTTAAGATCCAAGTCTAAATAGGTTTCCTTACCCCTTCCAAATGCACATACAGAATGCGTAGGATGCAAACTACGTTTAAACCCTTTTGTCTTACGCGCAATATTGGTCAACGCCCCTACACAAGAAGGCGTTTGTTCTGTATCAAAAATTTGTCCATCCGTCTGAATGCTAGCCCAAGTATGTGTAGGAAAAATGACCAATCCTTGAGAAAAATATTCCATAAAAGCCGTGATAATATCTTCCCCTTTAATACTTCCAAAACTTTTCAAACTCGAGTGAATTAAAACGATATCCTCCTTTGAAAACCCACTAGATTTTAAATCATATATAATATCTTCTTTTGTAGTATGTAACATTTCAATGTGCGATTTAAAATACTGCTCCATAAAATAGGTTTTCTCTATAATTTCTTGCTTGGAATACATTCGATTTGATACAATATATTTATCTTCTTCATTTTCTCTGTGAAGGATGGCAATCACTTGCCCTTCGTATATTTCTAAAGGATAATCTGCATCTAAAATATAGGCATCTAGTTCTTCATGGTCTATCGTAGAACAAGTATTTGGAATATATCCATAATTCACTTCATAGGTGATATCCTTTTCTGTAGGATGCAGACTTCCTATGGGGCGGTCTATTAAGACCGTTACCTTCTTTCCCAGCATAATCGTTCCTTTCTAGTATGAAAAAGGCCCCAAGGGACCTCTTTTTACATTTGTCTGAAATTATAAATCAAATCTTCAACTTCCATATCTTGTTCTACTAAAATATAGTTATGGTTAACAATTTCTTCTTTCCAAATACCTTTTTCAACATCTGTCCAATTTTTGCTACGACAAATTTTAAATTCTAACGCCGTTCCCTTTGGAAAACTCATAGTTGCAGTGAAGGTAGTATCTGCATTTTTTTGCATAGGAACTGCTTCCATAGGATCCCAATTGGTATAGCTTGTTATAATATATAAGTCATCTGCAGCGCCCACCGCTTCATACATAAGCTTAGCCGTAAAGTGTACATTGCACATTTCTTCTGCTTCTACCAAATCTTCTTCATCATCTAACACATCATCTAAGAAATCATCTTCTTCATCGTCCGAAGCTTCCTCAATAGACTTAACATATTTTTTAATAAGACCCTCTTCTAATAAAACATCAAAACCTCTTGGATAGAATAACTCTTCATAGTTAACATTTTCTGCTTCACAAACGTCTGTTGCACCAACATTGGCTAAAGCATCTTCTAATAATTCTAGAGCATATTTAAGACTTCTTGAACCTGTAATACGAACACGCATTGGATAAACTTGACCAATTTTAGTTTCAGATAAATCTTTAAAATTATATTTCGTATTCTCATAATCTTTTGGATTCAAGGCTAAATAAAGATGAATATTCTTAACCACTATCTTGATAGCAGCAACTTTTATTCTTCCAAAGGAGATTGTTTCTTTTCCAAAACTCAATCTCGTACTGACTTTTTTATGAGTTGCACAAAGATCTTTTATAGATTGATATGCAGGAATAGAGTCCTGACCTAAAATTAATTTTGCTAACATTGATTTTTTATACGTAATCTTTTCCATAATATTAACCTCTCTAACTATGGATTATATCACAAAAAAAGAAATTTTTGCAATTTTTTTATTAAAATAACCCAAAACCTCTCTTTTTTTCTGCATAAATATAATATTGGTGAAAAATATGTCCCTATTAATTCTAGGTTTTCTAATCCCCTTAATTGGAACAACTCTTGGTTCTTTACTCGTCTTTCTTGTAAAAAAGGAAATTAATCTGAATATAAAAAATCTGTTACAGGGCTTTGCAGCTGGAGTTATGCTTGCTGCATCTATCTGGAGTTTAATCATACCTGCTATAGAATTATCCGGAGATAATCCATATACCTGCTTCATTCCAGCAGCAGTTGGATTTGTTTTAGGTATGCTATTAATTATGGTATTTGATATGTATATTGCCAAGAAGAAAAATGTGAATATGCTAAATTTGGCAGTTGTAATACATAATATACCTGAAGGTCTATCCGTAGGTGTAGCCTTTGCAGCAGCTATGCAAGGGGATACTTTCTTAGCTACAACCGCGTTAGCATTAAGTTTTGGCATAGGAATTCAAAATATTCCTGAAGGAAGCATCATTTCCTTAAACTTAATCCCAGAAGAATCAAAAGTCAAAGCATTTTGGAAGGGATTCCTATCTGGTGTGGTAGAACCAGTTGCCAGCATCGTTGCCTATCTTTTAATGTATTATATTAATCCAACCATGCCCTATCTATTAAGCTTTGCCGCAGGTGCAATGATCTTTGTGGTAGTAGATGAATTGATTCCATCTTCTCATGGAAAAATTTGTAATGTAGGAATTTGTATAGGATTCGTCATAATGATGATATTAGACGTAATGTTAGGATAAAAAATATAAATCTTGAAATTAGCTAAAAATAAAAATACTTTATCGAAATTGATAAAGTATTTTTTTGAATCAATCAAGCTTTCTTTATTATTCTAGGTAATTTACTTTTTTCCCAGTTTTTGCTGCATATTCTATTTCTGATTTTGTACTTGAACCAATGTAACCACCTTTATTGATTACAAAAATTTCATCTGCCATATCAATTTTTCTTTTATGCATATCATCTAGCATCTCTTTTGTGTTTTCTGTCCACACTTCATCATCACCAGAATGTCCGAAAAGTCCAACTGAAATCACAATATTCCCTTCTAATGTTAGCCTTTTTTGTTCATTTAAAAAATCATCTTTAAACCTTGTGCTTCCACAAAGGGTTATAACTTTATATTTTCCTACCATAGTTCCCTCCCTATATTTTTATTTATGTACTTTGTTTTTTTATTTCGTTAACCATTGCACAATCCAATCCCAAAGACTCTGATAATTTAATAATAGAGGGGCTAAGATTAAGGATATAATGGACATCAGTTTAATTAAAATATCCATTGCTGGACCAGCTGTATCTTTTAACGGATCTCCTACTGTATCACCAGTAATAGCCGCATGATGCGTTTCTGAGCCTTTACCCCCAAAATGGTCTTCTTCCACATATTTTTTAGCATTGTCCCATGCGCCACCAGAATTTGCCATAAATACTGCAAGCATGATTGCAGATAGTAGGCCTCCAATTAATAATCCACCCAGTCCTTCGGCTCCTAAAACCAAACCAGCTACGATTGGAGCAAAAACAGCAATAATCCCTGGTAAAATCATCTCTTTTAAAGACGCTTTTGTAGAAATATCTACACACTTAGCATAATTCGGTTTCGATTCACCTTTTAAAATACCAGGATCAGATGCAAATTGTTCCCGAACTTCTTCTATCATTTTATTGGCAGCTCTTCCAACTGAAGCAATGACTAAAGCACTGAAGAAATAAGGTAGCATGGCGCCAATCAATAACCCAACAATAAAGACAGGATTTGATATATCAATCATATCAACACCACAAGCGGAGAAATATCCAACAATTAAAGCTAAAGACGTTAAAGTGGCAGAACCAATGCAAAAGCCTTTACCAATCGCTGCAGTTGTATTTCCCACTGAATCCAATTTATCTGTAATTTCACGCACATGTGGATCTAAATTAGACATTTGAGCAATACCACCTGCATTATCACTAATAGGACCATACCCATCCACTGATACAGTAATTCCGCAGGTAGATAACATTCCCACAGCTGCAAGAGCAATTCCATAACTTCCACAAACAAAATAAGCAACTGCAATTGCCACCACCAAAGCAATAATGGTTAAGCCAGTTGATTTCATACCGCTACCCATACCCGCAATGATATTCGTTGCATGCCCCGTTTGAGATTCATAGGCAATTCTTTTTACCCCTTTATAATCACTAGATGTATATAACTCCGCAATGAAACCAACTAAGATACCTGCAAGTAACCCAGCTAGCACTGCAAAGAAATATTTCACAGAACCCATATAAAAGATACCAATAAATAAAGTGGCAATTATCACGAGTCCTGTAGCAACATATGTCGCAATATTTAAAGCTTTATGTGGATTTTTCCACTGGCGTATTCTAATAAAAATGACAGCCAGTACAGAAGCGATGACACCCACACCTGCAATCATTAATGGAAACATAAAATTCTTTATTGCATCAAAATTTATAGTTACCATAGTGGCAGCAATCGTCAAAACTGAAATAATTGAGCCAACATAAGACTCCGTCAAATCAGAACCCATACCTGCAATATCTCCAACATTATCTCCAACATTATCCGCTATGGTCGCAGGATTTCTAGGATCATCTTCAGGAATCCCCGTTTCAATCTTACCAACCAAATCTGCTCCTACATCAGCAGCTTTAGTATATATTCCGCCACCCACACGAGCAAATAAGGCGATCATCGAACAACCTAATCCATATCCACTAACTACCTTTGCTGCTTCAGTAATGTCAAATAAAGCATAGGCTCCAAAAAATAAAGCCGTAAGTCCCAACAGACCCAATCCTGCCACTGTAAGTCCTAATATCGCTCCACCACTAAAAGCCGTATTTAAAGCCTGAGGCATTCCTTCCTCATCGGCCTTTGTAGCTGTTCTAGCGTTAGCCTTGGTTGCTGTAAACATACCAATCCATCCAGCAACTCCTGAAAATAAAGCGCCCACCACAAAACAAATGGCAGATTTCCATCCTACACCTTCTGCATTTTCAAAGGCTGGAATAAAACCTAAGACCGTTAACAAAATCGCAAATCCAATTACAAAAGGGATGATAATCTTATATTCTCTTTTTAAAAATGCAATAGCACCTTGATGAATATAAGAAGAAATTTCCTCAATCTTTGGATTATTAATTTTTATTCTATTGACTCTTCGAAATAGAATAAAAACATATGCAAGCGTGACAAAAGCTGCACACAGCACACATGAAAGAATGATAATACTTTCTTTACTCATATAAAATTTCCTTTCTCGTAGACAAACTTAAGTATATATAGTATATACTAAAACGCTTACAAAAGAAAGGCTTTTTTGACATTTCTTATAAATTATCCTCTATTTTTATAGAATTTACAACTCATATCCCTATACAATCTCTAGCTTCTTTATCATCTCGAATACCGTAAAATACAGCTTGACGCATATGTCCTGTTTCTGTTTTCTGCATATAATGTGCAATTCCAACGAGCTCTAATTCTAACCAAATAATATCTTTAAATTCATTAAACCAAGGGGATGATACTCGATGATGCTTTGCAAAATCTTTTATAATGGCTTTATCTTCTTTAGATATTCCTAAAGAGATACTACCTCTACATTTTAAATTCTGTTTCCTATCGTAATATCCAAGTACTAGGTCTTTAACTTCTCCTTCTTCATTTTCTTTATACCCACAAATGATTAGATCCTCATCCATCATCACCTTAATTTTTTTCCAGTCCTTTGTTCTTTTCCCTAATACATAAAAGCTATTTTTTTTCTTACCAACAATACCTTCTAAAGCATTTGCTTTCGCAAGATTAAAAAAATCAATTCCTTGCTTTTCTATAAATCTAGAAATACTCAAGCCATCCTTTTCCATCACATTTTTTGATAAAACGGCTTTTCTTTTCAATAAAGGAAGATGTGTTACATCTTTTCCGTCAAAATATAAAATATCAAAAACAACAAATTGTACAAGATGGGTTCTAGCCATCAGTTTTATTTTAAAGGAATCTGTCATTAAGCTCCTTTTTTGTATACTAAAAAAATCGGGTTTTCCATTTTTTAAAACAATCAATTCTCCATCTAAAATGCAGGATTTCTTTACATTATGTTTCAAGCACTGAAGTTCTGGATATAGTGATGTGACATCTTTATTTCTTTTATTTCTTAAAATGACACTTGTCGTATCTATATAAGCAATACACCTTATTCCATCCAATTTCAATTCAAATATAGATTCTTCATCATCATAGGGTTCAACCTCATGTCCGATTAACATCGGTGAAACATTCTTATCTATAAATAAATCAGGCATTTGCTGCAGGTCTTTCTTTTTTACCCTTAGGTAAAATCATCGTTTTTTTAGTTTTTTTAGGAGAGTTCAACTGACTTATACTAGACTGTAAGGCTTCCATTAAATCCACAATATTTCCCTGTTCCGCCTTTTTAGAAGAAACAATTTCTTTTCCCTGAATTTTAGTTTCAATGGCTTTTTGAATTTTCAAAGTATATTCATCCTTATATTTTTCAGGTTCAAATTTGGATGTCATCTGTTCTATCAAAGTTTTGGCTAATTTTAATTCCGAAGGAGTTGTCTTTTCCTGAATAGCTTTACAAGGATTCTTTTGTATTTCGCTATGAAAATGTAACGTATTTAAAAGCATCTCTCCTTCTTTTGCGCGTAGTAAAATGACAGATTCTTTCGCACCTATCACTGTTTTAGCAATACCAGCCTTTTTTTCTTCTTCCATAGCCTTAACTAACAGTTTAAAAGCCTTATGTGCGCCTGTTGGAACAACAAAATACGCTTTATCAAAATAGATAGGGTCAATTTCTTTTAGTTCAATGAACTGTTCTATCATAATGTTTTTATCTTGCGGAGCTTTTATTTTTTCTAAGTCTTCTTCCTCTAATACAACATACTTTCCCTCTTCATACTCATACCCTTTTACAATATCCTCATTTTTTATTTTTTTATTGTCACACGATTCACATGTTTTTAAATATTTTACTCGACTTAACGTTTTTTTATCTAGAAGATGAAACGCTATATGATTTTCTTTAATGGCTGTGTGGAGTGTAATTGGTATATATACAAACCCAAAATTAATACTTCCTTTATAGCTATATGCCATATGAAACACCTCGATATTATTTTTATCTATAAAAAAAATATTATGCTAAACCTCTAAATAAAAAATAGAATGACAAAAGATTAAAATCTTTCTATCATTCCCCACAAACATATTACTTAAACAATATCAGAGGATATAAGATTCTTCTTCCAAAAATATAAAGAACTCTACAACGAACGATTTGCCTCTGTAGATGATGTGTTAAAATATCTTATATTTCTCTTTCAAAAATAACATCAATAAAATGATGCCTCAATACTGTTTCAATTTAAATTGTTTAAAAAGACCAATTCCTATTTCACCAATAAAAGATAATATTCCTAGTACTACAACAACAATAAATTGAGTTATTTCATTTTCTATAAAAGCCATTGGAATAGATAAAGGAAATGCCAACAAAGATATAAGTCCGACAATTAATTCAGTCAAAATTATATACTTATTTAAATTTAATTTTTCTGTAGGCATAAAGCTTGCAAATGTGAGAATAAAATGAAAAGCAAAAATACCCAAAAATATCTCTCTTGATGACAAACTAGAATGGAGAATAATAGAAATAATTATATGAATTCCCCATAAGATGAACAAAACAAGATACCGAATCAGTATCGAAGCTTCAGATGGAAAAAACAAAGAAATACCAAGCAAAGATAAACCAATAAAAATATGAAAAACACCTACGGGAATAGAAGATTCTTTTGCTGTAAAAATGAGTATAAGCAAAATAAGTTCTAATAATGTATAAATCCCGCTAAAAATCCAAAGCATCTTTTTTCTCATATGTTCATATCCTCCAAATAGAAAGTAAATGTTTAACCTATATATGGTATCCAATATCCACAATTTTTGCAAGTTTGTCTTTTATCTTTACCACTAATTGTTAAATGGTAATTATGTTTTTCTAAACCATTTTTCCCACAAATGCAAGTGATTTGATGATAAATGTCATCATAAAAACTAATAGTATAACTTGTATCGGGTGTAATATATTTTTCTTCGCTTAAACAATAACACTTATTGTTTACATATGTATAGCCTCCATGTTTATGTGGCAAAGAATACTCCCAATATACATAACCACCTGCAACACCTAAATTTAAAAAGTTATAATTTATTCTTACTTCAGATCGATATGATTGATGCTAGTTTTATTCATAAAATGTTCACAGATTATATCAGTGTATTTAAATCATAAAAAAGGTTATCCACTTTAATAGCTTATACATTTATTCCAAAATAATATAACTCATCTTTATCTAAAAAATGATATGGAGAGAAATTCTCTACCAATACGGCTTATTTTCATTTCCATCATAATCAAAAAAAAGAAAAAAAGCAATATGAAAAGTTCGACATATTACGACAATAATCATTTTCAACAAATAAAATAAGCTTCAGTTATTGATTTAATGTATGTTTGATTTTTTTGAGTAGTTATTATCCTGTTTGATATCTAGGATTCGGTAAAGATGTTCATTGGCTAATCGTTGAAGTTCTAAGTCATAGGGTGGTTCGTGTTTTCCCTCTTTTACATTTTATTTACAATATCCTAAAGCATAAAAAAAAGCACATGAACTGTGCTTAAGGATAAAGAAAAACCCTATTTTATTTGAACTGGAGGCCCCGAACAGATTCGAACTGATGGTCAGGCAGTTGCAGTGCCGTGCCTTACCACTTGGCTACAGGGCCAAAATAAAGGGTTTTCTTTATCGCTTTTTCATTATACCAAACTGCCTAAAGAAAGTCAAACATAAAAATAATTTTTATTTCTTGGCACTCAACTATTGACAGTGCCAAAATAAAGCGTATAATAAAAGTGTGGCAAAAAGACACACTATAACTAAAGGAGGCATTCTTATGGAACAACAAAATTATACAGAAGAAAATGTATTACAAAAATTTGGAAGAAATGTAGTTGAGCTTGCCAGAAATGGTAAAATTGATCCTGTCATTGGAAGAGATGACGAAATCAGAAGAATTATAAAAATTCTTTCTAGAAAAACTAAAAATAATCCTGTACTTATCGGTGAACCTGGTGTAGGTAAAACTGCTATTGTGGAAGGATTAGCTAGAAGAATTGTTGCCAATGATGTTCCTTCTTCTTTAAAAGATAAAGAAATCTTTGAATTAGATATGGGAGCTTTAGTTGCTGGAGCTAAGTATAGAGGAGAATTTGAGGAACGTTTAAAAGCAGTTTTAAATAAAGTAAAGGACTCTGATGGTAAAATTATCATGTTTATCGATGAGATCCATTTGATTGTAGGGGCAGGGAAAACAGACGGGGCTTTAGATGCTTCTAACATGCTTAAACCTATGCTTGCAAGAGGTGAACTTCACTGTATTGGAGCTACTACGCTTAAAGAGTATAGAGAGTATATTGAAAAAGACAGTGCTTTGGAAAGAAGATTTCAAAAGGTACTGGTCAGTGAACCAACCGTCCTTGATACAATATCCATTTTAAGAGGGATCAAGGAACGCTTTGAACTCCATCACGGCGTAGCAATCACTGATAATGCAGTCGTCGCTGCTGCCACACTATCTAATCGCTATATAACAGATCGTTTTTTGCCAGATAAGGCCATCGATTTAATTGATGAAGCCTGTGCTTCTTGCCGTATGGAATTAGATTCTAAGCCTGCCGTTCTAGATGATTTAGATCGTAAAATTGCCCAATTAAAAATTGAACAGATGGCATTAAAAAAGGAATCCGACACAACATCTAAAAAAAGATTAGACCATATCAATGAAGAACTTCTATCTTTAGAAACTGAAGCTAAATCATTCACCGAAAAATGGCAAGCTGAGAAAAAAGAACTGATTCATTTTAAAGAAATGAAAAAAAATTTAGACCAAAAAAGATTTGAACTTGAAAAAGCCTATAATGAGGGAAATTATAAGTTAGCTTCTGAATTACAATATTCAATTATTCCTACTCTAGAAAAAGATATTAAAGAATATCAAAATCGCAGTAAAGATAACCATCTTCTTTCCGAATCTGTAGAGGAGGAAAATATTGCTGAAGTGGTAGCAAAATGGACGAATATTCCTATCTCAAGGCTCATGCAAGGAGAAAAAGAAAAAATATTGCATCTAAGTGAAACCTTAAAACAAAGAGTCATTGGACAGGATGAGGCAGTATCTCTAGTCAGTGACGCAATCATTCGCCAAAGAGCTGGAATCAAGGATGAAAATAAACCAATCGGTTCCTTCCTCTTCCTGGGTCCAACAGGTGTTGGTAAAACCGAACTAGCCAAAGCATTAGCCGATGCTTTATTCGACAGTGAAAATCATATTATAAGACTAGATATGTCAGAATTTATGGAAGCTCATAGTGTAGCCAAACTCATTGGTGCACCTCCAGGATATATTGGATATGATGAAGGTGGTCAATTGACGGAGAAGGTCAGAAGAAATCCTTATTCTATCGTCCTATTTGATGAAATTGAAAAAGCCCACCATGATGTATTCAATCTTCTTTTACAAATTTTAGATGATGGAAGACTATCTGATTCTCAAGGAAGAACTGTGGATTTTAAAAATACGATTATCATCATGACCTCCAACATTGGCAGTGAACTTCTTCTATCCAAAGATAAAGATACTACCATCCAAGCTCTTTTAAAACAATATTTTAAACCTGAATTTCTAAATCGTATAGATGAAATCATAACCTTCCACCCTTTAGATAAAGATGTACAAATCCAAATTGTATCTAAGATGCTGAAAGATTTAGATCTCCGATTATTAAAGCAGGGAATCAATATTACCTTTACAGATGCCTTGAAAAAATACATTATTGATCAAAGCTTTAATGTGGAGTTTGGAGCAAGACCTGTAAAACGATTTATCCAAAAATACGTAGAAACTTTTATCGCAACAAAAATCATTTGTGGTGAAGTAAATCCAAATATTTCCTATGTATTAGACGCTTTAAATCAGGAAATCCGATTATTGCATAAATAAAATAGATAAGGGATTAGATGGAAATCTAATTCCTTTTTTAGTATGAATTCATTGGCACTTGAATAGACTATGGTAGAGGCGATTCTAATGCAAAAACTAAAATTCGTATTACTTGCTGTTCTCATTTTTTCCCTTTACTTCCTTCCTAGTTTTATTTTCAAAACCGATATTCCTTTTTACAACACTTTACCAAAGCCTGCTTACGCACCATCTGCCAAGATGTTTGGAATTGTATGGCCCATTTTATATGGAATCTTCAGCATTTATATCACCATTAAACTATTACAAAAAAATTTATCCAAAGAAATGTCATTATACTTTATTATAAATTATTTGGTAGGCTTCTTTTTTGGTAAAGCTTTCTTTTCAGATCATCATTTGTTTCTAAGCTTTACCATTAGCTTTAGTTGTTTTATTACTGGATTATTTCTTTTCTTAACAACTTTCAAGAAGAGCAAAAAAGAATTCTTATACTTCTTACCCTATCTTATCTGGACTGGATTTGCCACTGTATTGATGGCACAAATCTATCTATTAAATTAAAAAAATCGGATGATTCCGATTTTTTTTATTCTTCTTATTTATATGGATTAGAAAAACTATTTAATAAAGTTAGGCAATCCTAATCCAAAAATTATGGATAAAAGTGATACAATTGCTAAAACCCAAAACAATATTCTCCATCCTCTGCTTTGTCTTTGCGCATAATCGTATGCAGCAACTAAAGCCACAATCAATAAAAGAATACTAGCAATCGCTGTAAATAAGTTTTGTAGAGGCATTCCCATAACCACCACAGAACTATTTGTAGCATCTAAAATAATTTTAATAATCCATGCAATTGCATTTAAAAGCATTGCAGCAAATGCAAACATTCCTAAATACCCGGTTCTACCTTTTCTAGACATACCATTTCCTCCTCTATGATATGTTTTATTATAACTTCTTTTGAGGATAATAACAAGTTTTTTTAAAAATAAATAAGCAAGATTTCTCTTGCTTTAGGTGTTAAATATATCAATCACTCGATCTATATCGAAACTTTCCTTGTCATAAACATCTATCCTTTGCTGAATCACAAGTTGGTTATTTAAGTATACTTCTAGGATAGCATAGGTTTTATAAAGCTTAAAGAACATTCGAACATTTTCTTCTTCATTCTTTTTAATCGGAAGTACGATATCATTTGGGATATGGATATAGTAGGATACAGATTGCTTGGTATCATATACTCCCTTTTTAAATATCGTAATAAAATCATATTTTTGATTATCCTTGGCAAAGTTTTGATGATGATTCCAATCATTTCCGTCATTAATTGTCACAATAATTAAATTTTTATTATCCTTTTGATAATTTGATACTAAAATTCTTCTACTTTTCTTCGTAAACCCTGTTTTTCCCCAAAGAAATGATTCATCTCGTGCTACCAACTTATGCTTATTTAGCCAATAATATTTAGAATCTTTAGTAGAACAATTATACTGGTGTGCAGCAGAGATAGCTACAAAATCCTCATTTTTCGCTGCATAAGCACTTAATAAAGCCATATCATAGGCAGTCGAAAGATTGTATTCTCTTTCATCTAGTCCTGAAGCATTTGTAAAAACACTATTCATCATTCCAATTTTTTTCGCCGTATCATTCATGAGCTTAATAAATTCTTTGGAATTATGTCCACTTAATGCAGATGCAGCATCATTTGCAGATCTAAGCATTAAGGCATATAATAAATCTTTTCTAGTAAGAACTTCGTCTACTTTCAAATAAACCTTAGAGCCAGGTTCTAAGGTATCTTCTTTTGTCACTTTCACTTCTTCTGATAAGCTATAATGTTCTATTGCAGTTATTGCTGTCAGTATCTTAGCTGTAGAAGCTACCAAATACTGTTTATGCAAATTATTTCCTTCTAAAATACGTTTTGAAGAGGTTTCCATGACCACATAACTCGAATCCACATTAGTTATGGCAAGCGTAGGAACTGTAAAAGTAAAAAGCAGTATTATAAAGGCAAACAGTTTTTTCAAATTAATCACCTATAGAAAGTTTATGAATTCCATAGTACAGATATGTAAGAAACCACCATAATCCTGCAATTCTTTTCATATAACAAAAGGACACTATGAAGTGTCCTCGTATTTACAACTTTAAAATATTAATATCTTCAATTTCCACGATAGGAATCAATTTAAGCTCATTATCCATTTGTAATTTAAGACCAAGCTCATTCACTTCTTCAACAATTCCCTCATATGTTGCATCTTTGGTATAAATTTCTGCTAAAACATGGATACGATAATAAAGCATTGCTTCAATATCCTCTAGTCTGTGATGCGCCACTTTTTTTCTTTTTACATTTCTGCTATCAAAAAAATCTTGATTCTCATTTCCATCTTTTTTGTCACTAACACTATGAATAAACAATGTTGGATCATTTGCCATTACTATCACCTTAGTAAAATTCTATGATTCAACTTTAATTTTTATGCTCTTTTAAATAATTTACTATAGATGTGGCACAAACCGCTCCCTCACCTACAGCTTTACTTACCTGTAGTAATCCTCCTACAGCATCCCCACAAGCATAAAGGCCTTCAATATTTGTCCTCATTTCCGGATTGACTACGATACTATTCCCCTTCAATTCCATTCCTAAATGTTTAGCTAAAGTAAATCCTGAAGCATTTCCAATCGCAATAAAGCATCCCTCTATTGGATAAGTTTCTTTCGTGGTCTTGATTCCTTCGATATGGGTATTTCCTAAAACTTCCACAATCGGTTCTGTGATGACAGTTATATCCGAAGATATTTTGGTTTCTAAAGGTTTTCCATTCGTAAAAACGATAATATCCTTACAAATATTTTCTAATACGGATAGTTCATGAGCCATATACGCCCCACTTCCTATCAGTGCAACCTTCTTTTTTCTGTAAAAAAAACCATCACAGGTAGCACAATAGGAAACTCCCTCAAACGAATCTGCTTTCGTGAAACGATTTCTAGATGTACCACAAGCTAGTACTACTGTTTTCGCATCATAGCTATGTAAATTCGTAATTACCTTGAAATGCGTTTCTTTTGTAATTTCAATAACTTCCTCATCAAATATTGGAATATCCAAATGCTTTGCTTGCTGAACCCCTAGCTCTATCAACTCTTTACCACTAATGCTAGGAATCCCATAATAGTTTTCTATCTCTTTGACACGCTCTAAAGCGCCTCCATCTTTTGCAAGAATCACAGGAGAATATCCATAGCGTTTCATATAAATTGCCGTTGAAATTCCAGCAGGACCTTTTCCTATAATGATAGCATCATAAATCATTTTATAAATTCCTTTAAAGCTTCTACAGGCTGATACCCTACAGTCTTTTTTATCACTTTACCATTCTCTACTAAAAAAATAGCTGGAATGGAAGAAATATTAAATGCAGCTGAAAGTTCTTCTTCCTCATCCACATTTACTTTTCCTACTAAAATATTCTCTTCCTTTGATAATTGTTCTAACACAGGAGCTAGCATACGACAAGGCCCGCACCAGCTTGCCCAAAAGTCTAATAAGACCTTTTGCCCTTTTACCACTTCATCAAAATTTTCTTTCGTCACTTTTACAATTTCCATTTTTTCTTCTCCTTTAATATTCTTTATGTATTTGACTTAACTCTTCTATTTCAATAGATTCTAAGAAATCTTTCCCTTTAAATGTATCAGGTTCGTCTGCATAAATTGCAGCATCCTGAATTTGACTTGAAGCCAAGAATAAAACAATAGCTGCACAATTCGATAAATTCAAACTTCGAACTTTATCTGTTGTAGGTATACGATAACAAGAATCTAGGTTTTCTTTTAAAATATCATAAGCAATTCCCGTAGATTCAGCCCCCAATATTAAATAGATGTTTTCCTCTTTTGATTCTTGAAAATCAATATGGATTGGGCTTTTATGTCCATAGCGTGTAAAGAAATAATATTTCCCTGGATTTTTTTTGACGAACTCATCATAGTTCTTATAAACTGCATAATCTAGGTATTCAAAATAATCTACACAGCTTCTTTTCAAATGCTTTTCATCCAAACTAAACCCTAAGGGTTCAATCAAATGCAATTTGGCATGAAACCCAACGCAGCTCCGCATAATGTTTCCTGTATTTTGAGGAATTTCCGGATGATATAAAACAACATTTAACTTCATAACTTCTTACTCCATTTCATAGGATAACCCAAAAGAAGAGCCCTATACAATTTGCTCTCCTGTCAAGGTATAAGCATCAGCATCCACAATTTTAACATGAATTCTTTGTCCCAACTTTAGTTCTTCTTTGGCTGCCACATAAATACAGCCATCGATTTCATCGGGAGCAAACTCCTCTGATCTTGCCACATATAAGAAACTCTCTGCATCATACCCAATCACAAAAGCATTTTCGATGCATGTTCCAATTTTCTTTTTCTTTAACATTAACGCAATTTTCGCCTGAGCAGACATCAAACGTTCATATCGTCTTTGCTTCGTATCCTCTGTTATAAGATTAGGATATTTGCAAGCTGGTGTATTTTCCTCTAAAGAAAATGTGAAAGCACCCATATGATCAAATTGTACCTCTTGAATAAAATCTATCATTTGATCTACATCCGCTTCCTCCTCATAAGGAAAGCCTACCATTAATGTCGTTCTTAAAGTGGCAGAGGGTATCTCTTTTTTAATTTTATGCATCAAATCTAAAATCATCTTCTTATTACTTCTTCTCAACATAGCCTTTAATAGCTTATCCTCACTATGTTGGATAGGAATATCAAAATATTTCATCAGCTTAGGGCTTGTTTTTATGAGGTGAATCAATTCATCAGTTACAAGTTCAGGATAAAGATATAAAAGACGTATCTTAAAATCTCCTTCTATTAAAAGCAATTGCTTTAATAAATCCACCAAAGCCAACCGATGATATAAATCAAATCCATACCTTGTGGTATCCTGCGCTACTAAATTAATCTCATATGCCCCTTCTGAAACCGCCCCTTTTACCTCTTCTACAATATTTTCAATGGTTCTACTTTTTAAATTACCACGAATTAAAGGAATAGCACAAAAGGCACATCGGTTCATACAGCCCTCAGAAATTTTAACATACCGCATATAGGCGGGGGTAGTGATGATTTTTTCTAAAGGGTCTAATCCTTTTTTAAAAGTATACTTCGACTGAAGCACCTGATTCACTATTTGACCTAATGCATTATATTCATCTATTGTAACAAACCTGTCTACTTCTGGTATCAACTGCACAATTTCATCTTTATATCTTTGTGGCAAACATCCACATACCATAATTTTAGCATGATTTTTTTTCTTTACTTCTACCAGTTCAAATATAGTATCAATTGCCTCTTTTCTGGCAGGTTCTATAAAAGCACAGGTATTCAGTAACATTAAATCTGCATCCATTGGGTCTTCTACAAACTCTATCGTTTCCTTTAGAATCCCCAAAATCATTTCACTATCTACTTGGTTTTTAACACACCCAAGGCTTTGCATAAACAACTTCATATAAACTCCTATACATTAAACAAGTAATACTAGACCTATACTAATTCCTATACTTATCATAAATGTAAACCATATGGACCATGCCGTTTTTTTGTGACGTAAAAATCCAAGGCACAGACATAGAATAGCAGGAATAAAGGCTATATAGTATGTTGTTTCTAAAATTCCAACTGTATCCTTAAAAATATCTAAAAATTGACTGACATAATTTTGTAGGATTCCGATCCATAGTAAAGAAATTACAACGGATACCCCTGCCATAGCAATACCGCCATAAAAGCGATAATACCGATCAATCGAATGAGCATACCCCATTTCCAAAGAAGATAGTTTTTCAAATTCAGCATATTGTTTTTCACTCAAAAGATCCTTATGCTTACGGTAATATGCTAATTTACAAAGACCTTTATATTTCCGAATTCCATTTCCCCTCAAAATTAGTATGGCAAGGAATAGCAAAATAGCTATGCCACTTCCTATCCAATAGATTAAATTTGCTGGATGGACCATAGATTCCTGTATCGCAGGTTTTAAGGCTGGAATCATAAAGCTTAAGCCATAATATACGCCAAAAAGAAAGACAAAGAATAATCCCCATGCAGAAAAATAAAAATGATTTCTAAAAGATGTATGAAAAGCTTTCAAATCATACTTCACATAATTTAAAGGTTGATATTCTTTTTCAATATCTGGCAGAATATGGGTTTCTTCTAAACCTTTTAGACTGACATAGGTGTCACAATAAGGAATGGTAAAATCAAATTTTTCTTCCTTACTGACAAGCTTCTCTAGCTTAAAAGAATCTACGAATTTCAAATAACAGAAATATAAGTTCTCATGCCACTTTACTTTATTTAAAAATGTAAGTTTGGAATATTTTTTGTATTCTTTTTTTAATTTTTTCAATTGCTGATAGGTTTCTTTTGCAGGTTCTTTTTTATATTTATACTGCTTTAAATCTTGTAAAATGTTCAAATAAAACGCCTGATCTAAAATTTGTAAGACTTGCTCTTGTTCCACCTGAGCCAAAATAACCCCCTTAAAAACAGGACAGAGGGCTTCTTTCATCTCTAAAACTTCCTTTAAAGAGGTCTTTTGTGCTAGTAATTTTAAATAGTTTTCATTTCGAAACAATTCTAAATAGCTCTTGAATAGATCAGAAGATTTTAAATCCTTATAGTAGCCTTCTAAAGACTCTAAAGCGTCTAGAGTATAATAATTGGCTATATAATCTATTGCGAAATCATTTCTTGAATGATTTTCATACGCTTGGAGATCAGCTTTTAATTTTTCATCCTCTAACGTCTGTAAAAAAGTATTTGAAAATCCATAGTCTTCGGCAAAAAATTGTAAGGCTGGATTTTTTTTCAGATCTAGTAAACATTCTTTTATGGTTGTATAAAATTTATGTCCTACGATAAAAAGATGATCCTCTGTCATATTATAAATGAGAATACTCAAAGCATTTTGTAAGTATCGCGTCTGAAAAAGAGTTTCTTTGATTTTCAATTTGTCTTTTTTAAATTTATGAACAAACTTTAAAAAACTCTTTTCTTGAATAGACCGAAGTGCAAGTTCATATTGATTTGCAAACGCCAAGCCGAGCTGGTTTAAATCCGTATATTCCTCTCCATTAAACAAAAATGCCTTCATAGTTTCTCTCCTTACAATAATTCTTGACTATCTAAAAGTATGGTTACAGGGCCATCATTTACAAAACTGATTTTCATATCCGCTCCAAACACCCCTGTTTGTACCTTAGGTATATAAGTTTTTAATTCCTCAATAAATTGAGAAAATAAAAGATTTGCCTGCTCATATGCCATAGCTTCTGTAAAGCTTGGACGATTTCCATGTTTAGCATCGGCATATAAAGTAAATTGGGAAATCGCTAAAATTTCTCCGTTTATATCATGAATACTCTTATTCATTTTTCCCTGCTCATCTTCAAATATGCGTAATCCTACAATTTTTTTTGTTAAAGCTTTAACTTCTTTCATGGTATCATGATGAGTGAAGCCGACAAGTAGCATAAATCCTTTATCAATACTGCCAACATTTTCCTCATTTACCAAACATTTTGCATCCAATGCTCGCTGTACTACAACTCTCATATATTATCTCTTTCTATATGGTGAATATATTTAATTTTTTTCATATTCACAATCATAGTTTCTAAATCTGCCAAACTATAGGTTAATACCTTGAGTTTAACGATTGTTTCTAAATTTTGATTATTATTTGCGTTGATGGCCAAGATGGAAAGTCCATTTGCAGAGACTACATTCATAATCTCCATTAATAGGTTATTGCTCGTAACCGCTGTAATTTTTATACAGACTGGATACTTTCGATTCGGATTGGTGGCCCAAGATAATGGAATCAACCGTTCTTTCGCAAAGGTAGCAATATTCTTACAATGCGTATGATGAATCACGATACCATACCCTTTGGTTACGTATCCAACAATCTCATCTCCTGGAATAGGATTACAACAGCTTCCCAGTTTAAGCTGAGGATTAGAAAGACCTTCAACAACAACACCAGTCTCAGAATTCGTAGTTAAAATGCGTTTAGAACGCTCCATTTGTTTTGCCAAACTTTCCTCATGACTACTCTTCTTTAATCCCATATATCGATTTACAACTGTTTTGGAAGAGAGGTTTCCTTTCCCAATGTCACAGTATAAATCCTCCAATGTATGAAGATTGTTTTTAGAAAACTGAGCCTGTACAAAAGCATCATCTATATCTAGGGTTAACTTATTAACTCTAAACTCTTCTTCTAAACTGGACTTTCCATTCAAGACTAAAACATCCCGATTTTGTTTATTTAAAAAGCTCTTGATTTTATGTCTAGCATGGGAAGTTTTTGCAATTTTCAGCCAGTTCTCAGAAGGCCCAAAAGAGCTTTTGCTGGTCTTTATAGAGATAATATCTCCGTTTTGTAACTCATATTCTAGTGGAACAATTTTTTGATTCACAATTGCCCCAACTGTTTTATTTCCGATATTTGTATGAATCTTATAAGCAAAGTCTAAGGGCGTAGCACCTTTAGGCAAAGCAATTACCTCTCCTGTCGGTGTATAGACATAAACATTTGTAGTTAGAATGTCTTCTTTGATCGTATCAACAAAATCCTTTGCCTCACTATTCTTATCTTCTTCAGAGTATTGTAAAAGTTCTGCATACCATTTTAATTTAGAGGCAATTTCAAACTGTTCTTTTTCTTTGGAGTATTCCACATTTTCTTTATAGGCCCAATGCGCAGCAATACCTAACTCTGCAACCCTATCCATTTCCTCTGTTCGAATTTGAACTTCAAATATAAATCCATCATTACTAATCACTGTAGTATGCAAGGACTGATACATATTTGGCTTTGGAACTGCAATATAATCCTTAAAACGCTTTGGAACTGGTGTATAGTGTGCATGAATAATGCCAAGCACCTGATAACACTCCCCAATGGTATTAACTATAATTCTAACTGCCAAAATATCATAAATATCTTCAAAAGATTTGTTTTGATTCATCATCTTCTTATATATACTATATGTATTTTTAATTCTTCCTTTAATTTCAAAATGCGGAATATGTTCTGGCTCCAAAAATAATTTAATTTCCTCAATGGTATGGTCTATACTACTCATACGAACAGAGGACTTCATCTTGACTTGAGAGGAAATTTTAGCATGCCAAAGTGGTGCTACATATTTTAAAGCCGTATCTTCTAATTCTGCTTTAATTTTGAACATACCTAGCTTATGAGCTAAAGGAGCATAAATCTCTAATGTCTCTTGGGCAATACGAACCTGTTTTTCATTATTCAACGAACCTAGTGTTCTAATATTATGTAATCGATCGGCAAGTTTCACTACGATCACCCGGATATCTTTTGCCATTGCCAAAAGCATATGCTGGTGATTTTCTGCCTGTTTTTGTTCTAACGTTGCAAACTTCATTTGGGATAATTTGGTCACTCCATCTACGATAGACGCAATATCCTCACCAAATGTTTTTGCAAGATCTTCTCCAGTTTCCTCTGTATCTTCTACAGTGTCATGTAAAAGACCCGCACAAATGGTTGCAGGTCCTGCATGAAGTTCCGCTAAAATAATCGCAACATTTAAAGGGTGAATGATATAGGCTTCTCCACTTTGGCGAAATTGACCTTCATGTAAACTTTCTGCAAGCATAAATGCTTTTTTAATCAAAGACTGATCTTTTTCTGCATGGATATATTGACTTGTCAGTTTTAATAAATCATCATAACACACACGCATAATATACATCTCCTAAAACTACGAAACTACTCTCCTTCGTATTCCATTAAAGATAAGACATCATAGCCCTCTAGGAGCTGTCTACCTTTTAAGTCAACGAGTTCTATTAAACAAGCAATACCGACAACCTTGGCTCCCAAACGTTCACATAACTTAATGGTAGCCTTAACTGTCCCCCCGGTAGCAAGTAAATCATCTATAATCACAACCTGATCTCCAGGCTTTAATGCATCTTCATGAATGCATAATGTATTAGAGCCATACTCCAAATCATAAGCTTCATCTAATGTTTTTCTTGGAAGCTTTCCTGGCTTACGGATTGGTGCAAAGCCAATATGCAGGTTTGTTGCAACAGGGCAACCAAAAATAAAGCCTCTGGCTTCAGGACCTACAATCACTGTCGCTCCTTTATTTTTAGCAAATTCTGTTATCTGGTCAACCGAATAACGATAGGCTTCTCCATCTCCCATCAAAGGGGTTATATCTCTAAATATGATTCCTTTTTTAGGATAATCTTCAATTGTTGCAACATACTTCTTTAAATTCATAATTAAAAACCTCCAAAACATATATTTTATTATACCATATATTTTAGAAAAAAAGGTTGATGAAATGAAAAAAAAACTAACAAATATCGAAGTTATCCTGTTTGTAGGAACGACAATTAAAATTCTAGGTCTCATTTATAAGATTTTATTGACTAGAATTTTAACCATTGAAGGCATGCGGATTATGTCTATGGTCTTCCCAACTTTAAGTTTAGTCTTATGCTTGTCTTCCTTATCTGTGGCCACTGTGGTCAATCAAAATATAGCCGCAAAACTGAATAATTCTAAGACAATTCTAAAATCTGCATTTCGTATTACATTTATATCGTCTTCCATCATTTCCATATTTTTATTGCTGTCCTTTCCGTTATATAAGCTGATATACCAAAACAGCTTTATTTATTATCCTTTATTAATCTGTATTCCTCTCATCTACTTATCCAATACTTCTGGTCTTTTCAAAGGATATTTGGAAGCAAATAACAATTTTAAAACACCTTATTTTTCTAATCTTTATGAACAGCTCGCAAAATTTACCTGTACGTTCTCCATGCTTTTTATTTTTGCAAATCAAAGCTTAGAATTCAAAATTTTTATGTGTTTTTTTGCATTAATGTTATCTGAGGTGGTTTCCTTTACCTATTTATTTTTTAAGGTTAGAAAAAAGCATAAATTTCATTATCAGCTTGTGAAAACCAATGGGTATGAAAAAAATATTTTAAAACAGGCACTGCCATTAACTTTAGACCAACTGGTTATGACGATTACAGGATATCTAGAGCCTTTAATTTTTTATTATGCTATGGGATTAAACGGTTTTAACATGTATGATTCCACAATATATTACACAAGGGTTTGTTCTTATGCAGTTCCTCTGCTCATCTTTGCACAATTTGGTGTTCATAGTATCACCAAATATACTTTTCCTAAAATAACAAAAAATAAAGGACAAAAAACATTAGAACCTATCTTATCTAAAGCCTTTTTTCTTTGTTTTCTAATTGCTGCTTTCAATCTAGTCGTTAGCCTATTTTATGCGAAAGAAGCGCTTGAGCTGATGTATAAAGATTCCTCCTCTTATCCCATTGTACAAAGCCTAGCCTGGTTTTATTGTTTTGCTTATTTTAATCCCTTATTTGTTTCTATCCTTCAAGCTTGTAAGAAAGAAAAAAAGCTATTGCTGAGTTCAATAGCCACTTCTGTAACTTTTTTAAGCTTCATATTCTTCTTAACGTATTTATATGGAACAAAAGGATTTTTATGTAGTATTGTCCTTGCAAATATTGTCAAGTTCAGTTTATTGTTTTTCTTCTCTTTCCAAGCCATTCATTTTAAAATCCATATTAAAAAATTACTATGTCTTATAGCCCTTATCACATTTTACTTGCTGCTAAACTACTATCATAAGAGTATTTGGACACTGACTATATCAACTGCAATTTGTGGCCTTCTAGCTCTTTTGATTTATTCTCTCCTCTATAAAAGTAAAATAACATATGGTCATATAAAGACGCATAAATAATTTTTTTATAAGGCAGCTTATATTTTTCTAATTTTTTTACAAAGGTATCATAGTCCCAATTTAACAGGCTTAAAGATTCTTTGACAATCTTTCCACTGATGATAACTGGAACTTTAATTGTATAAAATTTTTCTTTTCTAAAGATGGATAATGTTCCATTCGTTTCCAATATAGCTAACTTTATTTCATCAATATCCATAATATGTTCTAAGCGCATTTGAGATATTAGGTCATCAATGGTATAGTTCTCTTTTTTCATATTTTTAATTAAAAGCTTACCATCCACAACAATGGTAGTCGGAGATCCATCAATAAGACTTCTGAAAAAGGAGACTTTAATTAATAGGAAACTCAAAAGCTTCTGTAAGATTACAAGCATAAACACACAAAAATAACTTGGTAAAATGAAGGAGTCATTGTCAATTCCTAAAGAGGCAATATCCGCTATAATAAGTAGTACGACTAGATCAAAAATGGATAGCTGCCCTACCTCTCTTTTTCCTAAAATACGTAAAACTAAAATCAAGCAAAAATAAACAGCAGAAATTTTCAACAGCAAAAGACCGTAATTCATATATATCACCTGTACATATTTTTAACATAATCCTTAAAATATATTCATATATAATATTGGTGAAGCATATGAAACAAAAAGTTAAAAGTGGTATTAAGATTTATGTATTTTTAATTTTGTATTTAACGGTATCAACAACCATATACACAATCTACATCAATAAAACCAATCACGATTTCAGTATTTTTGGTAAATTGCTTATTGGTGGATTTGCCTATATGCTACTTGGATTTACTTATGGAAATGCCGTTCATAAAAAGGGGTTACTCATCGGTCTTGCAGCAGGATTGGCACACTTCTTTTTAATTGAACTCATTTATTTTCTTTGTACAGGTATATTTCATTTTGAAGTATTACCATTTTTTATCAATGTTCTTCTGGCTGTGGTTGGTGGAATGTTAGGCGTGAATGTAAAGAAATTATTTTAAATTTTCAGGTTTTTATGATACAATAAGCAATGGGTGATGCATATGAAACCATTAGCTTATCGGATTAGACCTAAAGCATTTGAAGATATTGTTGGTCAAGACCATCTCGTAGGACCAAAAGGTGTTATTACAAAAATGCTAGCTTCAAATCAGCTATGTTCTTTAATTTTATATGGTCCTGCAGGATGTGGAAAAACCTCAATTGCAGAGATTATAGCCAGTCATTATTCCTTAAATTCCTATAACTTCAATGCCTCATGTGATAATAAGGCCAAACTAAAGGATATTGCTGAGGCAGCAAGACTCTACGATAATGTCATTTTGATTATAGACGAAATTCATCGGATGAAGAAAGATGTTCAGGATTTTCTTTTGCCTTATGTAGAATCTGGAAGTTTAACCATTGTGGGACTGACTACGGAAAATCCTTATCGTGCAATCAATCCTGCCATTCGCTCAAGAACTCATATTTATCGTTTAAATGAAATAAAAAAAGAAGATATTTTAAATCTTCTTCAAAAAACCATACAAAACGAAAATATGAAAAACATATCCCAAGAGATTCTCAACTATATAGCAATCGCTTCTTCTTGTGAGATTCGTTCCAGTTTAAATATGCTGGAAATCGCCAATATGCTAGACGAAGAGGAATTAACTTTAGATAATGTAAAAGCCTTAATTGGAAAGAAAAGCTTTGCGATTGACGGGGAAGGAGAATCCTACTACGACATTGCATCTGCTATGATTAAATCCATTCGTGGAAGTGATCCAGATGCAGCAGTTCACTATCTTGCAAGATTGCTGAAATCTGAAGATATTGAATTTATCGCACGAAGACTGATGATTCTAGCCTATGAAGATGTGGGACTGGGAAATCCAAGTGTTGGACCAAGAGTATATGCAGCATGTCATACTGCATTAGAAGTTGGACTTCCAGAAGCTAGAATTCCTTTATCCTATGCAGCGATTGATCTTGCTACTTCTCCAAAAAGTAACTCTGCCTATTTAGCCATTGATGCAGCAATTGAAGATTTGGATAACTTAACCTCTATGCAAATTCCTCCCCATATTTTAAATAAGGAATTAAAAAGCGGAAAGGTTACCTATAAATATCCGCATGACTATGAAGGTGGCTATGTCTCACAACAGTATCTCCCAGAGGAATTACAAAATAAAAAGTATTATCAAGCAAAAGATACTGGTGCCTATGAACGAGGCGTAAAAGAGTTTATGCAAAGGTTAAAAAATAAATCTAATACTTAAGTTTCTCAAAATCAGAAACTGAAACATATGGTGTTTGTCCATGAAGTAAGGTTCCTTCCTTACGGATTAAGACATCACCTTTTTTTTGTAATCTACAAGCCATATCCGTACCAAATAATTTAATAGAAGTTGTCACATCACTTAAATTAAAAGCTAAAATATCACTTTTATTTAAATCAATTTTAGATAAGGCATTCATATTTCTCGCAATTAATACTACTGTAATCCCCACACGGATAGAAAAGCGAATCGCATAGGTAATCTTTTGCATTAAAGATGGAGAAATTTTAGATAAGTCTACATAGAGAAAATGAAATTGCGGATAAAGAGGCTCCATCTCCATATTTGCTTTTTTTAGTTGGCTGTTCACTTCACTAACCGAATCACAATTAAAATATTTTAAAACCTCACTTCTTCTTTCATATTCATTGAAAGCCTCATCTAAAGCTATTGCTGCAGATTTTTCATTATTGATATAGATAAATTCATTGGTATTCATTTGAGGAAATTCATGGTCAAAATCATAAAAATAGAATTCACTATACCTTATATTTTTTATTAAAATACTTAAAATCATACTTCTCAAACAAGTTTTTATTCCACTACTCACATCTCCAATTAATACAACCAATCTTCCTTCTGAAATATTTAAGGAGATTAAAGATCCATTGACATCTAAAGCTAAAGGAATGGTAGAGTTCCCCTTATCCTCCATCAATAAATTTTTTAACGTTAAAAGCTTTCGAAATTGATTTGGATAATCTAAATAAAATTCATTTTGTTGCATTAAAAAAAAGCCTTGACGATTGAAAAAACCTAATATTTTTTTTAAATCCTCTTCACTTTTATGTGGAAATTTAAAAACAATTCTAGAAGAAGTGTATGAAGTATAATAACGATCCACCATCCCATAAATTTTTCGTTCTTGAATAAATACTTTTAGAGCACTAAACTTTTCTTTATTTAATTCATTTTGCATAGTAAAACTTACTTTAGATTCTGTATCTTCTAGATTTTGTAACGTAAATCGTTTGGGTTGTTTTTTAGTAAATGTGGGATAATGTAAATCTTTAAAATACTTTTGCGTGGCTGCCATGATTTTTTTAGGAATTTTCGTAAAATGCCCTCCCTTAAATATTTTTAAGATTTTAAGATTCGCCATATAACTAATCCCTAAGATTAAAAAAGTAATAGCTAATAAGATACTTCCTATCTTGCTAACCAAAAGGCAAGAAACCTGAAGTAACATTGCGCCTACAATCCCACCACCACAGCTATAGGAAATATTATAAGATTTTAAATAATGTCGATAGAGCGTTAATGTCTTACTTAGAACTGTCGTATTACTCATTCCCAACGCATCGTATAGACCCAAATGCGCAAAAATCAAAAAAGATAAAAAAATGAAAACTAACCCTATAAAAGATATATGATGAAAATCAATTTTTTTCTTAAAAATTAAATAGATTATGGAGTATATTAATATAAAAGCTAAGATGATGGTGGAAAAATCTCCAATTAAAAAACTAAAAAAAAGTGCCAAAATGCGCCCTGCCACTCCTACTCTTCCAATTAACAAAATGCAAATGATACAAACAACAATATCAATAGTAACAAACAAATAATCTTTCTTCTCACGAATGATATGATTTTTAACCTTAGGCATTCTATCAGCTCCTGTAGCGATACTATACCACCTAGATTTTAAAAAAAATGAAGAAAAAAAGGCTACTTCGTAACCTTTTTTGAATTTTCTATATCTGTTGAAATTAAAACAGGAATGATGATTGGGTTTCTTTTAGATTTTTTGTAAATTAAATGCTGAAGTTCCGTTTTTAAGTTGTTTTTATAGTCACTCCAGTTGATAAACTTATTTACCAAATGCTGAATGGATACCTTCTTAAAAACTTCAATAATATCTGTTTTTAAATCCCCTTCCGGATTTGAATATACAAACCCTTTAGATATAATTTCTGGTCCTGCTACTAAAGTCTTAGTCCTTGGATTAATGTTAGCACAAAGCATTAAAACACCGTCCTGTGCTAATAATTCTCTATCCCTCATCACGACATCCCCAACATCCTTGAAGGCCTTTCCATCGATCATAACTTCTCCTACAGGAACATCTCCTGTAATGCCACAATATTTCCCATCTAGAAAAGTTGCGATATCTCCATTATCAAGAAGAATCACTTGTTCATCCTTATACCCTAAGCATTCCGCTATAATTCTAAGAGCGTACTGATGACGATATTCTCCAATGACAGGAATGATATATTTGGGTAAAAGAATATTCATCATTTGCTTTATTTCTTCTCGATTTGCTGAAGAATGAGGCAAAAGGTTCACATTAAATTCCTTAACCTTTGTTGTCACACGATAAATGACGTCCATTGTTCTTGCTGCCATTTTTTCTGTTCCCAAATAAGGATTCGTTAGAATGACAATCGTATCTGTTTCATTTAAATGAATTAATCGGTCAATCTGTTTTGCCATACGTTGTAACATAAAGTATGGCTCATGACGCTCTCCTGTTACTAAAACGACAAGATCCTTATCATCGTTTTGATTTTTTTCATCTAAATATCTTAGGTTTGCTAGAGAATCATTAGGTAGTTTTAAATAACCCAATTGCATCGCTTGATTCACTAAACGCTGTGTTTTTCGACCTAAAATAGCAATTTTCTTCTGTTCTTCTACCGCAATATCTATAATTTGTTGAATTCTTAAAATATCAGAAGAAAATAAAGAAAAAATAATACGATGGTCAGCTTGAGACAAAATATTATGAATTCTATGTTTAAATTCTAAAATTGTACCTCTAGACTGTTCATTATTTGCTCCAAGACTATCGGTAAGTAATGCAAGAACTCCCTCTTTGGCAAAGATGGCAAGTTCTCGATACATATGTGCATAATTAATTTTAGAATTTTGATCAAAATTATAGTTTCCCGTATAGATGACATATCCATCCTGTGTCTTTATGGCAATACCCAAACACTCTGGAAGATTATGGGCTACATCAAAAAAACGTACATCAATCTCTTTAAAATGCAACAAGGATTTAGAACTAACCGTAATAAATTTTTTCTCATCTATCGGATATTCTTCTTCCTTTAATCGATCTAATAGTACAGCCATTGTAAATTTAGAAGCATACACTGGCACACTGAATTCTTTTAAAATATGATATACGCCACCAATATGGTCATCATGGGCATGTGTTAAAAATATTCCAACAACTCTGTTTTTATTTTTAATTAAATATGAAATATCATTGATAATCATATCAACGCCATATAATTCTGCAGTGGGATATTTTAATCCTGCATCTAAAATAAATAATCTTTTGTTGATTTCCACAACATATAAATTTTTACCGTCTTCTTGAAGTCCACCAAGGGAAAAGATATTAATTTCTGCCATAAAACTTACCTAGAACAACAAAAAGGTTGTTCTTCCTCCTAAACCATTTTTAATAATCGATATTATGCTATTTTAATTATACTAGATTTATAAATATTTTTCAATATTATTTTTCATAATTTTAGCTGCAGATATATAAGCAAACTTGGAAGGTATAGCACTAACAATTTCATAACGAATGCCTAAACTATTGATTTTATCTATGTCAAAGCCATAAGGTGCTGAGGCAACATCAATAATTCTCTTATTCTTGAAAAGTGTATAATCCCAGTCTAAATTCTTGGGTATGGTATTAATTATAATTTCACTATTCTTAAAATCAGCTAGCGGATAACCCTGTAATTTTATAAATTTCTCTTCTATTGTAGATCCTGGAAAAACAGAAAAAGAACATTCATAGGCTTTTAAGAGTTCTGCTAAACTAAATCCAATATTCCCCAAACCTATGATACATATGTTTTGATCCTTTACACTCAAATTGCCACTGCTTAAATAATTCACAATTCCCATCGAAGTTAATTTTGCATTGGGAATAATGAACTCATCCAATTTTAAAAGTTCTATTAATGCAATATTTTTTTGCTCACATAGTTCTTTTAGCTTATTATTAGCATTACCAACAAATATCGTTTTTATTTCATTTTCTTTTAAAATATCAAGTAAATTTAATTTGGATTGCTTAATGTTGTACGCCTCATCAATACCCCCAAAAGGCAATAGCAACGCATCAATCTCTAAAAAATCATAGAGTTCATTTGAAATTTTAGCATTTAACATTTTTGCTAATGCCTCATATCTTATATCTCCACGTATTATTCCTAACATTTTCTCACCGTTTTTATTCTATGAGAAAGCAAAATAAAAGGTGCTAAGATAGCACCAATTCTATT
The DNA here is from genome assembly GCA_910577745.1 of uncultured Anaeroplasmataceae bacterium. Lineage (GTDB taxonomy): Bacteria > Bacillota_I > Bacilli_A > Acholeplasmatales > Anaeroplasmataceae > Pelethenecus. The sequence goes on along the minus strand of CAJTNG010000001.1, from coordinate 46,021 downwards.
TAGAAACTAGCAACTACAACTTCTACTTTCGTTCCTTTTACTGCAACAAATGCGTGATTAGAAACTTCTTCACCCCATTGACCTTTTTCTACACCGTTCCAATCCTTACCTGCCACAACTTTAAATTCTATATTAGAATCTACTGGTAAGAGCTTTGAACCTGTATAGCAGCCACATTCTTCACAAAATGTCAGCTTCATTCCTTTTTCTGGATTCCAATCTCCTAATGCAGGTACATTTCCAACAACATAAAGTTCCTTTTCTTTTGGAGCTTTTATTAAGAATTCTACTTTTGTATTTGCCATATTTTTTCTTCCTTTCTAATTACATTTAAATTTTATAAAAAGAAATTAGGGAATACAAGGATAAAACGTTTCCCTAATGAAAAGTTGTCAAAATAATACATATTATTCAAAAATAAGTAAAAAATATAGCTGTAACCAATAAAAATGTGATATGATTAAGTATGGTGATAAAAATGAACTTTCCAACAGTCAAAAGGGAACATAAAAAACAAATTAATAAAGCAAATCTGGGTATGGATTTGGAGGAGGCAATCAATCAAAGTAATGCCTATTATTTAAATAATGACATTGCGGTGATACATAAAAAGCCCACACCTGTCCAAATCGTTAAGGTGAATTATCCGTCAAGAAATAAGGCTGTAATCACAGAGGCTTATTATAAAACACCTTCAACCACCGATTATAATGGAATTTATAAAGGAAAATATATTGATTTTGATGCAAAAGAAAATCACAACAGAACTGCATTTCCTCTAGCAAATGTTTCAGCACACCAGGTGCTCCATTTAAAAAATGTGGAAAAGCATGGAGGAATCGCTTTTCTCCTCGTTGCATGGAACCTGTATAATGAATATTATTTATTACCTTTTGATGTTCTTAATGACTATTGGCAAGCCTCTCTTAAGGATGGCAGAAAGTCCATTCCCTATGAAACCTTTAAAACAAAAGCCTACCTTGTAAAGGAAGGCTATCTTCCACGTATGGATTATTTGAAGGTTATTGATGAAATCTATTTTAAATAAGTTTCTATTAGGGGTAACCATACTCACATTACTCATCACAATTATTGGAAGCATTGCTGGTATTATTATTTTTAAAAATGCAGGGAATACTTCCATTTTTATTAAAGAAAATAGTAAACCGATTTATATTTATGATGATAAAAACAATTTAGTTTCTTCGGATAGCCTTTACTATGAATACTGTTCTATTCAAGAGGTTAGTGAAAATCTTATCCATGCTGTAATTTCCATTGAGGATAAAGATTTTTATAAGCACCCTGGAATATCTATCCCAAGAATTTTCAGTTCAATATACCAAAATTTCAAAAATAATTCCATTGTTTCTGGCGCTTCTACCATTACACAACAATACATAAAGAATACTTATTTTACTAATGAAAAAACTTTTACAAGAAAAATAAATGAGATTGCCTATGCATTAGAATTAGAAAAGAAATACACCAAAGATCAAATTATGGAAGCTTATCTAAATACGGTATTGTTTGGTAGCAATATTTATGGTGTCAAAATGGCGGCACGATATTACTTTGACAAAGAGCCTAAAAATTTAACGGTTAATGAGGCAGCTATATTAGCTGGTATGATTCAGCTTCCAAACTATTACAATCCTTTAAAAAATCCCGAATCTGCAACCAATAGAAAAAGCTTGGTTTTAAGAAGAATGTATGAAGAGGGTTATATTAGTCATCAGGAGTATGAGGAACTATCTTTAATCCCAGTAGAGGATATTGTGAAAAAAGGATTTACCAATACGAAAATAACCTATTTAACTCCCTATATAGATTATTTATTTTCTCATATGCCAGAACAGGCTGACTCTATTCTTTCAATAAAAACCTATTTAGATACGAATATACAAAAAACACTCTATTCTATAATGAACAACGATTACAAACTATTTAATGATGATGAACTGAATTGCGCCATTGTCGTATTAGATAATAAAACTTATGGTGTAAAAGCCATTGCTGGAAACCGAAGTTTTAATCAAAGAGTTTTAAGCTATGCAAGTGATGTTCTTCTACAACCCGGATCCACAATCAAACCACTTCTAGATTATGCTCCTGCGATAGAATATCTCAACTATAATCCTGCAACTATTATCAAGGATGAAGAATATACGTATAAAAATGGAACTAAAATTAAAAATTATGACAATCAATATTTAGGAAATATTACACTTCGTAAAGCCTTAAGTGATTCAAGAAATATTCCTGCAGTAAAATTATTCAACGCTGTAGGGTATGAAAGAGCATTTCAATTTGCAGAAAAATTAGGGATAGAAAAAAAGGATACCATTTATGAGGCGGATGCAATTGGGGGATCCACCACAGGATATTCTTTATTGAGCTTGGCCAATGCTTATCAAGCCTTTGCTAACTTAGGCTATTATAAAAAAGCTTCAGCCTTCAAAGAAATTGAATATGAACTCTCTACCACAGTAAACGATGAACCTGCAAGGCTTGTTATGAAACCAACAACTGCATTTTTGATTAACTCTATGCTGCATGATGTATTTAAAAATAGTACCTTTGATCAAAAAAACACCTACATGATGGCTAAAACAGGACAAACCAACTATGATGCTAATACAATTGCAAAATATAATCTTCCTGCAAACGCAACAAAGGATTCTCTGTTGGTTGCTTATACAAAAGATTTAACGATTGCGGTATGGGTGGGATATGAAAAAATTTCGAATGGAAAATTCTTAGATTATTATAAGAAGAATATCCCTAGAAGTATTATGAAATTACTTTTAGATACTTATGCTCAAAAAGGACAATACTATAGTGATATTGATGGGATTATAAAGAGCTATATAACCATCTATGAAGACCAAGCCTATTTGGCAAAGACTCATGGATACTATGAATATTTTATTGAAGGTACACAACCTTTAACCTATCCAAATTACGAAATAAAAGCATAAAAAAATGGATATAGACCTCTTGTTCTATATCCATTTTTATCCTTATAGCTTAAAAAACTAAAAACAACAAATACGCAAGACCATAGTATAGCACGATTGCAATAATATCATTCAATGTAGTGATAAAAGGTCCTGAGGCTACTGCAGGATCTATTTTTATTTTAAGAAAGAATATGGGAACTGCTGATCCAATCAAACTACATAAAGTCATAGATCCAAGTAGTGCAACAGAAACAATCCCTGAAGCTTTTAAGGCTTCCAAATGATTATAGGTACTGCTAGCAATCGCTTGCTTTGTAATAAATAAAAAGCAAAATACAAATCCAAAGGCTAAGATGGATAAAATGAAACCATTTAAAAATCCGACTTTAATTTCTTTTAAACATACTTTTAAGAGTTCTTTGGTTTTGACTTCTTCCATAGACAACATACGAATCGTAACAGCCAAGGACTGGGTTCCTGTATTTCCTGCCATATCCAAAACCAACGATTGGAAAAATACAATCATTGGAAGTGTCGCAACAACTGCTTCAAAGCCTGAAATAAGACTTGACACCACCAAGCCCAAAAATAGTAAGGCGACTAACCAAGGAAGCCTCTTTTTAACAGATAAAAGGATGGACTCATTTAAATTCTCTTCTTCTGTCAAACCACCAAGTTTCGCATAATCATCTCCAAGTTCTTCTTCTAGAACCTCTACTACATCATCAGAAGTCACTACACCAATTAGCTCCTGTTTAGCATTTAGTATTGGATAAGAATCTAGTGCATAATCCTTTAATCTTCCAATACATTCTTCTACTAACTCTGTAGCATAAAAGTATGGATAATTTTGCTTAACCAAAGAAACTAAATCATCATTCTCTCTGGCTATTATTAAATCACGCAAATCCAAAACTCCAAAAAAATGATGATATTCATCTTCTACAAAGATGGTTGCCACATTATCGTTTTCTGCAGCTGCAGAAATTACTGTTTTCATTGCCGTTTTAATCGTGTTCGTCTTGGAAATCAGGATGAAATTTGTTGTCATTTTACTACCGATTTGATCTTCATCAAACTGATGTATTAACTGTATATCTGCAATAGACTCTGGTTCCATCAAAGAAATAATTTCCTTACATTGCGCTTCATCCAACTCTTCTAATACATCTACTGCATCATCTGAGTCCATGAGTTCAATAATGTCTGCCGCATTTTCTTGTGGTAATTCTTCTACATATTCTGAAACATTATCTAAGTATGCAAAAATCTCTGAAACAGGTTCTGTTCCTAAAATACGATAAAGCTTTAATCTTTGTTCTTTGGTAAGATTTTCTAAAGTATCTGCGATGTCACTTTCGTGATACTGAAGAATTAAAGCCTTTTTCTCTTGTTCTGATTTATTAGATTCTATAATATTTTGTAATTCTTCAATATAATCTCGCATCATAAGGATTCTCCAATCTATAGTTCAAATGTAGAAGTAAAATGAAGTTGAAAATCTTTTTGTAGACTTCTATTCATTTCTCTTAAATTATAATTACTTTCCCGTAATTTTATGTGTTCTTGGGTAATACTTGTAGGATCTTGAAAAAGATCCTCACGGTTAAAAGGAAAACTCTCCTTTTGTTTTTTAATGGTTAAGGACAATTCCTGAATAGATTGCTCATAAATTTTTGCCACAGAGGCATATTCTTCCTCTTGAAATGAAACTGGAGAAAGCATAGATTTATTTTCTTCTAAAAAAGATGTAAAACCTTCTACATTCCCTAATCGATATAGATGAATTAAAATATCATATAGATTTCTTTCCCCATCTGTCACTTTACCTTTTATCATTGGATGATATAACTTACAATACGTTTGAAAGGTGCTATCCAATGATTCAATATCTTTTGCATTATAATGTTTCATTCTTTGTGCCAATTCTTTTGCAGTAGCGTATTGTTTATAAAATAAATTCATAATACCATTGAACTCTTGTTTAGAAGAATTCAAAAACTCTTCTATTTCAGATATAGGCTTTTCTTCTGCTTTCATCATTAGAGCTTGAGTTAAATATTTAATTTCATATTCTAAATATTTTTGTTGTTCTAGCAGTTCATAAAATTCTAACAAATAAGAATTTCCAATTACATTTCCCTTTCGTTGTAAAAATTCATATTCCATAATTATATGAGTTAAATTTTGTTGTATTTTTATAAATTCATCTTTCTTCATAAGGATGGTCCCCCTAAACTTCTTTTCTACTATATCATACCATAAAACCTAAAAAATTTCATCTAAAACTAAAAATTCATCTTGAAATAAAAAAACATTTGAGATATAATAAGTACGCACAATTTAGATTTGAATTGACATTCTAAAATTTAAAGTATATAATAGTTAATAACTGTGTTCTTAAGAACGCAATATAGTTAGTATATTAATATTGTGACTCGGTAGCTCAGCTGGATAGAGCAACGGCCTTCTAAGCCGTAGGTCGCAGGTTCGAATCCTGTCCGAGTCGCCATTTTTTTATCTTAATTTATAAAAGACCTTGAATAAGAACAATTAAACTTATCCTACATTCAAGGTCTTTTCTGTTTGGTTTGATTTAATTCTTATAAACTTTAGACAATCCAGATAATCTTCATGACTGGTGAATCCTAACCGTTTCATTTCTTCTTTGGCTTTTTTGTATTCATTGACTGAACCATTATCATCCTTTAGAATTCCACCTGTCATAAGATGAGGGTAGTTTTTTAAAAAATAAAAAAAGTCATTAAATATAAGAAAAGTTAGTTCTTATCTCTAATGACTTGAGTTGGTTTATTTAGTTTTTTCGTTTAGTAATACCTGCTAGGTAGGACGGGCTATCAGCTTCGAACATATTGTAGAACAATACTCGCTTCTATCCCTTATTCAAGGTTACAACAAAAAAAGGACAAATCTTTCGATAAGTCCTTCTTCTTTCTTTCAGCTGTCCTTTTTCCAATTTCGCTACTCTTTATTCTTTTGATTTTTACTTGGTTCATTTCATTGTACTTTCTTACTTATGCCCATTTCTGTTCTGTTCATCTGTCCCTTTTACTTCTACTTCGTCTTTTTCATTTCATTGTTACCTACTTGTACTTTTTTGTTTTCCGTTCGTCCCTTTTACTTTTACTTCATTCTTTTCGTTTCATTGTTTCTTTTTACTTATACTTATACTTTGTTTACTTTCATTATTCCTTTTTACTCTTACTTCTTTCAGCCTCTCAATTTCATTTCGCTCCACCTGTAAGCTGTGCGATCTTTTTCACTTTCGTGTCTGGGAAAAGTGGCGTCCACGTTCCTGCCTTTCACCTATCTAATCTGCACATTCTTCGTTTTCTACAACCAAATTTTTATTTTTTTTAGAAAATTCACAATATGATTCCATTAGCAACAAGTATATTTCCTTCATATAGATTAAATTTGTTATTCGATTGCAAATTCTCAAAAGGGGCAGAATCAACTAAATAGGTTAATTCTACTTCAGTAATAAGTTCTTCCTTTAATACACTTTTTGTGATTTTTGAATACTGTTTTCGTTTTCTCAATCAAATTATAATTAAACTAATTTAATTTCTAACCATATTTCTTCTAATGTTTTATTTTCTATTAGAACATTTTGGAAAAATTCATCAGAGGTGTAATAACTTTCATTATAATCTATATCCTCTGACCAAATTGAAAATCTTTTTCTTTCGGAAAGCAAGTTATATTCAATGTCATTATATATAATACTTAAAAGAAAAGTGGCAGTTGAAAAAACAAGAATAAATTCTTGAAAAGTAAAATAATTACTCAATTTATTTCCCAATTCATTATTATCCATTTTTTTACATTTGTTTTGTAACTCCGTTGGTAATAAGTGATAATAATTTAATTTCCAAATTTTTTCATCAAACTTTTGTTTCATTTAATCATCCTCCAAATATCATTCTTAAAAGTAATTCTAAATAACTATAAATATGTTCACCATTCCTTCCTAGTCCCCGATGCCAATGCATCCCCTTAGGACTAAAATCTATAGCTCTATCTATGTTATGCTTTGACCATGATGGTCTTCCTTTGCCATCGTAGTAAGAAATTTTATTTTTATATACATTTTTTGTGTATGGTTTTTCCTTCAAACCTGTCCGACTTTTATTCGTTGTGGCAACTGTTCTCATACCCAATCTTCCAGCTATAGTACCTATTGAAGAAGCAAGATTCAAACCGAAATTAGTCCACCCATAAGCAGCATCACTCATTCCAGTCCATTCTTGAATATAATTTGTTCCAGTTAAACCAGTCACTACATCATTAGCCCCAATAGCCATTGTTGCAATTCCAACTGCACCCAAAATCACTCCCGCAATACAACCTATAGGACCAAATGAAAATAGTGATAACGCAGTTGATAAGGATCCCCATCCATTAGCTATTGTTCCTGCCCCACCTATCATTTGTGAAACAGCAGGGGAAACAACCTCGCATACCATTCCCATTGCTCCACCAAAAATTAGCGAAGCACCAAGTCCAGCACCTACACCTGTAGCACACAATATAACTCCTGTTAATATTTGTATTCCTGATATTAACCAATTCCACCAAGCCATACCACTTGGATCTACATTCATCACAGGATTATCTGCACAATACATATATAGATTTAATCCATTGATTTGTGCCTTAGTCTCATCTAAAATAGATAAAGTATCTGGAGATATGAATCTTCCAAATTCAGGATTATAATATCTACTATTTAGATAATATAACTTAGTCTCAGTATCAAAGTAATAACCCCTATATCTGATTGGATTGATATCTCCAATATTTTCTTCGGTATAGTTGATAACTTGATGATTTCCATAAGCATCATATACATACTCTGCTACTTTAGTTATATAATCTTTCTTGTAGATGCCTAATATATCTCCCTGTACATTTCGTTCATAGATATATTCAACATCATTATACAAGAATCCGACTACTTTTTCCATAGCATAGTGATAAATAATGTCTTTTTCGTTCGACATTTCTCTAAGTATCTTATTTCCTGATAGATAGTAATCTGTTTTTACTCCATTAACCGTTTTAGATGTTCTGATACCATTTAAATTATAAGTATACTGATAATCTCCAAATGAAATAAGTTGTCCTTTCTTATTCCAGGATAGTGGTGTATCTCCAATTTGAACAGGTCTTCCCATTTCATCATAGGTTATAGTTTGTCCATTGAAATCTACTAACTGGTCTTTCCAATTGTTTGAGGAATAGGTGTAGGAATAGACTTCTCCTCCAAAGACTTCCTTATCTAAATTATATGGATGAGTTTTCTTTAATAAAATATTTCCTCCATTATCATACTTATAGATTGTGGTTTGGTTGAGTCTTGGATTATCTTCTCTTACTAAACGATTAAGATGATCGTAGGTATATCTTGTTTTATATTCATCACGAATTACATTGGTTATGTTTCCTGCAACATCATAGGTATAACTTACAGTATCTAATAGTTTACCACCAATTTTTACATTATGTTCTTTAATTAAGTCTAAGGAATTCTCGCCATATTGTACATATTCATATTCATCTTCAATTAAGACTTTATCCTGGGTAGAGAGCGTCTTCTTTGTGACTCTGTTTAACGCATCATATTCTAAAGATTGTTTTAAATCTTCATCAACAAGAGTTTCATAGATTCTATCACCATGAGTTTTATCATATTTAAATTCTGTTGTTGATGATTGATTACCAAATGTTGTGGTAGTAAAAACAACTAAGTCCTTATCATTATAAGTATTGACTGATTCTACTATAATGCCTTCTACTTCTGTTTTGTTCTTTACAACTAAGCCTTTCATGTTGTAATCTGTATGAGCTACTTCATTTGTTGATAAATTCTTGACTTCTACGAGTTGATCTTCTTCATCATAGGTATAGATGATTTGGTCATTTTCGTTTGTGGTAGTTGATATAAGTTTACCTTCCTTATCCTTGATGGTTGTGGATTCAAAGCCGTCTAGCGTTCTAGTAATTACCTTAGAACCTCGATAGATTTTTTTATCTTCATCTGTATATTGATCTATGTATTCATTTGTAAGTAATGTCTTACCTGCAACTGCGATACCTATCTTTCTACCTTGTCCATCAAGAGTATAATCAATTGTGAAACCATGATGTGCTAATGAAGTTAATAGACCAAAGCGATACTTCATTCTTGTGCTATTTCCTTGTCCTTTCGCATCAGATGAAATTTCTAATAAGTCATCTGTGTTGTAGTCATAGCCATAGCACATAACTTGACCACTTGCTGTTTTTGTGGATAGTACCTTAGATGAATTCGGTTGATAGGAGATTTCTTGTTGTGGATAATTTCCTTGCTCATCACGCATTACACCATCTATGCTTGTTGCATTGCCTTGTTCATCATACTTTGTTTTAGAAACTTTGGCTAGTGTTGGACATTCTTTGTTATACTCTCTTGTTTCGATGATATTTCCTTTTTCATCATAGAAGGTTTCTTTACAATTCCTTAAATGATCTTCTTCAAATACCACTCTACCTTTAGAGTCATAGGATACATAGGATGTACTTCTTTCACCAAACTCATCTATTGTGATGGCTCTTGTTGGTTTGTCATCAACAAAACCCTCGTATAGAGTTGTGGTAGTTCCATCTTCTGTCTTAACCACTTGATTTTCAGAATTATAAGTTATGTAGGTTCCTTCTGCTTCAAAGAAATCCATAGTTCCTATTGTTTCTAAATTAATGGATTTTCTTGCGATAATGGATACAGATACCTTTCTATCTGCGGAATTGAAAACAAATGGGATACCAATCATTTGTGGGGTTAGATTGTTATAGAAAGAGGTATAGATTCTTTTCTTATTGTTTTTATCTATAACAACTGCTTTTAAAGTAATTTGATTTAAAGATAACCATTTCTTTGGAGATAAATTTCTCAAATCAAGTCGTGCAAAGGCAAACTTGCAGGTTGAAATTTCATCTGGATTTAATGTCGTATGGAATTTACTTACTTTTTCTTCTTTTGTCAAATTCAATACGGCTGTAAATCTTTTATTTATTTCCCTTCCTAGATAAAAGGATTTGAATTTCTTATTTTCCTTAAATGTTGCTTCAAATTGTTTATTTTTATCCTCAAAATGAATAAAGGTTGAAGTAAATTTATCTGTATCTAAATCTTCTTTGAAGGAATGAATCAGTCTTCCACTTACATCAAAATAATGTGTAGTATTCACTCTATTGAGATAATCTAATACCCTTATAGAATCTGATGCGGTTTGGATTCCTTCTACTGCAATATCAACTAGTGTTTTAGCTGCTTTTAATTCTTTAACCCCTTTTGTGGTTATAGATTCCGTTGTTGTTCCTTGAGTTATATTCATTGAACTAGATTCCTGGTTAATAGATAAGTATAATCCGCTTGGATCAACAACTCTTGATAAATTACCCATGGCATACTGGAATTTGATTTCCTGTTTTTGATTGTTTTCTGCAATGAAAATCATTTTAGCCAGTATATTCTTTTCATAGATGAACTCTTTTCTTCTGCCCTGTGCATCTACCACAGAAGATACATAGTTATCTTTATTATAATTGAAATACATTCTTTGTGTCTTAGAAACAATTTCTGTGATTTTATTATCATCATAAACAATATTAATTTCATTTTCATAGGAATCTGTTATATAAACAAGTTTTCCATAATAATTAAAACCTAAAATATTTCCCGACTTATCAAAGATGTAATCCTGAACACCTTTCTTTTGCTCAATAACAAGAGCTTCCTTTTGCTCTTCCAAGTTTGCCAATTGAAGTTCATACTCTGATAATTTTTTATACGATTTATCCAAAGAAACCTGTTGTTCTTCTAATTGAGATTCTAAAGAAGTGATTTGATGTTTTAGATTATCAATTTGATAATCATCTGAAATCTTTGTTTGCTTCTTTAATAATTCACGATATTCTTCATTCTTTTTTGTTTTTTCAGTATCTTCAAATTTTTTCCCCTCAGAATCATAATCATATATCTGTGGTGGATAAACCTCATTATTTTTCCCTGTTGCTTGATCTCTCATGTAATTCATAGAGGTCATCTTTTCTAGATTTAATTTTTGTGTACTAATCTCAAGTTCAAATCGTTGAACGGCATTACTTGCTGATTTAGTTTGAAATTTCAAATCATCCACATAGTCCTTAACCTGTTGAATTTGAGAATTAATTTTAGCAATATCCTCATTTTCGTAATAGTCAGGTAATGGATTACTTTTATCAATCTGATATGTTTTTTCAACAATTAGTGGAATATCATAGGTATCATGAATAGAATCTTCAAAATACTTTGAGTTACGTCCATTAGTGCTTGATAAATAATATTTTTTTCTAAAACCTTTTACATAATACATCCCATCTTTATAATAGATTTGGCAATTCATATAATCGGTAGAGAGTTTATCATTTGAGGCATTATAATATGCATTTCCTGAGTTTTTTACTTTGTCTAAAGAAATGTACTCTCTAACATTCAAGTTTTTTAGAGAAAAAGAGATGTCATTTTTTAAATATTCTAAGAATGTAGGTACATAAGAAGCATTTACCCAATCCTTTGTGGATTTAAAGTAATGAGGAACACGGAGATATCCATTCTTCATAGTAGCTTCAATTTTTTGATTAGATATTTCTATAAAATATTTTCTAATACATTTCTTATCTGAGGGTGTTCTATAGTTCATTTTACTATTGGTTGTGATTAAAGATAAGCCTTCATCACTTGTCACTTCATATTCCACATTGTGTATTTTTGAAGAATTTTCCTTATATTTCATCTTTTGATCATTATCAATAAAGACTAGATCCTTTGGAATATAGTGTCTTATATCATTTTCTTCGTAATACCATTTTTCACGAAGGATATGAGGATGATGATTACCGTCATAATAAGTAATATCTTTTGAGCCTAATAGCTTATTATAATCCTCTCTTTTTTCTAATCGTTGTTGAACATTGAGCATCCATCCTGATCCAAATGGTTTTGTTTCACAATTATTTTCCATATGATTTCTTAATCTTGTCTCATATAATAGCCCAATATCTATTTTTAAGGCATCAGCCTCAATACTTCCCAGTCCTAAAGAATGGCTCATAGTACCATTAAAAAGATTTAAGGATGTTTTTCCAGCTTTTCCTGTTTCATATTCTAAGAATGGTGTTCCTTCAACTACTTGATCTTCTTTAGCATACTCTAGCTGAATTTCTGGTCTTAAATCTAAGTTATTATGGAACTTATCCATTAGATAAACATAATCATCATTGATTTTTATATCTTGATTTGCTTCATCTGAAGCAGAGCCAATATAAGTTTTAAAATAGTTTAACTGAAGAGATATTTCAGTAACAGTTCTTCCACGATTATATTTTTCTAGTTCATTTTCTACAAATCTTGTAATATCCAGTTGGAATGTTTTTTCTTCATCCTTTAAAAGATTAGTTTGAATTAAGGTTGAACCCTGATAAGTGGTAAATCCTTTGCTTTCTAAGCTTCTTTTTCCTTGTTCGTAATGAAGTTCAACATAGGCTTTAAACTTGTTTATATTGTTTATTGCTAGCTCTGATACAATCGCCTCTGCGTTAACTTTTAAATAAATTTGATGAAGATTTCCATCTTTAATACCCAACACCATCTTATTGTTTATTGCTGGCGTATAGTTTCCCTTTACATGTTCTTTCAATGTTAGTACAGGATCATCTGCAATTTGAATTTGTGGATCTATGGTTACAGGAAAGTTTCTATTACTAGAATTTATCCACTTTGAATTTGCAGTAATTGTCAAATCATAGTCATAAGCTGTAAGCTCATCTAAGGTTAACTGAATTGATTTTGATCTTTCGCCTGTTTGATCAAACATAAATAAATTGCCCATTGAAAAAACTCTTACATTTGTTTCTTCATCTAAAAAATGAATTTGATTTCCAGATATTTGTGCTCTTAAATTACATAATTGTAACTTAAAGTTATAAACATAGCTATCTCTCATACAAGGTATAATTATGTTTTCTTTTAATCCATTTTCTTGAACAAGGTATTCTAATGTATCTTGTTCAACAAAATTTTTAAATACAATCTTATTTGAATGCTTTGCATCAATTTCTCCTTTTACACCTTCATCCTTTAAAACTGGATACATAGTAATAGAGTGCTTCCCATCTTGAAATAAAACCCCATTTTCAGAATTCAAATTTTTCTCTATTTGGATTCCAAATGTGTTTTTGCAAGTAGATACTTGATTTTTAGTATCTTCAAAACTTTTTTCTATTGCTTTTACCTCTCCTGTTTCTTTATCCTTATAGGAGATTGCTGTAGATAAAATTCTTATTTTCTGATTTTGTTGATCCTTCGTGACAAGAATTTCATTCACTGATGATAGTTTATTGACTTTTTTTCTCATAGGAAAGTCATCTACCCTTGTTTTGTTTTTATTGGCTCTCACATAAGCCTTTGCATCTAATTTCATTTACTCTTTGTCCTTTCTTTAAAATATTTTAATTAAATGCCTTATCATATCTATTTCCAAACCTTTACCATTAGCAGTTATTTTTGACAGTTTTCCATCAATTTCAATTCCTAATTCCTCTTCTAAATACAAAAGTACATCAAATTTTAAATCTCCAGTTATCGCTTTATCATCTATTCCTATATACACATCCAAATCACTATACTCATTAGCACTTCCTATTGCATAGGAACCATAAACATAAAATTCTATAACACCATATCGTTGATTTAAAATATCTCTTATTTCTAATATTTTAGATTTTAATGTTTCTAATGAAATTAATTTATGTTTTCTATTAAAGTGCTTTGTCCTTTGATAAACATTATTCATTTCTAGCAATGCTCCTTCAAATTCCTCATTAGCAAGTAATTTTTCAATTTTTTTAGTTTGATGAGCATAAATGATTGCTGGTAATCTGCCTGATTTCCATTGAATAAAATTATGAATGATTTTAGCCATTTCCACATTATATTTTTTAGGAAATATTTTTTCTTGCAAGACAGTTAAAAATAATTCAGCAGCAATATCCTCATCTTGTCTTTCTTCATAGACAGCAACCAATTTTTCTATTGTATCCATTTTTCTCAATTTACTTGGATTTTCTTCGTGCTCTGTTAAAATAGAAAAGCATTTTAAAAGATTTGTCATTGTGAATTTAGTTTTCTTTTGTTTTATGAAGGTAATAATTTTCTTACAATTTAACATTAGTACCTGTTCTAATTGTTGTGGCTTTTTCACTCCATTGTAAACGTCTTTCCATAACTGTTCATCACCTACTATAAATGATTTATGGTAAATATATTTGGAAAATAAATAATCAATTTTTGGATTATAGGACAACTCCATTTTTACAGCTCCTTTCTTTTTCTTAAAAAAATAGTTGTCTTCACATATAAAAATTCACCACCTCAATTCTTTAATCTGTTAGATTTTCATTTTTCACAACAAGAAAAATAAAAAAAGGACAAATCTTTCGATAAGTCCTTCTTCTTTCAGCTGTCCTTTTTCCAATTTCGCTACTCTTTATTCTAT
>CAJTNG010000001.1:0-31448 GCA_910577745.1 uncultured Anaeroplasmataceae bacterium | reverse complement strand
ACGTTCTTCATTTTCTACAACCAAATTTTTATTTTTTTTAGAAAAAAGTTGTTTTATGACCTGATTGCCACCAGTTGAAGCAAGTCCACTGATGATTCCTACTATGATTGCTAGAAATGGGTTAGATATATTTATCATTATTTCTGGACACACAAAATAGGCAGTTAAGCCTAGAATTCCACCAGACACTCCAACAATGATAGGAATAAATTTATATCTGTTTTCATTCTTTCCAAGAATAATCTTGCTTAGCTCACCTATAAAGTAGCATAAAACAACAATCACAGGAATAGACACAAACTCCATATACAACACCTCCTCAATTTCTTAATCTGCAATCTAAAAGAAAAAAACAACTTTTATTAGTAGTTTTTAGTTGTAAATTAATTTTTTTTTGCAGGTTAAAAAAGTGGAGGTGAAATATGAAGAATAAACTTTCTAAATTGAAGAAGGCAGATCGTGAATTTCAAAATAATAAAATCGTTGCATTAAATAAATTCTTTATGCGGAATATAGTTATTCAAACCCTACTGCTATTTTTTTTATATACGATTTCCATAATATTTTTATTTGTGCTAATCCGAACAGCAGATATTGATAATAGCTTAAAAATCAGTTTGATCTCTATGATTGCTACATTTATTCTTACAACAAGTAAAGGAATGCTTGAAAAAATTATTATGATTATTAAGTTTTTAATCTCATTATTAGGTGAAGAACAAAGAGGCTTAAATAAATCTATGGGAATACAAATTGATAAAATTGATTTTGATAATCCTGATTCTCACGAATCTTCTTCATGATGCCAATTTATTTGGCATCTTTTTTTGTCCAAAAAAAGAATGGCATAAACATATGCCATCCTAAATTAAAATATTTTTATAGCTGTTTCAAACGCATCTGTTGCACCATCAAATAAAATTTGATTTTTTTCTACAATATCGCAGGAACAATTAAAATTTTTTCTAATTAGTTCCGATATGTTTTTACTGTGCATTTCTTTTTCAAATTGTGGTACATTTTCTTCAAAATATACCAACAAATCAATATCACTATTTAATATATTTGTGTTTTTTACAATAGATCCAAACAATAATAAACTAATTATATGTTCCTTTTTAAAATAATTTTTGTTATTTTTCAACCATTCAACCACATTTTCACACTTTAGACGAGTAAACGAAGATATTTTGATATTTTCTAGTACACCTGCCAAATAAATGGATAAATTCTTTTCATCAATTTTAACATTAGTAAATATATAATTAAAAAATCTAAATTTTACTCCGTAATACTTTGAAATGAAAATTGATAAATATATTAATAAAATTCCTTTTCTATATTTATTTTTTTCATTATAATAGTCTAAAATAATTTCTTCAATAAAACGAGGTGAGTCATACTTTTTAAATTTAAAAACACTTTTATTAGACACTGTAAAATAAGCTCTATTTGAATAACACAATTGAAATAATTGATACCATTTAAGGATAATTCTCTCTTCTATGGTTTTTGGAAAATGCAAACCAAAGCATATCATTTTAACTACTTCATAATTCACACTTAATTTTAAAACCTTTGAAATATCATATAATAATTTATATATATCCTTAGTAGAATAAATACTATTTAAAAAATTATCCAAAAATAATTCTTCTTTATTCTTTAAATTCATGAGAGTGATTTAATATAACAATCCTGATAAGAATGTTAATACCTCAGAGTTTGTTTGAACATGAAGATGATTATACTTACTACTATAAATTTGATAAACTGTCTGTTCTGGTCCTGTATATTCAGATTGATCTAATCCAGCCGTAATGGCTTTTATAACCTCAGGCTCTTTAAATTCATATTTGATGCCTTGGATTAAAGAATCTATACCACCATTTATCCAAGTATCTAAAAGCTGATCTACTGTTTTTCCTAAAGTATTAGCATAAGACATTTTAGCAAAGGTACATTTTTTTCTACAAAAAGTACATTTCTTAGTATAGTCTTTATCCCAAAACCATTCTTCTGGCCAACCATCTGGACAATTTGGACGTTCTTCCATAAAGAATTGAATTTTATCTACTTTAATATTTTGAAAATCTGATACCATAACTAGACCATCAAAAGTAGAATTCCACTCATCAATTTTGTTTGTTAGAACACCTGCTAAACCAGCTAAAGCAATAGACTTTGGCTTACTTGTGGCAGATTCCCACCTTCTTTTTAAATCCTTAAAGTAATCTGCAGATATAAGATTTTTTAATGCGTTATAAACATCATTATTACTAAAATCAAAAGTATCAATTCCAGCATCAAAGGACAATTTAAAGGTATGACAAAATACGGCAATCGGAAAAAATGTTCTTCCTACCTTATTTACATCAAATGGAGTATTTAATGATATAATTTTGTCAATATATCCTGGACACATCAAAGACGTTTCCATATTAACCAAGCCACCTTGGCTATGCCCTACAAGTACAATAGGTCTTCCATCAACTAAAGAATATAATTTTTTTACAATAAGAGCAAGTTTCTCTTTCTGTCTTTGAATGGAATCTGCTTTTTTGATACCACTCAATCTTGTTCTAATTAAAATATTATGGTTTGGATAATCTTTAGCCAACGATACAATATTTTCAATGGTTTCATTAAACTCCATTTGAGATTCTGAATTTTCAAATAAATAAGTGTTATCATAACTCATCTTTTTAAAATCATTCATATTTATAAAAGAATCAAAAGCAATATGTCTTTTCGGAGCCATCTTAACTAATTTTTCGATTGCTACTGAAAAGGAACCTTCCTCACCAAAAATACCATGTTGGAATAATACAATAGCTCCTTTACCTCTATTTACCATTCCGCCGCTATTAAATGAACTCATAACATATTTTTATATCTAGATATATCTCCTTTCATTTTTTGAGATCTCATCTATTTAATCCGTAATAAGTTAGAATTCTACAACCATAACATTTTTTTATTTTCAAAGATGGTATTTATTTGCGTAAGAGGACTTATTTAATAAAGACATATAATATTCATAATAATACTTATCGCCTTTAACATCTAACGTTGTATCATATCCGTCTGAAGCATTTATATAATAGCAATTTTGGAAGGTATTATCTTGTAAAGGCATAGTAGTAAATGCAATTGAAATCCATTTATGATCCTTAAGATAAGCATTTGCATCTTCATATTCTGTTACTAAGAAATCTCTAGTGCCTGAATCCTGAAATAATTCTGCAAACCCCCAACATGTTACATCCTCTCTACTATCTATATAGTCAATAATTGAAATAATCCAATTTTCAAATTCATCTTTGTTAATATTGAAATAAAAAGAATTACCCCAAACAACACAATCTTTCCAATTGCCTTTTGGCAGTCCAACCATTTCAAATTTTTCTAAGGTTTCTTCACTATAAAATTCATTTTCTATTTTTTTTTCAAATTTACAACTAGATAAAATAAATAAAAATAAAAAAACCAATATTACTTTTAATTTCTTCATTTGAGCATTCTCCTTTAATTATATAGTATAATTATACTATCGTTTAAAAACTAATGCAAATGAAGTATCCTATAATAAATTTGACATTTTTAAAATTTTGTGTAAATTTTTTCTAATAAAAGCAATTCTTTTTAAACGATTTTGAAAAAAAACATTTTTAAAACAATGAATGTCGAAAAATAAAAAAAGGACAAATCTTTCGATAAGCCCTTCTTCTTTCTATCAGCTTTCCTTTTTCCAATTTCGCTACTCTTTATTATCTTGATATTTTACTTGTTTCATTTCATTGTACTTTCTTACTTATGCTCGTTTCTGTTCTGTTCATTGTTTCCTTTTACTTCTACTTCGTCTTTTTCATTTCATTGTTACCTACTTGTACTTTTTTGGGTTTTCCGTTCGTTCCTTTTACTCTTACTTCATTCTTTTCGTTTCATTGTTCCCTTTTACTTATACTTATACTTTGATTACTTTCATTATTCCTTTTTACTCTTACTCCGTTCAGCACTCAATTTCATTTCGCTCCACCTGTAAGCTGTGCGACCTTTTTCACTTTCGTGTCTAGGAAAAGAGGCGTCCACGTTCCTGCCTTTCACCTATCTAATCTGCAGGTTTTTCATTTTCTACAACCAAAATTTTATTTTTATTAAAAAAGATGCACAATGGAAAACTGCATAATCCATTTCTCATAAGTTTTTATAATTTCATAAACTATATTTTAAATAGTTATTATAATTTTTATTTCTTGATTTTTAATATCTTTTCCAAAAATCTCAAATTTTCTAGTAGAGTCTCTTGTATATAATAATCTAACATTACACAAATCCAAACTGAAAAAATCATTCTGATTTAAATAACTAAAATCTTCTTTAAATAAAATTTCAGAATAAAACCTTGCAGGCATTCCAGACTCTACATGGCTGGTATAAGTTTCTACATCTGCAGATTTAAAATTAAGGTTATGAAATTCTATTACTCTCAGTTTATTAAAATCATCAATATTTTGATCTGCCACTTCATCATAATCATTCTGCAAATCATTATCATGGTAATATTTATGAGTTTTCATTAATTTATTATTTTCTAATTTGTATTGATAAAAATAATACTTTGTCTTATCCTTTGCATCATTTGCTATAGTTATTTGCCTTTGATTATCTGAAGTGTTTATCCAATAAGAATAACGAAATGTATTTGAATTTTCTTTGATTTCCCATGAAAATGAAAGAGTGCCATCTTGCAATTTTGCTGTCGTTTGCTGCAACTCTTCAAAAAAAGCATTTTCTGTAATAGCCTTAGGCTTACATGAACTGAAGCAAAATAACAATAAGGAGAATATAATGATAATATACTTTTTCATTTGCATGCCCTCCCTTTTGCTTTCTTTTTTTATTATATCATTCTTGTTTTTTGTTTTCAACATCAAATACTAAAAGGGCATCTTCTAATATATTATTTTCAAAATCGCTATATCCGCATGAGGAATCGTGAAGATGAATGTCACACGAACAATCAAAGATTTTTTCTAATTCCTCTTTAAAAAGTCTTTGCACTCTAATTATACTTAATTCTAGCAAATTGTCACAAATAAATAAAAAATCAATATCACTATAACAATTATTATTTTTCTTTACATATGATCCAAACAAATATATTTTTTTCACATTATAAAAAAACAATAGTTTAGGAGAAAACTCTAGAATCTTATTTTGAATATCTTCTATTTTATATATTCTGTTTTCTTTTTTATATTTAAGATTTTCTTTTAAAATTAAATTAAAATAAGTCAAAAAAGTTTGATAATTTTGGCGACTTTTCTTAAGAAGAAACGGATGTGTAAATAAAAATATTACAATCATATTATTCTTTTGCTTATAATATAATTTATTAAAAATTAAAATTGCCATTGGAAAAGAAAAATCTAAAAAAATATTTTTATTTAATATATATTTGAAGATTTTTATTGGTTCATTAATTTTAATATATTTAAGTAAATTTGCTATAAGCTTTACATTCAAAGACTTTTTTGCTTGTTGATGTGGCAAAAGAGAATACATTTTAATAATTTTAGCATATGTAAGATCATTTAATTGTTTCACATTCTCTACTGCGATTAAAACGTTTTTACATTCTTCATCTTCATATTTATTACAGTAAACTTTTTCTAATATTTCTACTTTAGATAAATCAGGATAAAAGTAGTTTATAATGTGTCTTGAAATTTTTAATATAATTTTGTTGTTCATAAAATTGAAAGTAATGCTTGAGGCAAGGCATTACTTTTAATAATTGCTTAACGCTGGTTCAAAACTAGATATATCCTGATTCTCTTCTCTCAAAATTTCATCTAATATACTATCAATATATTTAGCTACTGTAATGTTGTTGCATTCCCGTGTATGAATTAGATCACATTCAGGAAAAGCACCAGTATCATTCATTAAGGACGTAAATAATTTAAATATTTTTTCAAATATATCATTTGTAACATAATAAATGGTTTGTTTTATTACTGTGATAATCTTAACAAGTGTACCGGCATTAAGCCCCAATAGAAATTCATCTATTTTTAGATTAATATAACTATCGTAAACATAATATCTTTTGTATACTTTCTGATAACCATTAGCAATTTGTGATGAAGCGGCGACCACTAAATCTCCTCCGCCCTTATAATTTTCAGTCATACCCATTTGACATGAGCCAATCGTAAATAATTTTGGTGTGTATTTTTTAGGTAAAGCATTCCAATCTGCTTTTGATTTTTTTAAAGACTTGGGGATTACCCAAATCATCATCAACAAAATTCTCATTTATGTCCTTATATAATTGATTCAAACTTTCTTTTAGTTCATCAATTGAAAAAAAATCAGCAACATTTTTTGCCGCTAATAAAATATTATCAAAAAGCCCTTGGATGAATCCCATAATATTAAAATTGTATGGTGTTCCTACAGATATCAAACCATCCACATAATTATGATTATTTATCGCACATCTCATATTAACTAATCCACCCTTGCTATGACCAATCAAAACAATTTTAACATCGTTATATTTTTCTTTTAGCTTTGAAATGATTTTTTCAAGGTCATCTGCCTGTTCGGCAATTGGTCCTATAGCATCATTTTCAAACTCAGTTTTAAATAATGTAATAGGTTTTTCTAATTTTTCGGGCAAATCTTCTACAGCAATGCCCCGGGTCAACACTAAATCTGGATAGTTATACATTTTTGAATCAATCTCAATTAAGTTTTCAAATAACTTATTAAATTGTCCACTTGAGCCATGATAACCATGCTGACCTAATAAAATTAATTTTTGTGTAATTGGGGGTTCTACAAACCCACTTGAATTTGACATATTTTTTCCTCCTCTTTATCTGTCTTTTTTCTTGCCTCGACTATAAAGAGGATTTTTTATTCAAAATATCAACATTCAAAATTTATTTTTATTTTTTTTATTGCTTGTTTTATCCTATTATTTAGGCATTGTAAAGATATATTTAATGTTTTTGAAATATATGTTTGTGTTTTACCTAAAATAAAATACATATAAACTGCTTCATATTCTTTACTAGTTAAAATAGATTTAGCAACTTTTATTACTTTATAAAATTCTATAGAATAACTCCTAGTATCCTTCTCTATTATTAAGTCTAGTATCTCTGTTTCTTCATTTATTTTCATATTTAAAGATAATGCTCTACGTTCCGTATATACTTTGTTTAATCTTATAGATTCATTTTTTAAACAAATATAAATATAGTTTCTTAAATTTTTAGGTTCTACTGTCTTGTTTTCTAGTTTTTTAAAAATTTCACATAAAAACATTAAAAGATCCTGCCTCATATCTTCTTGATGGCATTTATTTTTATTTTTTAATAAATAGTTAATCATTTCAATATAATCTTCCAATTGCATTTTAATAAAAATTTGAAAAATAAAACAGAGAAAACGAATCTCACTTTTTTCAATACCTCTCTAAAAAATAAAAAATGGTGTTCCCTATCGAAACACCAATCTCTTTAATTCCATTTGCTTTATTTAATTTTATATATTCTTATAATATATTTTTTAATTTCGTTTGAAGATTTTATTTGGATTTCGATTTTAACACACCTATCTAATCTGCAGGTTTTTCATTTTCTACAACCAAAATTTTATTTTTTTTAGAAAAGATGTTTATATTTATCTCGAATTTCTCTAATTCTTTTAGAAATATACTGCTGAGAAGTGCCAAGTCTTTTAGCAACTTCAGTTTGAGAATACACTTTGTCTCCATCTATAAATAAATTTAGGAATTCAATATCTTTCTTTGCAATTCCTAATTTTTCAAAACTAATCTTATTTTGTGTAGAATCTGGAATGAGATCAATATATTCATCTCCTTCATCCGTTTCTCTATTTAAAATAACTTGTTCTTTAGAAAAATAATCAGCATTCTTTCTGTAAAATCCTGCAATGACTGTATCAAATCGCTTTTCTAATAAATAGAAAAATTGATTTCTAAAGTTAAATTTGATAAAAGTTTTGATAAAACTCTCATAAAATTCATTATTTAAAAATACTTTCTCTAAAAAATCTATGCCTGTTTCATCTATAAAATTTTTAATGTATTTATTATTAAATATTTTTATAAGTGCTTGAGAGGAAAAATTTTCTTTTTGAAGGTATTTTAAATTATTTAAAGTAAAAAGTTCATTAGGGAAATCTATACCTTTAAAAACTGCTATCTCAATTATGGAAAACAAATTCATCTTTAGTTCTTGTATAACATCTTCCCTATAATCCAATCTAATATTTTTAATCTTATTATTGATCATAGGTAGTATTATGTTAATAATTTCACTTGCAGATTTTTCGCTTCTAGTTTCTTTGTATTCGATAATCAGTTCAACTATTTTCAACATTTTTTGCCTCCCTATTTTATAGGAAGCAAGGAAGATCTAGATACCACAACTCCCTATTTTAACGATTACCTTCTTACTCTTAATATAAAAAGTAATCTCACATATAAGGAAAGTGCACTTATCCGCCTGTCTGTTATGAAGTTTCAAAATCATGTACAAACTTGTCCTTATAATTTTTTAATCTGCAAGATATCTATTTTCCACAACTAAAAATTATTAAAAATGAAAAAAAAAAGAAATTTTAGGGTTTTAGCTTCTCTAAAATTTCTTTTTACTACTACTGATTAACGCTAATGTCATTTACCCGAAAAAGCAATTACAAACTCAAACCAAATGTCTCCATCTGTAGCTCGGTTCCCAATTTTTGCTGGTTTCTGGAATAATGAAAAGGATAATAAAGCAACAAACAAGAATCCTACGACAAGTTTCTTCATTTTTCCACCTCCTTGACCAACAATATACCATAATAATTATACTCAAACAATAGCCGTTCGACAATGTTTTTTTGACTTTTTTCAAGTTTGACAAAAAAAAATGTCAATGTTAATTTGGCATTTTTCTATGTTGCTTTTATCAAGTATATTTATTTGACGAATTTGTATTTTTTGGAAATTTTTTCCATATTTTTATATTTTTTTACAAATTCATTATTAAATTTTTGATTTTCATGAAGCGAAATAAAAAATTCATTCGCAACACTATCCTCTTTTATCACATTTTTTCCTTTCATTTTAATTTGTATTAATTCGGTTATCAAATTAGAAATACACAATTTTAAAAAAATCTGTTTTTTAAATTAATTGATTTAAGATTACATCTATAACTAATATCATATTAGGTAATTGTTATAATAAAAAGAAAACCCATCAAATTAGAAATCTCTAACCTGATGGATATATATCTTAACATACTGAAACAATAATAAGTAAATTCTTACTAGATCCCATAATTTTAGTCATTTGAGAGTATGGTAAGATTCGAAATGCTCCTTTAAACCAAACATTATTCTTTAACCTCAACCATTTAATTACTTTTTCTTTTGTTGCCTTCTTTTGAGGTTTATGGTTTGTTCGTACTAAGAATAATTGTTCATTAGGATATTTTTCTCTGGCCTCATGTATAGCATTTTTAAGTCTTTTAAAACTAATTGGGTTCTTATCAACATGTAAATACCTTTCAATTGTATCTTTAGCTAGCTTATCTTCATCTACAGTATAGTTTTTTTTATGATGCCACTGCACAAATTCTTGCCATAGTTCTTTAGCATCTTTATTTTGCAATCTCGCTAGTGTACTTAGATTTACATAATCATATTCATAATCCTTCTCAATATAATTTTTCTCTTGGCAAAATTCTTTCTTTACATCGTTAAATCTTCTTTTTTCAATAGTATTATTGTAGAAGTAGTGAAGACCGAAATGAACGAATAAAAGTAAATCTTCATATACAAGTTTTACTGCTTCAATAATTTTCTCTTTACTTGAACAATTTTCCAAATTAAGATCAAACATAAAATCGTCTTCTTCCAGTTCTCCTGAAACAACTAAAACAACATGAGAAGTTTTACTATAATTTACTAAATTTTTTTCTAAATTATTTTCATTAACCTCAATATAATGATATGGAGATAATACATTTGTGATAACCATACGAACATATTTAGATAATGGTTTGGTAAACCGATTATTCTTTTCAATAATCTCAACTTTAGGACGATTAAACTTAATTTTTACTTGAACCTGCCCTAGTATTCCCTTTAATTTAATCCACTTTAACGCTTCTTTAATTTCTTTAGCAAATGGAAGATCAGGGTCTATATATGCAACTATAATCCTATTCTTCATTTCCAATTATACCTTCTTTCCATACTCTTCTCGTAAAAATTTAGATAAATATTCCATCTCTGGTATCATAGTCTTATCTGAAAAACCAAGCATTTTTAATTCCTCTCTTATCTTTTTTTTATTTGTAATTAAAATTCTAAATTTGATATTTCTCATATTTTTTTCTATATAATCTTTGTCAACTCCAAGAATAATAAAGGCACCATTTTGAACAATAATGCGGTTAGTAATCATTCCAACCTTTACAATAAAAGCTTGCTTTAGAAAGGATAAATCATCAAAATTAAAAGTAAATGAGGGATTATCACGCTGTATTTCCCACTCTAATTTTTCTATAACCATTTGTGCATCAGAACTTAATTGATTTAATATAATCTTCTCAGTTTTATCTTTCAATTCATAAAGTAATAAGTCCTTTTCTTTTTTACTTAATAAAGGTAAAGCTGCTAAAACTTCAACTTTATGACTATCAGCATATTTTATTTTAGGGTCATCAAATAAAATAACCTCGCCCATATAATCATCTAGTTTTGGATCATTAAAAACTTGATTACAAACCATAAATAATGCTACTAATGGATTTGTTGTAATATCTAGCAATCTTGTTGGTAGACCATAATGTTGCATAATTGTCAAACATTCTATATGAGTTTTATTATCTAGTTCATTAATAAAAGCATTCTTAAACTCACGATACATACGGAATTCATTTTCTGCATATTCCTCTTGTCTATATATTGTTGGAATTAGTGTGAAAGTTTCCCTTGATATTCCCCTGAAAAACTGAGCTTTTTTTCCATATTTTGATATAGCTTCTAAATATTCAGCTACATTTGATATCTTGACTGCATTTCTTTGAAAATCCGCATTACTATCTAACTCTAAAATTTTATCAATTATTTGTTTATAGAATTCTCCACCTTGACAAAATTTAGGCATTTTATACCTGTACCCTCGTCCTCCTAAACAATAATAAAACTCTCCATTATAATGATAAATATTTATATCTCCATTTTTCAATTCCTCTAAAGGTATACAGGTGCCTTTTGGAGGAGCATCACTAATACTTTCAACTCTAAAGAATTCTTCATGTACACCTTTTGCTTTAACTACTACAGAAATTGATGTTAAATTTTTTGAAGGCACTATCTTATATTTATTACTTAATATAGGATCTGCCAAAATACATTCTCTTATGTTAATCCCATCATTACTGATACTCATCACTATATCTCCCCTTTCAAAATGAACAATACAAATTTACTCTAAAAAAAATAACTATTCTTATTTATCTAAAGTATAGTTAAAATCCAAATAATATTTACTTTTTACTACAATTTAACTTCTTTTACGCTTACATTATACTAGCATTAATTTTTTATTTCTACCATTTTTTCATTTTTTTCTATGAAAACGTTTAACTTAAACTATTAATATTTCATTAGTATTTTAAATGTAAAATATATTAGTCTTTCACTATATTGTTTTATACTAAGATAATTTTCTTTTTTTAATGCTTTATTTAAAGTATTCAGTGAAGCCACATCAATTTTTTTGATTGGGATGTGAAGTATAGTAGCAAGTTTCTTATACTCTTGTTCCCATTCTTGAGAATACATTATAATCTTTCCAACTACTTTAAAAACATCATTTGGATAATCATTTATCTTAATATCTTTTCCAACCATTTTATTCATAATCCTTTCAATTGTTAGTTCAATTTAGTTTCTTTCTATTAACTTAATATCCATTTTCTTGCAATATTCTATCATTAATCTTATTTTCTTGAGAAACATTTTTACCTAAGTAGATTGCTATTATTTTTGGTGCAATAGGTTTTTCTTCTGCTTCCCCTATTAATCTCCATTCCCTTTGATATTCCCACTTTTTGTTTTTAGTTAAATACAATCTTAAATATTGTGTTTTATCAGTTTCTATTTGTCCATTACTCATAGCAAAAATCATTTGGTTAATAAAAGTTGCGACTATTTGCAGAATTACATTTGTTTCTCTTTCATCATTATAAAAAACAGTCAATATATCTTTATTAAGGGTGTAGTTTTGAATGATTTGCTCAACACATTCATTTTTCAAATTAGTAGTTTCTAAATCCATTAATCTATTAAAATCTAATTCTGCATTACATTCTGTTTTATCGTCTAGCTTTTCTACAGGGCATAGATATAAATAATTATTTTTTTTAACATATCATAAGTAAATTTGTCAAATGGTCTATATTTATACAAAAACTTAGGTCCTTGATATTTAACATTTCCTTGCTGGTTAATATATGCATTTAAACATTGAATTTTTTCGCCATTCATATTATAGTTTTCCCCTTATCTCCACAATAATTGTATTAAAATCAATTTCTAATCAAAATTATATTACTCACTTTCCAATTTTTACTTGAGCAAAATGTATCATAGTATATTAGTAAGCTTGTTCAAAAATATGAGCATGATTTTGAATATAATCTCCTAAACTTCTTAAAGATATAAATAATAACAGTAATTTCACAACATCATACACCATCTATTAAAATAGATTTATAATCATTAGTAGTAAAAACCTTCAATATTTCAAATATTTTCTCAGGAACCATATTATCTCCTCCAATACAAAATTTTGTAATGTTTTTAATTATTTTATTATATTAAAAATTAAACTTCTACAAATTTTGAAATAAAAACAAAAAGAAGTAATATAACTTTTTGTGGGGTTTTAAATGAGCTTTACCAAATCGTGGGGTAAAGAAATATTTTAAAGCCTCACTTATTTTTATTTACAAAAAAGGATAGCTCTTTGATAAAATATTAGTGACGAACTAAAATTCAAGAAAGGAGCTATCTATGATTAATGATATCATAAAAATTCTAAATTTAAAAGGGTATGATATAGATATAGTAAAATCTTATTTAGAGGATAGTTTGAGTAATGAGATAAAACTTCATATCTACTTGAACAAGAGAGATTTAAAATGTCCATATTGTGGCTCTAAAAGTAAGTTAAAAGAATATAGAATAAAAGAATTAAAACACTCTGTCTTTATTGATGTAGAATGCAGCATTTTCTTCCACAATAGACGTATGATATGTATAGAATGTGATAAAACCTTTATGGAAAATAATCCATTCTGTTTTGAAGGACATAAAGCTGACATAGAAACTGAAATATCTATGTTAAATCAATTAAAAGATTTCAAAATGACTTTTAAAAAATGTTTTTAATTGTCTATAATAAACGCCTATCTAATGGACCTATTGAATCCTTAAATTCAAGAGTGAAAATTCTACTTAAAAACGCCTGTGGATATTCTAATTTTGAAAGATTTAGAAACAGGCTAATGTATTCTCTTAACAAGAATGAACCAATTATTGGTTATAACAACAAAAATAGTTATAAAAGGGTTGGAAATCCTAGAGGTAAATACAAAAAATCAAAGTAACAAGTCTATGTTAGTTCGTCAAAAAAGCCGGTTCAGTTTGAACCGACTTTTCATCGTATTTTATGTGCTACCCCACGATTTGGTAAATAGGGTACCCCCTAATTTGGTAAATACCCTTTTCCCCCTTAACCCCCTAAAAAGTTAAAGAGCCCAAAAAGAATCCTCAAGACTAACTTTACAACAATTTGGTTCAAGCGGGATTGTGCGGGATATTCTATGCAGGATTTTTTACGACTCTTAATTCATTTTATTCCAAGAAATCTTTTGTATATCAAGTAGTTTTTCTCTTTTTTTCTTATATATAATTAATTTAATTTCTTGTTTTCCAACTATTATATAAAATAGAAAATTGGAATCCGTCTTACTTTCTTTTGTATTTCTATTAAATGTTTGATAATCTGTCCGTGATGGAATGATGAAATCTACTGGATGATAATGCCAATCCCCTAAATACATTATTGCCTTATCTTCTTTCCAAAGATTGTTTACTATTTTCAAATGATTAGGATCCAATCTATTATAACTACAACATGTTACTTGATCTAACTTTTGCTGTTCTGTTATTCCAGTTAAAATATATTCATTAGTCTCTTTAATCTTAAAACCATATAGTATGCCACCAGTTTCTAATGATTTATTCTTAATACTTGCTAATAGTTTTTCCAATACCGTTCCTTCAATTACTATTGAAATTTTTTTACTCGTCAAAACTATATTTTCCACAAATATCGCATCCTTCAAATATAAAATCACTAGACATTTGATCCAATTGCTCTTCCGTATAATTAGCATATTCAGTTAGACTATATCCTTTTTTAAAATATATATCGAAATTACTTTTTTTTACTATATGTTGATTTTTGAAATGATGATTATTGTAGTCGTTTAATACTAGCTCTGAAATTGCTGTAGCAAGCCTTATAGTAGATATTCTTCCATAAGGAGTATAGCTACCTGAACAAACATTATTTCTTATTTTGAAATCTATATTTTCAGGTGCAAAATGAATATTATTTTTTGATTTGCAAAGGCAATTATAGCAACCACATTTAGAGGAATCCACTGTCAAAATATGTTCAGCAATTCCATATGGTTCAAGCCATCCAAATAAAAGTTTTGTTTTTATATTTTTTTCATAAATGTGATTGTTAATAAATCTTTGAAGCACATTATTCCCTGTGCAAACAATAATATATTTAAATAACTCTAAAGAAACTTTTTCTGAATATAGTAAATCCACTATATCTTCTGCATACATAGCTATATTTACATCAGGATACTTTGCCTCAACAAATCCTTTTATAGCACTTATCTTATAAGGCTCTTTCAACTTATTTAAATAGATAAAAGCAGTAGAATTTCTAAATGTATTTTCATATTTAAGGGTATCTTTATCTACTATCGTAATATTCATAAAACCTGAACTTGCCAATATATCAACAACTTCACTTCCTACAGATCCACATCCTACCACTAGAACCTTATCGTCAATTTGCTGACTGCCACCTCTAGTTCTTAAAAAATTAAAAGAAATGTCACGAACAGCAAATATCGTAAGTTTTGAATCTTTTGTTAAAAAAGGATTATTGTCTTTTCCTAAACTAGCAATTGTTTTTATGAAAATATAATTATAAATTCCATTATCTAATCTATATGCCAAAAGAAAATATGTTACTACATTTTTTTTAAGTTTTTTTATTTTCTCAAGAGAAGCTTCAGTTAAGCAATCATATATCTCTTTAGGCTTTAATTCGTATGAAATTTTCGGCAACCTGCTTAATTCCAAGTAAGTAAAATTCAAACGAGTATTTGATTTCTCAGATTTTTGGATATAATTTTTATAAAGTATGGAATCAATTCCTATTAATATTTTATCTTCTTCAATAACAAATTGACCTTTATCTTTTACATTGGAAGAACATAAATAGCACTTCTTTTCACTATAATTAGAGTAATATGGAAGATAATCATTAAATTCAAACTC
This sequence comes from uncultured Anaeroplasmataceae bacterium, assembly GCA_910577745.1. Lineage (GTDB taxonomy): Bacteria > Bacillota_I > Bacilli_A > Acholeplasmatales > Anaeroplasmataceae > Pelethenecus. The sequence goes on along the minus strand of CAJTNG010000001.1, from coordinate 15,749 downwards.
AATTTCTTTCAATTCAGTATCTTCTGAATTTGAAAACAAGTTTTTAAAAGAATTCATCGTTTTAATTAATGCACCTTTGAAATCACTCAAATCATAGTCGATATCTTCTTGATTAGGTAAACAAACTATTCCTTCATATGAAATATGGGAATGTATTATTTTTGATATTGCTGTTATCTTGGGAAGTTTAATAGGAAATGTTTGTGGAATAAACAATTCAAATGTATTTCCTAAATAATCAAATGTGCATAAAAACTTAAAAGAAAAACCTTTATATAATTTGCTTTCAGTAACCTCTTTGATTTCTTTTAAATCCTCTATGTCTTCCAATATTTTCTTATAATCAGGCATACTTTGCACTTCTAGAGAAAGAATCCTTGCTCTCTTCTTTCTCTGGTTCTGGAAAATCAGGGAATACTTTTCTTAATTTATTACAGCATTCATATAAACTTTTATTTTTAATATTTTTTGCATCTATTAATGTATTGTAGAACTTGTCAACTTCTTCAAGAAAACTCTTAACATATTTCTCATCAGAATCCATCTTATAATAAAGATTATCATAAGAGTATGGATTTTGTTTATAAATACTAGTTTCATCAAAAGAAACAAGATTTCTTAATCTATTAGCTATTGCAATCAATGTATCCAAATCATTATTATATACATTTCCTTCAAACCACTGCTTTGCTTCAATTGTAAGTGCAACACTAGGTGCTTTTGCATAATTAGGCTTATTGGCAAATGCTTTGTTATTCCATTTTTTTAGCAGTCTAACAATTCTTTTATAATTTGTGTCAGATGAATATAGATAATTGATTAAATCTTCTGGTTTTGATTCAACCCATTCCACATTATCTTGTTTACCATCCGCTAAATAATATTTTGAAATTTCACTATCATAAGCAAAAACAGGAAAATCAATGTGGTAATTAGGATCTCCATCTTTTTGGTATATTGCTGTTAAACATTTTGTTTTAAATTTTTTATCTCTGTAATTAGAAATCGCATTATAAACCGCTCTTTTACATTTATTTGCATCATAATCTTGTAGATCAGATTTACTAATATTTAATCTTATTCCACAATCTATATCGTAATCTTTATCTTTATATTTAACACCTGTCTTTAATTTATAGCTTCCTAAGTTTATAACAGAAAATGTCAAATCATCTAAATTATCACGAATTTCCTCTATAATTAAATCTCTTTTCTCTCGCATGATTTCATAGTCACTATCATGCAACATTATTTCATCATTATAATCCTTAAATAAATTTTCTAAAGTACTCATTTTATTATCTTCCCTTCTTTAATATCTATTTTCCAAGTATAACTTCCATTCTCATATTCATAACAATATACTTTTGGATGGTGTTTCTGAATAGCTTGTCCGACTGTAAATGCTACTGATTGTCTAGCAGCAACATATAAATGTATATTTTTAACATTTTTAGAGTCCAAGTAATCAAACAATTCAATACATTCCCCATAAACCTTATTTAAATATTCATTCGTTACTAAATCATTTTGTTTCAATTTGAATTCCAAGATTACACTTTTTCTACAAGGCAATTTGTCCAAGCACGGCTCTTTTGAATAGCCATAAATGAAAACATTGATATCCTCTGCAGATTCTTCAACATCATAGTTCATTTCAGAAAAACCCAATTCAAAATTAGTAGTTAGCAAATATCTCTTATTATTTGATTTATCATTTTCAAGAAAACTAACAGTGCTCCTATCACTAGCCATATATCCATCAAACACCGAAAAAGGAACACTCACACATCCTGTATAATATAATGTTTTAGAATATTTTTGGCTCCAATTAATTCTTTTCCAAACATACTTCATTCTTAGTAAATGTAATTTCATATGTTTATCATTTGCGGTTTGGATTTTAACTCTATGTTTTCCACCTTTACCAATTTCACGTTCTAAAACACGCTCATCCTCACCTAAAAACTTTTTGTTAACATTAATATAAATAATATCCTTGTCGTATTTTTTTATATAATTTAAATAAGTCCCTATTACATTGCAAGATAATTTAGCAACTTCTATAAGCCACATAGTATCCTCCTCCCTTATATGATTTTCTTTTTTACATTATAGCAAAAATTGGCACTTTTGTCAATATAGTGCCAATTTTTTCTTTATCTTCATACAAATAGTGTCAAATTCAATCTAAATATTCAAGGTTTTTCCAATCAAAATCACTTTCTCTATAAAATGATTTAATGTTCTTCTTGATTGAAATTTATAGTATGTTTAATATGTTTTCAAAATGATTTATACTATAATTGTCTAACACTTCTCCATTAATTATAAGATACATTTATTTGAACTTTTGTTTTTTTAAAAAAATTTTTAAGCATTAAATTTTATTTTATGAATTTTTAGAGTTAGTGCAGGTTTGTGTAGGGAAAAACCGTGCGATATTTTTCGCGGGAAATTTATACAAGATATTAAAAGATATAAAAGTTATAGAAGTTATTTTTAAAAGATATTTAAAGCGATTCTCTTTACTTATAAGCCGTAGGCCGCAGGTTCGAATCCTGTCCAAATCGCCATTTTTTTATCTTAAATAAAAATAATAAAAGACCTTGAATGTGGGACAAGTTTAATAGTCCTTATTCAAGGTCTTTTCTGTTTGTTTTGATTTAATTCTTTTTCTCTTTGGTTGTTCCTTCTGCTTAACATAGATGACAAACTAGGTTTAGGAATGACGGGAACCAAATTGAATGGAAAATCTTTATAAAGATTTATCTTAAAGGGTTCATTAAATCCTATTTACTATGGTGATTATAGCAGACACTTGACAGGTCAGCCTAAACCCTGCATCTCCACAAGGGCTAAGACAGCTTTGTCTTCTTCAAGTTACAAACAAAAAGAGAAATTGAAATGTGGATAATTGCTATTCCTTCATTCGTGATTATATAATTTCTATATTTATTTTTTGATTCACAATAGTTATTCAATATCTTTAATATATGCTTTATTATTTTTATTTACCACAAAAGTACACTTTCTACCAACTTGTTTCCTTATGTGTGAAGAAATAAATTTATATATTCTTAAAATTTGTTTTTGTTACATCTTTCATGACTTAATTATCCTTTCTATATTGATTTAATTACAAATATGTACTGCAAGTTGGGAATTCTATTTGACTCTTTTTTTACTAAAGTAATACATGCTTGTTATACCAAATACTGAGAACTTTTAATTAACTAAAATCTTTTAAACTTTATATAATTATAATAACAAATATGGATAAAAAAATATATAGTAAAATCCAGAAATTGTATGATTAGGCATATTCTTAGAGAAAAAGAAAACTATATCTTTGTTTTTATTTTTAGAAGTATATCTTATCAATAAAAAAGTGAATAGAATTTCTACTCACTTTTATACAAATTTATTATTTTTTATATTTTAAATCACCATCGACAAATACATATTTCATATCAATCTTCTCATCAAATAGTAGTATATCCGCTTTCTTATTTTCTGAAATGGAACCAAGTTCCTTATCCAAATGTAATAAACGAGCTGGATTCAAACTTACCATTTTCACTGCTTCATATAAAGGAACATCTATATTAAGCATTGTTCTTATCAGCTGATCTGTGCATGCAACTGAACCAGCAAAACTTGACATATCTGGCATAAAGCCCACACCATCTTTTATAAGGACTTGATGATGATCTTCCGGATTACCTAAATATAATAATCCATCTCCAAAACCTGCAGCACTCATAGAATCTGTGACAAGGATAATTTTGTCAAAGCCTTTATTTTTTATCATCAATTTTAATAATGTTGCTGGTAAATGATGTCCATCTGCTATAGCCTCTAAATAAGCTGCTTCATTGATCCCTGGATGCCGGTAACAGTTTTTACAAACAATACTAGATGTCATAGAATACATATGGGTCACAGAACGATACCCATGCTGAACAGCTTCATGAACATGAAAGTCCTCCGCATTTGAGTGTCCAATTGATGCGTTAATTCCTCTCCTCTGAAGCTCATCTCCAAGACCATAAGCACCTTCTAATTCAGGTGCTATGGTCCAACGAAGAATATTTGGAGAAGAATTTAATATCTTTAAATATTCTTCTTTTTGAGGATTTTTAATATATTGCGCTGGAATTGCTCCTTTTTGTTCTAACGCTAAATAAGGTCCTTCCAAATGTACCCCTAATAAACGTACAGGTATTTTTGCATCATCCTTAAATTGGTCAAACCTGTGCAAAAATTCTATTGTATACTCTGTATCCGCAGCTACAGTTGTTGGAACTATAGAGGTAGCTCCATGCTGTAAATGAAGCGTAGTAGCGGCTACAAAAGCTTCTAATGTTCCTGCCATATAGTCAAATCCATTTCCTCCATGAGTATGAATATCAATAAATCCAGGACAAACATATAAGCCTTTGGCATCTATACTTTCACATTCTTCTTCTATACTCCCTATTTTAATGATTTTATCATTTTCTACTAAAATATCTGCTCGTTCTATTCTATTTTCAAAAATGACATTTCCATTTTTAATTAAAATCTTTTTCATTTTATTACTCTCTTTTCTCTTACCTATTTTTGACAAAATTCTAAAAATTTATGCTTTTTATGGGGCTACTACACTGCTTTGTAATACAAAAATCAATAAAACAATTGTAAAAATATTTAAATTTGCTTAAGTATAACAAAATCATGGACTTATAATATTTTCTTCCCTCTATCTTTGATTTTTTTTATAAAACATCTTGAAATTATAGTGGATTGTGAGTATAATATAAGTAGTTCTTGAAAAATTTTTCCCAATGTTTTTTAAGAATTGCCCAATTTACTCATGATAAAGCTACATACGTTTGTATGTAGTTTTATTCTTTATGGAATGATTTACAGATATACGCAATATATTTTATTGTGATACTATGACTATAATTCTTTTATTTGTTCTGTATTTATTAATGACAAATCCCAATGTGGTCTCTAGAGAAGTAGTAAATGCATCCTATCTATGGTTTTCAGTATTAGTTCCTACGATGTATCCTAACTTTGTCATTTTAGATATGATTGCCTATATGCCTCTGACCAATAAAATATGCACCTTGTTATATAAGCCGTTTCGGCTTATTTTTCATATTCAATATAAAAAAAGTACGTTCTTAATTTTAATAAGTCTTCTATGCGGCGCGCCAGCTTCTACAAAACTGATTCATTCTAGTTATGAGAATCACGAAATCTCCAAAAAAGAATACCAAAATTTAATTTGTGGGTTTTCTACTTTATCCTTTCCATACACTTTAATGATTTGTTCAAGACTTCAAATCTCCATAGTAGCTTATTATTTTTTCCTTATTCTATTATCTATTCTTTGGATGCAGGTATGGAATAAAAAAGAAAAAGACAATGTGGAAGCATCTTCGTCTTATCAAAAGAATTATTTAGAAGCCTTTTTCAATTCTGTCAAAAAGAATATAGATATATTAATTCATATTTTAGGTATATTAGTTATCTTCCGTGTATTAATAACTGTTTTATTTAAAGGAGATATTATATTTTATCCCTTTTTAGAGATTTTAGGTGGGTTAGAAATAACAAAAAACCCATGCATTGCATTAATGGCTATGGGTTTCTTAGGCATCTCTATTCATTTACAAATTTTATATATTTTAGAACAATTTCCCTATTCTAAATTCTTATTTTCAAGAATTTTGTTCAGTAGTTTGGGTCTTCTTTCTCTTTTTTAGTAAAATAAAATTAAAAATAAGATAGGCCAAACTGAAACATAGCAATAACAAAATTGTAATATATTCCATATCTTTAGGAATAAAAAAGCCACCTATTCCTGATGTCACAAGGCCAATACCACAAAAAATATCATAAATTAAAACTACAATCTTCTCTTTTTTAATACACAAAAAAATAGAATTTATAAAAATTAATAGACCTATAATGATAGCAACTATAGTATAAAACATATCTCACACCTCTGAAAAATAAAAGGGTATCCAATAAACCATACCCTTTTTCTTATATTTATTTTACTTTACAATTGTTCCAAATACTTGACCAGCTAATGCGCCTGCATTAGATTCATCTGTATCCACATGCATAGCTAAAGCATAGGTTGAAGAAACACGAATCACTGTATCCCCAAAAATTAAAGACCTTCCTGTTTCACTGGTTACCTTAACATTGACAATCTGTCCATTTTTCACACCAAATTCTTCAGCATCTGTTGGAGTCATATGTACATGTCTTTTAGCAACAATAACTCCTTGAGAAAGTTCTACCTCTCCTGCAGGACCTACAAGCTTGCATGGAGCTGAACCAGTCACATCTCCTGATTCTCTTATAGGAGCAGATATACCTAATGTTCTAGCATCAGATAAAGATACTTCTACTTGATCTTCTTTTCTTTCAGGTCCTAAAATAGAGCAATTCAATTCCCCTTTAGGTCCTACAACCTTTACTTTTTGATTAGAAGCAAATTGACCTGGTTGAGATAACATCTTTTTAACTTCAAGTGTTGCTCCTGCGCCAAATAACTTTTCTAATGTTTCTTTTGTTACATGTACATGTCTAGCACTTGTTTCAATAATAAATTCTTTCATAAATTAATAAATCCTTTCAAAATTATTATTTTTACTTTTTTATTATACCATAAAATGGGAAATTTGTATCCTATTATTTTTATTTCCTCTTTTGTCTTAAGATAAAAAATGAAGAGAAAAAGAGATTTGAAATTCAAATCTCTTTTATATTAAAAAGCCTCTATTGCTTGATGTCTTAGCGTTACTTCCTCTTGCAGATCATTAAAATCCTTCGCAAAATTTTTAGGATTAAATCTAGGCATACTATTCGTAATTAACGTATTCACATCAATATTAATTAATAAAACTTTCATTTTTTCTAAAGATTTATTATGCTTTGCCTCACCCATTTGAACATCTAGTACAGTATTCAAGGTTTCAAATCTTTCTTTTGGGGCATTAATTTTAAAAGCCAATTCATTACAATTCCCAAAGGCTGCAGTAAAGCCCATTTTAGAAGTAAATTCCTCTATCGCTTCTTGGTTTTCATTTAAAATAAACCCCTGTTGTACAATAGCAATTCTGCTTCCGAAGATATCTGGAAAAATTTCACTAAAAAGTTCAAAATATTCAAGTGCCGAAGAAAAAACGGCTTGTTCAGAGACATCTGGATTTGGAAAATTAAAAGTAAAATCTAATCTAGATGCTAAAAATCTTACAGAAATATTTTGTTTAGAAAATAATAAATTTTTCAATTCTCTGCCATCTGATAACTGTTCAACTTTAGTCTGTATCTCATATTCCATCATTAAATTTTTAATTCTTTGCTCATTAGAAATCAGAAAATCTGCAAAATTTCCTATATAACTAAAGCAGGATCTAACCTTTAATATTTTCATACTATTTGCCAGATACCGCCATAGATTTGATAGCTAAACTAGGCGCTCCCACTTCTCTTTTAAACTCAAAATCATTTCCAACATAACTTACCTGATTTAACATTTCCTGCAAAGTTCCAGATATTATAATTAAAGTTACAGGCTTTCCTTTTTTACCATGCTCAATTAAAAAGCCACTAGACTGAAGATTAAAAGAACCACTAATTGGATTTAAGCCCGCATGAAGACCTTGTACACTGGTGACATATATACCATGTTCAATTTTAGAAAACATTTCTTCTAACGATGTGTCTCCTGCCTTTAAATATAAATTGGATGGGGAAACTCCCACACTAGATTGCACTCCACTTTTATATCCATTTCCAGTAGATTTCGTTTTCATCATTGCGGCAGTCTTAAGATTATGAAGATAAGTTTTAAGTTCTCCATTCTCTACAACTGCTTTGGTGACACTTGCAACACCTTCATCATCAAAAGAATTTTGGCTTGGAGCTTCTAAAAATAATGGATCATCAATTAATGTTATATTTTCACCAAAAATTTTCTGATTCAATTTATCCTTTAAAAAAGACATATTTTTTAATACTGCTTCTGCAGAAAATATATTGGAAAATGCAGCAAGAAGGTTGCTAACCACCTTTTTATCTAGAACAACAGGGTAAGATCCTGATGCAATACTTTCAGCACCAAATCCGTCTATTGCTGCCAAAACGGTAGACTGAGCAAGACTTTCTAAATCAACATCTTTCATTTGATTTAATCGAATATAATCAAAACCTGTTTTGGTTTCTCCATCCTTTTCTGCAACAACTTCCGCTACAAGATAGGCATATCTGGAATTTCTACTCACATGTAACCCATTAGAATTTTCAATGGTAGTTATATTTTCTGTTTCAGAATAAGAAATCTCTGTCTTTGTAACAAACTTACTTTGTTCTTCCATTAATTTCGTTAATTTAAGACACAAAGAGGCTTTATCATCCAAAGTATACTCGTCAAAATCACATGCTTTGTCTTCTAACGTTGGATAATTTTCATCTCCAGGATAGATGAAAAATGGATCCTTTAAATTCTTGATTTGACAATTATCTTTAATTCTTTCTATGATGGAAGGAATCATATCATCATTACAATTTTCTTCATAAATCGTTACAATTTGATGGTTATATACACCACGGATGGCCATAACATTCGTAGTAAAAGATGTATTATTTTCAATTATACCATTAAAGGAACTTATCTCTATTCCATGTTTTTTCGCAGTATACACCTCTATTTCTGTGATTCCTGCTTCTAAAGCTTTTACTTTTAATGTTTCAAAATTCATTATTTGTTACCTCCATTGCCACCAACAGTCATATTTTTCACTCGAATTGTAGGTTGGCCGACACATGCCGGAATACTTCCTGAGGATGCCCCACACATCCCATATCCAAAAGATTGATTATTCGCAACCATATCTATTTTCAATAATGTATCTTTACCATTTCCAATCAGAGTTGCTCCCTTAACACGCTTTGTTAATTTTCCATCTTCTATCATAAATGCTTCTCCAACAGAGAAATTATATTCTCCTGTAGCAGGACTCACTGACCCACCTGCCATAGTTTTAGCAAATAATCCAAACTTAGTATTTGCGATAATTTCCTCCATCGTGCTTCCCCCATTCGCAATATAGGTATTTGTCATTCTTGAAGTTGGAGAATAACGATAACTTTGACGTCTAGTGGAACCTGTTGGTAATGCATTCATTCTTCTACCATTCTTCATATCCACCATATAACTTTTTAAAATGCCCTTTTCAATTAAGACATTCTTTTGGGTTGGATTTCCCTCATCATCCATATTTGAACTTCCCCATTCATTAGGAATCGTTCCATCATCTATGGCGGTCACACAGTCTGCAGCAATCTTTTCACCTAGTTTTCCACTAAACACTGACATTCCTTTAGAAACACTAGATGCCTCTAGAGAATGCCCACAAGCTTCATGAAAAATCACTCCACCAAATGCATTATGAATGACAACATCGTAGACACCACCTACCATTTCATCCGCATCTAAAGTTTCTACTGCTGCCTTTGCAATTTCTGTTGCGAAAGGAACGAAATCAAAAGCATCAAAATGGCTGATATCAAAATTACCTCCATAAGAATTAGAAGCTTGTTGCATATCTTTACCATCACTGGCAACAGCCACTGCACCAATTCTTTGATGATTTCTTATATCTGTCTTGTATACACCCTTACTATTCGCAACAAGAACATTTTGTGTTTCATCAGAAAAACTACCTATAGCTTGAACAATTTTTGGACTGTAGGCTTTCATCGTTTTTGTACAAGTTTCTAAATATCCTATTTTTTTAGAATTTGGAATGTCTTTGGACAAAACATGAAAGGTTGTATCTTGTTTTACATCACAATCTTTAAATTCAAAATCTTTTATGATTTGCTTATCATGAAAAGCCGTCCTCAAATCATGAGCAAGCTTCATTAGCCCTACTTCACTCACATCATTTGTATAACCATATACCTCTGATGTATCTTTTAAAATACGTATCGCTGCCCCATATAAATGGCTTGCACTTATATCTTCTATCTGATCTGTCATCATTCGGATAGAGTTTTTTGTCGTGTCCTCTACATAAAGTTCTGCATAGTCACCACCAGTAGTCAGACATTCTAAAATTATTTTTTTTGCGAGTTTCTTATCCATATAATTCTCCTTTTTTATTGCTTATTTTCAAATATAAAACCATTATATCATTTTTTAGAAAAAAATGAAACGATATTTAAATAAATTTAAAATATTTTGTATAAACTACAATTTATTGCTTTTTTCACAAAATATTACTTTTATAAAATTAAATGGACGGTTTTAAAGTATTCAAATATTGATTAAGCTCTATATTAGAAATTCTATAGGATTCTTTCATCTTTAAAATGGCCTTATGAATGGTCCATTTATCCATTTTAGGATTTTGAATCATTTGAATGGCATACTTAGGATACTTCACCATCAGAGTTGCAATAAACCATGCTACTCCCATCTTTGCATAATACGCATGTAAGTATAAGTTTTCTACGATTGTCACAGCTTGTTCTACTGTATCATCTTTAAGATAATAACTCATCAAAAAAACAGCTACAAAACGAACTTCAAATTCCTTCTTACTATGTTTAAATTGTTCTACCAAATAAAACATTTCATGCGAATGCTTTTTTGTGCATTTTAAACTTGCAACTAACCCATCGCACATTGCCCAATTTTCTAACTTGGGAATATAGGTTTCTAAGTAGTTCAATCGTTCTTGGACAGATAGTTTAGCTCCTGCAATGACATATCCTTCTAAAAGTTGTAACTCAAAAGAGGAACCATCACATACTTTTAAAAACAGTGTATAATCCATAGAAATGATTTCTTTTGCTAATTTTCTAAGCAAAGGAATGCTTACCCCATAAACTTTTTTACAATTTGGAACTAATTTTTGATTATATTCTACTATATTTCTTTTGGACAAAAGTTTAAATTTTTCATGGATTTCTTCTAACATCTTCTTACACCTCATTGAATTATCTCATAAATCTATGATTTTATCAATATACTTATTTAGGTGATACTATGAAAATTGGAATAGCTGTAAGAAAAAATGATGTAGATTATTTTATTCACTTGAGCTATATAAATTTTTTAAAAAAATACAACTTATCCTATGATTTTATATCTCTAGAAACAAACTTAGATTCCTTTGATGGTTTTCTGCTTCCTGGAGGAGATGACATAGATCCAAAATATTACAACCAAGAGAATTATGCTTGTCACAATGTTTTGGAAGAAATAGACAAATTAGATAAAAAAATTATAGAATATGCTTTAAAAAATAAAAAACCTCTACTTGGTATTTGTAGAGGTATCCAAAGTATTAATGTTTTTCTTGGAGGAAGTTTAAAACAAGATATCTTACATCATAAAAATGAAAATCATTACATTTTATGGAACGAAAAACCTTATTTAGTCAATTCCTTTCACCATCAAAGCATCCATACTCTAGGAAAAGATTTAATCATTCTAGCAAAAAGTTTAGATGATGAGATTGAAATCATCAAGCATAAGGATTTACCTATTTATGGAGTACAATTCCATCCTGAACTTTTTGACTTTGATTTAAAAAGTTTAATTAACGAGCTTTAAAACTGTCACATTCTGTTTCGCTTCTATAGTTCGCATTTTCATTACCTACTGTAATTTCTTTAGCAATGCATTCACTGTTTTCATTATGAATACAATAATTTGCACTACATTTTACTTTAACTGGAGAAGCTTCAGGTGACATTTCTTTTGCCATTTCTGAAACCAAAATATCAGAATTATGTGGATTTTTAAAACTTTGACAAAAAGTTCCAATTTTACTTTTTGCAAACAAACCTTCAATATCAATACGTTTTTTTGCGCATTTGGAATCCTCATTATATCCACACATTTTCACATTACAATTTACATTTGTCATACTTTTTCTTCCTTTCAAAAATAGTATGAGCAAATGTATTTTAGATTATTCATGGATTTCTTTTGTTTTTTTCGAAGTGATTTTGTCTAACCAAGCAACAATTTTTTTATTAAAAATAAAACACAGAAGAGCTAGGATAAAGCTTAAAGATGCGATGATTATTCCACCAGTCATATCTCCTGAAACTAAAGAATTTCCAAACAAAACGGATACAATAGTCATGGGAAGTCTAGCTACAAAACTTATCCAAATAAAATGTTTGACCTGTACTTTGGTAAATGGAACAATAAAAGCAATAGGATCTTTTGGCAAAAAAGGAATCAAAAGATAGGAAAACATTAACACACCACATCGTTTGCCATCTTGTAAAAGTTTAAATTTTTTTGGTTGTTCTGGATCAATGAATAAAGCTAAAAAACTATAGCCAAATGCTTTTACTAAACCAATCACCACCAAAGCACCTAAAGTTTGACCAACCAAACATATAAAAACAGCTAATGCAGGATGATAAAGCATACCCGTAATGATGACAATAGGTCCTGCTGGGATAATGGCTAACACCGTTTGAATAATTTGCAAGCCTAAAATGATGAGCCAGCTATATGCACCATAAGACCTTACCTTTTCTAATATCGTTTCAAGATAAGTTTCATCCGCCTGCATTTTTCTAAAGATAGGATAAAGTAGAATTGTCCCCCAAATGGCTAACCCCAATAAGACAACTAAAATCGTGATTTGAATTGTAATTCGAGCAATTTTATACTTCTTCTTTTGGTTTTCTTCATCCATTCTACCACTCCTTTTCTATTCTATATAGTATTCTTTCCTTAGTAAAAGGGTCCGTAAATTCCACGAAATAACTAGTAAGACAAAACACAGAGTTTTCTTTTCCACCATAAAGCGTATCCCCTAAAATCGGATGTCCCATATAACTTGTATGCACACGAATCTGATGTGTTCTACCTGTTTCCAACGTAAATTCTAATAAAGTTGACTCCTTATAGTTCTCTACTACTTTATAATGACTCACAGCTCTTTGTCCCATAGTATGAACATATCTTTGATTGGAATCCTCTTTTTTTACAATAAAATTATCTATCAACCCGTCCTCTGTGATTACACCCTCTACCAAGCATAAATATTTCCTTACTATATGCTCATGTGTAGGTTCTAGCAGTGCTGCAGCATATCTGTTTTTAGCTACTACCACAAGACCACTTGTTTCTTTATCCAAGCGGTTTAGAATATGTATCTCTTGTGCTCCTAGATATGAAACTAGTTCTTGATATAGACTGTGCGGATTAGCTTTGGTAGGAATCGTTAGAAGCCCTGATTCCTTATTCACAATGAGATAATTCTCATTTTCAAACACAATACGAGGGAATTTATTGGCTTTTGGCCACACCACTTCCTTTTCCTTCGTTTCAAAAATAATTTTTACAATGGAATTTTTCTCTATATGCTTATACCATTCCACTTCCTGATCATTTACAAGAACCAAGGCTTGGCTAGATTTTAAAAATCTGTAAAATCGTTTCGGCACCTTCGTTTTTATAAATTCAGATAAAATATCTTCCTTGTCTGTTTTAAATACAATCTCATTTTTCTTCATACTACCATTGTACCACATTTCCCATATGAAAATAAATAAAACGCTTTCCATTTTTTTAAAAAAAGGGTATAATACATGCAAGAGGTGAAAGTATGAGTGATATAATTCAAGAAGCTCAACGCTGTTTAAAATGTAAAAAACCTTTATGTAAGGAAGGGTGTCCAGTTCATACAGAAATTCCCACAATACTAAAGATGTTTTTAGAAGGGAATATGGAGGAGGCAGGGAAACTCTTATTTGATAATAATCCTTTATCTGCGATATGCGCATTGATATGCCCCCATGAAAAAAATTGTATGGGACATTGTGTTTTAAATCATAAAAACTCTCCAATCAAATTTTTTGAAGTTGAAAATTATATTTCCACTTTCTTTTTAGATAAAGCCAAACTACATCCAAAACAAAAAAATGGACATTTGGTGGGGATTATTGGAGCTGGACCTGCAGGATTAACCTTAGCAATCCTATTGGCACAGAAAGGATATGAAGTAACCATCATCGATTCAAAGGATAAAATTGGTGGTGTATTACGTTATGGTATTCCAGAATTTAGACTCCCAAAATCTTTATTAGATCGATTATTGGACCGAATGAAGGACTTAGGAATACAGTTTAGGCCAAACACCTTAATTGGACCAACCGTAACTATAGATGACATGTTTGATGATGGGTATGATGCCATCTTTATTGGAACAGGTGTCTGGAAACCAAATCGTCTAAGAATTCCAGGAGAAACCTTAGGTAATGTACATTTTGCCATAGACTTCTTAAAAAATCCAGATTCTTATAATAACCTAGGAGAACATGTAGTTATCATAGGTGCAGGTAATGTGGCAATGGATGCTGCTAGAACCATTTTAAGGAAAACATCTGCAAAGGTAGATATTATCTTCTTCCGCGGCCGTGAAGAAGTCACTGCTTTAGAGGAAGAATTGATGCTTGCCGAAGTGGATGGTGCTAAAATGAATTACTATCTAAATACAATAAAAATTGAGTCTGATGGTATAATTGTAGAACCTGTATTAAAAATTGAAAATGAAGATGGTTCTATCACATATAAAAATGATACAGATCATCCTTATAAAATTCAAAGTTCTTCTGTGATTATTGCGATAGGACAAGGTGCTCAGACGAATATAGTTAAAAATACGAAACAAATTGATACCAATCACAGGGGATTAATTGAAACCTCTGATAAAGGAGCTACAACAAGACCAGGGGTCTATGCCGCTGGGGATGTCGTATCTGGAGCAAGAACTGTTGTAGAGGCCGTCGCAGCAACAAAGAAAGTTGCTGAAGAAATTGATCAATATATCAAAAATAAATATAATGTGTGTTAAAACCAAACTGAAAAATTTCAATAAAAAGATGTAAGAAATCATTTAAAAAGAGCTCAATCCTGTATTGGATTGGGCTTTTATATTTTGATGCAGTTAAAAAGGGCAATAAAAATTTATAGAAATATTATTAATAAATTGCTTATTATACTTAAAAGAAAACTCATTACATAGCTGATTCCAAAATGAATTAGAACCTTTCTATATTGCAACTGATAGTATTTTGTTTTGCTGAAGCAAAATAATTTTAAAAATACAACAATTTCCATTACTACAGAAACAAGAAATAATCCTAAAGATATGAAAAAGAATATCGAATTTAAAATATTTCTAGTCCTGTCTTCCAAGTTATCAAGTGAACCAAACAATTTAATAAATAGTAATAGTATCGGTGAAACAATTGCCATACTTATTGCAATTACCGTATATTTTTTATAAAACCAAACCTGCTCTTCTGAATATTTTTCTTCATTATTAATATCCACTTTTTCTATGCATTGATAAATTTCTGGAATGGTTATTTGAAATGCCTCTGCAACCTTTAATAACATTTCAGCATCTGGTATACTTTTTCCATTTTCCCACCTAGATATTACATTATCACTTACATTAAGTTTCATTGCTAAATCTTTTTGAGTCATTTTCTTTTCTCTTCTTAAATCACAAATTTTTTCACCTATTGTCATATATTGTGCACCTCCCTTTTATAATATTTACTTCTACTTTTATTATGAAGGATTTCATACTATTTTGCAATCTCAAATTTTAAGAATTCATCTCAAATTTTAAGAAATAACAATCCGCACGTCTAACGTGCGGTTTTTACGCTCCCCTATAAGGGCTTCT